>NZ_JAQQXT010000016.1:0-124014 GCF_028595345.1 Roseateles albus | reverse complement strand
TCGCGGACACCTGAGCTACCATCAACCCAGGCACTTGCGCGCGCCCAAACTGTCCGCGATCAGTTTGAAACGCTGTCCACCATCACGCTGAAATGACTGTCCGGGATCGCTGAAATCCGCACCACTGAGAAGGGTGTGCTGGGTCTGGTCAGCACACTGATGCTTCATAAGGACGTAAGCACCACGTTGAAGTACATCAAGTTCGTGAAGGAAGCCAGCATGAAGGCCAAGGTAGCCAACGTGTTCAGCGACGCCTTCCTTGGCCTGAGTACGCGCCTGGGAAAACACCGTGCTTGATGTACACCTGCCCGATCTGAGTTTTCCCGGGGTGGAATTCGGTCCACTGGAGACACCTTGGGACTTGCGGCCCTGGCTCTACAAAGGTGGGGCGCACGCGCCCGTAAGGGAAGTGGCTTCATTGATCGAAGTTGGCAAGCTCGGCCGCCCCATGGTCGAGCGCATAGAACTCGTGCGCCTGATTCGTGAATCCCTGCTGAACTACCTGGAGGGTGGGGGCCAAAGGGCCACGATCCAGGGCCACCTTGACGCGCTGAAGCCTTTCTTTAACTGGGCTGATAAGACCATCGGCCAGGCTCTGAGCCTCGCCAACGTTGAACAGAACTACCGGCACTGGTGTGACACCCTCTTGCACCGGGTTCGGGTGGGACGTGACATCAAGGAAAAAACCATCCACGGATACGGCTCAAAAGTCGGCTGGGTCTTGGACAAGGTTTTGGAGCGAGGCAGCCCACTCATCAAGACCACCCGGCTCAAAGCGCCCAAGAACAGCTCTAGAGCTTTGAGCCCCAATGCCGACAAGCAGAACTTGGAGGAAACTTTCGCCTTTGGTCACGTCTTGCTGGACCTGGCCGATGGCCTCTCCGTCGATGCGATTTGGGCGCCGCTGCCCCTTAAGATTCCATTGCGCAACGGCAAGTCGCTGGAACTGTGGTCTGGGCTCAAGCGACCCGAGAAGCTGAAGCCGCCGAACCCCCGTAATCCAGCACAAGCGCGATACAGCGCAAAGCTTGCGGTTCAGAATCGCGCTGCTTGGGAAGCCGAGAAATCCTACCGGACACGCTATCCACTCATTAACCTGCGCATCATGGCCGAGATGTTCATCCTGATGGGACAGCCGTCGCTTAACCTCGCCCAAACCCATCAGCTGCGCATGGACCAGTGGCGCTTCAAGCCCTCCAGCCAGGGCTACGAAATCCGCACGTACAAGCACCGACGCTGGGGCCCCGTAGTCTTCGAGATCTACAGCGAATACCGCGCAGTCTTTGATCGCTATCTGCAGTGGCGCAAAGCCATCTTCCCTGACGACCCGGATGGGTTGCTGTTCCCCTTGCTGGGCAGAGGCAAAAGCTCGGTTCAACGCCGATTGGATGCGCCACCAGATTTCAGTACATTGCGTAAGGCATGCAAACGCGCCGGGATCGCATTTGTCGGCCCCCAGGCGCTGCGCAGCACCAACGTGAACTGGATGCTGCGCCGTACGGCCGATCCCGACCTCACCGCCGACGAGAAACAGCACGCCAAGCAGACCCTGATCGGTGTCTATGAGAAACCCAGTCTGCAGCGCGCCATGGTGCAAATACTGGTGTTTTGGGCGAAGCATGACCCCGCCCTGCAGGCCCCCGGCCCGGGCTCTTGCGCAGGCAGTTCACCTGAGCCGGTGGCAAACATTCCTCCACTTGCCACCCAGCCGGACTGCACCACCCCCACTGGCTGTCTGTTTTGCGCCCACCAGCGCGACATTGACAGCCTTGACCATGTGTGGTCTCTGGCAAGTTTTAGGCTCCTCAAGTCGTTTGAGCTGCGCGCTCAGAGCAAGGCCGAGCACCCATCTGAACTGGCCATCGAGCGAATCACGGCCAAGCTGAACTTCATTCAAGCAATCAGCCCGGACCGCGCCGAATGGGTGACAGAAGCCCTGCTTCGGCTGGAAGAAGGGCGTTATCACCCGGCTTGGTCTGGACTCATCGAGAGCCTGTGACCGAGATGCTTTGATTCCAATTGGACGTCCCCATGAACCTTGACCTGCTGGGCCTACACATTGACAGCCCCACCGTGCATCCGCAGGCCGGCAATTTCCGGCCCCCAAGCTGGCCCCCGCCACCAGACTGGGCCCCCATCCTTGATGCCGAAGGCAACCCGGTGTGTCGCTACAAGGACCCCATCTGGCCGCTTGATGTGTGGGCCGGCAAGCCGTTGAAGCTGAGTTTCGGGGACGGTAAGGGGGCCAGAGGCGCGCGCATTGACCCCGCCAATGCTGAGCTCTTGCGCCAGTGCGTGGTCTGGTTCATGTATGGCCACCGGGGTTGCCGTACGGCTGGATCTCTCAAAGCCAAATTCACGATCATCAAACCCCTGTTTGCCATTTGCAGCCAAGTGGGCATCCTGGCCAGCGACCTGAGGCGCTTTGAAACGGTGATTGACAAGGTGGCGGGAGCATTGGCAGCTTCGAGTTTCGGCCAGACCATCACGATCCTGCATGAACTTTTGGATGCCAGAGAGCACCTGGGTTTTTGCCTGCTGAACCAAGACGGCCTAGCCCGGCTGGTCAAGTTGCAACCCGACCACGAGTTGCAGCAAACACCCTACATTCCCCCACGCATCTGGGCCTATCAGCTGAAGCAATTGCACGAGTGCTTGCAGGACTACACCGAGAACCAAGACCGCATTGAGGACTGCTTTCGGTTTTGTGCGGAGGATGCTTACGCCCACAACGCGGGCTCTCTCAAGGGCGCGATGACTTTGCGAGCCGGCAAATTTGCGCAGCCCTTTCAAAACAAGAAGTCCACTCATTCGGTCACCTACCACGGCCCCTTCAAGCTGACGGCCGACCGCTTTGGCATTACCGAATTGCTGGAGCGATGGACGGGGCCTTTCACGGGAAAAGAGGGCGGAAAGCAGATCCTCAAGCTCTCTCAGTACCTGGACCTTGTTTCCAAGGCAGGCTTGGCATATTTGCTCAACTTCTCCATCATGCGTATCGAAGAGGGCTACAGCTTGCGCTCAGACTGCCTCTTGATCGAGCATGACGAGAAGTTTGGCGACATCCCGATGCTGGTAGGCGAGACGACCAAGACCGACCCCGATTCGGACGCACGCTGGCCGGTGTCCAAGAGCGCGCCGATTGCGATCGACGCCATGAAGCACATCGCCGCCCTGCGCATGCTTTGTGCCCGAGAACGTGACGACTTAGGCATCAACGAGGAAGATGAAGACAACCCCTATCTGACGTCCTATCGGTACGAACCTTGGGGCAGCGGCAAGCACAAGCCGTACCGGACTAGGCCAAAGGCTTTGGATTACCAGCAGGTGCTTTCCTTTTATCCCCTGCTGCTGGACAGCGCGCAGATCACGATTAACGCAGAGGACTTGCGGATTGCACGGATGATCACGCCGACATTGGATCAGGAAGTTTTCAAAGTCGGGGCAGTTTGGCCCTTCGCGTGGCATCAGTTGCGTCGCACCGGATCGGTCAACATGCAGGCCTCAGGCCTGGTGGATGATCCATCATTGCAGTATCAGCTCAAGCACCGCAGCCGCGCAATGGCGCTCTACTACGGTCGCAACCACTCGCGCTTGGCGCTCAGTGAAGAGACGCGAACGCTCTATCTCAAGACCATGTACCAAGAGCAAGCACGGGCGCTTAGTGCCATATCAGGCCCTCAGTTCCTCAGCCCCTTGGGTGAAACACGCAAGGCCGCCATCGTGAACTTGATCAGCGAGAAGGATGCTGCCGCCCTCATCAAGTCCATCAAGCAAGGGGAAGTCAGCGCTCGCAACATCCGAGCGGGCTTTTGTTTCAATGCGCGCCCCTGCCCGTATGGTGGCATTGAATCCATTACGCACTGCCTCGGCGGCGATGACGGCAAGGGCTGCCCCGACCTGCTGCTCGACGTAAGCAAAGCTGGCGACATCAATCGGTACGAGAAAGCCGTGGATGCTCAACTGGCAGTTATTCACCCTGACTCCCCACGCTGCCGCGCCCTCCAGGCCGAGAAGCGTTCAATCGAGAAATACTATGCCCACGCCCAAGCCCAAGACCGCTGAAGCCAACTTCCGCCAAGCCTTTGAACGCCTGAAAGCTGGCGTACCCAAGGCCCTGCCAGCCGGCACGCTGGTGAGCCAAAACAACGTCGCCAAGGAAGCCGGCTGCGACCCCTCTGCGCTGCGCAAGGCGCGTTTCCCTGGCCTCGTCGAAGAAATCCAGGCCCACCTTGCCACTCACAGCCAAGAGCGTCCGACCTCTGAGCGCCAACGTCTGCTCAAAGCCCGCCAGGTCTCTCGCAGCAAGACCGAGATCATCGCCAGCCTCAAAGCGCAACGCGACGATTCAGTTTCCCGGCTGGTAGAGGCAGATGAACTGATCGGCAGCCTCACCCTCAAAGTCAGGGACTTGGAAGCGAGAGTGGAGGATATTCAGCCACGCGCCAGCATCATGCCCATGGTCACTGCCAAGCCCAAAGCCACCCCGCGAGCCATGGACATCAAGGGCCAAAAATAGGCGACAATCATGCGCTAACTATGGACATTCACTCCCTCGCAAAAAACGCTTTGTTTTCAAGGCTTTATAGATATGTCCATGCCATAGCAACACGCCGGTCATTCGACGCGGGCGGCGTGGTGTTTTACGCCAATTATTTGAAATTCTTCGAGCGTGCGCGTACCGAGTGGCTGCGTGAAATGGGCTTCTCGCAGGAACTGATGCGGCATCAAGACGGCGTCATGTTCGTCGTCGGCAGCACCCAAGTCAGCTACCTCAGCCCCGCTCGCCTGGACGATCTGCTGCAGGTCAGCGTCGAAGTTCGCAATCTGGGCCGTGCCAGCATGCTGCTGTTTCAGCAAGCTTTCTGCGGCGAGCGCTTGCTGGCCGAGGGCGAAATACGCATCGGCTGCGTCCAGAGCCCGGGCAGCAACGCCGGCAGCGGCGATTTGCTCCCAACCCGCATACCCGCCTCCTTGACCCAGGCCCTCACTTCCTTGTACCCATGAATCAAGACCTGTCGATTGTTTCCCTGATTGCCCATGCCAGCCTGACGGTGCAACTGGTGATTGCCGCATTGCTGCTGGTTTCGCTGGCGAGTTGGAGCGTGATCTTCAGCAAGCTGATCTCGTTGTCCCGCATCAAGTCAAGTAACGAGGCATTTGAGCAGGAATTCTGGTCGGGCAAGAACCTCAACGACTTGTTCAGCGCCGTCTCCACCAAGCCAGACGGGGCGCCGCTGGAGCGCATTTTTGCCTCCGGCATGCGGGAGTTTTTGAAGTCGCGCGAGCGGCGTGTGACCGAAGCCGGCGCCTTGCTAGACGGCGCCCGGCGCGCCATGCGGGCAAGCTTTCAACGCGAACTTGACGCGATGGAAAGCAATCTGTCCTTCCTCGCTTCGGTCGGTTCGGTGTCACCCTATGTCGGCCTTTTCGGCACCATCTGGGGCATCATGCACGCCTTTGTAGGCCTGTCCAATGTGCAACAAGTGACTTTGGCCACCGTCGCGCCCGGCATCGCCGAAGCCTTGGTTGCAACCGCGATCGGCCTCTTTGCGGCCATTCCTGCCGTCCTGGCCTACAACCGTTTTGCCCGGCAGATTGACCGCAGCGCGATCACGCTGGAGTCCTTCATTGAAGAGTTCTCCAATATCTTGCAGCGCAACGCCGCGCAAGCCGCGCCCGCCGGCCCGGCCGGCCGCTGAATCGGCCACCCACAGCCATGGCAGCCATCAGCTCACGCGGTTCACGCCGCCGTCGCACTATCAACGAAATCAATATGGTGCCCTTCATCGACGTGATGTTGGTGCTATTGATCATCTTCATGGTCAGCGCTCCGATGATCACGACCGGCCTAGTTGACCTGCCCAGCGTTGGCAAGAGCCGTGCTCAGCCTGAGCATGTGATTCACGTCATCGTCGGCGCGGACGAGAAGCTCAAGCTCAAGCTGGACAAAGAAGAGGCCAGGCCCTTGAGCCTCAAACAGCTGGCCGATCAGGTAAAGCAGGCGCAGGCGGGCGAAGCGTCGACGCCGGTGGTGATTTCGGGTGACAAGAACGTCAAATATGAGGCGATCGTCAAGGTGATGGACGTCTTGCAGTCGGCCGGCATCGCGCGCGTTGGTTTGGCGGTCAAAAACGCCGGCACCGGCAATTAAGAGCGAGGCGATGGCTACCCTCTTCTTGTCCCCCAAAGACCCGCTGCGCCCGCCCGAGACGCCGATGATGGGGCGTGGCTTGCTGTTCGCCACCATCGCCCACGCAGCCCTGCTTGCAGCGCTGAGTGCCGGCGTGAACTGGCGCACCAAGGCGCCGCCTGCCTTTGAGGCGGAGTTATGGTCGGCGGTGCCGCAAGCGGCCGCGCCCAAGGAGGTCATTCCGCCAACGCCCGAGCCGGAGCCGGAGGTCTATAAAAAGCCTGACGAGCCCAAGCCCCAGACCAAGGCGGTCGAAGAGGAGGCGCAGGCCGAGCGCGAAGCCGAAATTGCGGTGGCTCGCGAACAGAAAAAGAAACGTGCAGCCGAACTTGAGGCGGAGCGCAAGAAGCGCGAACAAGCGCTGAAGGACGAGCAGCGCAAAGAGGAGCAGCGCAAGGAAGATCAACGCAAAGAAGATAAGCGCAAAGAGGACAAGCTCAAGCAAGCCAAGCTGGACAAAGACAAAAAAGAGAACCAGCTCAAGCAGGACAAACAAGACAAACAGGCCGAGGCCAAGCTCGAAGCACAGCGGCAAGAAAACTTGCGCCGCATACAAGGCATGGCTGGCGCCAACGGGGCACCGAATGCTGTCGGCACGGCACTGAAGAGTTCGGGCCCGTCCGCCTCATACGGCGGGCGCATCAAGGCCAGCATCCGGCCGAACATCATTTTCACCGACTCCCCCAATGGCAACCCGGTGGCCGAAGTGGAAGTGCGGGTGGCGCCAGATGGAACGATTATTTCGCGCAAGCTGCTGAAACCCAGCGGCGACGGTGAGTGGGACAAGGCCGTGCTGCGCGCCGTCGACAAAACCGAAAAACTACCGCGTGATGTCGACGGGCGGGTTCCGCCGGTCTTGGTGATTAGCTTTCAGCCGCTGGACTAAGAACTTATCCCGCCTATTCACGGACAAGTTCCAAATTTTCGCTGCCGCAGCGCATCCAAAGACCAACGACCCGCGCCCCATAAAGCGACCGCCAGCAGCAGCGCGCCCCACAACTGATGACCGGCCAGCGCGGCCGGTGCGATATCGCTCAGGCTCAAAACTGCCATCACGTTGACGACCGAGAGCCCGACAGCGGCAAAGCGCCCGCCCAAGCCCAGGACCAACAAGACCGGCAACAGCAACTCGCCGCCGGTACCCATCCATGCGGCCACTTCGGGCGGCAGCAGCGGAGTCATGTACTCGGTTTCGAAAAGTGCCAGCGTCGTCGACCAGTCCTGAATTTTTGTCAGCCCGGAGAGAAAGAAGGCCTTGGCGACAAAGAGTCGCGCCATCAACAAGGCCAGGGCTTGCGCGTGGGCCAAGACGTGGCGAAAAGGCTGAGGCAAGCCGGTCTCGAAGCTGCAGCTCTGGCCCGGGTGGCAAAGAGCAAGCAAAAGCAGGCTAAAGAATGCCTTCATGTCATAGGTCCTTGTGATTCAAATGGTTTGCGAAACGACGCGCCGCCGCTTCGGTCAAACAAAATAGTGATTTACTTAGGCTGACACTCGCCAGCCTCTACACCCCAGAGCCAGCCCTTGAGCAGCGCTGCCTGCAGCCAAGCCGAAAAATCAAACTCAGCCTGCATCGCGAACGCCTGCTGCAGCGCCTGCTCCAGATCAGCCCCTTCCAACAGGCTGCTCATCAGAGCCCAATGTCCCGGCTGCACGGCATGCGCTTGCGACACCCAGGCCTTGCGAGCCATCACCAGGCCAATAGGCTCGCCCTGCGCGGCTGTATCCGGAATCTGGTCGCACCATTGTTCCCAGGCTTTGGATTCCACCCGTAGCAATTGCACGCCGGGTCTGAAGCGCAGGTGAAGCTGCTGCGGCTCCAGTTCACTCAACAGGGCCAGCGACGGCACATCAAGCTCGCTGTCGGCAGCGCGCTCGCAGCAATGTGCCGCCCACTCGATGTGCGCCAAATCGCAGAGCCACACAGGCATACCGTCTTGCTCCGCCAAAAACTCCGCCAAGCTGCCTCCCCACAGCCCCAAGTCACCTCGCTCTGGTGGAAAGCGGCGCCAAAGAGCCCAAGCCAAGGCGGCGAAGGATGCTTCATCACCCAGGGCGGTCTGGGTGCGCGCGAACACCGCGCCAAGCGCTTTCGCCGCCATCGCCTGAGCGTTCAGGCGATAGGCCAACAAGCCGCGTTCAAGCGCCGATCCGCTCGGCATATTCCGCACGCCGGGCAGCCCGACCAAGCCACTGCCCTCGCCGCCGGAGCGACCCAGCAGGGCTGCCAGCAAAGCCTGCTGACGCTTGGCCAAAGCCGCCGTCATACGGTCACCGGCCCAGCGCATTCGGCCATTGCTCGCCGGGCCAACTCGGCCTCGCCCAGCAAGACGTCCAGCGCCGGAACATCGGTATCCCACTCGATCAAACTCGGCAGCGGCCCCAAGCGCTCTATCGCATGAGAGAAAACCTGCCACACCTCGGCGCTGACCCGGCTGCCATGGTCATCAATGACGATGCCGGGCAATTCGACATGGCCCGCCAAATGGATCTCACCGACACTGCCCAAGCGAATGGCGTCAATCCAAGCCTGCGCCTGTGTCACAGCCTCGGCCTTGTTTGCGCCTTGATTGCGCGCATTGACCACCAGATTGTTCACGTCGAGCAAGAGGCCGCAACCACTGCGCTGCGTCAGCAGATTGAAAAAATCCACTTCGCTCATGCCTTCACTACCCGCGTCATCCCAGCCCAGATAAGCACTGAGGTTTTCCACCAAAATGGGCCGACGCAGGCGCTCTTGCACCTGCTGCACATGGCTCACCATGACATCGAGGCTGCTTTGATTGAATTCAATCGGCAACAAATCACTGGCGTGCAAGCTCGCGCGCCCGCCCTGCCCCGGTACGCGCGCAAAACTCGCGTGATCCGAGACCCGCACCGGATCGACTCGGTCCACCAAATCTGCCAGGCGATCTAGGTGCCAGGCATCAAGCCCACAGGCGGACCCCAGGGCCAAACCAACCCCGTGCAAACTGATCGGATATTGCGCTCGGCCCGCCATCAGCACTGCCAATGCGGCGCCGCCCGGTGCAAAGAAATTCTCCGAATGCACTTCCAAAAAGCCAAGCGCAGGCGCGCGCCTGAGCAACGATTCGTAATGAGGCTGGCGCCAACCAATGCCGACTTGCGACATTGGAAACTGCGGCTCCGAATTCATACGCTGTGCCCTCTCCACGCTCGGCCTGGCTTGTCAGTTCAATTCAAGACTTAGCTTTTCATCTTGGCTTTGGCTTCTTCGGCCGTCATGCCGGCCATGCTTTTGCAACTGCCCTTGGGGACGAATTTCCATTCATCGACGCCCTTGTCGACCTTGGACTGACCCGCACAAGAATGCGTGCCGCTGAGGTTGGCGCAGTCGTTTTCGCCCGCCTTCGCGATGCCGAAGCACTTCTCCTTGGCGCCCTTGTCCTGCGCAGCGACTTGACCCACCAACCCCATGGCCAAAGCGGCGGCGACGGCGGAAGAAACGAGATAGCTTGATTTCATGAATGACTCCAATGGAAGAAACGAAAAAACTAAAGACGCTTGCAGACCCCGACTTCAGGGTCTCAGGCCAAGGCATCATGCCGTTGACACCCATGGGTCGCAAGCAAAGCTTGAATCCTTACAGCGGTCCGCAAAAAACTTTGCAAATCGGCCAAGCCTTCATGCGCTGTAAGGAATGGAAGCGCGGCGCGACCAAGCCCTTGCGCGCAAGCTCGGTGGCTCAATCAAGGAGAAAACAGGCGTGAAACTGATGCCAAATTGCAAAGACATCACCCGGATGACCTTGGCCGGCGAAGACCGCCGGCTCGGCGCGGGTGCGCGCCTCGTCATTCGAGCCCATCGCTTGTTTTGCACGGGCTGCAACAACTTCGGCAAACAGCTGGTGTTGATGCGCCAGACGGCGACGCAGTGGCGCAGCGATTCCCAGAAATGAAGCTCGGGCTGGCAAGCGACTGCTCGGCAGCGCAAGCCCTTCAGCTGATGCTGCCGCCCGACTGGCGCACATCCACATCGACCCGCATGGCCAGGGCCAAGGCCAGCCGCACGCCATCAACCATGGTCTTGAGCGCCATGCTGGCCTGCCCCGGCAAATGGGCCGCTTGTTCAGGCAGCAAGGGAATATGCATAAAGCCGCTGCGCACCGGGCCACCCCGCAGAAAATGCTGCAGCCCATAAAAAACATGGTTGCAGACAAAGGTGCCGGCCGTTTGCGAAATGCCGGCCGGGAAGCCCGCCTCGCGCAGGCCCGCCATCATGGCTTTGATTGGCAACGTCGAAAAATAGGCCGCTGCCGCGCCTTCCACCACAGGCTCATCGATGGGTTGCCGGCCGGCGTTGTCGGCGATGCGGGCATCATCGATATTGATGGCCACCCGCTCCAGAGACAAGTCGCTGCGGCCGCCAGCTTGGCCCAGCGCCAAGACCAGTGCCGGCGGATGTTCGCGCAAGCTTTGCTTCAAGCTGCTCAAGGCCGCACCAAACACGCAGGGCAAACACCGAGCCACGACGCGGGCGTCGCCGATCTGCTCGCCATCCAAAGCACGCGCAACCTCCCAGGAAGGGTTGATGCTCTCGCCTCCAAACGGCTCAAATCCAGTCAATAAAATCGTCTTCAATACACGCTCCCCACCCCTGCCCAAGGCAACAGCTCACACAGACCCAGCCCAAATAGACGGCGTTTCTAACACAGGCCCGGCACAACTGCCGGGTCCACTTTGCTCAATTCCGCATTTTGGACCCGCCCTCGAACGCGTAGCATGCAGGGAGTGAGCCGCCTTCGTGCCCAATCTGGCCTGGGCGGGCTCAAGCGAATCCGGAGAAAGCATGATCGACTTGTCTGCCCCACTGCAATGGCCTCACCCAGACCTCGCCGAGTCGCCGGCGGATGCCGGCTTGGACTACGGGGGCCTTGTGCGCGAATTCAGCTGGCCGGTCCCGCCCTATGCCGCCTACCCTCGCCAGCAAGCCACGAGTACCGCCGAGCCCTGCGAAATCCTCGGACTGAACAACCGCAAAAGCGTGGGCCAATTGGTCGCGCTGGCCCCAAAGGAGCGATTGGCTCAAATCTTGGTGCCGCCAGCCCGCAACGCAATGCCCTTGAAATTCGGGCAGTTCCGCGTGCTGAAGTTGACGCGCCCGGTGATCGCTGAGGCTCGGACTGGGAATGCAGCATTGATCGCTGACAGCAGCGGGCAAGCCGGGGAAGGCGCGGCCAATGAATGGCAGCTCGATCAGCGCCCACGCAGCGAATTCAAGCTCTACTTCGCCGGTGGCGGCGAGTTGCAGGGCGTGACGATAGGACATTGCCAGGACGACCTGGGGCTGTTTTTGTTCCCCCCTTTGAGCGACACCGACGACGCCGTGTTGCGCCTCTTCATCCCGCGCGAGGTGCTCGCCCATGTGGATATCGGCGAGCGCATCGGTGACCTCCTGGTCAAAGACAAGCTGGCCACGGCAGAGCAGATCGCCGCAGCCGCCAACGAACAGCAAGGCCTGCGCTCGCGCCGCGTCGGAGACATTCTGGTTTCGCAGCAAATCGTCAGCGCCGAACAGCTGATGCTGGCGATCGAGCAGCAAGCCCGTATGCCCATGGTCCGGATTGGCGAGGCACTGCTGGCGCTGGACTTGATCTCGCAGGCCCAGCTCGAACAAGCACTTGAGCTGCAAAGAGCCGACCGCTCGGTGCCGCTGGGCGAGTTGCTGGTGCGCAATGGGGTGGTGACGCGCCAGGCGCTGCAGTCCGCCTTGGCGCGCAAGATGGGTTACCCCTTGGTCGACGTGGAGAACTTTGCGATCGAGCCCGACGCCATACGCAAGCTGCCTTTTGCCGTCGCCAAGCGGCTTGAGGTTTTGCCCTTGTTGCTGCGCGACGGCCGCTTGATCGTGGCCATGGAGGACCCAACCCGGCGCGACGCGCTCGACGAAATTGAATTCATCTCGCAGCTCAAGGTCACGCCGACCTTGACCAAGATTGGCTCTCTGCAGTTCGCGATTCCCGAAGCCTATGAGCGCCTAGGGGGCGACGCCGTGTCCCGCAGCGAGCTGAATCTGCCGTCCCTGCAGGCCGACTTTTCGCTCGACAAGGCCGATCAGTTGATGGAAACCCTGGAGCGCGAAGGCCTGGAGCAAAGCCAGCGCGACGAAGGCCCGCCAATAGAGCAAAGCGATAACTCGCTGGTTCGACTGATCAACACCATGATCATCGATGCCAGTACGCAAGGCGTCTCTGATATTCATATCGAGACCCATCCGGGCACCGAGAAGTTGAAAATCCGCTTTCGCCGCGACGGCATGATGAAGCCCTATCTGGAACTGCCCAACACCTACCGCAACGCGATGATTGCGCGGGTCAAGATCATGTGCGATCTGGACATCTCCGAGCGTCGCAAGCCGCAGGACGGCAAGATCAATTTCGCCCGCTTTTCGCCTCAGCACAAATTGGAATTGCGGGTGGCCACGATCCCGACCAATAACGGCCTGGAAGATGTGGTGATGCGCTTGCTGTCTTCGTCAAAGCCGATCCCGCTGGAGAAGCTCGGACTGTCGCCCGACAACCTGAAGAATTTGAAGTACGCCATCAGCCGCCCTTACGGCATGGTTTTGTGCGTAGGCCCAACCGGCTCGGGCAAGACCACCACCCTGCACTCCGCGCTGAGCCAAATCAACACCCCTGATCGCAAGATCTGGACGGCCGAGGATCCGATCGAAATCACCCAAGCCGGGCTGCGCCAGGTGCAGATGAATCCACGCATCGAGTGGACCTTCGCCAAGGCCTTGCGGGCCTTTCTGCGCGCCGACCCGGATGTCATCATGGTGGGTGAAATTCGCGATGAGGAGACGGCCGAGATCGCCGTCGAGGCCTCGCTGACCGGCCATATGGTGATGTCCACCCTGCACACCAACAGCGCGGCCGAAACCGTCACCCGGCTGCTCGACATGGGCATGGACCCCTTCAATTTCGCCGACTCCTTGCTGGCCGTGCTGGCGCAGCGCTTGGTGCGCCGTATGTGCCCCAACTGCCGGGTCGGCAGCCCCTTGGAGGAGTCAGAGCAAGACGAGTGGCTGGATGATTACCTGCATGCCTTTGCGCCCGAACAGCGGCCGACGCGTGCGTCGGTGCTGAGCAACTGGCTAGGCAACTACGGCAGCAACGGCCGCCTGATGAAGTTTCACAGCCCCGGCTGCGAGACCTGCGAGCAAAGCGGCTTCAAGGGGCGAGCCGGCCTGCATGAACTCTTGATGATGTCGAAAACCCTGCGCCGCCAGATTCAAACCGGCGCCCGCGCAGAGGAGTTGCTGCAAACCGCGCTGGCTGAGGGCATGCGCTCCCTGCGCCAAGACGGCATTTGCAAGGTTTTGCAGGGCGTCACCACCATGGCTGAAGTCAGGGCGACCAGCAACGCTTGACCTCGCTGCTCAATGCGCTAGTTTTGCCACCTTGAATTTCTGGATATCGCACTATTCAGATGGCTTTGCGCATTAAGCGGCATATCTACCATGCCAGCAAAGCGGCAAGCCCAAATCTTCATAACAGCATTGGCCCTAAGCCTTGACAGCTGCACCTTATCACCTCAAATCTTCGGTCGTAATACCGACCTCCAGGGAGGCGACGCACTGTCGCCATGAATTGTCAGACTCGCTTATTTTGAATCCATAGAAAACACCCGTCCCCGAGTCCCGAATTCGAACCGCTTTAGCCTTGACCGTTGAGCGTTCCGCCAGACCAAGGTCAATTTCGCCAGCACCCTCAACATTCAATGGCAAAGGCAATTTGCATTCAGCCTGAAATCCTGATATTGAAATTTCAATGATTTCAATAACAAACTTTCTCTCCTTGCCCTCTATGCAGATAGAAAAATCTCCTGGGCAGCGAATTGAATACCTTTGATGCCTCCGCAATGGCCTTCCATGATCACCCGCGCCCTGAAGCATCGGCAAAATTCCACGATACTCCGCCAAATCATAGATTGACCACAACAGCGATTTGTGCGTGTCATCCAAATCATTGAAAACAGATGATTTGACATTAAAGAAATAATCCAACATGCCCGGAGTCATGACAGGATCATTGGTAATATGATATTTACGCTCAGGCCACCTTATATTTTTAGAAACCATCTCATAAAAATAACTATATATATTATTTTTCTTGGGCCGCCCCTTAAAACCTTGCAAAAGAAGCCCCGACGACTCTTTTAAATCTAAAGTTGCCCCCACCGCTGGCGCGCCATTTGCAAAATCATAATTTGCAACCACAGATTCTTGCAGCCGCGAAAAGTACAGTATTGCCTCAAAAAAATCAATCTTGTTTGGATTGACAGCTATCACGAGATGGCGTACTTCCGAAAAATTTACGCAATACTCCCGTACAAACTTCATGAGCGGAAAAAATACAGATCCGCCGACGTTCCGAAAATCCGGATGAATGGCCAGTGAAGATATTTCAGCGATACGTCCACCCTTGGCCCTAACTTTTGTCAAATCAAAAGCCGACTGCAACGGAAACCCAAAAATACCTTCTCTGATTATTGAAATTGTACCAACCACTCTCCCATCGTATTTTGCACATACAGTTGTAGTTGTAGGAAGCGCGTGATACTTTGTTATCCGCATCCCCGAAGAATGAGGACGCATATAGCCACTGGCGGTATATGAATCGTGCAGAATTTTAAAACAATCGGAAAGCTCCTCCTTGGTCTCTGCAATTTTTAGCTCCAAGCGCATATCCGAACTTGGATCAACATGAGCCAGCCTGCGATACAAGGGATATCTAAAATCAACAGGAAGTTTTTTTAATAAAATACGAATGTATTTCCTAAATAATCCACCAAAGGTTATTTTTTTAACTTCACTCATTTATTTATCGCCTCTCAATGAAACTTAGCCGTCCGCATATTTTGTAAAATCAATTTCGATGCATTCAGCGCGAGTCAATGTGGAAGTTCGTAATGATATTTTTACACTCAATTTTAAGCTTCATGGGCAAGGTGGCGACTCACTCCCACAAATTTGAAAGCTCTATAAGAATTGCCATCAATCCAAAAACAAGAACCTACTCCAGCATGACGCCTCGCCTGTTCTCGTATCACAGTTCGAGCGAACTATGGTGTTTTGACAAAGCCCATTAGACCCCAATCGACTGCACAGCGCAGCGTTGCTGTTTGAGCAATCAGCACGACACTTCAGCGCTTCACCCGGCGCTCCCGCTTATTGGCCCGGCGGCGTCACCTTGGCCGAAAACCGCTTATTTGCGTTGCAGCAAGCCTAAAGCCAGAGCCGTTCCCAACAAGACCACGGCGCAGCCGGCAGCCATCTTGAGGGTGAAGACCTCGCCCAAGAACAAATAGCCCCAGAGCACTGCGAAAACTGGGATCAGGAAGGTCACGGCGATGGTGTTGGTGGGCCCGATACGGCTCATCAGGCGAAAGTACAGGATGTAAGCAACGGCCGAGCACAGCAGAGCCAAAGCCGCCACCGCGCCCCATGCCTGCGCACTGGGTGCCGAACTGGGCCAAAACAGCAGCGCAGGCAGGGCCAGCATCATCGCGGCATAGACTTGGCTGCCGGTGGCCACAAGCAACGGTGAAATATGGGCGGTGTAGCGCTTGCTGAAATTTGCCGCCAAACCGTAGCAGAAGGTCGCACTCAGGCAGGCCAGCAAGGCCCAGACCGCGCTATGGTCGGAGCCGGGCTTGAACGAAGCCTTGTCCCAGGCCAGATACAGCACGCCAGCGAAACCCAAACCCAGGCCCAATATGCGCAAGCCCTTCAAACGCTGGCCAAGCCACACCCAGGCCAGCAAGGCCCCCCACAAAGGTGTGGTCGCATTGACGATACTGGACAAGCCGGCCGAGATCGACAAGGCCGCAAAGCTGAACAGCGCGAAAGGCAAGGCACTATTCAACAAGCCAATCACAGCCAAGGGCCGCCATTCGCGGCCTAACTGCGCAAGCCCCTGGCGCGCGGCCAAGAGCGGCAACAACATCAAACTGGCCCCCGCGACTCGCATGGCCGCCATGGCCACCGGCCCAAACTCGTGGGCACCCAGCCGCATGAATAAAAACGAGGCCCCCCAAATGGCGGCCAACAAGGTCAATTCAGCAATGTCAAAGGTTTTCATCAAGCGCAATCACGGCAGGACGGGCGAGCATACTGTGTTGGCCTCAAGCCCACTTCACGCCTTGTTCATCCAGCGCACGCCCAACACCAAACACTGAGCACCTAAGGCTCAGCGCTCCCGCTGCAAATACTTTTTTTGCAATCGTGCGACCGTGCCGTCGGCTTGCAAGTCTCGGTAGGCCTGCAGCCAACGCTCTTCTTCTGCGCCATCCAATGCCAGTGAACTCGCCATGTATAGCTCAGCCGACTTCAAGTTCAAGCCTGAGCGAAAGTCCTGCGGCCTGAACTTGAATTCATCAATCGCGGCACGCAACATGGGCTCACCGGCATAGGCGGCAGCAATCATGTCTTCTGCCAAGAGGCGCAAAAGCTCTTTGTAGTCCTTAGCCTGCACGATGTGACGAAATTTCTCAGCCTGCAAATTCTTGATGATGGGTGAGCCCCGCAAAACCCCCACCCTTTGACCTCGCAGAGCCGCCAAGGCATCCAGATCCACCTTGCTGCCACTGCGACCAAAAAAGGTGTAGTTCACATGCGCCAGCGGTATCAGCCATTTGAACTGAGCCTCACGGTCGGGCGTGCGTGCCAAAGGGAAGACGCCGTAGTTCGGGCCACCTTCGGCCATGCGCACCGCACGGGCCCAGGGGTAAAACGTCATCGACAGAGGACGACCGATCTTGGTCGACATCTGCGTCGCCAACTCATAGGCCAAGCCTTGCGGTCCGCCCTGCGTCTGCCACACGAAAGGCGGCAGCTCGCCGGCCAACCATTCCAGTTCGGCGGCGCTTGCCGAGTTGGCGATCAGCAGCGCCGAAAACATGGCCTTCAGCACAACTGTCATGGGCTGCCGTCGGCTCTTGTTGAAAACGAAACTCATGATCGGGCCTGTCTGAATTCTTGTAAGCCCCCTGAATTGGCGTCGACTCTACATCGCCTTGAACAAGTGCACATAGGCCCGGCTGACGGGCAGCTCTTGCGCGTGGCCTTTGATGCGCACAAACAGGCGGCTCATCTCGTCTCGCCTCGTACCAGCCAGATGGGCCAGATTGATCAGCGTCGAGCGGTGCACCTGCCAAAACTGTTCGGGGTCCAACTGCGCGGCCAGATCGGTAATCGTGGTGCGGATCAAATGCTCGGCTTGGGCCGTTTTGACCACCGTGTATTTATCATCGGCCTGAAAGAACAGCACATCCTGCACCGCGACCTGATGCACCAGGTCTGAACTGCCGGCGCGGATAAAGCGCAGTCTGGGCTGATTTGCTGCCGTGCTCGGCATCAAGCGCTGCAAGGCCTCGGCCAAACGCGTGGCTTCAGCGGCTTGCGGTTGAGCCAGCGCCGCTTTAACTCGAGCCACGCAGGCGAGCAAGCGCTCCGTCTTCAGAGGTTTGAGCAGATAGTCAATCGCCGCCGCGTCAAAGGCTTCCAGTGCATATTCGTCATAAGCCGTAACGAACACCACCCGCGTGCGGCCCTCGATGCCCTGCGCCACCTCCAGCCCGGTCAGGCCCGGCATCTGAATGTCCAAAAAGGCAATATCCGGCTGCAGGGCATTGATCTGCTCGGCCGCTTCAAGCCCGTTCTTGGCGATTGCCACAATTTCCAGCTCAGGCCAGCACGCGGCCAGTTGCTGTTTCAGGTATTGGGCCAAATGGGGCTCATCGTCAGCAATAAGTGCAAGAGTCATGATGTCGAACGTTTTCTTCAAGCTGTGTAAGGCAGACTGATGCGGGCCAAGGTTCCTACATTGAGTTCGGTCAGGCTCAGCTCGCCATCTTGCGCGTAGCGGCCGAGCAAGCGCGCCCGTACATTCTCCAGCGCCATGCCTGCTCCTTTGCGCCCTGGGCGGCGCGGCGCTTGAAGCCCCAAGCCATTGTCTTGCACGCGCAGGAGCAAACGTCCCAACTCGACGCTTGCACTGACCTGAATATGGCCACCGTCCAGCTTGGGCTCCAGGCCGTGGTGCACGGCGTTCTCGATCAAGGGCTGTAAAAGCAAGGGCGGCAACACGGCAGCACGCGCCTCGGCGCTGGCCTCAATCGCGAAACTCAGCCGCTCGCCCATGCGAATTTGCAAGAGCTGCAAATAGCTTTGTGCCATGTCCAGCTCGGCCCCAACGGTGCTGTCGGCCCTTCGCAGCTGACCCAGGCTGGCACGCAGATAGTCGGTAAAAGACTCCAACATTTGCTTGGCGCGCGGCGCATCGGTGTCGATCAGGCTTTGCACATTGGCCAAGGTATTGAACAAAAAATGAGGCTCAATTTGCGCCTGCAGCAAGCTCAAGCGCGCCTCGGTGGCGGCCAGTTGCAGCGCCTGCTGCTTGCTGCGCATCTTCCACCAAAATAGATTCCCGCCTGTGATCACCAGCGTCAAAAAGCCGGACATGCGCAAGTTCGCGGGGTGACTCAAGTAGCTGCCCAAGGCATCGATGTCAAAGACCTGCCCCAAAAAAATCAAACCCAAGAAGCCACCCAGTGCGGTGCCAGCTATGCCTATGCCGGCCGAAAAAACCCCGGCCTGCCAGGCGCCTCGCAAGCCATGCAAGCGATCAATCAGCGCCGCCGGCAAGAGCAACTCAGTGGCTCGAAACAAAGCATGGATGGTGTAGGAGATACACAGGCACAGGATCAAATTGGCACCCAAGGTCTGGCGCAGCCAAGCCCCATCGAACAGACGCCCCAGAATCAATCCCGGCACCAGGGTAAACAGCACGGTGAAACTCAGACCGATGCAAGTGCTGATGAATACCCGCGCCCAGGTCGGCTCGGTCCTGTGTTTGGTCAACACGGTGAACGTGCGCCATGCCTGCAGCAGGCCGCTCCTGAATGAGGTGATGATGTGTTCCATGCGTGGCAGTGTAGGCAGGCCAAAGCTGAATCCGAGGCCGAGCCGCGACGAATCGACAGCCCCCGCGACGAAGCGTCAATTCCCTTGCCTACAATCGCGCCAATTCATTTTGTTGATTCATTCAATCCAGGGGATTTCTACATGCAAGTTCACGCGTCCATCTTCAAAGCCTATGACATTCGCGGCGTCGTCGGCACGACATTGAACGAAGAACTGGCCGAACACCTCGGTCGTGCCTTCGGCACCGAGGCCCGCGCCCTAGGCGAAAAAGCGGTCGCCGTCGGTCGCGACGGCCGCATCTCCGGCCCCGGCCTGGTGGCAGCTTTGATTCGCGGCCTGCAGTCCACCGGCCTGGACGTCGTTGACCTCGGCGCCGTCACCACGCCTATGCTGTACTACGTCGCCGCCACGCGCGCCAAGCATGGCTGCCGCAGCGGCATCATGGTGACCGGCAGCCACAACCCCAAGGACTACAACGGCTTCAAGATGGTCTTGAAGGGCGCGGCCGTCTACGGCGAGCAGATCCAAGGCCTGCGCCGCCGCATCGAAGCGGAAGACTACAAGACAGGTGCAGGTCGCACTGCGGCCATGGACATCGTGGCTGAGTACAGCCAACGCATCGTTAAAGACTGCAAGCTCAAGCGCCAGATGAAGATCGTCGTCGACTCCGGCAACGGCATCCCAGGCGCAACGGCACCTGCGATCCTGCGCGCCCTGGGCTGCGAGGTGATCGACATCTATTCCAAGGTCGACGGTGACTTCCCCAACCACCATCCTGACCCATCACGCCCAGAAAACCTGGAAGACCTCAAGCGCATCGTCCATGCATGCGATGCGGAGTTAGGTCTGGCCTTTGACGGTGACGGCGACCGCTTGGGCGTGGTCACCAAGGACGGAGTCATGATCATGCCGGACCGCCAGATCATGTTGTTCGCTGCCGACATTCTGAAGCGCAAGCCCGGTGCCGAAATCATCTTCGACGTCAAGTGCACACAGCGCCTGGCACCGTGGATCCGCGAGCATGGCGGCCGGCCGCTGATGTGGATGACTGGCCACTCGCTGGCCAAGGCCAAGCTGAAGGAAACCGGCGCGCCGCTGGCGGGTGAGTTGTCGGGCCACATCTTCTTTGCCGAGCGTTGGTACGGTTTTGACGATGCGATGTACACCGCCGCCCGTCTGCTGGAAATCCTCTCGCGCTTCGCGGACCCCAGCGCCGTGCTGAACGCGTTGCCGACCAGCTACAACACGCCCGAGATCAATGTGCCCTGCGCCGAGGGTGAGCACCACGAGGTGGTCAAGAAGCTGCTGGAAGTGGCCGTGTTCCCAGGCTCGAAAGAGATCGTCACCATCGACGGCCTGCGCGTCGAATATGAAGACGGTTTCGGCCTGGTGCGGGCAAGCAACACCACGCCGGTCCTGGTGCTGCGCTTCGAGGGTCACACGCCCGAAGCCTTGGCCCGCATCCAGCATGACGTGCTGGAGCAACTCAAGCGTGTCAAGCCCGACGCCACCTTTGCGGCAGGGCATTGATTGCCCCCCACAGAAGCATGGTCTGAGCGCCTCAGCCGCTGGGCTTATACAAGCTTATTGCGGCTGCTGACGCCCTTCTATCTGCTGCGCTTGTGGCGGCGCGGCGCGGCCGAGCCGCTGTACCGGCAATGGCTGGCGCAACGCCTGGGCTTTTACGGTCCAACGCCCCCAACAAGCGCTTGGGTGTGGGTGCATGCGGTGTCGCTGGGCGAGACCCGTGCGGCCGCCGCCCTGATCGACCAGCTGCGCCTGCAGCGCCCCGCCATGCGCCTGCTGCTGACCCACAGCACGGCGACCGGCCGCGCCGCCGGCTTGGGCCTGCTGCGCGACGGCGATGCGCAGGCTTGGCTGCCCTATGACACGCCAGGCGCCGTGCGACGCTTTCTGCTTCAGTGGCGGCCGGCCGTCGGCATCTTGATGGAAACCGAGATCTGGCCGCAACTGCAATTCGAAGCGGCCCGACAGCAGATTCCCATGGTCTTGGCCAATGCACGCCTGTCCGCGCGCAGCCAGCGCCGGGGTGAACGTTTCAAAAGTTTGCTGCACCCGGCAGGGCGGCGCTTGACGCTCGCCTTGGCGCAGACCGAGGCCGACTCCGAGCGCCTGCGCGCCAGCGCCGTGCCCAAGGTGCTGGTGCAGGGGAACTTGAAGTTTGATATGCAGGTGGACGCAGGCCAGTTGACGCAAGGGCACTGCTGGCACGAAGCTTTGGGTCGGCCCGTGCTGCTGGCCGCCGTGACGCGCGAGGGCGAAGAGACAATGCTCTTGCAGGCCTGGAGCCAGTTGCCGCAGCAAGACCTACCGCTACTTTTGATCGTGCCACGTCACCCGCAGCGTTTCGACGAAGTGGCGGCCTTGATCGAGAAAGCGGGCCTGACGCTGGCCCGCCGCAGCACTTGGCAAGACAGCTTGCCCGAACAGGCATTGATGGCTCAGGTCTGGCTCGGTGACTCGATGCGCGAGATGGCGCTGTATTACGCCGTCGCCGATGTCGCGCTGCTGGGCGGCAGCTTCGCGCCACTCGGCGGCCAGAACCTGATCGAGGCGGCCGCCTGCGGCTGCCCCATCGTGATGGGCCCGCATACCTTCAACTTTGCCGAGGCGGCCGAGTTGGCCGAAGCGGCCGGTGCGGCCTTGCGTGTGGCTGATATCAGCCAAGGTCTGGCGCAGGCGCTGAGCATCTGCAAAGAGCCCGGCGGTCAACGCGCCGAACAAGCCAGGCAGTTTGCCGCCGCGCATCGCGGCGCCGCCGCGCGAATGGCCAGCTACATTTTGGCCTTGCTGCCTTCAGCTTAATTCCTTAAAGATTAAGCCATTCCGGCCAACAAGGCCTGCAGTCCCGCTTCGTCCAGCACCGTCAGCCCCAGCTCCCGCGCCTTGTCCAACTTGGAGCCGGCCTCCTCGCCGGCGACCACGTAATGGGTCTTCTTGGACACCGAGCCGCTGACCTTGCCGCCGGCCGCCTCGATCAAATCCTTGGCCGCATCGCGCGACAAGGTCGGCAGCGTGCCGGTCAGCACCAGGGTCTTGCCCAGCAAGGGTTGAGGCCCGAGTTCCGCCGCCGCGCCGCCGCCCTCGGGCCAGCTCAAGCCCGCCGCGCGCAGTTGCTCGATCACCTCGCGGTTATGCGCTTGCGCAAAAAAAGTATGAATGCTCTGCGCGACGATAGGCCCAACGTCGCGCACCTGTAGCAACTGCTCGACACTCGCATCCATCAAGGCATCGATACCGCCAAAGTAACGGGCCAGATCCTTGGCGGTGGCCTCGCCGACCTGCCGAATCCCCAGGCCAAACAGGAAGCGCGCCAAGGTGGTCTGCTTGGATTTCTCCAGAGACTCCAGCAGATTCAAAGCGCTGCGGTCGGCCATACGCTCCAGTGCTGACAGCTTGGCCACGCCCAATTTGTACAAACCCGGCAAGCTGGTGACCAGACCCGAGTCGACCAGTTGATCGACCAGCTTGTCGCCCAGGCCCTCGATATCCAGCGCCCGCCGGCCGGCGAAATGCAGCAAGGCCTGCTTGCGCTGGGCCGGGCAAAACAGGCCGCCGCTGCAGCTGTGGTTAAGGCCACCCTTCTCACGCACCACCGCGCTGCCGCAGGCCGGGCATTCGCGGGGCATATGGAAATTGGGCACATAGTTGGCCCGCGGCTCGGCCACCCGTCCGACCACCTCGGGGATCACATCACCGGCGCGCCGCACAATCACCTGGTCCCCCACCCGCACGCCCTTGCGCCGCAGCTCGAAGACGTTATGCAGCGTCGCATTGGACACCGTCGTGCCACCGACAAACACCGGCTCCAGCTTCGCCACAGGCGTCAGCTTGCCGGTGCGTCCCACTTGGATTTCGATCGCATTGAGCCTTGTCAGCATCTCCTGCGCCGGGTATTTATGCGCCACGGCCCAACGCGGCTCGCGGCTGACAAAGCCCAGCCGCTGCTGCAGCGCCAGGCTATTGACCTTGTAGACGATGCCGTCGATATCAAAAGGCAGGCTGTCGCGCTTGGCGCCCATCGCTTGATGGAAAGCCACCAGGCCGGCAGCTCCCAGTGCGACGGTACGGTCGGCGCAGACGGGCAAGCCCATCTTGGCCAGTGCGTCCAAGAGCGCGCTATGCGTAGCGGGCAAGTCCCAGCCCTGCACCTCACCCAGACCATAGGCATAAAAGCTCAAGGGGCGCTGCGCGGCCAAGGCCGGGTCAAGCTGGCGCACCGCGCCGGCAGCTGTATTGCGCGGATTGACGAAGGTCTTTTCACCCGCCTGGCGCTGCCGCTCATTCAAGGCTTCGAAGTCATCGCGGCGCATATAAACCTCGCCGCGTACCTCGATCACCGCTGCGCTCATGCCGATCAAGCGAAGCGGAATCTGCCCTATGGTTTTGATGTTCTGCGTGACGTCTTCGCCGGTTTCGCCGTCGCCACGCGTCGTGGCCTGCTTGAGCACACCCTGCACATAGCGCAGATTGATGGCCAAGCCATCGAACTTCAGCTCGGCCGCGTATTCAACCGGCGGCGCATCATCCGGCAACTCCAACTGCTTGCGCACGCGCTGATCAAAACTGAGCGCACCGGTCGGCTCGGTGTCGGTCTCGGTGCGAATGCTCAGCATCGCCACCGCGTGGCGCACCGGCGTGAAGCCTTCCAGCACCTTGCCCAGCACGCGCTGGGTTGGGGAGTCTGGCGTTAGCAGCTCGGGATGGGCGGACTCCAAGGCTTGCAACTCTTGGAACATCCGGTCGTACTCGGCGTCCGGCAACGTCGGCGCGTCCAGCACGTAATACAAATGAGCATGGTGATTCAGGCTGGCGCGCAATTCGACCGCGCGCTTGAAGGCTGGTTGACGCTCGGGCAGTTCGGAATTGGCAAAAATATCGGTCTGACTCATGCGTTTGATCAACTAGGGGCCGCCTCGGCGCTGGGCTGGGCGACGCGCGCAATCATCACCTGGTCGACCCGGTGGCTGTCCACGTCGACCACCTCAAAGCGCCAGCCTTCCCACACGACCTGGTCGGTGCGCTTGGGGATGCGCCGCAGCATCACCATCAAGAAGCCCGCCAAGGTGTCGTATTGGCCGGCGTGCGGCCAGGTCTCTAACTCCAAGGCTCGCTGTACATCGGGAATCGGCGTGATGCCATCGGCGAGGAAGGAACCGTCCTCGCGGCGCACGATCTGCTGCTCCTCGTCATAGGACGCCACCAGATTGCCCATCACCGTGCTCATCACATCATTGAGCGTGATCACGCCCACCACCAGGCTGTACTCATTGACGATGACGGCAAAGTCTTCCAGCTTTTCGCGGAACTGCATCAAGACCTCGGACAGCGTCAAACGGTCCGGCACGATCAAGACTTTCTTGAGCAGCCCGGCTGCTTGGGTCGCGCGCAGATTGATGGTCTCGCCGCGCAAGACGCGCTGGAACAGATCGGTCGCATCGACATAGCCGACGATGCTGTCGATCTCGCCGTCGCAGACCAGATAGGTTGAATGCGGCGCCTCGGCGATGCGGTTGCGGATCAGCTGATCGTCGTCATCGAGTGCAAAGAACACCACCCGCTCGCGGCTAGTCATCGCACTTTCGACCCGGCGCGTGTCCAACTCGAACACGTTTTCAATCATTTGCTGTTCGGCGTCGGCCACCACACCGGCCAGATTGCCGGCTTCGGCGAGCGCCAGAATATCCAGATGGGTGATCGAGTTGTCGCGCTGGGCCGGCCGCCCCATCAAGCGGATAAAGCCCTCGGTCATGCTGCTGAAGGCCCAGGCCAGCGGCTTGAGCAAGGTCACCAAGGCCTGCATTGGGCCGATGACCGCCAGCGCCATGCGCTCGGGCTCATTCATCGACAGGCGCTTGGGCACCAAGTCAGCCAGCACGATGAACAAGCTGATGATGAACACAAAGGACAGGCCAAAACCAACCGAATGAGCCCGCTCGGGCGACATCAGCAAGCCCAAAGCGGCCTCGAAATGCGGTGTCAAAGCGCCCTCTCCGACAAAGCCGCCCAGGATGGCGACCGTGTTGACGCCGATCTGCACCACGGTGAAGTAGTGGCCCGGCTGCTCCTGCACCGCCAAGACCCGCTTGGCACGCGCATCGCCTTCATCGGCCAGTTGCTGCAGCTTGAGGCGGCGCGACGCGGCCAGCGCCAACTCTGCGATCGAGAAGAAGGCACTGGCGGCGATCAGCGCCGCAATCAGCAACAAGCTGGTGCTCAAGGAGACTCCTCTTTAGCTGAACAAATTTAGCTGAATAGACGCCGCGAGACCAAGCTGCCGGCGGCCAAATCACGCGAAGCCAGGGCTCGGTAAAGGGTGCTGAGATCCTGCCCAATCGACGCAAAGGCGTGCAAATTCAAGACCTGTCCCCTATCGTCGCAGACATCGGCCTCGATGTCGCGCGCCAAACCACGGGCTGCCTCTTGCCAAGAGGCAAAGGGCTCCAGTGCCTCGGGCGTCTGTGCCACATCAAGCGACAAGGACAACTCGCGCAGCGCGGACAGCTGCGGGTTCTCGGCCAGAGCCGCCTGCGACTCGAAGTTCAGGGTCAGGATCGGTGGCGCGCCCTCTTCCTCGGAAGCCAGCACCAAGCGCCCCGGCATCGCACCCGGCACAAAACCATGGCGCGCGGCGACTTGCTGCACAAAGCCCAGCGTCCAGGTGGCCGATTTCGCACGCAGAATCACTGTCAACTGGGCGTCATGGTCACCCGCGAAGTGATCCAGTTCACGCGCCCGACTGACCACATCCAACATATCGGGGAACTGCACAAAAGCACCCACGCCATCGGCGAAGCTCTGCACTTTTTGCACGAACTCCGAGTACTCGATTTCGTTCATCGCGCCATTGCGATTGGCCATCTGCACGCCGGCCTGGAACTCGCCATAACGCTGGCCAGGAGCGGGCAGCTCCCATTCGCCACTTTCGGCATTCATGCCCTCGATATGAAAGGGCTTGGTGCCGGCGCGCCGGCTGCCAGGCAGATGCGAGATAGCCATCTCACCGCTGATCGGCGCATCCAGCGTGGCGGTGGCAATCGCATCAATCAGGGCGTCGATGCGGGCGGAGGGCTTGCGCGGCGGACGGGGCACAAAGGGCGCCGCCGGCATGCCGGCATCCTGCGACACCGCCGCCTCGCCCAGAGGGGACGCATCCAGGCCTGGCTCCTGCCTAGCGCCGTCCAACACCGGTTCTACCTGCACATCGGCACGGCGCGGACCGGCTTTGCGCGCGCTCCAAGCACCGTGGGCAACGACGCCGGCCAGCACCACGCCGCCGGCAACGGCGAGCATTTCAGTCAGAGTCATGTGAGTTCTGCCAAGGCCAAAGCCTTGTCCATATCGACGGCCACGATGCGCGAAACGCCCTGTTCTTGCATGGTCACACCAATCAATTGTTCTGCCATTTCCATTGCGATCTTGTTGTGTGAGATGAAGAGGAACTGGGTTCCGCTGCTCATCTCGGCCACCAGTTTGGCATAACGCTCGGTGTTGGCGTCATCCAGCGGGGCGTCCACCTCGTCCAGCAAACAGAACGGGGCGGGGTTGAGTTGAAAGATGGCAAACACCAAGGCAATCGCCGTCAGCGCTTTTTCGCCGCCCGAAAGCAGGTGAATCGTGCTGTTCTTCTTGCCCGGCGGCTGCGCCATCACCTGGACGCCGGCGTCGAGAATTTCGTCGCCGGTCATCATCAGCTTGGCCTGGCCGCCACCGAACAAAATCGGGAACATACGGCCGAAATGCATATTGACTTGCTCGAAGGTGGCCGCCAGCAGGTCGCGCGTTTCCAGGTCGATCTTGTGGATCGCGTCTTCCAGCGTGCTCATGGCCGACTGCAGGTCTGCGCATTGAGAATCGAGAAAGGTCTTGCGCTCGCGCGCGGATGTCAGCTCGTCGAGTGCGGCCAGATTGACCGCACCCAAAGCGGCAATCTCGCGGTTGATGCGGTCGATCTCGCCTTGCAGGCCGTAAAGCTTGACTTGACCCGCCTCAATATTCAGCGCCAAGGCCTCCATGTCCACTCCGGCTGCAACAAGTTGCTCCAAATATTGCGCGCCGCCCAATTGCGCGGCTTGCTCTTCCAACTGCAGCTTGGTCAGGCGCTCGCGCAGCGGATCGAGGCTGCGCTCAAAAGCCAGGCGCTGCTCGTCCATCTGGCGCAGGCGCAGGCTCAGATCGTCGTAGCCACTGCGCACGCCAGCCAGCGCCTGCTCGCGCTCCATCTTCAGCGCCAAGGCATCTTGCAGACCGGCTTGCGCCGCCGCGTCGTTGAGCGTGTCCATCTCACGCTGCAGGCTTTCCATCGACTGCTGATTGGTCTGCAGCTGCTGCGCAGCCGTTTCAATCGAGCGCTGCAGCTCAGACCGGCGTGAAGCCAGCGCGCGCGCGCTGTACTGCGCTTCTTGCGCGCGCCGCTCCAGGCCGCGCAGTTGCTCGCGCGCCTCGGCCAGGCGGCGCTCGGCCAGCAGCGTGGCATCCTCCAGCTCCGCGTGGCGCTCCTGCGTCGTGGCGAGCTGCATATCGAGTTCCTCGAAGCGCGCCTCGCCTGTCATGCGGCGCTCTTGCAGCTCTTCGGCCTGCGCGTCGATCTCGAACAGCTCGTCTTCCAATTGTGAACGGCGGCTGCTGGCTGCTTCGGCCTGGCCGGTCAGTCGAAGTAACTCGACATGCAGCTGGTGGGCGCGATTCTGATTCTCGACAGCTTCGCGGCGCAAGCCCAGCAAGCGCTGCGAAGCATCGGTATAGCCGGCTTCGGCGCGCACCAGGGCCGACTTTGATTCTTCGGCAATCAAGGCTTGAGCACGCAACTCAAGCACCAGATGCTCTATCTCCTGCGCCCGCGCCAGCATGCCGGCCTGCTCGGAGTCGGGGGCATAAAAGCTCACCGCAAACTGGCTGACCGCGTGACCGGCGGCCGTCATGATCAGCTCACCATGGCTCAGCCTGGCCCGATTTGCCATCGCCTCATCCAGCGACTCGGCGGTGTAGACACCTTCCAGCCAGTCATTCAGCAAAGCGCTCAAGCCGGGGTTGTCCAGGCGCAGCAGGTCGCTCAGGCGTGCCAGCGTGTGATGGCTATTGGTAATCGCGCTGGCCGGCGGCGAATAGAACGCCAAACGAGCCGGCGGCGCGTCTTGCTCAAAAGCGCGCACCGTCTCCAGCCGCCCCACCTCAAGTGCGGTCATGCGTTCACGCAGCGAGGCCTCGAGCGCGTTCTCCCAGCCGGGCTTGATGTGCAGGCGCGTCCACAAACCGGCCAGTCCATCCAAGCCATGTTTGGCCAGCCAAGGCTTCAACTTGCCCTCGGTCTGCACCTTTTCTTGCAGCGCACGCAAGGCGTCCAAGCGTGCCGACAAAGCCCCCTGCTTGCCTAATTGTTGATTGGTGTCGGTCTGCGCGGCACGCCTGGCCTCTTCGAACTGGGGCACTTGTTCGCCCAGCTCATGCAGGCGGGCGTCGGCCATATCGCGGGCCTCGTCGGCCGCCTCACTCGTGCGTTTGAGTTCGGCCAACTTGTCTTGATCGGGCGCGGCCAGACCCTGCCGCTCAGCGGCCAGACGCTCACGCCGGGTGCGCAACTGGCGGGTTTGCTCTTCGACGCTGCGGCTTTCAGCCGCCAGCACCTGGATTTGTTGCTGCACCTGCACCACCAAAGCGCGCTGCTCATTGGCCCGCGCTTGCGCCGCCCGCACGGCGTCCTCGGCATTGGGTAGATTGAGCGCTTGCTCCTCGGCCTGCGCGGCCAGGATTTCGCTTTGTTCCTCGGCGGCGGCGATTTGCTCGGCAATCGTCTCCAGCTCGTCCTTGGACTGGAGCGAGCGCTCTTGCCATTGCTGGTTTTGTGCCTGCAGCTCGATCAAGCGCGCCTCTACACGCTGGCGGCCTTCGACGACATAGCGGATGCGCTCCTCCAGCCGGCTGACCTCCAACTGCGCCTCGGCATAACGGCCCTGCGATGCATGCAACTCGTCGCCGGCCGCGTAGTGCGCCTGGCGCACCGTTTCCAGCTCGGCCTCGACATGGCGCAGCTCGGCCAGCCGAGCCTCCAGCGCATTGGTGGCCTCCAGATGTTCGGCTTTGACGCGGCCCTGCTCCGCGGCGGCGTCGCGCTGCTTCAAAAACCACAGCTGATGCAGTTTGAGCGTGCCGGCGTCTTGCAGGCCACGGTAGCTGGCCGCCACTTCGGCCTGCTTCTCCAACTTCTCAAGATTGGCGTTGAGCTCGCGCAGGATGTCGTCGACACGGGTCAGGTTTTCGCGCGTGTCGCGCAGCCGGTTCTCGGTCTCGCGGCGGCGCTCCTTGTACTTGGAGACCCCGGCGGCTTCCTCCAAAAACATGCGCATCTCTTCGGGCTTGCTCTCGATCAGGCGACTGATCGTGCCCTGGCCGATGATGGCGTAGGCGCGCGGCCCCAAGCCCGTACCCAGGAACACATCCTGCACATCGCGGCGGCGTACCGGCTGGTTGTTGATGAAATAGCTGGAGCTGCCGTCGCGCGTCAGCACACGCTTGACGGCAATCTCGGCGAACTGGTTCCACTGGCCGCCGGCTCGCGCATCTTCATTGGCGAACACCAGCTCCACGCTGGCGCGGCTGGCCGGCTTGCGGTTGCCTGAGCCGTTGAAGATTACGTCTTGCATCGACTCGCCGCGCAGCTCGGAGGCCTTGCTCTCGCCCAGCACCCAGCGCACGGCGTCCATGATGTTGGACTTGCCGCAGCCGTTGGGCCCGACCACGCCCACCAACTGCCCAGGCAGTTGGAACACCGTCGGATCGGCAAAGGACTTGAAGCCCGCAAGCTTGATCGAATTCAGACGCATGGACGCGAAAACACCACAGCAAGCCTCAAAAGCACGCCTCTCAAGCCAGGACGAACTTCGGAAACCGCTGCTAAGCCGTTGATTTATTTACACAAAAGCGCCACAAACGGGCGCTTTATCGGGCCTGGATGATACCATCGCGGCCTCCCCTTTCTACTCACCGACACAGCCGCGCCAGCGGCCGAGCTGTGTTGCATTGATTCCATGGCCAAGAGCAACCTTCCTTCCAAGTCCGTCAGCAAAAGCGCAGCCAAAGTCGAAGACAAAGGCGCCGTCAAGACTGCTGCCAAAACTGCAGCCAAGACCGGCAGCAAGGGTCGCCAGACCTTGGAGCTTGAAGCCAAGACCCGCAAAGTGCTGAAGCTCGAAGAACCCAAGGCCGGCAAGGCTGCAAGCAAGACAGCAGGGAAGGCAGCTGGAAATGCAGCTGGAAAGGCCCCCGCCGTCAGCATGGCCATGGCACCCAAGCAGCGCGAAATGCCGCCCAACCCGCCCTCGAAGCCGAGCAAAGAGCTGCATGTGTTCCCCAACCCTGCACCTGAGCGCGACTATGTGATCCAGTTCCAGGTGCCCGAGTTCACGTGCCACTGCCCGCTCACCGGCCAGCCCGACTTTGCACACTTCACCATCGACATGATTGCCGACCAGCGTTGCGTCGAACTGAAGAGCTTGAAGATGTACTTCTGGAGCTACCGCCACGAAGGCGCCTTCCACGAGAAGGTCACCAACACGATCCTGAACGACATCGTCAAGGTGACCGACCCGCGCTTTATCCGCATCACGGCCAAATGGTATGTGCGCGGCGGCATCTACACCAATGTGGTGGTCGAGCATCGCCAAAAAGGCTGGCAGCCGCTGCCGCGCGTGGACTTGCCCGAGCATGGCTTTCAGTCAGGCCTGCTGGCTTAATCGGCTGATCCCTTGTCCTTCGCCACCAGCGATGCCCATCAAGACGCCGCAGTTCGCGTGCGTCGCAGCCGAATCGACGGCTACGGCGTGTTTGCGGATGAAGCAGTGCTGCTTGGCGCCAAACTAGGCACCCTGACCGGCGAGGCGATCAGCGTGGCCGAAGCCAGGCGCCGAGCGCAGGGGCGTCAACGCATCATGTTGGTGGAGTTGTCGGCCAGCCGCGCGATCGATGCCACCTGCTCGGCCGACGCAATGCGTTTCACCAACCACTCTTGCGCGCCGAATGCGCGCATCCAGGTAGAGGACGGCGCGGTCGAATTCTTTGCGCTGCGCAACCTGGCTGTGGGAGACGAAATCACCGTGGACTATGGCCTGACCCACCACGAAGGGCGCCTAGCCTGCCGTTGCGGGCAGCCGGACTGCAAGAATTGGCTTTGACGAAAAGACCCGCGTGGGTCGTTTGTTCTGTAGTTTGTACTGAAAATAGATGAAAACCGCACCGCATAACCCGCTGCTGGACAAGCTCCACCCCTACCCCTTCGAGCGCCTGCGCGCCTTGAATGCAGGCATCAAGCCGAATCCCGCCTATCGCCCGATCAGCCTCGGCATTGGTGAGCCCAAGCATCCTGCGCCGAAGTTGATTGAAGACGCCTTGATGGGGGCGATGAAGGGACTCTCCGGCTACCCGGCCACGGCCGGCGAGCCGGTCTTGCGCGAGGCCATCTGTGCCTGGCTGCAGCGCCGCTATGGTTTGCAGTTGGACCCGGCCAGCCAGGTGCTGCCAGTCAACGGCTCGCGCGAGGCCTTGTTCGCCTTGGCTCAGACGGTGATCGACCCCAGCCGCCCCGGCGCCACCGTCGTTTGCCCGAATCCCTTCTATCAAATTTATGAAGGCGCGGCGCTTTTGGCGGGCGCGCAAACGGCTTTTGCCAACAGCGACCCTGCGCGAAACTTCGCCGCAAACTGGAGCGAAATCGACGAAGCCACTTGGGGCCGCACCCAACTGCTTTACGTCTGCTCGCCTGGCAACCCGACCGGCGCTGTGATGCCGCTGAGCGAATGGCAAACGCTGTTCGAGCTGTCCGACCGCCATGGCTTTGTGATCGCTTCGGACGAGTGCTATTCGGAAATCTATTTTGGTGAAGAGGGCCCCCAGTCCGCTCCGCTGGGCGGCTTGGAGGCGGCGGCCCAGTTGGGCCGAGCCGACTTCCGCAATCTGATCGCCTTCACCAGCTTGTCCAAGCGATCCAATGTGCCGGGCCTGCGCTCGGGCTTTGTGGCCGGCGACGCGAGCATCATCAAGCGCTTTTTGCTCTACCGCACTTATCACGGCAGCGCGATGAGCCCCATCGTGCAAGCGGCCAGCGTGGCGGCCTGGAACGATGAGGCCCATGTGGTCGCGAATCGGGCCGAGTACCGTGCCAAGTTCGCGCAAATCACGCCGTTGCTGGCGGCGCATATGAAGGTCGCTCTGCCCGACGCGGGTTTTTATCTTTGGGCCGAAGTTCCCGGCCATATTCACGCCGGCGACGACGTCGCTTTCTCCCAGGGCCTATTGGCTCAATACAATGTCGCGGTGTTGCCGGGCAGCTTGCTGGCGCGTCATGCGCATGGCATCAACCCTGGCGCGGGTCGAATCCGCTTGGCCCTGGTGGCCGAGCAGAGCGAATGCATGGAAGCAGCCGAGCGCATCGCGGCCTATATCCAGTCCTTCTCGCCCAAAGTTTGACCCTGCCCTTCTTCGCTACTTTCTTTTGACTTTTTTGAGCCGACTCATGACCCATCCATTGCAATCCACCATCGACCTGGCCTGGGAAGGTCGCGCCTCCATCAATGCTGCCAATGCACCCGAAGTGCGCGAAGCGGTTGAACAGGTGATGGCCGAGCTGGACGCCGGCCGCCTGCGCGTCGCCGAGCGCCAGTCGGTGGGCCAATGGGTCGTGCATCAATGGGTCAAGAAGGCGGTGCTCCTGTCCTTCCGTCTGAACGACAACCGCTTGATGGGCGCCGGTGACATGACCTTCTTCGACAAGGTGCCGACCAAGTTCGGCGGCCTGTCCGAAGAGGCGATTCGCGCCACGGGCGTGCGCGTGGTGCCGCCGGCCGTCGCCCGACGCGGCAGCTTCCTGGCCAAGAACGTGATCCTGATGCCGTCCTATGTGAACATCGGCGCCTATGTCGATGAAGGCACCATGGTCGACACCTGGGCCACCGTGGGCAGCTGCGCCCAGATCGGCAAGAACGTGCACCTGAGCGGCGGTGTGGGCATCGGCGGCGTGCTGGAGCCGCTGCAAGGCAACCCGACCATCATCGAAGACAACTGCTTCATCGGCGCCCGCTCGGAAGTGGTCGAGGGCGTGATCGTCGAAGAAAACTCGGTCATCTCGATGGGCGTCTACATCGGCCAGAGCACGCCGATTTATGACCGCGAACTCGACACCGTCACTTACGGTCGCGTGCCGGCCGGCTCGGTCGTGATCAGCGGCAGCCTGCCCAAAAACAACGGCAAGTACAGCCTGTATGCCGCCATCATCGTGAAGAAGGTTGACGCCGGCACACGCGCCAAGACCAGCATCAACGACCTCTTGCGCGACTGATTTTCAAATGCACGCCAGCTTGAGCGAGGGCTAGAAATGTCAGGGAACATGGAGCGCATCTTGCGCTTGATGGCGGATAAAGGCGCGTCTGACGTTTACCTGTCGGCCAATATGCCTGTTTTGATTCGCCTGAACGGGCAGATCGTGCAGTTGTCCGACCAGGTCCTCACGCATACCCAGCCGCGGCAGTTGATTGCCGAGGTAGTGGAGCCCGCGCAGCTGGCCGAGCTGGACGCAACCGGCGAGCTTAATATGGCCGTTTCGGTCAGCAAGGTCGGGAGTTTTCGACTTTCTGGCTTTCGCCAGCGCGGCAGCATTGCCGGCGTGTTCCGCCATATTCCACACAATATCCCGTCCCTGGAGCAGCTCAATCTGCCGCCGGTCTTGGGCAAGCTGGTGCAAGAAAAACGCGGGCTGATCTTGATGGTCGGCGCCACCGGCACGGGCAAAAGCACGACGCTGGCCTCGATGCTGGAGCAGCGCAACCAGAATATGAGCGGCCACATCCTCACCATCGAGGATCCGCTTGAATATCTGTTTAGCAACAAGCGCTCTGTGGTCAACCAACGCGAAGTCGGGCGCGACACCGCCTCGCTGCAGATTGCCCTGAAGAATGCCTTGCGCCAAGCGCCCGACTGCATCTTGATCGGCGAAATCCGCGACCGCGAGACCATGACGGCGGCGATCTCCTACGCACTGTCGGGCCACCTGGTGCTGGCCACCTTGCACGGCAATAACAGCTATCACGCACTGAACCGGATATTGTCTTTCTACACGCCGGAATCGCGCCCGGCCTTGTTGAACGACTTGGCGGCGGGCCTGAAGTCCATCGTGTCGCAGCGCTTGGTGCGCGCCTCGGCAGGCGGGCGCATCCCGGTGATCGAGATCTTGCTCAACACCAAGCTGATCTCCGAGTTGATCGAGCATGGCGACTTTGCCGGCGTCAAAGAGGCGATGGAAAAATCCATGGCCGAAGGCTCGCAGACTTATGAAGAACATTTCGCCCGCCTGATTGTCGACGGCACCATCACCCGCGAAGAAGGCTTGGCCTTTGCCGACTCGCCGACCAATCTGCTCTGGCGCTTGCAAAACGACGCACCCGGCGCCAGCAAGCCCTCGGCCAAGCAGCCCGAAGCAACGCCAAGTGACGAGGCCAGTTTTACCGAGATCACCCTGGACGTGCGCCAGGACTGAAGCCGCTTCAATAACAAGAAAAAGACATGTCCGACACCCTTGCCCTGCTTGAGGCGCTGATCGCGCGCCCGTCCGTCACGCCGCTGGATGCCGGCTGCCAAGAGCTGATTGCCGCGCGCTTGGCGGCTATCGGTTTCGAGATCGAACGCATGGACAGCGGCCCGGAGAATTTCCACGTTAGCAATCTATGGGCGATCAAGCGGGGTCGGGCCGAGCAGCCGGTGCTGATGTTCGCCGGCCACACCGATGTGGTGCCGCCGGGCCGGCTGGACGCCTGGGCCAGCGACCCTTTTGTGCCCAGCTACCGGGACGGCCGGATCTACGGGCGTGGCGCCGCCGATATGAAGGGTTCGGTCGCTGCGATGGTGGTCGCGGCCGAAGAATTCGTCGCCGCCCACCCGGATCATGCGGGCAGCCTGGCCTTCTTGCTGACCAGCGACGAGGAAGGCCCGTCCATCGATGGCACCAAGGTTTGCTGCCAGGTTTTACAGGCACGTGGCCAGCGTTTGGACTACTGCATCGTCGGCGAGCCGACCTCCGTCGACAAGGTCGGCGACATGTTGAAGAATGGCCGGCGCGGCACGCTCAGCGGCAAGCTCAGGGTCAAGGGCATTCAAGGTCATGTGGCCTATCCACAATTGGCCCGCAACCCGGTCCATCAAGCAGCACCGGCCTTGGCCGAATTGGCAAGCATGGTCTGGGACGCGGGTAACGAATATTTCCCAGCTACCACCTTCCAAATCTCCAATATCAGCGCCGGCAGCGGAGCGACGAATGTGATCCCGGGCGAGATGGTGCTGGACTTCAATTTCCGCTTCTCGACCGAGTCGACACCAGAAGGCTTGAAGGCCCGCGTATTGGCGCTGCTGGAGCGCCACGGCCTCGAATACGCACTGGACTGGACGCTGGGCGGCGAGCCGTTTTTGACGCCGGTCGGCAGCTTGAGCGAGGCCGTCTGCGCCGCGATTCGCCAAGAGACCGGCCTCACGGCCCAACTCTCCACCACCGGCGGCACCTCGGACGGGCGATTCATCGCCAAGATCTGCCCCCAGGTGATCGAGTTTGGGCCCATCAACGCCAGCATCCACAAGATCGACGAGTACCTGCCCGCCGACAGCCTGGATCCCTTGAAAAATATTTACCGCTTGACGCTGGAGAACCTACTGCTGTGAAGCTGATTGACTGTATTGAACAAAGCGCCGCCCGCTTGACCGAAGCGGGCGTTTCGTTTGGGCATGGCACAACGAATGCCTTTGATGAAGCCGCCTGGCTGGTGCTGTGGAGCTGCGGCTTCCCGCTCGACAGCCTGGACGAGCATGAGCAAATCGAGGTGAGCCCTGAAAGCTTGGCCAAAATTGAGGCCTTGCTCGAGCAGCGCATCACCACCCGCAAGCCCGCCGCCTATTTGACCCAGGAAGCATGGCTGCAGGGCGTGCCCTTCTATATCGACGAGCGAGCCATCGTGCCGCGCAGCCTGATTGCCGAGTTGATCGCCGATGAGGCGATCGATTCCTGGTTGTCAGACCAGACCCGTCGCGTGTTGGACCTCTGCACCGGCAACGGCTCGCTGGCCGTGCTGGCCGCGATGGCTTGGCCCGAATTGCAGGTCGACGCGATCGACCTCAGCGCGGATGCTCTTGCGGTCGCGCGCATCAACGTCGACAAGCATGGGCTTGGCGAGCGCATCCGCTTGCTGCAAGGCGACGGCTTCGCGCCGGTGGCCGCCGAAGCTGCGCGTTATGACCTGATTTTGTGCAATCCGCCCTATGTCAACGCGGATGCTATGAGCACGCTGCCCGCCGAGTACCGCGCCGAGCCCGAGCTGGCCCTGGCGGGCGGCGCGGACGGCATGGATTTTGTGCGCCGCTTGCTCAGTCAAGCCGCCGAGCATTTGACCGAGAACGGTCTGCTGGTGCTGGAAATCGGCAATGAGTGCGAATATTTTTACGCTGCCTTCCCGCAGCTTGAAGTGGCCTGGATGGCAACATCGGCCGGAGACTATCAAGTGTTAATCGTTACCCCTGCAGCATTGAGAAAAGAAAAGGCCCTACTCGCATCATGATCACGCTACGCAATATCACGCTGCGGCGCGGCACCAAGGTCGTCCTCGACGACGCCTCCGTCACCCTGCAACCGGGTGAAAAAATCGGCCTGGTCGGGCGCAACGGCGCCGGCAAATCCAGCCTCTTTGCGATGCTGACCAACCGACTGCAAAACGACAAGGGCGAGGTCGATATCCCGCGTCAATGGGCGGTCGGCGAAGTTGCGCAGGACATGCCGGAGACCGAAATGCCGGCCACCGACTATGTGCTGGAAGGTGACCGCCGCCTGATGGAAGCCCGCATGGCATTGGACGCGGCCGAAGCCGCCGAAGACGGCCACGCGATGGCCGATGCCCACGCCATGCTCAGCGACGCTGGCGCCTTTGACGCCCGCCCGCGTGCGCAAGCGCTGCTGATGGGCCTGGGTTTCAAGGGCGCGCAAGTTGACGCCCCAGTGAACAGCTTCTCGGGCGGCTGGCGCATGCGCTTGCAGCTCGCCCGTGCGCTGATGTGCCCGGCAGAGCTGATGCTGCTGGACGAGCCGACCAACCACTTGGACTTGGACGCCTTGGTGTGGCTGGAAGCCTGGTTGATGCGCTACGAAGGCACGCTGATCGTGATCAGCCATGACCGCGAATTCCTCGACGCGATCACGAAAGTAACCCTGCATCTGGACGAAGCCAAGCTGATGCGCTACGGCGGCAACTACACCGCCTTTGAGTCGATGCGCGCCGAGCGCATGGTCTTGCAGGCGGCAGCGTTTGGCAAGCAGCAAGACCGCATTGAGCATTTGCAGAAGTTCATCGACCGCTTCAAGGCCAAGGCCAGCAAGGCCAAGCAGGCGCAAAGCCGGGTCAAGGCGCTGGAGCGTATGGAGCGCTTGGCGCCTGTCTTGGCTTCGGCCGATTTTTCGTTCGAGTTCCGCGAGCCGCTGAACCTGCCCAATCCGATGTTGATGTTTGACGAAGTCGCCTGCGGCTACGACACCGACGAAGGCGAGAACGTGATCGTGCGCGGCATCAACCGCTCGGTCCTCGCGGGCCAGCGCATCGGCATCTTGGGTGCCAACGGCCAGGGCAAGTCGACCTTGGTGAAGACCGTCGCCCGCGCGCAGCGCGCGATGGGCGGCATGATCACCGAAGGCAAGGGCCTGACGATTGGCTACTTTGCCCAGCAGGAAATGGACGTCTTGCGCCCCGATGAAGGCCCGCTCTCGCACATGGTGCGCTTGGCCAAGGACATGGCGGCCAACGGCGGGACCGGCGCGCGCGAGCAGGAGTTGCGCGACTTTTTGGGCCAGTTCCGCTTTGTCGGCGCGATGGTGAATCAAGAGGTCGGCAGCCTCTCGGGCGGTGAGAAAGCGCGCCTCGTGCTGGCCATGCTGGTCTGGCAGCGCCCCAACCTCTTGCTTCTGGACGAACCAACCAACCATCTGGACTTGAACACGCGTGAGGCGCTGTCGATGGCGCTGAACGAGTTCGAAGGCACGGTGATGCTGGTCAGCCATGACCGCGCCTTGCTGCGTGAGGTTTGCGACGAGTTCTGGCTGGTGGCCAAGGGCGTGGTGGCACCGTTTGACGGCGATCTGGACGACTACCAAAAGTGGCTGCTGGATCAATCCAAGGAGGCCGCCAAGGCCGCCAAAGAAGCCGCCAAGGCTGCGGCCAAGAACTTTGGCAAACAAACCGCCAAGCCCGTCGCGGCTGTTGCCGCTGCGCCAGTAGCCGCAGCCGCGCCAACAGACCGCAAGATCAGCGGGCAGGCCCGCCAAAAACTGGCCGAACAGACCAAACCGCTGCGCCGCGAAATGGACGCTATCGACGCCACGTTGAACAAGCTGGCGGACGAACGCACGGCGGTCGAAGCGCAACTCGGCGCGGGCAACGCTTCACCGTCGCAAATTGCTGAGTCCGGCCGGCGCCTCAAGGCGATTCACGACGAACTCGCAGCTGCCGAGCTGCGCTGGCTGGAGCTCAGCGCCGAGGTCGACGCTCTCCACGCCGCGAACTAAGTCAGGCGCTCAGCAGCACGGCCGCCACTCCCAAGGCGGCCGGCAGCGCCTGGATGAAAGCAATCTTGCGGCTGACGGTGGCGGCGCCAAACAGGCCCGCTACCACCACACAACCCAAGAAGAACAACTGCACCGCATGGCCGGCAGCGCCCAAGCTCAAACCCCAGAGCAGGCCCGCGGCGAGGAAGCCGTTGTACAGCCCCTGATTAGCGGCCAGCGCCTTGCTGGCCTGGGCAAATTCGGGCGTCAGCCTGAAGGTCTTCAGCCCCAGCGGCTTGGTCCACAGAAACATCTCCAGCACCAAAAAATAGATGTGCAGGCCAGCCACCAGGGCCAGCAAAGCGTTTGCGATCAGCGTCATCATCGAGACTCTCTCCGTTTGCAAATAACCACTTAGATTGCATGCAATTGAATTGCACCCTACATTACATCCCATGCCTAGTCGAAAAGCCATTTCAGCAGTAGCGAGGTCCAGTGCCGACGAATGGCTGCACCTGGACCGGCAACTCTGCTTTGCGCTTTATGCCAGTTCTTTGGCAATGACCAAGCAATACAAACCCTTGCTTGCGGCGCTTGGGCTCACGTACCCGCAGTACTTGGTGATGTTGCTGCTCTGGGAGTCGGATGGCGTCAGCGTTTCAAACCTTGGGCAACGCCTGTCGCTCGATTCCGGCACCCTAACGCCCTTGCTCAAACGCCTCGAAAACAATGGCTTGATCAATCGACGACGCGCTCTTGACGATGAGCGCCGGGTCGATATTTTCCTGAGTGAAGCAGGTAACGCGCTACGCGTGCGAGCCCGCCAGATTCCGCCACAAATGGCCTGCGCGACCGCCTGCACGCTTGAAGAGCTCCAATCACTGACGCAGCGCCTGCATCAGCTGCGCCAGCAGCTCAATAACTCCCCCGTTCCTTCCCTCAAACCTTGAAGAAAGACTTCAGCAAAATGGCACTCGAAAAAGTTCTCTACACCGCCCACGCAACTTCCACCGGTGGCCGCGAAGGCACCTCGGCAACCCCGGACGGCGCGCTCAGCGTCACCTTGTCGACCCCCAAAGAACTGGGCGGCGCAGGTGGCCCTGGCACCAATCCGGAGCAGTTGTTTGCGGCGGGCTATTCGGCCTGTTTCATTGGCGCGATGAAGGCCGTAGCGGGCAAGACGAAGACGGCCCTGCCGGCGGATCTTTCCATCACCGCCGATGTGGGCATTGGCCCAATTCCAACCGGCTTCAGCATCCAGGTGGCCTTGCATATCAGCCTGCCCGGCATGGAGCGTGAAGCAGCAGAACAGTTGGTCCAAGCTGCCCACCAAGTCTGCCCCTACTCCAACGCCACGCGCGGCAATATCGACGTGACCTTGACAGTGGTCTAAGACTCGATGGCGGCCAGTCAGCCGGCCGCCATCAGCCTGAGCAGCAACTCGACCCGGGCCTTGACCGGGCTAAGCGCACCGGCGCTGGGCAAGGCGTCTGCGGACTCGGTCACCGGGCCGGCATCACAGCGAGTGCTGCGCAGCACGGCCACCCCCCGTGCCTGGGCTGCGCGCAAGGCGGCGTCCAATTTCAGCGACAGACTGCCATTGCCGGTGCCTGCTACCACCAGCCCATTCACGCCGGAATTGACCAGCGCATCGACCATCGCACCATCAGCGCCGGCGTAGTTCAGCAAAACTTCCACGCGGGGCCAGTTCGCTGCTGCGGCACTGACAAGGCTCAGCCCAAAGGGCGGCTGTCCGGCTTCAAGCGCGCCCAGCCATCGCACCGCGCCCTCTTCCACCACTGCCAGCCGCGCGCCATCGACCGAAGCGAAAGCATCCACCCGGTAGCTGTGAATCTTGCGCACTTGAGCGGCCGAATGCACGGCACCCGCAAAAACGACCAGCACGCCATGCGCTTGAGGGTCAAGTGCGACATTGACGGCATCCAGCAAATTCTGCGGACCGTCGGTTTGCAGCGCTGTCGCAGGCCGCATCGCAGCGGTCAGCACCAAGGGCTTGCTAGGTGCCAATACGCGATGCAAAAAGTAAGCGGTTTCCTCCAAGGTGTCGGTACCGTGGGTGATGACGATGCCTGCAACTTCGGGCCTGGCCAGATGCGCTGCCACGCGTACAGCGAGCTTTTGCCATGTCGCAAAGTCCATGTCCTTGCTGTCTAGTTGGGCAACTTGCTCGGTTTCTAGCCGCCGTCGCCCCAAAGGCGGAATAGCCTGCACCAATTCTGCAACGCCCAACTGCGCCGCCTGATAGCCGACGTTGTCGGCTGCATCTTGCGCTGTGCCGGCAATCGTGCCGCCGGTGCCCAATATCACCACCAAATCCGCACGGTTTGTTTGGGACAAACCACTGATCAGTTCATTTGTGTTTTGCAATTTTCGTCAACCTGGATGAAAATACAGTTACTGGATATATATTCAGGCCAGCAATAAAAGAGGACTTCCATGGATGTCAGCCCCAAACTCACCGCCCGCCAGCAGCAAATCCTCGACTTGGTACGCAGCGCCATTGAAAGCACCGGTGCGCCGCCAACCCGAGCCGAAATTGCACGAGAGTTAGGATTTCGCTCCGCCAATGCCGCCGAAGAACATCTGCAAGCCCTTGCCCGCAAAGGCGTGATCGAATTGGTCGGCGGCACCTCGAGAGGCATCAGGCTGAAGTCTGACACATTACGCGCCTTGAACGAGGCTCGGGACGCGAGAGACGGCCGCAAGGCTCCCGAATCAGAGTCAAAACAGCGATCGTTTGGCACTCAATTCAGCCTGCCTTTGGCGAGTTTGGCGCAGCTCACCTTGCCGCTGGTAGGCCGGGTAGCGGCAGGCCAGCCCATCCTGGCACAAGAACATATTGAACAAAGTTATACCGTTGAAGCGAATATGTTCGCTCGCCAACCGGATTTCTTGCTCAAGGTGCGGGGCATGAGCATGAAAGACATTGGCATCATGGACGGCGACTTGCTCGCCGTCCAGAAGATCAGTGAAGCCAGCAATGGCCAAATCGTGGTGGCCCGTATTGGCGACGAAGTCACGGTGAAACGTTTTAAGCGCAGCCGCAGCGGTATTGAGCTCTTGCCAGAGAACCCTGAGTTCTCACCCATTCTCATCAAGTCCGGCGACGAGAGTTTCTCGCTTGAGGGCTTGGCGGTGGGATTGATAAGAAATCAGATGTTTCTCTGAACTATCGTGAAGCTGAGTTTGACTTGCAGACAAACTCGGCTTCTATTGACTGAGATATCTTATTGGCTGAGATATCTTATTGGCTGAGATATCTTGCTGTACATCCAAAATGATGCAGCACTGGCTATAGGATGCCTAAGCTGTACCAGTAAAAGAAAAAGCCCCGGAAACAAATGTTTCCGGGGCTTTCAATATTGGCGGAGTGGACGGGACTCGAACCCGCGACCCCCGGCGTGACAGGCCGGTATTCTAACCAACTGAACTACCACTCCAAATGCATTGAATTGCTTCAGCGCATCGAACAAAATTTGTATTCATCTTTGCGACGAATACCAAGCATTGTCAAACTTGGCGTCCCCTAGGGGATTCGAACCCCTGTAGTCACCGTGAAAGGGTGGTGTCCTAGGCCTCTAGACGAAGGGGACTAAACCTTCAAATTTTAATCACCTGAACTGCGCGCCTGCCACTCGCCCTAAAGCAAATGGTGGAGATAAACGGGATCGAACCGTTGACCTCTTGCATGCCATGCAAGCGCTCTCCCAGCTGAGCTATACCCCCAAATTCCGGGCATCGCGCTGTTCAAGCTTGATTATTCAATACTGCACTACTCAAAAACAAGCGGCCAATATCTTGGCCGCTTTTAGCGATACCTAACAGCAAATACTTCGCTGCTTCAAACCAATTCAGCATCTTGCTGAACGTCACAATTTTGGCGGAGTGGACGGGACTCGAACCCGCGACCCCCGGCGTGACAGGCCGGTATTCTAACCAACTGAACTACCACTCCATGCATATAAGTGTATCACATATATACTTAACAAATTTGTAGTTGTTTTGAAATTTTCAAACAACTACCAAGCTTTGTAAAACTTGGCGTCCCCTAGGGGATTCGAACCCCTGTAGTCACCGTGAAAGGGTGGTGTCCTAGGCCTCTAGACGAAGGGGACTAAACCTTCTAACTTCCTGAACTGCGCGCCATCCAAATAGTATCAACATTATACCGATAATATTTGGTGGAGATAAACGGGATCGAACCGTTGACCTCTTGCATGCCATGCAAGCGCTCTCCCAGCTGAGCTATACCCCCTTAAAACTTCCAAAACCTTGAATTCCAAGGCCTTGTCGTTTCGCGCTGTTCAAGCAAGACGTAGATTGTAGTACGAATTTTATGAGTTGCGCAAGCGTTCGATCACAATTTCTTTTGGAAACAGTGCCAACACAGCATCAACGCTCGGGGTTTGCACCCGTCCGCACACCAATGCCCGCACCGGCATCGCCAAAAGCGGCATCTTCAGACCATGCGCGGCGACGGTTTCCTTGATCGCAGCGGCAATGGCGACCTTGTTCCAGTCAATCTCCGCAAACTTAGCGGCCAAGGCTTGCAGCGCTGGTTTTACCGTTTCGGTGACATGCGCCGCCAAATCTTCAGCGCTGGGCTGGACCGGCGCGAAGTACATGCTCAGCCAGTCCGCCAATGCGACCGTGGTCGCGCAGCGGTCTTTGAAGAGCGCGCACATGGGAACCAAGGCCTCAGCATCGACATTCAGGCCACGCTTTAGTAATTGAGCAGCTACCAGAACGGCCAATCGCTCGTCATCGGCTTGCTTGATGTACTGGCTGTTCACCCATTCCAGCTTGGCCGGATCCCATTGCGCCGGACTCTTGCTCAGGTGCGTGCCGTCAAACCACGACACCAGTTGCTCGCGCGAGAACAACTCTTCATCACCGTGACTCCAACCCAGGCGCGACAGGTAATTCAACATTGCCTCGGGCAGATAGCCCGCATCTTCGTAAGCAGTCACGCTGACAGCGCCACGACGCTTGGACAGCTTCTGGCCGTCGTCACCCAGAATCACCGGCACATGACCGAAACGCGGCAATGGTGCACCGAGTGCGTTGAAGATATTGATCTGCCAGGGCGTGTTGTTGACATGCTCATCGCCGCGGAAGACATGGCTGATGGCCATGTCCCAATCGTCGACCACGACGCAGAAGTTATAGGTCGGCACGCCATCCGGGCGCACGATGATCAGGTCATCGATCTCGCGGTTATTGATGGTGATCGGACCTTTGACCACATCATCCCAAGTCACATCGCCCTCAAGCGGATTCTTGAAACGCACAACCGCTTGCACGCCTTCGGGTGCTGCAGGCAAGACCTTGCCCGGCTCCGGCCGCCAGCGACGGTCGTAATGCGTTTTTTCACCGCGTGCGCGTTGGGCCTCACGCATCTCGTCGAGTTCGGCCGGCGAGCAATAGCAGCGGTAGGCCTTGCCTTCAGCAATCAACTGTTCCACCACGGCGCTATAGCGCTCCAGGCGCTGCATTTGATAGATCGGACCTTCGTCATAGTCCAGACCCAGCCATTTCATCGAGGCAAGGATCTGCTCGACCGAGTCCTGGGTCGAGCGTGCCACGTCGGTGTCTTCGATGCGCAGCACAAACTTGCCGCCAAAGTGGCGCGCAAAAGCCCAGGAATACAGGGCCGTGCGGGCCGTACCCAGGTGCAAGAAGCCGGTGGGCGATGGCGCGATACGCGTGCGGATGGGAGTGTTTGAATTCAGGCTCATAGGGCGGTCAAGGTAGAAAGTCCACGCAGCAAATCGTCGGTGATGTCGTCCACATGCTCCAGCCCCACGGCCAGGCGGATCAGCCCTTGGCTGAGACCGGCGGCTTGGCGCTGAGCTTCGCTGAGGCGCCCATGCGAAGTGGTGGCCGGGTGCGTGATGATGGACTTGGTGTCGCCCAGATTGGTGGCGATGCTCAGCACACGCGTGCTGTCGATTACGTGAAAAGCGGCCGCTCTTGCCGCTTCGGGCGTTGGCGCCCGAAGCTCAAACGACAACACTGCCCCGCCCTGCCCCGATTGCTGACGCATCGCCAGCTCATGCTGGGGATGCGAAGGCAGCGAGGGGCAATAGACGCGAGCCACTTCGGGCCGGGCCTCCAGCCAACGCGCCACGGCCAGGGCCTGCTCGCTTTGCGCACGCATGCGCAGGCTGAGCGTCTCCAGACCTTTGAGAACAACCCAGGCATTGAACGGTGCGAGCGTCATGCCAACGGTGCGCAAGACCGGCGCAAAAACGTCCTTGATCAGATGGTTGGGGCCACACAAAGCCCCTGCCATGACTCGGCCCTGACCATCCATATACTTGGTCGCCGAATGCATGATCAGATCCGCACCGAGCTTGGCCGGTTGCTGCAAGGCTGGTGTCGAATAGGTGTTGTCCACCACCAGCAAGGCGCCGCACGCATGCGCTATATCGGCCAGCGCCCGGATATCGCAAATCTCGGTGAGCGGGTTGGTCGGTGTCTCGGCAAAGAAAATGCGTGTGTTCGGACGAACTGCAGATTGCCATTCCTGCAAATCGGTCTGCGAAACAAAACTGGTCTCGACGCCGAACTTGCCGAACTCTTTGGCAAACAAATTAATGGTCGAACCGAACACCGAACGCGAGCAAATCACATGGTCGCCTGCTTTGAGCAAGCCCATGCAGAGCAAGAGGATGGCGCTCATGCCGGTCGAGGTAGCGATGGCGGCTTCCGTTCCCTCCATCGCGGCCAGACGCATCTCCAAGCTACGCACGGTCGGATTGCTGGTGCGCGAATAGGTGAAATCCTCCGACGCTGCGAAGCGCTGTGCGGAAGTTTCGGCGTCGGGCTGCACATAGGCGCTGGTCAAGAACAGCGCTTCGGAGTTTTCGCCATGCTGGCTGGGCGCCAAGGCCGTGCGTACGGCCAAGGTCTCGGGGCGCAAACCGTCCGGTAATTGCGCGCGGGCCAAACGGCGGGCCGCGTCTTTGCTAACCGCGTTGCTCATCGGCCCTCACCCCCACTTTGCAAGGCCAGCCTTGTGCGCGCTGGGCCGTCTTCTTCTTCACCCTGGCTGCGCCGCTGCGCTTCGAGCTTGGCGAAGTCTTCGGCAGTCACATCACCGGTGACATAGACACCGTCAAAGCAAGAGGCCTCAAACCCCTGCAAGGCCGGTTGCAAGGCGGCGACAACACGCTTCATCGCATCAACATCTTGATAGATCAGGGCGTCGGCGCCGATGAACTGACGAATTTCCTCGTTGCTGCGGTTGTGTGCAACCAACTCTTCGCTGGTCGGCATGTCGATGCCGTAGACATTGCGAAAGCGCACCGGCGGCGCTGCCGAGGCCAAATAGACCTTGCGTGCCCCGGCCTCACGCGCCATCTGCACGATTTCTTTCGAGGTGGTGCCGCGCACGATCGAGTCGTCAACCAGCAAGACATTGCGGTTTTTGAACTCCAAGCCGATCGCATTGAGCTTTTGGCGCACTGATTTTTTACGCTCGCCCTGGCCCGGCATGATGAAGGTGCGGCCGACATAGCGGTTTTTGACGAAGCCTTCCCGGTAAGGCTTGCCGATGCGGTGCGCCAGTTGCATCGCGGACGGCCGGCTGGACTCCGGGATCGGGATCACCACGTCGATATCGCTTGGCGGCATGGTGGAAATCAAACGCTGAGCCAGGGTCTCACCCATATTCAGGCGCGCTTGGTAGACCGAGATGCCGTCCATCACGGAGTCCGGGCGCGCCAGGTAAACGAACTCGAACATGCAGGGGTTCAGCGTGGGATTCTCAGCGCATTGCTGGGTGTGCAATTTGCCTTGCATATCGATGAACAGGGCCTCGCCGGGCGCGACATCGCGCGTCAATTTGAAGCCGGTGCCTTCGAGTGCCACGCTTTCACTGGCGACCATATGCTCGCCATCTTCGGCCTGACCGAAACACAGCGGGCGGATACCAAAGGGGTCGCGAAACGCCAACATGCCGTGACCCGCGATCAGCGCGATCACCGCATAAGAGCCCTTGATGCGCTTATGCACCGCGCTAACGGCCTTGAACATGCCTTCGGGGGTCAGCGGCGCGTCACGCACCACCTGCTCAATTTCATGCGCCAACACATTGAGCAGAACTTCCGAATCGCTCTCGGTGTTGATGTGGCGGCGGTCGATGTCGTAAAGCTCAGTCTTGAGGCGTTGCGCATTGGTCAAGTTACCGTTGTGCACCAGCACCAGACCAAAAGGCGCGTTGACGTAGAAAGGCTGCGCCTCTTCTTCGTTATAGGCGTTGCCGGCGGTGGGGTAGCGTGTCTGCCCCAGGCCAATATTGCCGGGCAAGGCGCGCATATTGCGGGTACGAAACACGTCGCGCACCATGCCGCGGGCCTTGTGCATAAAGCATTTATTGCCTTGCATGGTGACGATGCCAGCGGCATCTTGACCGCGATGCTGCAAAAGCAGCAGGCCGTCATAGATCAGCTGGTTGACCGGTGAGCGAGAGATCACGCCGACGATGCCGCACATGGTATTTCCTTGTCTTGAGGGGACACAACAATATTCAGGGCCTGAGTAAAAACTCAGGCCGGGATCAATTTCAACAGCTCATCCGGCAAGGCCGGTCGAACTTCATTCAGCACTTTTTGCAAGCCAGCGGCCAACTGTGAATCGTGCCAGCTTGACCAATCCTTGGCCGGCGTCATGCCCACCAAGACTGCCAAGATCAAGCACACCAGCAAACCGCGCAAAAATCCAAAAATACAACCCAGCAAACGATCCACCAGACTCAAAGGCGTGGCGTGAAGCAAGGCCCGCACCAGCTTTGCACCCAGGGTCCAGACCAGCAAAATCAATATAAAACTCAGGCACAAGCCCAGCACATGCAACAAGCTGGCCTCGAAACGTTGCTGCGGCAACCATGATTCCACCAAGGGAGCCAAGATCGGCGCACCAAAATAAGCCATCAGCCAACCCGCGATCGACAAGAGCTCGAACACCAGACCGCGCCACAGGCCCAGCAGGGCCGACACGGCCAGCAGGCCCAACAAGGCCCAGTCGACCCAACTCGTCACATTACTCAATCAAGGCCACCGCGCGACTCAAGCCGTTCTTCAAAGCGTCAGCACGGCGGGCGACAGGCCGCTGGCGCGCAGTTTTGCGGCGGCCTTGTCGGCTTCTTCCTTGCTGGCGAAAGGCCCAACTCGCACCCGCACGCGCTTGCCTGCGGGCGTTTCAAGCACCTGCGTGTAGGTTTTCAAGCCCAGCTTTTCGACCTTGGCACGAACCTCTTGCGCTGCATTCGTATCGGCATAAGCCCCTACCTGAACGATCGCACGCTGCCCCGCTTCGGCGGCCTTGGCTTGTGCGGTCTTGCCTTCCAGCAAGAGCTGCACCCTTGCGGCCTCTTGCTGCGAAGCTGCCTTGTCAGGATGGTGCTCAGCGACTTTCTTGTCCGGCGCTTTATCGCTGGGCTTTGCCGAGGGCTTGGGCTCAACCTTCGGCTCCGGCTTTGCATCTGCTTTCGCTTCGGTTTTGACTTCGGCTTTAGTTGCTTCGACCTTCGTTGTTTCGGTCTTCGTTGTTTCAGTCCTCGCAGCGCCGGCCACTGGCAGGGTAGCTACAAGCTCTTTGACCGGAGGCGCGGCGGCGTCTTGCTTGTGCGGACTGGCTGGCGGGACTGAGTTTTCAGTCGAGGCCCGTTCAGCCTGCTCGGTCGTGGCGGGCAGCGGCGGCAAGGCAGGCAGTTGCAACTGCGCGGGCGCTGGCACGCGCAGCGGCGGCACCGACTCTTTGCCGGGAATGTCGATGGGCAAATCAACCGGAATCGGACGCGGCTGGGTCTCGAACAACAACGGAAACCCAATCACGCCCACGCCGACCAACAAGGCAGCTCCAATCAGCCGGTGACGCGCGCGCAGCCGCAAATGCTGCACGGCATCGGCCGCATCGGCAACGGGTTTTGCACCCGACTTGGCAGCTGATTTAGCGCCGGATGTTGCGGCCGAACTGGCTTCACCGCGTTTAAAAAAGGACAACAGACCCATGGCAAGAATGGCAGCGTGAGCCGGCTAGACGAGATGAAGCGAGATGACGCTAGACAAATAGGCTCCTTGCGGAAGCCTTGGAATCAAGACAAAGCAATGCTCGTTTGAGGCGGCTTGCCGGCCTGCAAACGCGGCACACCATTCTTGAGCACACCGCCTACGGTGTAGAAGGAACCGAAGACCAGAATTCTATCAGCGGGGTCGGCGCCGACAGCCGCTGCGGCCAGCGCATCGGCGGGGCTCGCGTGCACCTGCAGGCTCAATTCTTTCGGTGGTTTCAAGCTGCCGGCCGAACGAAGCTCCTCGAACTGTGCCAACAAGGCTTCGGCCTTGGCCGCACGCGGAATTTCAAGGTCACAAAAGTGCCAAACATCAACCAGCGGCGCCATTTTTTGAAAAATGCCGGCCAAGTCTTTGTCCGCCATGGCGCCAAAAACCGCATGCGTGCGCGGAAAGAAACCCATTTGATCCAGGTTTTGCGCCAAGGCCGCCACCGCGTGCGGGTTGTGCGCTACGTCCAGCACCAGATTGGGCTGGCCTGCCAGCACTTGGAAACGCCCCGGCAACTCCACCATCGCCAAGCCATTGCGCACCGCCTGCGCGCTGATGGGCAAGCGCTCGTACAAGACTTCAAACACCGCCAGCACACCCGCCGCATTGAGCAACTGGTTGACACCCCGCAGCGCCGGGTAAGCCATGCCACTGAAGCGGCGCTCGCGGCCCGACCATTGCCATTGCTGGCGGTCGCCGCTGTACGTGAAGTCCCGGCCGAGCTGACGCAAATCGGCGCCGATCTCGGCAGCGCGTGCGGCCAGCGAGGCCGGCGGCACAGGGTCACTGACGACCACGGTGCGACCAGCCCGCATGATGCCGGCCTTCTCTCGCCCCACCGACTCGCGGTCAGGGCCCAAATATTCGGTGTGATCCAGATCGATGCTGGTGATGACGGCGCAATCGGCATCGACCACATTGACGGCGTCCAGGCGCCCGCCCAGACCGACCTCCAAAATCACCAGATCCAGCGGCTCGGCCGCCAAGCGCAGCATGATGGCCAGCGTCGTGAACTCAAAGTAAGACAGCGTCAAGTCGCCGCGCGCGCCTTCCACGGCTGCAAAGTAGGGCAACAAAGACTCGGCCGAGACCGATTCGCCGCCCACCCGGCAGCGCTCCTGGAAATGCACCAGATGCGGTTTGATGTAGAGGCCGACCCGGTAGCCGGCTTGCAAGGCAATCGACTCCAGCATCGCACAGGTCGAACCCTTGCCATTGGTGCCGGCCACCATCACCACCGGGGGTTCGAACTTCAGACCCAGGCGATCACGCAGCGTGATCACCCGATCCAGTGTCATGTCTATGGTTTTGGGATGCAAACGCTCGCAGTGCGCGAGCCATTCTTCTAAGCTGGTAGGCAACATATGTTTTGGCGCAAAACAAGACGGCCAGACCTTGTGGGCCTGGCCGCTGGGGATCATCAAAGCGAGAACAGGGAACCGATCAAGCGACCGCGTCCGAACTCATGCGCTGCAGCATGGCCAACTGGCGCGCCACGGTTTCGCGCAACTCGCGCCGGTCGACAATCATGTCGATCGCGCCCTTTTCCATCAAAAACTCGGCACGCTGGAAACCAGGCGGCAGCTTCTCTCGCACCGTGTTTTCGATCACGCGCGGCCCGGCAAAGCCGATCAAGGCCTTGGGCTCGGCCAGCACCACATCGCCAACGAAGGCGAAGCTGGCGGACACGCCGCCCATGGTTGGATCGGTCAAGATGCTGATGAAGGGCAGCTTGGCTTTGGCCAAACGGGTCAAAGACGCATTCGTTTTGGCCATCTGCATCAGGCTCAACAAGCCCTCTTGCATACGCGCACCGCCGGTCGCGGTGAAGCAAATAAAGGCCGTCTTTTGCTCAATCGCCGTCTCGACGCCCCGCACAAAGCGCTCGCCGACCACCGAGCCCATCGAGCCCCCCATGAAGTTGAACTCGAAGCAGGCCGCCACCACAGGGATGGTCATCAAGGCACCGCCCACCACGACCAGCGCGTCCGTTTCGCCGGTTTGCTCCAGCGCATCCTTGAGCCGGTCGGGGTACTTCTTGCTGTCCTTGAACTTCAAGGCGTCGACCGGCAAAACCTCTTGACCGATCTCGTAACGGCCTTCGCCGTCGAGGAAAGCATTCAACCGAGCGCGCGCGCCGATACGATGATGGTGGCTGCACTTGGGGCAAACATTGACGTTCTGCTCCAGGTCGGTCTTGTACAAGACCGTTTCGCAAGACGGGCACTTGATCCACAAACCTTCCGGCACCATGCGGCGCTCGGTCGGGTCGGTTTGCTGCATCTTCGGCGGCAGAAGTTTCTCAAGCCAACTCACAAGCAGACTCCTTTTAACTTGATGATCGGTGGAGTTTCGAGCGCCTTAGGCGTCCAAAGCGCTCCGAATTTCGCGGATGAACTGAGCACCCGTCACCGCGACATTATCGCGCGGCTGGACCTCCAGCAGTTCAACCAAGCGCGAACCAATGACGACCGCATCCGAAACGTCGGCCACCGCGCGCGCCGTGGCCGCATCCCGAATGCCAAAACCCACACCGACCGGCACCGAAATGTGCCGCCGGATACGCGGAATCATCTCGGCCACCGCCGCCGTGTTCAGGTGCCCGGCGCCGGTCACGCCCTTCAGCGACACATAGTAGACATAGCCGCTGGCGACCTCGCCGACGCGCTGCATGCGTGCGTCGGTCGAAGTCGGCGCGAGCAAAAAGATCGCGTCCATCTGCTGCGCCTTCAGCAAGGCGGCAAAACGCACGCACTCTTCGGGCGGGTAATCAACCACCAGCACGCCGTCCACGCCGGCTGCCTTGGCTTCCAGCACAAAATGATCCAAGCCAAAGCGCTCGATCGGGTTGGCATAACCCATCAAGACCACGGGAGTGGTTTGGTTGCGCAAGCGAAAGGCCTGCACATCGGCCAAGACCTGGGTCAGGCCAATGCCAGCCTTGACCGCCCGCTCGGCCGCGCGTTGAATCACCGGGCCATCGGCCATCGGGTCGGAAAACGGCACGCCCAACTCGATCACATCGGCGCCGGCCTCGGCCATCGCCAGCATCAACTCGACCGTCACATCGGGGAATGGATCACCGGCGGTGACGAAGGGGATCAAGGCCTTGCGGCCCTCGGCGGCAAGGCGTGCAAACGTCGCTTGAATGCGGCTCATGGCTGGACTCCCTTCACTGGCATGGCAACGACAGCATCGCCACCCTTCACCGATTGCCCTTTGCACGAAGGCCGACAGAAAAATTCGGCCTGCGACAGATCAGCGACCGTGCCAATGTCCTTGTCGCCGCGACCAGACAAATTGACCAAGAGATGCTGATCGGCCGGCAGACTTGGCGCCAGCTTCATCGCATAGGCCACCGCGTGGCTGGACTCCAGCGCCGGGATGATGCCCTCGGTGCGGCACAAGTGATGGAAAGCCGCCAAGGCCTCGGCATCGGTGACGCCGACATATTCGGCCCGACCGATGTCCTTCAGATAGGCATGCTCGGGGCCGACGCCGGGATAGTCCAGGCCTGCCGAGATCGAATGCGTTTCGATGATCTGCCCGTTGGCGTCTTGCAGCAAATAAGTGCGGTTGCCATGCAAGACGCCCGGGCTGCCGGCTGACAGCGTCGCGGCATGCTTGCCGCTCGCGATCCCCTCACCCGCCGCCTCGACGCCGATCAGCCTCGTGCCGGCATGGTCGATATAGGGATAGAAAATACCCATCGCATTGCTGCCGCCGCCGACACAGGCAATCACCGCATCGGGTTGGCGGCCAATCATCTCGGGCATCTGAACCAGGCACTCGTCGCCGATGACGCGCTGGAAGTCGCGCACCATCATCGGATAGGGATGCGGGCCGGCCACGGTGCCGATGATGTAGAAGGTCGACTCGACATTGGTCACCCAGTCACGCATCGCCTCGTTGAGCGCGTCCTTCAAGGTCTTGGACCCCGACTCGACCGCCACCACCCGCGCGCCGAGCAAATTCATGCGGTAGACATTGGGCGACTGGCGCTTGATGTCCTCGCTGCCCATATAGACCACGCACTCAATGCCGTAGCGTGCGCAGATCGTGGCCGTGGCGACACCGTGCTGGCCGGCGCCGGTTTCGGCGATCACGCGCTTTTTGCCCATGCGCTTGGCCAATAGCGCTTGGCCAATGGTGTTGTTGATCTTGTGCGCGCCGGTGTGGTTAAGGTCCTCGCGCTTGAGAAAGATCTGCGCGCCGCCGAGCTCGCGGCTGAGCCGGTCGGCGTGATAGATCGGGCTTGGGCGGCCGACAAAATGAGCCAGCTCTTTTTTGTACTCGGCAATGAAGTCCGGATCTTGGCTGTAATGCGCGTAGGCGCTGTTCAGCTCATCAAGCGCATGGACCAGGGTCTCGGCGACAAAGCTGCCGCCATAGGTCTGGCCCTTGACCGGACCGAAATGCCCTTGGGCATCGGGTTGGGAATAGTTACTCATCGGAATCTCTCAGATTTCGGGATTGCTCACCGCGAGATCCACAGCCACCTGCGCATCGGCACGGGCCACAGCCTCACAGAACTCACGCATCAGCTCGGCGCATTTGAGGCCGCGTCCCTGCGCCTCTACGCCCGAGCTGACGTCAACGGCCCAGGGCCGCGCCTGCGTGATCCCAGCCAGCACATTTCCGGCATGCAACCCACCAGACAAAACGACTGGAGAGCCCAGGTTTTTTGGAATGAGTGACCAATCGAAGACCTTTCCACCACCGCCGTAGCCCTCGACATGAGCGTCGAGCAGAATCGCCTGAGCGGCTGAATATTGTTGAGCGTAGTCTAACAAATCAAAGCCGGGCTCCATGCGCGCGGCACGCATATAGGGTCGGCCCGGCCGTTCGCAATCTTGCGGCGACTCATCCCCATGAAACTGCAAAAGCATATTCGGCAAAGCTTCCAATGCGGCTTGTAGCTCGGCCTCGGTGGCGTTGACGAACAGGCCCACCGGCGTGACAAAAGGCGGCAACAAGCGCGCCAATTCGGCCGCCCGCGCGGGCGTGACATAACGCTTACTTTTGGCGTAAAAAACAAAGCCAATAGCGTCGGCACCGGCTTCGACGGCGGCGAGCACATCTGCCTCACGGGTCAAGCCACAAATTTTGATGCGGGTTCTTTTCATGCTGTTTGAGGCGGGCCGGGCAGCCAAGCCATTGCTGAGGTTTGGCTGGGGATTTGGTACTCGCTGGCGTAATAGGGGCCGACGAAATAGAGGCCATCGGCGGGAAAGGTTGGTGCGGCGAACTTGCGGTCTTTGCCAGCCAAGACCGCAGCAAACCAAGCCAGGTCGCGTGTGCCACGCCCCACCGCCAGCAAGCTACCCATCAAATTGCGCACCATATGGTGCAAAAAAGCCGAACCGTCAAAGTCAAAACGCCAGTAGTCACCTTGCTGGGTGATGGTGATGCTGCGCATGGTCTTGACCGGCGAAGCGGCCTGGCATTCGGATGAGCGAAAAGCGCTGAAGTCATGCTCACCGAGGAGCAGGTCAGCGGCCTGACGCATCGCCGCCCCGTTGAGCGGGTAATGCACCCAGCCAACCGAGCCGGCCTCGATCGCCGGTCGCACCGGGGACTCCAGCAAGACATAGCTGTAACGGCGACCTTGAGCAGCAAAGCGCGCATGGAAGGGTTCTTGCGCGAACACGCACCATTGGATCGCCACATTGGTGGGCAGAAAACAGTTCGTGCCGCGCACCCAAGAAGCAGCGTCCCGGATCACGGCGGTGTCAAAGTGCACGACCTGATTCAAACCGTGGACGCCGGTGTCGGTGCGCCCGGCACAGACGGTGCGAATATCGCTCGCGCTAAATTTCTTCAGCGCTGCCTCCAAGACATCTTGCACGGTTTGCCGGTCGGCCTGGGCCTGCCAGCCGTGATAGCCGCCACCACGGTAACTGACTCCCAGGACTACGCGCATCTCGCCTCACTCAATTGATGGCTCCACTATGAAAAAAGCGCCCGGCTCGGCGGGCGCTTTGCATTGTCGTGCATCAACGGTATGAAATCCCGCCCTAGCGCAGATCGTTCAACATCGCCTGAGCCTTGTCGCGCAAGGGTCCGCTGGATTTGGAGATCAGCTCTTGCAGCACTTCTCGTGCACCCTCGGTGTCGCCGATCTGGCGGAACTCGTCGGCCAATTCCAGCTGGCGCATCAAAGGGTCACCGCCGTCTTCCATCACATCAAATGCGTCGGCCAAGGGGTCTGCTGCGGTTTGTTCGGGCTCCCCGGCCTTCATCAGCTCTTCAAACTCCGCGCCAAAATCACCGTCCATGGCGACCGATTCGGCAACCGGAATCGGCGCCTCGGGAGCCTGGGGCAATTCGGGCAAGGACAGATCAATCGAGCCGAGGTCGAAGTCGAGCGCATTGCCCGCATCGGCCGGCGCGGGGCGATTCGAGGCGGTGTCATCCAAGCTGCCGAAGTCGTCCAAATCAAACTCGAGCTCATTGCCGGAGGGCGCTGCGCTTGCTGCAGCAGGCTCAGGCGGCGCTGGCGCAGGCGGCTCCGACAAGTCAAAGTCCATGGAAAACGGCGCTTGCTCCACCGTTGTCGTCATTGCCTGGGTGGCTTCCATTGCGGTCGGCGAAGCCGGCTCAGGCAGATCCAAATCCAGATCAAGGTCAAAACCACTCATAGGCCCAGCATCGACCGCAGCGCTGCGACCGGCTGGCTCGGTCGCCAAATGGCCAACCGTGTGCGGCATGGTGCTGGCATCCATTGGTTCGGGATGAACTTCACGGCCGTCACTTTGTTGGCTCGGCATACCGCCGGGCTGATAGAGCGGATTTTCTGGATCGATCTGGCGGCCCAGTTCCTGGGCACGCGCCCAATCGTCGCCGCTCCCCTTGGTATCTGCAAAGAGCTGCAAAGCCAGTTGCTCGAAACCCTTGGTGTCGCGGCGTTTGGCATAGACCTCCAGCAGCTTGAGCCGGATCGCCATGCGCTCTGGCGTCGCACGCAAGGCTTCTTTAAGAATTTCCTCGGCCTGCAAATCGCGGCCATAGGCCAGGTAGACATCGGCCTCGGCCACCGGATCAACATCGCCGATCGCATCCAACTGGCTGAGCGAATAGTTCATCGACGAGGCCGCACCGGTGGCGTCACGCGTGTCGACGCGCTGGCCGCCGGTGGCTCCGAAGAAAGAGTCGGGCTGCAGACGGCTTTCATGGAAGCCGGTGTCGGCCTTCGCAGCGGCCTTGCGGCCCCGCAAACGGTACCAGGTCAAGCCACCCACGGCGGCCAATAATGCGGCGCCCAAGGGCAAAGCCAAGGGGTTCTCAAGCAAGCCGGATTCGGCCTCTTCCACGGGGATGGCGGCGCTGGCCGCCGATGCCGCCGATGCAGGCACAGGCGGCTTAGGGGCCGCCGCAGAAGCGACCGTGCTCGGCAGCGCTGGCACGGCGGAAGCTGAGGAAAGCGCAGGCACGACGGCAGGAATGGCAGCGGGAACCGCTGCAGACGCAGAAGGAGCTGCAGCAACAGGGGCCGGCGCGGCCACCACAGCAGGTGCGGGAGAAGGTGCGGGCGCTGGTGCGGCTGCAGGGGCAGCCGAAGCCACGACGGCCGGCTTGGCCGCGCTGGAGATTTTCTTCAGTTCTTCGACATTGCGCGTCAACTCGGCCATGCGAGCAGCCGCGTCTTTCTTTTCGGCTTCCTTGGAGGCCTTAGCCACCTTGGCGTCAGCTGCGGCGCTTGCGGCCTTGCTAAGAGTGAGCTTGTCCGGTGTCGGCGCGGGCGCGGGCTTGCGATCTTCTACCGCCGCTTCTACCTTGCCTTTGGCCTGGCGCTCGCTTTGGTCAGTTTGCAGCGTCGGCGCTGCGCTGCTCAGGCGCAAGCGGTAGGCGCTGAAGTCTGCACTTTGGGCGCGAATGATTTGCCGCGCTTCGGTGGGCGAAGTGGCGCCCAAGGTTTCACTGGACGGCACCTGCAAGACCACGCCGGTGCGCAGGCGGTTCATATTGCTGTCGAGGAAGGCATCCGGATTGTTGCGAAACAGGCCGACCAGCATCTGATCGAGCGAGATGCCCTCGGGCTGCGTCTTGCCGGCAATGCGCGAGAGGCTGTCGCCCGGTTTAACCTTGTATTCGGATGCCGCTGATGCAGCCGAAGCTGGCGCTGAAGCTGCCGAAGCCGCAGGCGCCAGGGCCGCAGCACGCGGCGCTGGCGCTGCTGTGGGCTGGGCCGCAGCGGTCTCACGGGATGGCCGAGCGGCTGGACTCAAGGAAGGACTCTGCGCAGGGCTGGGCGTCGGTACAGCAGGAATGAGGACGGGCGCGGCCGGCGCCGGCGCAGGCACGGCTTCGGTCTGTGCGAGGGGCGCAGGCGAGATGACCGGGGCGCTTGTCACCGCCGGCGCGGCGGCAGGCGCAGGGGCACTATTGGGTCGCGTCGCTGCGGGTGGATCAAACAGCAAGGTGTACTCACGCACCAGGCGTCCGTTCGCCCAAGTCAGCTCAAGAATCACGTCAACAAAGGGCTCTTGAACCGCGCGGTCGCTGCTGACGCGCAGGAAACTACGGCCGTCTTTTTTGACGACCTGCACCTGCGTGCTGGCCAATACTGCGTTGTACTCAACCCCTGTTGCGCGGTAGGACTCGGGCGGCGCGATACGCACCTTCAAGGAACCCGCCTCTTCGGCACTCAGGCTGGTGATATCGATTTCCGCCTTCAGCGTCTCACCCAAGGCCGACTGCACCGACAAGCGCCCTAAGCCCAAGGCCCAGGCACCACCGCTGGAAGCAAGCAGCACAGCCGCAGCGATATGCGACAAAGCAAAACGGGAGAAAGCGCTGCGCCGCGAGCCCGGCACATGGACACCGCCCGAGGGGATGCCAGAGCGATTGGCTGGGGCACTGTCCGTGCTGTCCATAGCGCAATAGTTTGTTTTCAAAGCGTTCCCCCAAGCGACAAGGCGGGCACCACCCGATGTCCGCCTCTTTTGACGATGCTAACTTTCAACTTCACTGCGCTCACGATGCCATCCACATGCGCACTTCCGTTTGGAAATCCTAATAGAGGCAAGCATATACGCTTAGAAGCTCAGACAAAGGCTGAATAGCTCTGTAGACACCGCACTGATTCACCCCGTTACAAGCTTGTCGCGTGCCGGCAACGGGGTGCGCTGGCCATCAACGTGCCAGCAAGATCCTCAACATGCGGCGCAGCGGCTCGGCTGCGCCCCAGAGCAGCTGATCACCAATGGTGAAGGCACCCACATACTCGGGGCCCATGGCCAGCTTGCGCACACGGCCAACAGGGATGGTCATCGTGCCCGACACCGCCACCGGGGTCAGGTCTTGCACCGTCGCTTCGCGCGTGTTCGGCACCAGCTTGACCCACTCGTTATCGGCGGCAATCATCGCCTCAATGTCGGCCACCGGCACATCCTTTTTGAGCTTGAAGGTCAGCGCCTGGCTGTGGCAGCGCATGGCACCGACACGCACGCAAAAACCATCGACGGGAATAGCGGCCGAGCCAAAGCCTTCGCCCAGACCCATGATCTTGTTGGTCTCGGCCATGCCCTTCCATTCTTCCTTGGACTGGCCATTGCCCAGATCCTTGTCGATCCAAGGGATCAGCGAGCCGCCCAACGGCACGCCAAAGTTGGCGGTCTCGGCAGCGGTCAAGGCGCGCTGCTTGGCAATCAACTTGCGGTCGATCTCCAGAATGGCGCTCTTGGGGTCATCGAGCAAATCCCGAACCTCGGCATTCAGCGTGCCATATTGCGTCAGCAACTCGCGCATATGCTGGGCACCGCCGCCCGATGCCGCCTGATAGGTCTGCGTGCTCATCCACTCAACCAGACCGGCCTTGTAGAGCGCGCCCACGCCCATCAACATGCAAGACACCGTGCAATTGCCGCCAATCCAGTTCTTGCCGCCCTTGGCCAAGGCGTTCTCGATAACGGGCAGATTCACCGGATCCAAGATGATGACGGCGTCGGACTCCATACGCAGCGTCGAGGCCGCGTCGATCCAGTGGCCATTCCAGCCGGCCGCGCGCAGCTTGGGGAAGACTTCCGAGGTGTAGTCGCCGCCCTGCGCGGTGATGATGATCTCGCAGCGCTTGAGCTGCTCGATATCAAACGCGTTTTGCAGCTTGGTTTCGTTCTTGGCAAACGCGGGAGCGGCGCCGCCGGCGTTCGAGGTGCTGAAGAACAGCGGCTCGATCAGATCGAAATCACGCTCTGCCGCCATGCGGTCCATCAGCACCGAGCCGACCATGCCGCGCCAGCCAACCAATCCAACTAATGTCGTCATTTTCTTGCGTCCTCTATCTATCTCAACTGTTTTGAGCTTCTTCTCCCCCGGCTTGTGTCGCCGGGGGGATAGGGGCGAGACAAACCGGAGCTGAACTAGCCCTTAATGGTTTTCGTCATGGTGATGGCCTTGACAACCGCATCACCCATCTCGCGCGTGCCCACTTTTTGGGTGCCCTCGCTCCAAATGTCCACTGTGCGCAGACCTTGGGACAACACCGATCCAACAGCCGCTTCGATTCGAGCGGCTGCGGCGGGTTGATTGAGGGAGAACTTGAGCATCATGGCAGCGGAAAGGATTGTAGCCAAAGGATTGGCTATGCCCTTGCCCGCAATATCGGGCGCGCTGCCGTGGCTGGGCTCATAGAGCCCCTTGTTGTTCTTGTCCAGCGAGGCCGAGGGCAACATCCCGATCGAGCCGGTCAGCATCGCCGCTGCGTCGGACAAGATATCGCCGAACATATTGCCGGTCACCATCACGTCGAAACGCTTCGGTGCCTTGACCAGCTGCATCGCGGCGTTGTCGACATACATATGGTCGAGTTCCACATCTGGATAGTCGGCGTGCACTTCGATCATCACATCCTTCCAGAACTGGAAGGTCTCTAGGACATTGGCCTTGTCGACCGAGGTCACGCGTTTTCCCCGCTTGCGCGCTGCTTGGAACGCCACATGAGCGATGCGCTCAATCTCTGGGCGCGAATAACGCATGGTGTCAAAGGCTTCTTCGCTGCCGGGGAAATGCCCGTCCACGGCGGTGCGCCGCCCGCGCGGCTGGCCGAAATAGATGTCGCCGGTCAACTCACGGATGATCAGAATGTCCAGGCCCGCCACCAACTCCGGCTTCAGGCTTGACGCATGCGTGAGCTGCTCATAGCAAATTGCCGGGCGGAAGTTGGCAAACAGTCCCAGATGCTTGCGCAGACCCAGAATGGCCTGCTCGGGGCGCAGGGGGCGGTCCAGCTTGTCGTACTTCCAGTCTCCGACGGCGCCGAACAGAATCGCGTCGGCGTCCTTGGCCAGTTGCAGCGTCGAGTCGGGCAGCGGGTGGCCGTGAGCCTCGTAAGCGGCGCCGCCAACCGGGGCGTGCTCCATCTCGAAAGGCAGATCCAGGACATTCAAGACCTTGACCGCCTCGGCGACGATCTCAGAGCCGATGCCATCACCGGGAAGAATTGCGATTTTCATTTGCTGTGATTCCTCAGGCAATCAAACGGTTGTTCAGCCATGGCTTGCTGGCCATGCGCTCGGCTTCAAAGGCCTTGATCTTGTCGGCGTGACGCAGCGTCAGGCCGATATCGTCAAATCCACCTAACAAGCAATACTTGCGGAAGGACTGAATCTCGAAGGGCAACTCTGTCCCGTCGGCCTTGATCACCACCTGACGTTCAAGATCAATGGTCAATTGATAGCCGGGGAAGGCGTGGACTTCGTCAAACAACTGAGCCACTTGAGCTTCGGGCAACTGAATCGGCAGGATGCCGTTCTTGAAACAGTTGTTGAAGAAAATGTCGGCAAAGCTCGGCGCAATTAAGGCCCTGAAGCCATATTGTTCCAAGGCCCAGGGCGCATGCTCGCGGCTGGAGCCGCAACCAAAATTGCTGCGCGCCAACAAGACCGAGGCCCCGGCATAGCGCGGCTGATTCAGTACGAAGTCCGGGTTAGGCCGACGCGTGGCGGGGTCTTGACCGGGCTCGCCGGCGTCCAGATAGCGCCATTCGTCAAACAAGTTAGGGCCGAAGCCGCTGCGCTTGATCGACTTCAGGAATTGCTTGGGGATGATCGCGTCGGTGTCGACGTTGTCGCGATCCATCGGCGCGACCAGCCCCTTGAGGAGGGTGAATTTCTGCATAGTGAACCTCTTAAGGTCTAAATGACTACTACTTCTTCTTGGCGGTGTCTTCGATCTTCTCGCCGGCCTTTTGCAGGTCGCGGCCGATGCCACCAATGGTGTTGCAGCCGGCTAAAAATGCAAAGCCGAGGAGAAGAACTGCGAGCTTTTTCATATCAAGACTCCTGCTTATGAAATCAAACGCCGCACATCAACAAAATGGCCTTGCATCGCCGCCGCTGCGGCCATCGCCGGGCTGACCAGATGGGTACGGCCTCCGGCGCCCTGGCGCCCTTCGAAATTGCGATTGCTGGTCGAAGCGCAGCGCTCGCCCGGCTCCAGCCGGTCGGCATTCATCGCCAGGCACATTGAGCAACCCGGCTCGCGCCACTCGAAACCGGCCGCCTTGAAGATCACATCCAGCCCTTCGGCTTCGGCCTGCGCCTTGACCAGGCCCGAGCCCGGCACCACCAGCGCCAAGCGCACATTGCTGGCCAACTTGCCTCCAATGCGGCGCACCACCGCAGCAGCCTCACGCATGTCCTCGATGCGGCTATTGGTGCAGGAGCCGATGAAGACCTTGTCGATGTGGATGTCGCTGATGGCCTTGTTCGGCTCGAGATTCATGTATTGCAGCGCCCGCTCGATCGCGCCGCGCTTGACGGCATCCTTCTCCTTGTCGGGGTCGGGCACGCGCTCGTCCACACCCAAGACCATCTCGGGCGAAGTGCCCCAGGTGACTTGCGGGCGAATTTGCGCCGCGTCCAGATCCACCACCAGGTCGAACTTGGCGCCAGCGTCCGAATGCAGACCGCGCCAGTAGCTAACGGCCTGTTCCCACTCCACGCCGGTCGGCGAGAAAGGCCGGCCCTTGCAGTACTTGATGGTGGTGTCATCCACCGCGATCAGGCCGGCGCGTGCGCCCGCCTCGATCGCCATATTGCAGACCGTCATGCGCCCTTCCATGCTCAAGGCACGGATGGCGGCGCCGCCAAACTCGATCGTGTAGCCGGTGCCGCCTGCCGTGCCGATCTTGCCGATGATGGCCAAGACGATGTCCTTGGCGCCGCAGCCGCGCGGCAGCACGCCTTCAACCCGCACCAGCAGATTCTTGGCCTTGCGTGCCAGCAGCGTCTGAGTAGCCAACACATGCTCGACCTCGGAGGTGCCGATGCCATGCGCCAGCGCGCCAAACGCGCCATGGGTGGACGTGTGGCTGTCGCCGCAAACAACGGTCATGCCGGGCAGCGTGGCGCCCTGCTCCGGGCCGATCACGTGGACGATGCCTTGGCGCTTGTCGTTCATCTTGAACTGCGTCACTTGGTGGCGATCGCAGTTCAGATCCAGCGTGTCCACTTGCAGCTTGGAGACCGGGTCGGCAATGCCTTCGCTGCGGTCGGTCGTCGGCACATTGTGGTCACTGACCGCCAAGTTTGCGGACAAACGCCAGACCTTGCGGTGAGCAAGATCCAGGCCCTCAAAAGCCTGCGGGCTTGTCACCTCATGCAACAAATGGCGGTCGATATAGAGGGTGGCGGTGCCGTCCTCCTCGGTGTGGACGACATGCTCGTCCCAGAGCTTGTCATACAGAGTGCGTGCAGTCATGGACGGTTTCCTTTTCTTTCTTTCAGTTCTCGATTTTCTGCGGGCACAGCGCATCAACAAAATGCTGCACCACGGCGGGCAGCCGTTCTTGGGCGGCCACGCCCAAGCAATATTCACGTTCGGCCCAGGGCTCATCCAGCGTCAGCAGACTGACCTCAAAGACGCGCGAAAAGCGCTCCGCCGGCACGGCCGGCAAGACCGCCACGCCCAGGCCGGCTTCGACCAACTGGGCGATCGCGTCGAAGCCGCGCACGGCCAGGCGCGCATTGAGCGTGCGGCCCAGCAGCAACGCTTGCTCGCGCATCAACTGTTGCGCCGACGCGCCGGCATGCAAGCCGACCAGGTCGAAATCCAGCAGATCTTTGAAACTGACCGAGGCGCGGCCGGCCAAGGCGTGCCGCTTCGGGATCAACACGCCCAAGCGGCTGCTGCGGTAGGGCCAGGTCTGCAGGCGGTTGTCCAGCAAGGGGCTGGTGAAGACGCCGACATCGGCGCGCCCCTCGGCCACCGCCGCTTGCACCTCGGCGCTGGTCAAATCCTCCAGGCTGATACGAATCTGCGAGTGTGCCTGGCTGAACGCAGCCAGATCGGGCGGCAGACATTCGGCAATCGCACCGCTATTGGCTGCGATGCGCAAATGGCCCTTGATGCCGCGCGCAAACTCCACCACCTCGCTCTCCAGCGCGTGCAGCGAGGCGTGCAGCGAGCGGATGTGGCGCACCAGCGCCCGGCAGGCTTCGGTCGGCTCGACGCCGCGTGAGCGTCGCTCGAACAGTTGCACGCCAAGCCTGGCCTCAAGATCCGACACCCGCTTGCTCGCCGCCGCCAACGCCAAGTTCTCCTGCTGTGCACCACGCGTGATCGAGCGCGTTTGCTCAATCGCGAGCACAAGGTTGAGGGAGATGAGGTCAAGCCGCATGGCTCGACTTTAACCCTTCGCAATCAAACCCAATTGACTTGAATTTTCAATTCAGTCTTCGCAATACACGAAATCACGCGTTAATGAAGCTGTTCGACGAGACTTGACTTAGACCAAAACCTCAATACTGGCCGGATGCCCCAAAAAGCCCTCGGGGCTAGCACTGCGGCCATAAGCGCCGGACTGAAACACCACCACCAAATCGCCGATTTCGGCCGCCGGCAAATCCATCCGGTCGGCCAATAAATCCAAGGGCGTGCACAGCGGCCCGACCACCGACACCAGGCCGCGCTCGAGGCTGCCGGCCTTGTTGCCTATCGTCACGGGGTAGTTTTTGCGAATCACCTGGCCGAAGTTGCCAGAGGCCGCCAAGTGGTGATTCAAACCACCGTCGGTGACCAGATAGACCTGACCGCGAGAAGTTTTCCGGTCGACGATGCGCGTGACGTAAATGCCCGCCTCGCCGACCAAGTAACGCCCTAGCTCAATGACCAGCGAGGCCTCGGGCAGCTCAGTCGCGGCGCGTGCCACCAAGGCCTGCAGATTAGCCGAGATCGGCGCCAGATCCAGCGGCTGCTCGCCAGGGAAATAAGGAATACCGAAGCCGCCACCCAGATTCAAGAACTTGACCGGCGACGGCGCCAGCGCCGCCAAACGCAGAGCCAACTCATAGGACTTCTGCTGCGCCTCGCAAATCGATTCGGGCCGAAGATTTTGGGAGCCCGCGAACAAATGGAAGCCTTCAAAGGCCAGGCCAAGGCGACCCACTTCGGCCAGCAATTCGGGCATTTGCTCGGTATCGATGCCGAACTGCTTGGGGCCGCCGCCCATCTTCATGCCCGAGCCCTTCAGCTCAAAGTCCGGGTTGACGCGGATCGCCACGCGTGCGGGTAGCCCTAAGCGCGCCGAAGCCTCGGCCAAGACCGGCAACTCACGGCTTGATTCCACATTGATCAGAACGCCCGCTGCGACCGACTGGCGCAACTCGACATCCCGCTTTCCGGGGCCGGCAAAACTGATCTCGGCCGGGTCGGCGCCGGCGTCCAAGGCCACCTTCAGCTCACCGGCCGAGGCCACATCGATACCGTCGAGCAAGCCCGCCATCAAACCGACCACCGCCGGCATCGGGTTGGCCTTCATCGCAAAATGCAGCTTCACCTGCGCCGGCAATGCCTTGCGCAACTGCGCCACACGGGCCCGCAATAGCTCGCGGTCATAGGCGAAGAACGGCGTTTGGCCGACCCGCTCGGCCAGCACGGACAACTTCTGGCCGCCCACCAATAGTTCGCCGCTTGCTTCAACTTGAAACTGCGACATCGGCGCGTGGATCGGAGCGCGCTTCACTGCAACTGCATCAGACATGGCTTCGGGTATCTCTCAAGTACTCAGGCGAGGTGGCGCTCTACCCAATCGGCAGACAGCAGCTTGCGATCGATCTTGCCATTAGGGTTGCGCGGCAATGGTCCGGCCTGCACCTCAATGCCGGCCGGCACCATATAGGCCGGCATATGCTGGCGGCATGCCGCTTGAAGGGCCGCCAGGTCCAGCTCGGCTACACCACTGGGTGGTGTGACGATCACCTGAATCACTTGGCCCAAGGTCGGGTGATCAACGCCAAAGGCGACGCATTCACCGACCAGCTTGCTGGCATAAAGAACCTCTTCCACTTCCGTTGGGCTAACGCGGTAGCCTGAGGTCTTCATCATCTCGTCGCGCCGACCAATGAAGTACAGATAACCTTCGGCGTCCCGTCGCACCGTATCGCCGGAGAACACCGCGTACTCTGGCAATGGCAACCCGGCCTGCCGACCCGGAGCACCGGCCGGTAGCAGCTTGTAGCGCTCGGCCGTCTTTTCAGCATCGTTCCAGTAGCCCATGGCGACCAAGGCGCCCCTATGGACCAGTTCGCCCGGCTCTTCGGCGTCACAGAGACTGCCGTCTTCGCGCAGCACCAGGATCTCGGCATTGGGGACAGCCTTGCCGATTGAATCGGGCCGGCGATCGACTTCCTCGGGCGGCAAATAGGTCGAGCGAAAGGCCTCGGTCAGCCCGTACATCAGAAAGGGCTTAGCCGCCGGCACACGAGCGCGCAGCTGATCCAGCGTTTCTCGCGGCATACGCCCGCCGGTATTGGCAAAGTAGCGCAGGTTTTCATTGATGGCGGCGGGCCACTCCAATTGCGCCAGCTGGATATAAAGCGGCGGCACGGCGGTCAGACCGGTGACCTTTTCGCGCTCCATCGCCTTCAACACATCACGCGGCATCAGATAGTTCAGCAGTACAACCCGCGCGCCACTGTGAAAGGCAGTGGTCAATTGGCTGAAGCCGGCGTCAAAGGACAAGGGCAAGGCGGCCAGCAAGGTGTCTGAGGGCCTGTTGTCCAGATAGGAAGCAACACTCTTTGCGCCGGCCACCATATTGCGATGTGACAATACCACGCCCTTAGGTCGTCCCGTAGAGCCCGAGGTGTAAAGAATGGCGGCCATATCGGTGTCGATGACACGGTGGCCGGCTCGCGCAGGCGCCGCCAGCATGTCGGGCCAGACATGCTGGCTATGGCCCGGCCCTGCTTGGGGCTGTTGTGCACTATCGGTCAAGACCACATGGCGCAAGGCCGGGCAGGTTTTCAAAGCCTCGCCCAACAAGGCATAGCGCTCAGGCGAGGTCAGCAGCACACGCACTGCGCAGTCCTGCAGGATGAAGCTCACCTGCTCGGCCTTCAGCAAGGGGTTCAGCGGCACAAACACCGCGCCTGCAGCCGGTGCGCCAAAACTGGCGATCACCGTCTCGAAGCGCTTTTCCAGGTAGATGGCGACTCGCTCCCCGCGCTGCACACCCAAAGCCATCAAGCCTGCGGCAAATGCAGCGGCCTCCATAGCGAGTTCCGCATATGTTTGATGCTTTTGCCCATAAACCAGCGCCGACGCATCAGCAAACCGCTCCGCAGCGCAGGACAAAAGCTCGTTCAGGCAGTTCGATTCAGTCAAGTTGTGAAATATGGTGGGGCGCCAAAAAAGTATCGCACACCGATTTGCAGTGACAAGTCGCCGGACAAGTGAGAAGGCAGGTGAGGCCCTTGCAGATGATCAAGACTGTCATGGAAGTCCGGGCGCTAGCGCAGCGGCTAAGATGCGCAACCTTTCAACAGGCCAGGACCGGCTTAAGGCCCAACCTGCCCCATTGCCCCTTGTTTCGCCTGCATACCCTTTGGGCGGGCGGGCCCCGGTTATCTGGATTTCGAACACTATGGATACGCAGCAGCAAGTATTGAGGATTTTGGACGAAGTCCTGAGCTTGGCCGGCCGTAGCGCCGGTTTTGACCGCGACACTCACTTGCTTGGCGCCATCCCTGAGCTCGACTCAATGGCCGTGGTCAGTTTGCTCATCAGCCTGGAAGAAAAGCTCGGCATCACCGTCGACGACGGCGAAATCGATGGCTCGACCTTTGCCACCGTGGGTTCACTGACGGACTTTATTGACGCCAAGCTCGCGGCTTGACCTCAAATCCTAGCACCAAAGATTTTCCTTTTATCAACAACTCTGCCCATCGGACCTGGTGGCTCAGCGCGCAGGCGCATGGCTTCAGGACTGTCAGACGCCCTCGCTTTCGCAGACCTCAGCTGAGCTTGTGGAGAAAAGGAAAAAGCCCGCAGTTGCGAGGCTGCGGGCTTTTAAGACCTGCGAGCTTTGCAGCCCGCAGGAAACTCGAATCAACGGAAATATTTGCCGGCTGATTAACGCACGACGGCGATTTGCGACTTAGCACCACCCTTGTAGGTGTACATGGTCAAAGCGCCATTCTTGATGTCGCCCTTGGGGTCAAAGGAAATCGTACCCGTCACGCCCTTGTAACCGTCGGTCTTGGCCAACACAGGCAGATACTTGGCTGGGTCGGAAGAACCAGCCTTGACCATGGCAGCTGCCATCACATTGACGGCGTCATAGACATAAGGTGCGTAGATCTGCACGTCAACCTTGTACTGTTCCTTGAACTTCGCCTTGAAGGCTTCGGCGATCTTCTGACCTTCGCCGGCCTCGACACCACCGGCTTCAGCGCAGTAGACCTGGCTGTCAGCCATCGTGCCAGCAGACAGCTTTGGCAACTCGCCCGAGCAAATGCCATCACCGCCAACGAACTTGGCATCAATGCCCAACTGCTTCATTTGACGCAACATCGGGCCGGCCACGGCGTCCATGCCGCCGAAGAAAATCACGTCAGGCTTTTTAGCCTTCAGCGAGGTCAGGATGGCGGTGAAATCCGTTGCCTTGTCGTTGGTAAATTCGCGTCCAGCGATCTTGCCGCCAGCGGCCTTCACGCCCTTTTCGAACTCGTCGGCCACGCCTTGGCCGTAAGCCGTACGGTCATCGATCACTGCGATCGACTGGCCTTTCAGCTCTTTCACTGCATATTTGCCCAAAGTGCCGCCCAGGTGCACATCGTCAGCCACCACACGGAAGGTGGTCTTGTAGCCGTTGCGAGTGAACTTGGGGTTAGTAGCCGATGGAGAGATCTGCGGAATGCCTGCATCGCTGTAGACCTTGGAAGCAGGAATCGATGTACCCGAGTTCAGGTGACCGATGACGCCCTGAACCTTGGAGTCGACCAGCTTTTGGGCGGCTGCAGTGCCTTGCTTTGGATCACCAGCGTCGTCTTCTGCCAGCAGTTCAAACTTGGCCTTCTTACCGCCAATCATCACGCCCTTGGCGTTCAGTTCAGCAATCGCCATACGGGCGCCCAACTCATTGTCCTTGCCCAGATGCGCGATAGCGCCGCTGGTTGGACCAACGTGGCCGATCTTGACGACCAGCACCTCTTGGGACATGGCAGCGCCACTCAGCAGCAGCGCCACGGCGCCCACAACAACGTTCAACTTAACTTGCATGAATTACCTCCGGATAGGAAGAAGAAGAGCTTTTTGCCGTTGAATTCTCAACTGGAAGAACATACCCCAAAAACTGCCTCAACCTATATGGGGAAACCATGGGAAACCGAAGACTTCCTGCCGGCGTTGTGGCTAGTTGTCGTCAGAGTGAAACAGCCGCTTTAAAAGAGCGTATTGACGAGGGCGTAATTCCAAGTTCACTCAGCACTTCAATCCGACTGTCTTGCCGAGCCTTGGTCAAGCAAAGGCTCCAGCCGCGACAAGAGCTCGGTGCGAAACTCTTCGATGGCCTTGTCCACCAGGGCAAGAATCGCTTGCTTGCGTTGCTCTGCATCGCTTTCGACGCAGCCCGGCATGAGCTCTGCCGGAGCCTCCAACTCTAGATCAAGCCCTTGCCCAAACCCCTGCGCGGGCAGCGCCCCCAGACTGGTCTCTTCCAACACCTCGGTCAGGGTCGGCACTTGCCGCAGCAAGGGAAGCACCGGGCTCAAGCAGGCACCTTGTGGTGGCTGATGTTCAGTCCCAGCGCTTCATAGTGTTTAAAGCGCCGCCGCCCCGCCTGAACTTGCCCCTCGTCTTGAGAGACGACCTCCAAGACGCGCTGGAACTGATCAAAGCCCTCGGCCACCTCGGCACCCAAGTTCAATAGAACTTCCCGATGAGCAAACGCCAAGGCTTGCTCATGCAATTGGATTGGCGTCGCGGCAATCAGCAACGAGTCTGCAACACCTGCAGACAAGTCCAGATGAGGCACAAATTCAGCCGGCTCAAACGCCCAAAGAGCGGCGTCCAAGCGTTTCAACAGGGCTGCAGGGCCGCACACACCGACCCGTGAGCCCGACTGCTGCGCTTTGCGCAGCAGTCGGCAAACATAGGCCAGTCGCTCAGGCACACCGGTATAAAAACTCACCTGAGTCATGGCTTGAACCGAATCAACAAATGATCGACTCTCAGCGCACTTGCGACAGCACAAAGTGCGTCAACAAACCAACCGGCCGGCCGGTGCCGCCTTTGGCCGCGCCGCCCTTCCAGGCGGTGCCGGCGATGTCCAAATGACCCCAGCGGTACTTGCTCGCAAAACGCTGCAAGAATTTGGCCGCCGTGATGGAGCCGCCGGCACGCGAGCCCACATTGGCCACATCGGCGAAGTTGCTCTTCAGGCCTTCTTCGTACTCGTCATCCAAAGGCATGCGCCAGCAAGGGTCCAAGGCGGCCTCGCCAGCCGCTGACAAGGACGCTGCCAGTTCGTCATCGCTTGCATACATGCCGCTACGCACACCGCCCAAAGCGATCACGCAAGCGCCGGTCAGCGTCGCCACATCCACCACCACCGCAGGCTTGAAGCGCTCGGCATAAGTTAAGGCATCGCAGAGCACCAAACGCCCTTCCGCATCGGTATTCAGAATCTCGATGGTCTGACCCGACATTGAGGTAACCACATCGCCCGGCTTGAGTGCCCGGCCACTGGGCATGTTTTCACAAGCAGCGATGATGGCCACCAAGTTGAGCTTGGGCTTGAGTTCGGCAACAGCGCGCAAGGCACCAATGACGCTGGCGGCGCCACCCATATCAAACTTCATCTCGTCCATTTCGGCGCCAGGCTTCAGGGAAATACCGCCCGAATCAAAGGTAATGCCCTTGCCGACCAACACCACCGGCGCCTGCGTTTTCGCCGCACCGTCGTAGCGCGCCACGATGAAACGAAGCGGCTCATCCGAGCCTTGCGCCACCGACAAGAAGGAGCCCATGCCGAGCTTCTCGACCGCTTTCTTGTCCAACACTTCGACCTTCAATCCATGAGTGCGACCCAAGGCCTTGACCTGCTCACCGAGGTAGGTCGGCGTGGCGTAATTGCCAGGGCGATTGGCGCATTCACGCGCCAACTCAATGCCGGCACCAATCGCCTGACCACGTGCCATACCGGCTTTGGCGGCCTTGGGCGCGGCCGCATCGGCCTTATTCGTCAGCAAGGTCAGCTTTGCCAGCTTGCCCGCTTCAGGTGCGCTGGGCTTGGTGTGCCGGTAGGTATAGAGCGAGTCACTGGCGGCCAAGACAAACTGCTCGGCCAGGCTTTCCGTCATGGCGTCGAAGCCAACAAAGGCAACAGCGGCATGCACGGCGCCGCGCCCTTTCAGTTGCGCCAGGCCGAGTTGCAAGGCGGCACGGGCGGCCTTCAGAGTTGGCTTGCCGGCGGCGGCAAACACCAGGCGCGGTGCCTTCACGCCTGCCGGGCGCTGCAAAGCAATCGACTTGCCGGCCTTGAGTTCAAAGTCACCCAGCTTCAGCGCATCCGCAGCGAGCGAGGCCAGGCCAGCATCCAAGTCGGTAGGCAGCGCCTCACCGGCTATCAGTACGATCAAGGCATCTGCGTTGGTGCCGGCCAATGCGTCGAAGGACGCAGTCTGTGTACGAAAGTCCATAATGTCGCCGAATAGATAAAGTGCCCGGATGTTATTCGATTCCTCAGTACGCTCAGAACTCACCCGCAGCTTCGGTGTTACCTTTGTGGTCATCCTCACCATCGTGCTGACGATGATGTTGATTCGCACCCTGGGTCAAGCCGCCGGCGGCAATGTCGCCCCGCAAGATGTGATGTTGCTGATGGCCTACGCCTCCTTGGCTCATCTGCCCACCATGCTGACCTTGTCGCTCTTCATTGCGGTGGTGGCGACCTTGGGCCGGATGTACCGGGAGTCGGAAATGACGATCTGGTTCTCCAGCGGTATCGGCCTGAGCCGCTTCGTCAAGCCGGTGCTGGGCATGAGCTTGCCGATCTTGTTGTTGGTGATTGTTCTGGAGTTGATCATCTGGCCCTGGGGCAATCAAAACAGCGCACAGCTGCGCGATCAATACCAAAAACGCAGTGACCTCTCGCGCGTGGCTCCTGGCCAATTCCAGTCCTCGCGAGACGGCAGCAGTGTGTTTTTCATCGAACGCGACGCCAAGGATGAGCGCACGGGGCGCAATGTCTTCATCTTGTCCAGCAAAGAGAAAACCGAGTCCGTCACCACCGCCGCCCGGGGGCATATCGAGTTGACCGACACCGACCGCTTTTTGGTGCTGAACCAAGGTCAACGCAATGAAGCCAATGCCGTGACGGGCGAGCGAACGCGGGCAAAGTTTGAGCAGTACCGGATTCTTGCGGACAGCCAAGTGCTGCGCAGCGCAGACCAATTGAAACCCAAGGCAACGCCCACGCTGGATCTCTTGCGTGCGCCCTCGCCGGCCAATGACGGCGAGCTGACTTGGCGGATTGGCATGTGCCTGGCTTGCTTCAATATGGTGCTGCTGGGTTTGGGCTTGGCCGCCACCAACCCTCGCCGCCCAAACAACTGGAACCTGCTGTTTGCGCTGCTGAGCTTTGTGGTCTATTTCAACCTGGTCGGCTTGAGCCAAGGCTGGGTCAGCAATGCGCGCACCAGCATGGCTGTGGCCCTGGTGTCGGTTCACGGCGGCATCTTTTTGCTGGCCCTGACGCTGCTGTGGCTGCGCGACCAAGGTAACCGCATCCATTTCACTTGGCGCAAGCCGGTCGGAGCCCGCGCATGAAGACGGTGCGCCGTTTGCTTTACCGCGACATCGTCGGCTCGGTGTTTTTTGTGTCCCTGGCCTTCTTGTCGCTGTTCTTCTTCATCGACTTTATCGACGAACTCGACAATATGCGCCGCGTCGAAGCCGGCGCCTTCAAAGCAGCCTTGTTGGCCTTGATGGACATTCCGGGGCACTTCTACCAGTTGTTCCCGATTGCCGTGTTGATAGGCAGCATTTACTCCCTGGCTGGCATGGCGCAGTCCAGCGAATTCACGATTCTGCGCACCGGCGGCTTGGGGCCAGGCCGAGCACTTGGCTTGCTGGCCTATCTGGCAGCGGCCTTTGCGGCCCTGACATTTTTGGTGGGTGATTTGGCCGTGCCCTATTTCGACTTGCAGGCAGATACCATGCGAGCTCGATTCGTCGGCGCCGCCGAACAGACCCGGCGCGGCGCCTGGCTCAAAGACCATCAACTGATTGATGGCCAAGAGCGCAGTTTCTCGATCAATGTCAGCCAAGCGGATGCATCGGGCCGCTTGCAAGGCGTGCGAATTTTCGAGTTTGATCATGCCGGTGGTCTGGTTGCACGCTTGGCCGCAAGCCATGCCATGGTGGATGCCAAAGGGTTTTGGCGCTTGTCGGACGTGACGCAAACCGAATGGGTCAGTGTCAGCGACAAGGTGAATTCCCCGGCATCTGTGGGCGACAAGGAAACGCTGCGGGTGGTGCGGGAAACCAAGTTGGCCGAGCTGAACTGGAAGAGCTCGCTGCATGCCGGCGTGATCGCTGCGGCGGTCTTGCCCGCCGCCTCTATGTCAACCTTGGAGCTCTACCGCTACACCCAACATCTGTCGGCCCAGGAGCAGTCAGCTCAAGTCCACAAGATTCAGTTTTGGCGCAAGGCCATCTATCCTTTTGCCTGCTTTGTGATGGTCGCTTTGGCGCTGCCCTTTGCCTATCTCCATGGTCGTGCCGGGGGCATCAGCCTGAAGGTTTTTGGCGGCATCATGCTGGGCATCAGTTTTGTCTTGCTCAACAACGTCGCAGGCCATGTCGGCATCTTGCAAAACTGGGTTCCCTGGCTGGTTGCGACCGGCCCAAGCTTGTTCTACCTCGCCCTCTCGCTGGCCGCCTTTGGCTGGCTGGTGCGTTACCGCTGAAAGAAACACACACGATGGACGGCTTACTCCTGTTTGCCCATGGCGCGCGCGACCCCGATTGGGCAAGGCCTTTCCATGAAGTCAGCAAACGAATTGCGCTGCGCCGGCCCCAGCTGGCCATGCGCTTGGCGTTTCTGGAATTCATGCAGCCCGAGCTGGAAACCGCCGCCCACGAGTTGGTTGCTATGGGCTGCCGGCGCATCCACATCGTGCCCATGTTTCTCGGCACCGGCGGCCATGTGCGGCGCGATATCCCGCCGCTGCTTGAGCGCTTGCGCGAAACCTGCGGACCTGCGGTCGAATGGCTGCTGCACCCGGCTTTGGGCGATCAAGAGACGGTGGTACAGGCAATGACCGAGGCCAGCCTTGCCTGGCTGGACGGACCTGCCGGCAGCCCCGACGCAAGACCATGAATCTGCATCAATTCCGCTTTGTACAGGAAGCGGCGCGGCGCAATCTCAACCTGACCGAGACCGCCAAGGCCTTGTTCACGTCCCAGCCCGGCGTTTCAAAAGCGATTCTGGAGTTGGAAGAAGAGCTGGGCATCGACATCTTCTCGCGCCACGGCAAACGCCTGCGCCGCATCACCGAACCCGGCCAGCAAGTGCTGGCCGCGATCGAGATCATCATGCGCGAGGTCGGCAATCTGAAACGCATCGGCGAGGAATTCTCCAAGCAAGACAGCGGCACGCTCTCGATCGCCACCACCCATACGCAAGCCCGCTATGTGTTGCCAGGGCCGGTGGCGCAACTGCGCCGCCAACTGCCCTTGGTGCGCATCAGCCTGCATCAGGGCACGCCCGACCAAGTCGTGCGCATGCTGCTGGACGACAGCGCCGATGTGGGCTTGGCGACCGAATCGCTCGCCCACATCGAGGAGCTGGTCAGCCTGCCCTGCTACGAGTGGCAGCATGTCTTGGTCGTCCCGACTGGCCATCCGCTGGCGCAGGTCGAGCGGCCAACGCTTGAGCAGTTGGCCAGTGAACCCATCGTGTCCTATCACCCCAGTTTCACCGGCCGCACCCGCATCGACAAAGCCTTTGCGGCGCGCAATTTGCACCCCAATTTTGTGCTCGAAGCGATCGACTCCGATGTCATCAAAACCTATGTTCGCTTAGGGATGGGCATAGGCATCGTGGCCGAGATGGCGGTGCGCGAAGACCCGCCTGGGGGCGATCTGGTCGCGCGCCCGCTGGGGCATTTGTTTGGCCAAAACGTCACCCGCATCGCCTTCAAGCGCGGCGCCTATCTGCGCAACTATGTCTACAGCTTTGCCGAACTGCTGTCCGACCGGCTGAACCGACACCTGCTGGAGCGAGCGATGAGCGGCGACACCACCGATTACAGTCTTTGAGCTGAAGCCCCCCTGCCCAGATGAGCAAGTTCACGCCCCTAGCACCGCAACTGCGCAGCCGCCTGCCTCGCGTCGGCACCACCATCTTCAGCACCATGTCGGCCCTGGCCCAAGCACATGGGGCCGTCAATCTGGGGCAAGGCTTCCCCGATTTTGATGGCGACCCCGCCTTGCTGGATGCGGTCAACGCAGCGATGCGGGCCCATCACAACCAGTATCCGCCGATGCCCGGTGTTCTCTTGCTGCGGCAGGCCGTCGCAGCCAAGGTGGCAGCAATGTATGGCCACAGCTATGGCGTCGAAGACGAAATCACCATCACGGCCGGCGCCACACAAGCGATCCTGACGGTTTTGCTGAGCATCGTTCACCCAGGGGACGAGGTCATCGTGTTGGAACCCTGCTACGACAGCTACCTGCCCAATATCGAGCTGGCCGGTGGCGTGGCGGTGCGAGTACCCTTGACGCCTGGAACCTTTCGCCCCGACTTTGAGCGCCTGGCCGCTGCCATCACGCCGCGCACGCGAGTGTTGATCATCAATACGCCGCACAACCCCAGCGCCACCGTTTGGTCGGCGCAGGAAATGCAAGCCTTGGCAGACACCTTGCGTGGCACCGAGGTGCTGGTGCTCAGCGACGAGGTCTATGAACATATGGTGTATGACGGCGCCCAGCACCTGAGCGTCGCGTCCCACCCCGAGTTGCAGGCCCGCAGCTTCATCGTCAGCAGCTTTGGCAAAACATTTCATGTCACCGGTTGGAAGATCGGTTATGTGCTGGCCCCCAAAAGCTTGATGCACGAGTTCCGCAAGGTCCATCAGTACAACGTGTTCACGGTCAATACGCCGATGCAATACGGGCTGGCAGCCTACCTGCAAGACCCGCAGCCCTATCTGCAGCTGCCAGCCTTCTACCAGCGCAAGCGCGATTTGTTTCGAGCCGGTTTAGCTGGCTCGAATCTGCGGCTGCTGCCCTGCGAAGGCAGCTACTTTCAGTCTGTGGATTACCGTGCTGTCGCACGGCTGGGTGACATGCCGGGTCAAAGTGCTTGCGAGTGGCTCATCCGGGAACTGGGCGTCGCGGCGATCCCGATGTCGGCCTTTTATTCGGAAGGCGACAGCCAGACCATCATCAGATTTTGCTTCGCCAAACGGGACGAAACCCTGCAGCAGGCCCTGGCGCTGCTGCAGCAACTCTGATCAGAACTTGCCCGAGCCAATGCTTGGCGCAGTGCTGCTAGGCACAACGGCGTTCACATCATCATCGAGCAAGATGTCCACGCCGATGTCCACGTCCCTGGCCAGGGGCGCGGCGCCGCTACTACCCCCTGATCCGCCAGCGTCCGAGCCCGTGCCGGGCTTGCCCTGCCAAACCATGGTAGCCATCAGATCAAAACCAGTTGGATGGCCGGCCTGGAAGTCGGTCTCCAGGGGCAAAAACAGATCAATTTCTTCGCCGCGCACCTCATGCTCCGAGCGGTCGCGCGCAACGCTGTAGAGCAACAAAAGATCGCGCAAAGCCGGCAAATCAAAGCTCGCCGATCGCCCGTCTCTGGACGACAGCAATTTCTGCAGCGCCACCATGCTGGCACCACTGTCGGACCAACGTGACTGCAGGCTGCTGATCACGGCGGGATAGGCTTCAAGCCCCTGCCCTAACTCCAAATTCACATCCCAGGCTGGTGGCGAAGTATTGAACTCAAGGGCGTAGCGGCCCGCGATATCGGCAAAGGCCAGCGCGTCTCCGCGCTGCTGGCAAATCTCCATCAGCTTCAGATAGGGCAATGCCGAGTGATTGGCACCGTCTGCACCCTGCCTCAGTTGGCCATGCAGCAAGTCGACAGCGGCCTCGTCCTGCCCCAAGACCAAGAAGAAATCGACCTGCTGCTCCAGGTCGATCAACTCTTCAACGCTGACCAGGTGCTGGTCTGTGGCTGCCTGAGTCTTAGCTGTGCCCTCCGCGCCCACCCCGCCGAATGCGGCGGCAATGCTGTCGGACGGATCAATAAACTGCACGCTCAGCGGCTCATGATTGGGCTCGGCGGCCATCAACTGAGAGAATCGCGCCAAGCTGGACAACTCTTTGTCGGGCAACTCGGCCGGCATGGTGTTCGGAATGGGCGCATATTCGGCGCCGACGCTATGAGGCAATGCAATCGTCTGCTCTTGCGGCGCAGCAATCGGCGGCGCAGCGGCCCCTGTTTCGGCGTTCAGTTGCTCCGCCTTGAGTGGCTGCGCTAGCTCCACGTTCTGCGCTTCGCCCGACGGCCGCGAATCACTTGAGCTTCCTGCATGAGACTCAGCGACTTCGGGCGCATGCCCCCACCAATTGCTGTCGCCACCCGTTTGATGTTGAGACTGCTTGCGCCACAGATAAGCTGTGGCAAGGCTGAGCAGCAGCGCGAGCGCCCCCAAGACCCATGTCAAAGGACTGAAGGCATTAGCGGGCGTTGGCGCCGCCCCCGGCTCGAGACCTTGCCGCATAGCGTTCAGCTTCAGCGCATCACCGCGATACTCCGATTGCAAGCCAAGCAGGCCCGACTCGACCTTCTGCAAGCGCGCCAGGGCAGCCTCTGCCGCAGAAGCAGCGGCGGCCGAATTGTTCGCGGCGGCGGAATTCGGATCAAAGGCTTCCAAACGCAGCTTCGGCTCGGTCAAGCTCGCAACCGAAGTCTTCTCTGTCTTTGCAGTTGGCGCAGCTTTTGTCGTTTGCGAGCGGCTTGCGGCGCTTGGCGGCGCCGATTCTGGCAAAGCATCGGACTGCTTAACAACAGACTTTGCGGCCGATTCAGTCGCGCTGCTCTTCGAGCCTGCCTTGCCCTGCGCCTTGCTACCCCCGGCAGGCGCAGGCTTGGCGGCAGTCAGACGCTCTTGCCCGATGGCATCCGACAAATTCGCCCCCAGCAGCTCTTTCGGTTTGGCGTCTGTGGTGGCCAATGCAGCCCGCAAGGCCGGTGACAAAACGCGCGGGCTTTCGCCGCTCGTATGCGGCTCGGGCGAAGCGCCGTCTTGCGCGCTCGGCGGGTCCATCAAGGCACTGAACTGACGCGTCAACCGGGCCGGGCATCCAAGGCTCAAGGTGACACTCAGAATCGCCTCCTCAATCGGCACCGAGCTGAGAACTCGAATCGCCCGCAAACTGGTCTCGCTTTCACCCTCCAGGCGAACGCCGACCTTGTTGGCAGGCAGCTTCGCGCCACCTGCCATGACTTCGGCCGATACGCAGTCCATGGACAAGGACTCACCGGCCCGCAAACTCAGCGGGAACGACAAGACCAAGGGTTGACCCAGCACCGAAAGAACTTGTGGACGGCCCAGCCCCAAGGCTTGCGCATTGCCAAGCTGAGCCATGAGGGCCAATGCCAAGGCGCTGAGCGAGCAAATGCGCCAAGCGGCGCCGCGTAAATGAGTGGGGGGCACTGCGTTATCTCGGTCCATGCCAGGGGCCAATGTTATTTCGGCTGACTCTAGCATGGCTGACCACGCATCAATCCGGCCATCTAGCTCGGCGTTGTATATGTGCTCGCAGGATCAGCGGCGGCAAACAAGGCCGCTTGGCTGCCCAATTGACGGGGCGCATTGCCGACGCACCCGCGCGCGCTCTTGAATCGGCGGCGCCGCACTCATGGACAATCGAAAGCAAGGCAGGCAATACCCTGTTGTCACTTCAGCGACTCAGTATGAATAGCACGGTTCTTACACTCAGCGAACGCAGCGAAATCGACGCCGGTTCTTGGTTTTCCAAACTGTCGGAGCCCTTGCGCGAGGACATTTTGTCGCGCGCCACGGTGCGCCGCTTGGGCGATGACGTCTTATTGTCTTGCAGAGGCGAGGCCGCCGAGGAATGGGTGGGAGTCGCCAAGGGCGCTGTGCGGATCAGCTCGGTGTCTTTGGCGGGCAAGCAGGTATCTTTGACTTATGTAGAGCCCGGAACATGGTTTGGCGATATCTCTTTATTCGACGGAATGCCGCGCACCCACGACGCAACGACGCATGGCGACACCACCTTGCTGATCGTGCGCAAGCCGGATTTCAGAGAACTGCTGCAGCGCCACACCGAGCTTTACGAGGCTCTGTTGCGCCTGAACTGCCGCCGCTTGCGGCTGATGTTCAATGCGGTGGAAGACCTCAATACCCTGCCCCTGGCCTCGCGCTTGGCCAAGCAGATCTTGCTGCTGGCGCGCTCCTATGGGGTGCGCCAAGGCGAGGAGATACGCATCGGCTTGCAGTTGGCGCAAGAAGACTTGGCGCAACTCTTGGGTGCCTCGCGCCAGCGGGTCAATCAGGAACTCAAGGCGCTGGAGCGAGACGGCGCTGTGCGCGTCGAGCCCACGCGCTTGGTGGTGCTAAGTCGGGAGAAGCTCTTGGCGATTGCCAACCGCTAAGCCAAATGACATACAACGACTTGCAACTTTAAAGAGACTCATGGAAGCCTTCACCGGAACAAAAGCCCCTTCGCAAGCGATAGACAGCGACGCCTTGGCGCTGTGGCTTGGCAAGCATTTGAGCGGCTTTGCCGGCCCCTTGAGCATTGAGCAGTTCAAGGGCGGGCAATCCAACCCCACTTACAAGCTGAACACGTCCGGCCGGGCCTATGTGATGCGCTCCAAGCCGGCAGCGGTGGCCAAGCTATTGCCATCGGCCCATGCGATCGAGCGTGAATTCATGGTGATGTCGGCACTTGCCGGCAGTGAAGTGCCGGTACCGCAAATGCTGGCTTTGTGCGAAGACGAGTCCGTCATCGGCCGCGCTTTCTACATCATGGAGTTCATCCCTGGCCGGGTTCTGTGGGATCCGGCGCTGCCGGGCATGAGTGCTCCTGAACGTTCAGCCATTTACGCGGAGATGAACCGCGTCATCGCGGCCCTGCACCGCATCAACCCTCAGGCCATTGGGCTGGGCAACTACGGCAAGCCCGGCAACTACTTCGAGCGGCAAATCGGACGCTGGAGCAAGCAGTATCTGGCTTCCTTGACCGTCAACACCGCGCCGATCGAAGCGATGGACCGCTTGATGGCTTGGCTGCCGGCCAATATCCCCGCCTCAGCACTGGACCCCTCTGAAGTGTCCATCGTCCATGGGGACTTCAGGTTAGACAATTTGGTTTTTCACCCCGAACAAGCGCGCGTGGTCGCCGTTCTGGATTGGGAATTGTCAACCTTGGGACACCCCCTGGCTGACTTCAGCTATCACTGCATGACCTGGCATATCCACAGCTCATCGGCGGCGCGGGGGCTTGCCGGCCTGGATTTGGCGGCACTGGGCATTCCCTTCGAGCCCGACTATTTGCGCCGCTACTGCGAGCGCTGCGGCCGCAGTGACCTTGAGCAATTGCAGCGCGACTGGAATTTCTATCTGGCCTATAACTTGTTCCGCATCGCCGCTATTTTGCAAGGCATTGCCAAACGCGTCAGCACCGGCACGGCGTCCAGTGCACAGGCCCAAGCCGCTGGCGCCGGCGCCAGACCGCTGGCCGACCTGGCCTGGACCTTCGCGCAGCGTCAAGCCGATCAGGCCTGAGCCGGATCCTCGTCGGGGCGCGAGCTTTGCCAGGCAATCGAGGTGGTCGTGGGCCAGGGCCCACGGTCGGTGAGCCTTTCATTGACCCGCAGCAACTCCCGGCAGGCCAGCTCCAGCAGCTTCACAAGGCCCTGGATCTGCGGCAAGGTCGGCTCGGCCATCGCCGTGCGCAAATAGGCATTGCCACGCATCGTCATCAGCACAAAAGGCTGACCCTCGGGCAGCAGGTCCTGGCTTGCTTGCGCCAAGACCTCGCTCAAATCGCCCTCTAGCCATGCGCCCACCAATTCCTTGTTGACGCCCACGGCGCCAAAGCGCTGGCGGACCAGCTTGGAGCTGATTTGACCGAATTTTGGAAACATGACCAACCAGCGCATTTCTTCAGGCGTGTCGGTATCCACACGGGTCTTCAATGTGTCGGTGTAGGCCTCGAACACCGCAGACTCCAGCTTGTCCATCAGGTTGCGACAAAGCACCATCATCTGCAGATCGCCATGCAAGCGCAATTCACAGCGAATGCGCAACTCGTTGCCCTCGATGTAGGCGCGCTGCGACGGCCCCCACTCGATGCGCAGACTGCCAGGCAAAGCCTTGGGCTGCTCAATCAGGAAGCCGCGGCCGTCCCTGGAAATCCGAAACTGCGCATTGCGCCCTTCGGCCCAATCATGGATAGACCGCCAGCGAGCCGCATTCGCTCGCACAACAAACCAGTGTTTTACTTGCTTAAAAAACATGAGCTAGGACAATGCACTGAACGGTGAAGACACATGCCGCGCCTCCTTTGACCGGTGGAGAACAAAATGATCGAAGTGTATTCATGGCCTACGCCTAACGGCCACAAAGTTCACATCATGTTGGAAGAATGCGGTTTGCCCTACCGGGTGATCCCTGTGGACATAGGTAGCGGCGCCCAATTCGAACATAAATTCCTCTCCATCAGTCCAAATAACAAGATTCCTGCGCTGACCGACCCCGCCGGACCAGACGGCAAACCCATATCGCTGTTTGAGTCCGGCGCCATTTTGCTTTATTTGGCCGGCAAGACGGGGCAGTTCTTGGCCCATGACACGGCGGGCAAATACGAGGTGTTGCAGTGGTTGATGTTCCAGGTGGGCGGGGTCGGCCCCATGCTCGGGCAGGCCCACCACTTTCGCATCTACGCACCCGAAAAAATCAACTACGCGATTGAACGCTACAGCAGTGAAGCACGGCGTCTTTACAAAGTGATGAACACGCGCTTGGCGAGCTCCACCTATCTCGGCGGGCGCACCTACAGCATTGCCGATATCGCCGTCTTCCCCTGGCTACGCTCATGGAAGAACCAGGGTGTGGAGCTCAGCGACTACCCGCATCTGAAAGGCTGGTTTGACGAAATCGCCGCTCGCCCCGCCGTTCAGCGAGGCTTGGCCGTACTGTCGGAAAAGCGCAAATCGCTGACAGACGAACGCGCACGCGAAAACCTGTTCGGTGACACGCAGTACCAGAAACACTGAGCCCAGCTGCATCAGTTGTGGCGTTGATTCTTACGCCATCGCTTGACCCAGCGCCGCCGGTTGGAGAAGCTCCAACACACGCCGGTTGAACTCGAAGTCATGCCACAGCAGTAGACAGGAAACTCGCATTGGCAGCGACGCGCGCCAAAGAGGTGTGCCCAGATGGTCCGACCAGCAGGAATCGAACCTGCAACCGCCCGCTTAGAAGGCGGGTGCTCTATCCGGTTGAGCTATGGTCGGAAATGAACTGTTTGAAGCTCAATGGGGCCGCGATTGTGACATGAGCCGGCAGCACTTGCTGCCAACTCATGCCCTTTGCCGCCCAGCAGCGACTCAGTTCAACAACACATTGACGATCGCATTGCCAATGCCCATCAGGGCTGCGCCCGAAATCAGGCCGGCGCAAATCGGCTCGCAGCCATCGACCCAGAGGCGATGGCCCGGTGTGCCGGGAGCCTTGTGCTTGCGGCCCATGTACCAGAACAGCAAGGCACCCAACCACATTGCAAAGACCGATTCAGGCGGCAGCACCACACCCAAGCCAATCGACACCGAGGACAGAGGGAAGCGGCCCTTGCTGACGATACGCATGATCTCAATCGCCACCGCGCTGACGAAGGCTACAAACATCGCCACCAAGGCCGACGCCGGCAAACCCTGCACGCCCTTGGCGATCAACTCGGCCACGCCCTTCCACTGCAATGCGCCCGGCATTGCAAACTGCTCGGAGACCAAGGTCGCCGCTGACCTGACGCCGTTTGCGTCGGCCGGCAAGAACAGCAAGAAGTACAGCGGCACGCAAGCCATCACGCCAGCCAGAATACCGATGACATGGCCAAACGCCTGATGCCGAGGCTTGCCGCCCAACATATAGCCAGGCTTGATGTCTGACAGCAGGTTGGCGGCATTGGAAGCAATCTCGGACGTCATGCCGGCCGGCAGCAGGTTGCTGGCGGGGTTCGTACGGTCGATTGCGCCCATGGTGAATTGGGTGATCTTGGACAGCGCGCCTGTCGGCGTCCACGAGGTCAAGGCCATCGCATTGGTGCAGATGATGGTCAGCACAAAGATCAACGGCAAAGAGACCAAGGCCAAGAACATCGGTACGCCGAAGAACACATGCGTCACCCAGGCGCCCAAGAAGCCAAAAATCGGCACGCCGACATAGGAAATCCACAGCGGCACTTCAATGCCAGCCAACACATCAGGCCCCTGCGCGGCGGCAGCTGCCTTGTCCTTCTTCTTGAACATACTCGTAAAGAGTTCAGGCTTGGCCAGCAAGCTGACGATGGAGCCTGTCACCATCATCGTCACACCCCACCAGAGTGACCATTGATTGACAATCTCGGCGCGCGAAATCGGGACCACCGCTCCGGTCGGCGAAATGCGCTGCACGATCTCGCCAGCATTGATCATGATGGGCGCCAAGACCACGAAGTTGATAAAGGAGCCCAGCATGCAACTGGTGGCCACCGCGATACCCATCAAACCGCCGACACCCAACATGGCCGCGTCCATTGTGAAGCGAAGCCCCAGCATACGGAAATCGACGCCCATGATCTTGGGAATCCACCAGTCCATCTTGGCTGCGGCCTGGTAGTAGTAGGTATCCAGTCGCTCATGCAAATGCCAGGGCTCGGTCATGCCCGCCCATTTATCCATGCGCAGAACTTTGAACTGCAAAAGCTTCATCCAACCGTCGCTGACGATGGCCTGATAGAGCGCCGTGCCGCCGGCAACCACGCCCAGCAAGCGGGCCTTATAGACACCTTCAGCGGCGTCGCCGGTGTAAAGAGAATCAAGCACAACACCGCTGGCCCGGCCTTCGGGGAAAGGCAGTTGTTCCTCGTTGATGAAGCGCCGCTTCATTGGAAAGGCAACTAAAACACCGAGGATGGAGATCACCACCATCCAGATCATCATCTGCCACCACGGGATGATGCGGCCGGTGATCAACATATAGGCGGCCAGGCTGGAATACAGCGGTGCCACCACATAGCCGGCCGCCGTGGCGATCGACTGGGTGCAGTTGTTTTCCAGAATCGTGTAATCCTCGGCCAGGCCTGCGGCATGCAGCGCCCGAAACAGCGCGAAGGACAAAATCACCGAGGTCAGCCCCACGCCGATACCGATGCCGGTTTTACCGCCGATATAGAGCGAGGTCGCGGCCAATACGGCGCCAAGTAAAAAACCGGTCAAGGCTGCTCGCAGCGTCAGCTGCGGCATGCTGCCGCGGTAGACATTTGTGAACCACCACTCGTCTTTTTGCGCCCGGGTCCAGGTGCGTATCTGCTCGTCGGTCAGTTGTTGGATAGCCATGAGGAAAAAGGAAAATGGTTGCGGGCGGGGTGCCGCCCAGAACTGCGGATTTTGTCCGCCCTGCTTAGCCAGAGAAAGCCGAGGATACCCAGGGCTCATCCGGATCGAACCGCGAAAACTTATTTCGCTTCTGAAATGAAAAAACCCGTTGCAAGCCAGCTTGCAACGGGTTGTTCAATTCATTGATGGTCGGGGCGGTGGGATTCGAACTCACGACCCTCTGCTCCCAAAGCAGATGCGCTACCAGGCTGCGCTACGCCCCGACTGAGATTAAAAAACCTGCCGCAGTAAAACTGTGACAGGCCATTCAATTTCTTTAAAACTTTCTAGTTCGAGAACTATAAGTCTTTCAAATTTGTTCTTGGTCGGGGCGGTGGGATTCGAACTCACGACCCTCTGCTCCCAAAGCAGATGCGCTACCAGGCTGCGCTACGCCCCGACTAAGACGACTATTCTAGCCTGCTTTTTGAAGGGTCCGCAAGATATTTCTTGAAATTTCGAAAAGCGCTGCAATTTGCGCATCGGTGTGCCTGTGGATTGCTCAAGTTTTTTTGGCGCCGTCGATTGACGTCAAAGTTTGGCAATCCAAGGGCCGCACCGCTTTGTGCCAAAATCAACTGGCACCCATACCAGCCACGAAAGCGCGACGCCGGCAACACAAACCGGCTAGCCCAAGGACAATTCATGAGCAGCGACCTGATCAAACATATTTCCGATGCATCTTTTGACGCCGATGTGATCCAAGCCGGCAAGCCCGTGCTGGTCGACTATTGGGCCGAATGGTGCGGCCCTTGCAAGGCCATCGCCCCTATCTTGGATGAAGTATCCAAAGACTACGGCGACCGCCTTCAAGTCACCAAAATGAACGTCGATGAGAATCGCGATGTGCCCGCCAAGTTCGGCATTCGCGGCATTCCGACCCTGATGCTGTTCAAGGACGGCCAGTTAGCCGCCACGAAAGTTGGCGCGCTGTCCAAGGCTCAATTGACAGCCTTCCTCGACGCTAACCTATAATCATCGTCAGCTTGTTGTTGCGTGCCGCAACTCAACCGAGTTTTCGGCACTCAGCAACAGCCAAATTGCCAACACGCTCATGTCACCACGGTGATTCTGAAGCGTGGACTCGGCGCCCAAGCTCCCGCATCCTTATCTGTTCAACGACACCGCCCGCCACACCCGTGGCAACAGCGGCGTCGCCACGCATCAGCGGTCGACTGGCTGTCGCAGTATCTGTCCCCGGTCCTTGGCAGGACCTTTGACGACCTACCGGGTTCTCACCCATGCATCTTTCCGAACTGAAAGCGCTTCACGTCTCCGAACTCATCAAGATGGGCGAGGCGCTGGAGATCGACAACGTCGCCCGCATGCGCAAGCAGGAGTTGATGTTTGCGATCATGAAAAAGCGCGCCAAAGGCGGCGAACAAGTGTTCGGCGACGGCGTTTTGGAGGTCCTGCCGGACGGCTTCGGCTTTCTGCGCTCGATCGACGACAGCTATATGGCATCGACCGATGACATCTACCTGAGCCCAAGCCAGATCCGCCGCTTCAACCTCCACACCGGCGACATGATCGAAGGTGAAGTACGCGTACCCAAAGACGGCGAGCGCTACTTTGCCCTGGTCAAGGTTGACCGCGTCAATGAGTTGACGCCCGAGGAAAGCAAGCACAAGATCATGTTCGAAAACTTGACACCCCTGTTCCCCAGAGAGCAGTTCAAGCTTGAGCGTGACAACTTCAAGGGCGAAGAGAACGTCACCGGCCGCATCATTGACTTGATCGCGCCAATCGGCAAAGGCCAGCGCGCCTTGATCGTTGCCCAGCCCAAGACCGGCAAGACTGAGATGATGAAGAGCATCGCGCATGCGCTGGTGGCCAATCATCCCGAGTCTCATCTGATCGTGCTGCTGGTGGACGAGCGCCCGGAAGAAGTGACCGAGATGATTCGCACCGTGCGCGGTGAAGTGATCAGCTCCACTTTTGATGAGCCGGCCGCCCGCCATGTGCAAGTGGCTGAGATGGTGATTGAGCGCGCTAAACGTCTGGTCGAATTGAAAAAGGACGTGATCATCCTGCTGGACTCGATCACACGCCTTGCTCGCGCCTACAACAACGTCCTGCCCTCGTCCGGCAAGGTGTTGACGGGCGGCGTCGACGCCAACGCCCTGCAGCGCCCCAAGCGCTTCTTCGGCGCAGCCCGCAAGGTCGAAGAAGGCGGCTCGCTGACCATCATCGGCACCGCATTGATTGACACCGGCAGCCGCATGGATGAGGTGATCTACGAAGAGTTCAAGGGCACCGGTAATTGCGAGATCCATCTGGATCGCCGCATGGCCGAGAAGCGCGTCTACCCTTCGATCCTGATCAACAAATCCGGCACCCGCCGCGAAGAGTTGCTGCTCAAGCCCGAGATCCTGCAAAAGAGCTGGATCCTGCGCAAGCTGCTCTACAACATGGACGAGATCGAGGCGATGGAGTTCGTGCTCGACAAGATGAAATCCACCAAGAACAACTTGGACTTCTTCGACATGATGCGTCGAGGCGGTTAAGTCGTCAGCGGTTGGTTTCAACGGTGCCCGCTAGAGGCACCACCCGAGCGCCTTGCTTGCCGAGGCGCTCAAATTCAGGCTATAATCCGCGTTTTGCCGCTGTCGAAAAGTGCGCCACATGGTGTGGCGAGGCTGTAGATACGTCAGCGCCAAGTCGCAAAGCGAGAGGTCCATCATGAAAGACGGCATTCACCCTAACTACCGCGAAGTCTGCTTCGTGGATCAGTCCAACGGCTTCAAGTTCGTTACACGTTCAACCATGGGCAGCAAAGAGTCCATCAAGATGGAAGACGGCCGCGAACTGCCTCTGATCAAGTTGGAAACCACCAGCGAAACTCACCCGTTCTACACGGGCACCCAGAAGAGCATCGACTCGCTGGGCGGTCGCGTCGAGAAGTTCCGCAACAAGTTTGCAGGCTTCAGCACCAAGAAGTAAGCCCTCCGAGGCTGAAGATGAAAGGCAGCTCAGGCTGCCTTTTTTTTCGCCTCGAACATGGCGATCCTGGGTCGTGCCGGGTGCGAAAAGCCGCGGCGATGCGGCATGATGTCGCACTGAACTAGAACCATCAAAAGCTGCGTGAACTTACCTACCCCTGCCGTTGTAGCTGTGCGCGGCGCACAGCGCCTGCCCAGATTCCCCCTCTTGCTGCTGTGTGCGGCCTACATTTTGCCGGGCCTGTTCGGACGCGACCCTTGGCGGCAAGCCGATCTCAGCTCCTTTGGCTTTATGGCCAGCATCGCCCAAGGCCACGCACCTTGGTGGCAGCCGGCCATTGGAGGCGTGCCCGCTGAAGGCGGCCCCCTGCCCTACTGGATAGGCGCGCTTGCGATCAAGGCCTTGCCCTTTGCCGACGCAGCCTTTGCCGCCCGCCTGCCCTTCGCGCTCATCTTGATGCTGACGCTGATGTTGGTTTGGTACAGCTGCTTTCACCTGGCGTGCACAGAGGCCGCGCAGCCAGTGGCCTTCGCCTTTGGCGGCGAAGCGCAGTCGATCGACTATGCAAGAGCCTTGTCCGACGGCGCTCTGCTCGCATTGATGGCCACGCTGGGTTTGCTGCAGCTGGGTCATGAGACGACGCCGGAGCTCTTGCAACTGCTGGCCTCGTCCTTGTTCTTATATGGCTTGGCCGCCGCACCGTTTCGCCCCGTCAAATCACGCTGGGCGGCATTGGTGTCGCTGCCGGTCTTGGCGGCCAGTGGTGCGCCGATCGTGGCCATGGTGCTGGCGGCAATCGGTGCCTGGTTATGCAATCGCTCGCGCTATGCGGCCGCTCGCGCCCTGGTGAAATGGCTGCTTTTGGCCGGTTTGTTGGCCACGGTGAGCGCCTGGGAGTTCAATGCCTGGGCCTGGCGCATCAATACCGCCGCTCCCGTCGAGCTGAGCTTGCGCATGATGAATCTGCTGGCTTGGTTCACATGGCCGGCAGGCCCGCTGGCAGCTTGGACAATCTGGCGCTGGCGCAGCCACTGGCAGCGCCGCCATATCTTGCTGCCGCTGGTATGCGCCTTGATCCCTATCGTCACCAGCATCTTGATGGGCGGATCGGACCGCGCACTACTCTTGGCTCTGCCCGCCTTGGCTTTGCTGGCAGCCTTTGCTTTGCCGACCTTGCAGCGCGGCTTCGCGGCAGCCATCGATTGGTTTTCGGTCTTCTTTTTCAGTGCAGGTGCGCTGTTCTTTTGGGTTTACTACAGCTCCATGCAGCTGGGTTGGCCGGCCGTGCCGCTGGCCAATTTACGTCGTCTCGCGACCGGATTCGAGCCCCACTTCAATGCTTTGGCGCTCTTTTTTGCCGTGCTGGCCACCTTGGCCTGGTTGGCGCTGGTGCGCTGGCGCACCGCCCGCCATCAGCATGCGCTTTGGAAAAGCTTGGTCCTGCCTGCCGGCGGCGTCGCCCTAGGCTGGCTTTTGGCCATGACCTTGCTGCTACCGCCGCTGGACTATGCGCGCAGCAACCGACCCTTGGTGGAACAATTGCAGAAGACGATACCGGCCCACGTCGATTGCATTGCGACCCCGGATCAAGCGCTTTCGACCTCGGCCGCGCTGGAGTTTCAGGGGCAATGGCGGGTTGACGGCGTTCATGCACTGGCGATCAGCCCTTGCAGTTACGCGCTGCAGTCCAGCCAGGCGCAGATTCCGGAAGGCTGGGAAAAGATCGCCCTTGTGCGGCGCCCCACGGACCGCGCGACCGGCTTTGCCGTTTTACGGCGAGCCAGGTAGGCCGCCGCGGCCGGCGCTCAATGCAGAGGTGCGTTGGCAGCCTCGACGCCGAGTGCGGGCTCGCCCAAATGACGCACGCGCACCGCCGGCCAGGTCAGGCGGAACTTCGAACCTCGGCCGGGTTCGCTCTCGATTTGCAGCTCACCGCCATGGCGATGCATCACATGTTTGACGATGGACAAGCCCAGGCCGGTGCCGCCCGTTTCTCGGGAGCGGCTGCCATCAACCCGGTAAAAGCGCTCGGTCAGTCGCGGCAGATGTTCGCGCGCGATGCCTAAGCCGGTATCACTGACACAGAGCTCGCCCGAGCCATCACCAAGGTCCCGCCAGGACACGTCAATCTCGCCGCCCACCGGTGTGTAGCGAACGGCGTTATTGACCAGATTTGCCGCCGCGCTGAGCAGCTCCGATTCGATACCGGCCAGCTCAATATGGGTATCCAGCTGAATCCTCAATTGATGCCGGTCATTGGACAAGGCCTGCGCGTCGGAGTTGATCCGCGCCAGCAAGGCATCCAAGCTGACCCAGCGGTCTGCGGTCGGGCGCGGGCTACCCTCCAGCTGAGCCAGGGTCAGCAAATCGCTGACCAAACCTTGCATGCGATCGGTTTGCTGCCCCATCAAGGTCAGCACCCGCGTGCGTTCGGCGGCCGTCAATGAGAGCGACACCATGGTCTCGATAAAACCCGACAAAACGGTCAGAGGGGTGCGAATTTCGTGCGAGACGTTGGCGACGAAATCCCGCCGCATCGCATCAGCTCGCTCGCGCTCGGTGATGTCTTGCGACAGCACCAACTTCATGCCGTCCCCATAACGCTTTACGATGACTGACAAAGTGCTGAAGCCGCGCACATTATTCAACAACAAGGGCGTTTCATAACTCTCAGTACTGAGAAAAGAGACAAAAGCAGGTGAGCGCAGCAAATTGGTAACGCGCTGGCGCAAATCCCGCACCGGATCGAGCGAAAAATGATCGGCCGCGACGCGATTACACCAGTGGATGTGATCCTGCGCGTCCAACATCAGCACGCCGTTGGGCGAGGCATCGATCGCCGACAAAAACTGCTGCAACTGCAGCCGCTCGGCGGCAATGGTCTTGTCCCGCTCGCGCACCGCGCGCTCGATCCGATAGCCCAGCTCGCCCCAGATGCCCCTGTCGCGCGGCGCATCGTCGAGCTGCGAGCCGCGCAGCCATTTCAGCAAACGGTGCCCGCGTACTGCATCCAGCACCACAAGAGCGGCAATTGCACTGACAGCGCTCAGCGCTTCACCCAAAAAGGGCCAGGGCAGCAAGCGCCCCATCCAGTGACCGATCAAAACACCAGCGACAGCCACCAGCGTGGCCAATACAAAACGAGGCAACAGCCAATTCACGCCAACTCCAAAAAAAGCCCCGGTCTTTCAAGCAATCCGGGGCTCATGCTCAGGCGGGCAAGACCGCCGACTGTTGCGTCAAACGGTAACCCGCGCCGCGTACCGTTTCGATCATGCGAGCGCATTGCACACGCTCCAGCGCCTCTCGCAGACGCTTCACATGCACATCCACCGTACGCTCTTCAATGAAGACATGATCGCCCCAGACCCGGTCCAGCAGCTGCGAGCGGCTGTGCACGCGCTCGGGATGCGTCATGAAGAAGTGCAGCAGCCTAAACTCGGTGGGGCCGAGTTTGACCTCGGCACCGTCGCGGCTGACGCGGCGTGTACCCGGATCAAGATTCAATCCACCCACTTCGACCAGAGTGTCCAGCGCCTCTGGCGCCTTGCGCCGCAGAACGGCGCGAATTCGCGCCAGCAGCTCATTGGTCGAAAACGGCTTGGTCAGATAGTCGTCGGCACCAGCGTCAAGGCCGGACACCTTGTCAGACTCTTCGGCCCGGGCCGTCAGCATGATGATGGGCATTTCTTTGGTGCGAGCCGCGCCGCGCCATTGGCGAGCAAGGGCCAGACCCGATTGGCCGGGCAGCATCCAATCCAAAACCACCAGATCAGGCAAGATGCGATCAACTTCATACTGCGCCTGGTCGGCGCTGGCAGCGATCGTGACCTCAAAACCCGCATGGCGCAGATTGATGGAGATCAGTTCGGCAATCGCCGACTCATCTTCCACCACAAGAACTCGGCTCATGTACAGCTCCTCTTCGCTTCAGCGAACCATGGTCTCAACGGCCTCGGGCGTGTTGTGACGCACATCCGTACCCTTGACCACATAGATGATGACTTCGGCCAAATTCTTCGCATGGTCGCCGACCCGCTCGATCGCCTTGGCCACAAAAATCAAGTCGATCGATGAGGAGATGGTGCGGGGGTCTTCCATCATGTAGGTGATCAGCTTGCGCATCAGACCGTCGAATTCCTTGTCGATCTGGTCATCCTGCTTGAGCACCTCGACCGCACGCTCGACATCCAGACGCGCAAACGCGTCAAGTGCCTTGCGCAGCAGCGCCGTTGCCAGTTCGGCCTCAAACGACAAATCGCTCATGGGCAAACGCAGCCGACTCGACACACCGGCATTGATCAAACGCTGCACCGTGCGGGCGATCCGTGCCGCTTCGTCTCCGACGCGCTCCAAATTGGCAATCGTCTTGGAGATGGCGATCAACAGACGCAGATCGCGTGCCGTAGGCTGGCGCCGGGCGATGATGCTGGACAGGTCGCGGTCGATCTCGACTTCCATCGCATTGACCTGCTCTTCTTGCTTGAGCACAGCGCTGGCGATTTCGCCGCTGAAGGTTGTCAGCGCCAAGACAGCCTGTGCAACCTGAGACTCAACCAAGCCCCCCATCTCCAGCACGCGCGTGGAAATGCCGCTCAGCTCAGCGTCGAATTGCGTCGAAAGATGCTTTTCACCCATGATTTGATCCTGAATATTTTTGGTTTAACAACAGCGTTGATGGAGGGCCACTTTGCAGGCCCATCCGTCTGAACGATCGACCAGTGCGATCAAAGGGACCGATCAGCCGAAGCGCCCGGTGATGTAGTCCTCGGTGTCTTTGCGCTTGGGCTTCATGAACAGTTCGGCCGTCGGGCCAAACTCGATCAAATCACCCAGGTACATATAGGCCGTGTAGTCCGAGCAACGCGCTGCTTGCTGCATATTGTGGGTAACGATGGCGACCGTGTAGTCGTTCTTCAACTCATGGATCAGCTCTTCGATCTTGCCGGTGGAGATCGGATCGAGCGCCGAGCAAGGCTCGTCGAGCAACAAGATTTCCGGCTTGATCGCAATGCCGCGCGCAATGCACAGGCGCTGCTGCTGACCGCCGGACAGACCGGAGCCACTTTGGTTGAGCTTGTCCTTGACCTCGGCCCAGAGTGCGGCTTTTTTCAATGCCCACTCAACCCGCTCGTCCATTTCCACGCGCGGCAGAGTTTCAAAAAGACGCACACCAAAGGCGATGTTGTCGTAGATCGACATTGGGAAAGGCGTGGGCTTTTGAAAGACCATGCCGATCTTGGCGCGGATCAGCGAAACATCGTCTTTGCTGGTCAGGATGTCGTTGCCGTCAAGCAAGATCTGACCCTCGGCACGCTGCTCCGGGTAAAGCTCGAACATGCGGTTCAAGGTGCGCAGCAAGGTTGACTTGCCGCAGCCCGACGGGCCGATAAACGCCGTCACCTTCTTCTCAGGAATATCCAGATTGATGTTCTTCAGGGCAAGGAAATTGCCGTAGTAGAAGTTCAAATTCCGAACCGAGAGCTTTGCCCGCTCGGTGACAGGCATATCAACTTTTGCGTCCATGGTGAATTCCGCTCTCTCTATCTATCAATGCTTGTTCTTGAAAAGTACGCGCGCCAGAATGTTCAGCGCCAGCACACCCATCGTGATGATGAAAACACCTGCCCAGGCCAGCTTCTGCCAGTTTTCATAGGGACTCATGGCGAACTTGAAAATCGTCACCGGCAAAGTAGCCATTGGCTTGCTCAAATCGGTGGTCCAGAACTGGTTGGACAGGGCCGTGAACAACAGCGGCGCCGTTTCCCCGGAGATACGCGCCAGTGCCAGCAAGATGCCGGTTAGCACGCCGGCGCGGGCCGACTTCAGCGTCACCGAAATGATGACCTTCCACTTTGGCGTACCCAAGGCATAGGCCGCCTCGCGCAAGGCATTCGGGATCAGGCTCAACATGTTCTCGGTGGTTCGGATGACCACCGGAATGACGATCAAAGCCAGGGCCAAAATACCGGCGTAGCCCGAGAAGGTCAGCATGCGCGTCACCACCAGGCCGTAAATGAACAGACCCACCACGATAGACGGCGCTGACAGCAAGATGTCATTGATGAAGCGCACGGTGCCGCCCAGCCAAGTCCTCTGGCCATACTCGGCCAGGTAGATGCCGGCCATGATGCCGATCGGCGTTCCCAGCAGAGTCGCCAGACCGACCATCATCAGCGAACCAAAAATCGCATTAGCCAAGCCACCAGTCTCGGCCATTGGAGGCGGCGTCATTTCCGTAAAGGTTGCCAGTTGCAGGCCGCCCAGTCCCAAGACCACGGTCTCGAACAAGATCCACATCAACCAAAACAGGCCGAAGGACATCGCGGCCAATGACAAAGTCAAGGCCACCATATTGACGCGCTTGCGCTTGGCATGCATGGCCAAACGCTTGGCATGTTGCTGGCTGGCGGCAGTCGCCACGCTTGTTGCAGGAACGTTCATGAACGTGCCCCTTCATTCTTCTTCAGTTGCGACAACAAGACCTTGGAGCAAGCCAACACGACAAAGGTGATGAAGAACAACACGAGGCCCAGATAGATCAGGGAAGCCTGGTGCAAGCCTTCGCCTGCCTCGGCAAATTCATTCGCCAACGCCGATGTGATGCTATTGGCAGCTTCGAACACTGACAGGGAATTGAGCTGATTCATATTGCCGATCACAAAGGTCACCGCCATGGTTTCACCCAAAGCGCGCCCCAGACCCAACATGATGCCGCCCATCACACCCGTCTTGGTGTAGGGCAAAACTACATTGCGCACCACTTCCCAGGTCGTCGCACCCAGGCCGTAGGCAGACTCTTTCAACATCGGCGGCGTCACCTCAAACACATCCCGCATCACCGAAGCGATGAAGGGAATGATCATGATGGCCAAGATGATGCCGGCCGACAAAATACCGATACCGACCGGTGGACCCGACACCAGACTGCCCAAAAATGGCACGCCGGTCAGCAGGGTTTGCAAGGGTTGCTGCACATAGGTCGCCAAGATGGGGCCAAACACCATCAGGCCCCACATACCGTAAACGATGGAAGGCACGGCCGCCAACAACTCCACCGCGACGCCCAGGGGGCGCTTGAGCCAACTCGGCGACAACTCGGTCAAGAACAAGGCAATGCCAAAGCTGACCGGCACCGCGATCAGCAAAGCGATGAAGGAGGTCATCAAGGTGCCGTAAATCATCACCAGGCCGCCAAACTTCTCCTTGACGGGGTCCCACTCGGTGGTCCACAAGAAGCCCAGGCCAAATTCCTTGATTGCGGGCGCCGCACCCACGATCAGGGACAGGATGATGCCCACAAGCAAGGCCAGGGTGAGCCAGGCTGCTCCATGGGCAAGCAGAGAAAATGCAGTGTCGGCCCAAGGGGCGACCCTGCGGCGCGCTGGCGGCAGGCCCTGGGGTTGAACCAGGTCTGCCGAGCGGCCGGCTTCGAAATTATTGGCTGGAAGTATTGCGGCCACAGGGCCTCCGCATGTTCTGCGTTAAAGAAAAAAGGCTCGCCTGATTCAACAACAGCCCGATCAAGCCAAGGCTGACGGGCTGTTGCAGAGGGTCAAGTCAAACTCACTTGTAAGAAATAGCCTTGCCCGATGCGTCCTTGATATTGGCAGCCCAATGCTTGCGCACCAGTTCCTTGACCGAGTCTGGCAATGGCACGTAGTCCAAATCGTCAGCCATCTTGTCGCCGTTGCTATAGACCCACTCGAAGAACTTCAAGGCGGCGCTGGCGTTGGCAGGCTTGTCTTGCGACTTGTACATCAGGATGTAGGTCGGGTTGGTGATAGGCCATGTGTCCTTGCCGGCTTGCTCGGTCGTGACCTGGAAGAAAGTCTTGTTCCAGTCCGCACCTGCAGCAGCCGCCTTGAAAGCCGCGTCGCTAGGGCGCACAAACACACCGTCCTTGTTCTTCATCAAGGTGTATGTCATCTTGTTTTGCAACACATACGAGTACTCGACATAGCCGATCGAGTTAGGCAGACGCTGCACAAATGCGGCCACGCCTTCGTTACCCTTGCCGCCCGCACCGGTTGGCCAGTTCACAGCAGTGCCATCACCAACCTTGGACTTCCACTCTTCGTTCACCTTGGACAGATAGTTGGTGAACACGAATGTCGTGCCCGAACCATCGGCGCGACGCACCACCGAAATTGCCGCATCAGGCAGCGGAACGCCTGGGTTGAGTGCAACCAAGGCTGGGTCATTCCACTTGGCGATCTTGCCCAGATAGATATCACCCAAGACTTGACCGGTCAGGCGCAACTGGCCCGGAGCGATGCCCTTGATATTGACCACTGGCACCACGCCACCGATGACGGTGGGGAACTGAATCATGCCGTCCTTGGCCAGCTCTTCGTCCTTCAAAGGCATGTCGGTTGCACCAAAGTCAACCGTCTTGGCCTTGATCTGCTTGATACCAGCACCCGAACCCACCGATTGGTAATTGATTCGCACACCGGTCGCCTTGTTATAGGCATCGGCCCACTTGGCATACAAAGGCGCGGGGAAGGTAGCGCCGGCACCCGTCACGTCTTGAGCATGCAGCAGCGGCAAAACAGCCATGCCGGCGGCAAAGAACAATCCATTGCGAATCTGTGTGAATTTCATGAGTGGCCTTGTCAAATGAGGGCTTGTTTAACAACAAACGTCATCGTATGACTTGAATATGACATTGTTGTGACCGAGTGCTACTGTAATTCGACCAGAGCCGAACGGACTATTCCGGAGTTGATTGACATACAAAATTCATTGGACTGTCACATTCGCTCTCTAAGCTGAGAAGCTGTACTCCTTCCACTAGAGCTCCTATGACCATCACAGCCCTCCGTTCCCTCGCCCTGTCCAGCGCCGCTGCAGTGACCCTGTTGTTGAGTGCTTGCGCCACCGCACCGGTGCCCGCCACCGTGGCCGACACCATCGCCGCCAACCCGCAGCTGAGCACCCTCAATCGGCTGGTTGAACAAGCAGAGCTGAAGTCGGCGCTACAAGCCGTTGGACCGATGACCGTGTTTGCCCCGAGCGACGAGGCCTTCAAGGCCGTGCCGGCAAAGACCATGGAAGCCTTGGGCAAAGACAAAGAGCAACTGAAGGCGGTGCTCGGCTTTCATATCGTGCCGGCGCAATTGAATGCTGCCGACGTCAAAAACGGCAATGTGAAGACCGTTCAAGGCGCGGAACTGGCACTGGGTCGCGCTGGCGACTTTGTCACGGTAGAAGACGGCATGGTGCAGCAAGCCGACATCAAAGCCAGCAATGGCGTGGTGCACATCGTTGACCGAGTCCTCATGCCACCGAAAAAGAAGTAAGTCGGTCCGCAGGTCTGGCTACAAATTGAGAAAGCCCCTGCAGCCGAACGCTGCAGGGGCTTTTGTCTTGCCGAAGGCCTCAGCCGCAGACAAGGCTGCAACATCAATCGCAGTTTGGCAACTCCGGTTTGCCGGCAGACTTCATGCATTGCTTATAGCCTGCCGGCAAATTCGCCAGTTGGCGTGACTGCCCCGTGGCAAGCTTGAACTGATCAAACACCTGATGCGTGCAGGTCGTGGTGGATTTGCCTGCGTCCGCCTCTACGGTTTCACAGCGACTGGTAAAGAGCACGTAATTGCACTCGCCGCTTGGGCTGGCTACACATTCGATTTTGGCTGAACCAGGGCTCTTGACGGTGGCGCTGTCGCCGTCTTTGGTTGTGGTGATATGGATGGCGCAGCCGCTCAAGAAAGCGGCGGAGGCGACACATGCAATGACCGCTAGGCGGGCAAGCTTGAAACGTTGGATCATGGGTTTCCTGACTTGATGCGGCCCAAATGAACCGACTGAGCGCATGCTATTGAAGCCGCCCTGAGCCGGCAAAGCGCTTGCGACGAAGTGCAAAAAAAGACCACCCGTCTGCACAGACCGGATGGCAAAGCGAGGACGGTCGGGCGCAATGCTGGCGATGTTCAGGCATAGCGGCGACGTAGCGGCAGGCAGGCCAGCCTATCGGCATAGCCATCGTTGCCACATCCAACCCGCCGCACCACCGTCAAGCCGAACCCGCTGTCGCTCAACTCGAGCGCTCAAGCAAGGTCCGCAGGCGCTTGAGCATGGGTGTCACCATGGGAACCGTCAGCATGGTGCTCGCCACCGCCATCAACAAGAGCGCGGTGAAGGTCTCGTTGGTGATGATCTTCTTGTCCAGCAAGATGTTGGCGAAAATGATCATGATCAAAGCCTTGGTCTGCAAGAGCCAGCCGATCAAGGAGGCCTCGCCCTTCTCCCATTTCAAGACCCGCCCGGCCATGTGGACGCCAATCAGCTTGCCGGCCACCGAAGCCAGCAGCAACCAAGCCGCCGCCACAAAGACCGCCGCGCCGCCCACGCCCCATTGCGTACGCAGTCCGGTGCTCAAGAAAAACACCGGCATGATGACCAGCAAGACGTTGTGTCGCAGGCCGTCGAGTTGCTTTTGATCGAACCAGTCGGCATCGATGATGGCGCCGGCCAAAAACGCACCGACCATGAAATGCAGGCCCGACCAGTCGGCGCCGAAAGCGCAGGCCGCCAGCCAGACCAGCCCGACAAACCAACGGTCGCTCTGTGGCAGGCGCTGCATCAACCAACGGAACATGAAGCCGACGACGACAAAGGCGGCGATAAAGCCGGCTTGTCGTCCGACTCGGCCCCAGTCCATCAGAATCAACGCCAAGACGCCCCAGATCGCCACATCATCAACGCTGGCATAGCGCAGCACGCGCTGCCCCAAGGGCCGGCGCAGAATATCCAGCTTCTCCATCAGCAAGATCAAAATAGGCAGGGCGGTGACCGCACAAGACATACCCACGCCCAATACGAATTGCCAAGTGAGGGCCTTCTCACCCATCCAGCCTGGGCTGGCCAACATGGCGATCGCCGCAACGCAACCAAAGGCCAGCGGTAGGCCCAGCGCCAGCCCGGCGGTGATGCCGCTTTCACGCCTGTGCTGCCAAGCGGCCTTCAGGTCCAACTCGATACCGGCAATCCAGACAAACAGCATCACCGCCCACCAGGCAATGCCGTTGAGGGACTGAATCACCGCAGGATTGAAGACAAATTCGTAATAGCTCGGGAATGCCGCACCGAGCACGCCGGGGCCCAGCAAGATGCCGGTGATGATTTGCACCACCACCAAGGGGGCGAAATGGTCGGTACGAAAAAGACGCCAGATCAGGTAAGGGACGCTGAGAATGATCAGCATCGCAATCAAGAAAATTTCGGTCGTGTTCATAGGTGGGCTGCAAGGAGGCCCGCGATCGTAAAGCCTGCGGAAGTCAGCCCTTCTGGGTGTTTGCCCGCCAAAGCGAAATTCGAATTGCGCTGTAACTCAAGACCCGGTTGGCGTGCATGGCTTGCCAAGCGAATGGGTCGATGTTGGAATTAACCGACACCACGCCGATCGCCGCATTGCTATGGTTTGGCCCGCCAAGCTCATCCCCAAGAAAAGCGTCAAGAAAGCATCACGCATGAAACGAATTTGGGACATCTCTCCGCCGGTCTCGGCGCAGTCGCCGATCTTCCCGGGCGACGAGCCCTTCAGCCTCAAATGGACAGCGCGCCTGTCGGCTGACTGCCCCGTCAACCTCAGTGCCATCACCATGTCGCCGCATGTCGGCGCGCATGCCGATGCACCGCTGCATTACGCCGATGGCGCAGCCAGCAGTGCCGAGGTCGACCTCGACGCCTACCTGGGCCGCTGCCGCGTCATCCATGCGATTGACTGCGGTCCCCTGATTCAGGTGGAGCATCTGAGGCATGCAGCCTCCCAGATGCCGGCTCGCGTGCTAGTGCGTTGCTGCCAGAAGGCAGCCATGCACTGGGACCCCGACTTCAGCGCTTTTGCCCCCGAAACCGTCGAATGGCTGGCCGGCCTGGGCGCCAAGCTCATCGGTCTAGACACACCCTCGGTCGACCCCGCCAGCAGCAAGACTTTGAGCAGTCACCAGCAACTGCTGCGCCTGGACCTGCGCGTGCTGGAGAACCTGGTCTTGGACGAGGTGGCCGAGGGCGACTACGAGTTGATCGCCCTACCGCTCAAACTCACCGGGGCCTGCGCCTCGCCCGTGCGCGCCATCCTGCGCGAACTCTAAATTTCTGCGCCATCCTGCGCGAACTCTGATCCATTGGAGAAACCGATATGACGACAAGACAAGACTGCGACGTACTGGATCAAGAAGACCCGCTGCGTGAGCTGAAGCAGCAGTTCGACCTGCCTGCTGGAACCATTTACCTGGACGGTAACTCGCTGGGTGTGCTGCCACGTGAAACCCTGGGCCGGGTGCAGCAGGTCATTCAAAAGGAATGGGGTCAGGACTTGATCAAGAGCTGGAACACGGCCGGCTGGATCGATTTGCCGGGCCGTATCGGCGACAAGATTGCACGCTTGGTTGGCGCAGCACCGGGCGAGCTGATCGTGGCGGACTCAACCTCGCTCAATCTCTACAAGGCCTTGTCGGCGGCGCTGCGCATTTCGTTGGAGCAAGCGCCTGAGCGAAAAGTCATCGTCTCCGAGCGCAGCAACTTCCCGACCGATCTCTATATTGCCGAAAGCCTGGCACAGCAGTTGGGCCTACGCCTGCATTTGGTCGACAACGTGGCTGACATTGCCGCCACGCTGAATACCGACCTGGCCGTGCTGATGCTGACCGAGGTCAACTACCGCACCGGCTACAAACACGATATGAAGGCCCTCACCGCCGCCGCTCACGCTGCGGGGGCGCTGGTGATCTGGGATCTGGCCCATTCGGCAGGCGCTGTGCCGGTCGACTTGAATGGTGCCAAGGCCGACTTCGCGGTCGGATGCGGCTATAAATACCTGAACGGCGGCCCCGGCGCGCCGGCCTTTGTTTGGGTCCATGCCAAACACGCGCAGCGCTGCTGGCAGCCGCTGTCGGGCTGGTTGGGCCACGCCGCACCATTTCAATTCACACCTGACTACCAAGCTGCGGCCGGCATCAAGCGCTTTATCTGCGGCACGCCGGCGCTGCTGTCGCTGGCAGCCTTGGAGTGTGGCGTTGACACGGTGCTGGCCGCCGAGAGTTTGGGCGGCATGCAAGCTTTGCGTAAAAAGTCGATTGCGCTGACCGAGCTTTTCATCGAACTGGCAGAGTCGCGCTGCGCCGCTTTGGGCATACGTTTGGCCTCACCGCGCGACGAAAACCAGCGCGGCAGCCAAGTCTGCTTGAGCCTGGACGCGCCCTTGCATGAAGCGGGTTACGCGGTGATGCAGGCCTTGATCGCGCGCGGCGTGATCGGTGACTTCCGAGCCGGCGATCCGGCGCGCCTGGACGAGGTACCGCACATCCTGCGCTTTGGCTTCACGCCGCTATACATCGGCTTTGCCGATGTCTACGACGCGGTTGAACATCTGGTGCAGGTGCTGAAAAACGAAGAATGGAAGCGCCCCGAGTTCAACACACAAGGAGCAGTGACATGAGCTGCCCACACCAAAGCGAAAGAATTGTGGAAGAGGAAAAAGCGCAGCTCGACTTCTCCAAGGACATGAGCTATGGCGACTATCTGAAACTTGATCAGATCCTCAACGCACAGCAGCCACTCTCGCCCGAGCACAACGAACTGCTCTTCATCATTCAGCACCAGACCTCAGAGTTGTGGATGAAGCTGATGCTGCACGAGATGCAGGCGGCGGTGGCCTGCGTGGCGAATGATCAACTGCCGGCGGCCTTCAAGATGCTGGCCCGGGTGTCGCGCATCATGGAACAGCTGGTACATGCCTGGGATGTGCTGGCCACGATGACACCGCCCGAATACACCGCGATTCGCCCCTACTTGTCTAACAGCAGCGGCTTCCAAAGCGCCCAGTACCGCCGCATCGAATTCATGCTCGGCAACAAGAATGCGGCCATGCTCAAGCCCCATGCACATAGGCCCGATTTGCTGGCCGAGGTGGATGCCGCTTGGCGCGCGCCCTCTTTGTATGACGAGGTGCTGCGGCTGTTGGCCAGGCGCGGCATCAGCGTACCGGCAAGCGCGCTGGAGCGTGACTGGACGCAGCCGCGCGGATTGGACGAGGGCGTCAAAGCCGCATGGCTTAGCGTCTACCGAGAGCCTGAAAAGCACTGGGACCTCTACCAGATGGGCGAAGAGTTGGTCGATCTGGAAGACGCCTTCCGGCTCTGGCGCTTCCGTCATGTCACCACCGTGGAGCGGGTGATCGGCTTCAAGCGCGGCACTGGCGGCACCTCGGGCGTGGGCTATTTGCGCAAGATGCTGGATGTCGTTCTATTCCCCGAACTGTGGGCGCTGCGCACCGAACTTTAAGTTTGGGCTGTGCTTGATTCTCAAGCACAGCCCTTTGCTATAAAGTCGGTCGAGGCCTAGTGGCAAGCTTACCCCATGCCTGCGAGGGTCAAGTCTTGCCGGCAGGTGCCGAAGCTATGGGCTTGAAGGGCATTTTTGCGAACCTGAGCTAGACCCCCCAGTCATGACGACCCCCAGCGCAAGTCCTGCCACTCAAAAACCGCTGACTTCGCCGGCGGCAGCAGCCGCGCCCGCCCTGCCCGCTTGGTTGAAGCGTCACCTGGCGATTCGTGGCGCTGCCGTGCTGAGCTTGGCCTTGCTGCTCTTGGCTGTCGGCTTTATTGCCTTCGAGCACCGCCAGCAAGAGCAACTTGGCCGCGAGCAAAGCGATCTGTATTCGCAAACCCTCGAAAGCCAAGTCAGCCAGACACTGGGCAGCATCGACCTGACATTGTTGGGTTTGATGCAATCCAAGGCCGGTCAGGCGGAGAACGCTCCACTTTCATCCTTGAACGCTTTGCTGGCCCTGTCATTGGCCAAAATGCCTGCGGTCAGGAGTTTCTCCTTGCTCGACGCGCAAGGTTTGGTGCTGGCCAGCAGTTCGCCCAACAATATCGGGCGTCAGATTTCACTGCGTCAATTGCAGCTGACAAGCCAAGCCCAGCCGGCGGGCTTGGGTCGCCCATGGCCGGGGCGGGATTTGTTTGACTTGAAGAACTTGGCCCAAGGCGATGCGAATCAAGCCGAAGCGCCCCCCCCCACTCAACCGCCCAAAGGTGGGGCCCGAGTATCGCTACCGCTGAGCCTGGCGCAACAAACTGCGCATGGCGTGCGCTACTGGGTGGCAGTGCTGAAGTCTGAGCATTTCGACAGCATATTGGATCAACTCGTCCAGGATCGCGGGCAAGCTGCGGCTCTGCTTAGCTTAGAAGGTGAGCTGATCGCTGCCAGCCGGGACCTCAAGCGAGCGGCCACAAGCTCAGGCGCTCAGCACATCGTGTTCAAGGAGCTATTGCCCAATCACGAGCAGGGGCGCTTCAGCTCAATCTCGAGCGCGGCGGGCGCCAGCAACAGTTTGTCGGGGCTGGACAGCTCGGGCAGCTTTCAGCGCGTGAACGGCCACCCCTTGGTGGTGATTCTGGAGCTGCCCAAGGCCGTGGTCTGGGATCGCTCGGCCGGCTATGCGCAAGCGGTCGGGCTGCTGACTTTGACGGGCTTGATGCTGATGGCGGGCTTGGGTCTCATTGCCTGGCGAGCACTCAGCGCTTACGAGCAGGCAAAACGGGAACTGGTGGCCGCTCATATGAGCCTGGCGAGTAAAGAACGCGAACAGAGCCTGCTGATCCAAAACGTGCAGGAGCTGATGTTCCATACCGATAGCAACGGCCTGCTGCAGTTCATCAACCACGTCGACTTCTTGGGCAACAAAAGCGTGCAGTCCTGTCTGGGCCAGCCCTTTGAAGCTTTGATCGACATGCGCGACCGGGTCAAGGCGCGCGGGCTGTTCCGAAGAAACACCGGGTTCATGAACTTGCCGGTAATCCTTCGCCTGGACGCAGCCGACGGCCGCCAGCGCGTGCTGGAGGTGGTGGTAACCCCCATCAAACCGAACGAAGGCCTGATCTCCAACGACACGGTCGACGCTGCGCCGAAGGGATTAAGGGGTGAGCTGTCAAGTGAGGTCTCGGGATTCGTCGGCTTTGCCCTGGATGTCACCGAGCGCGAGGATGCGCGCCAGCGCCTGCAAGCGCAGCTGGACTTCACCGCTCGCCTGATCGATGTCTGCCCGATCCCACTCTTCGCCAAGGACCGCGGGCTGCGCTTTGTGATGGTCAATCAGGCCTGGAGCGATATGACGGGCATCGACAAGAACCTGGCGCTGGGCCGCAAGCTCAGCGAGCTGCGGCCGGCGAGCTTGGCCAAACCGATTGAACTGCAGGACCAAAGCCTGGTCGCGCAAGGCGGCAGCGAGCATGTAGAGATTCGCGAACGTGAGCGTGACTACCTGACGCACCGGGCCGTGTTCACCGACGCGAATGGAGCGATCGCCGGCTTGCTGGGCAGCGCGATCGACATCAGCCGCTTTGTCGAGGCCGAGCGCCAAATCGGCGAGGCCCGCGACGCGGCCGAGCGGGCCAACAATATCAAGACCGAATTCGTCGCCAATATGAGCCATGAGCTGCGCACGCCCTTGCAAAGCATCATCGGATTTTCGGAGTTAGGCGTCAGCCGCAGCGGCCAGAACGCCCGCTTGCAAGACATGTTTGCGCGTATCCACAGCTCGGGCCAGCGCATGCTGGAGTTGGTCAACAACCTGCTCGATCTGTCCCGCCTCGAGAGCACCGTCGGCCATCTGGTCTTAACCGAGCAAGACCTGGCCCCGCTGATACAGGCCGTGATGGATGAGCTTGCCGGCCCGGCTGACAATCGATCGATCAAACTCAAGCTGCAGCTGCCGTCCCAGCCCCTGCTGGCTGCGGTCGATGCCGGGCGGCTTCAGCAAGCGCTGCGTAATGTGTTGGACAACGCGCTGCGCCTGGCACCCGCCACCAGCCAGATCACCATCGCAGCGGTACACGATGGTCCGCAGCTCTGCATCAGCGTGCATGACCTGGGCCCCGGCATTCCAGCAGGCGAGTTGGAGAGCATTTTTTCGCCCTTCGCCCAAAGCTCGCTCACCAAAGAAGGCGAAGGCGGGACCGGCCTTGGCCTGGCGGTGTGCCGCAAGATCATGGTGGCACATGGCGGCGGCGTATCTGCCCATAACCATCCCCAGGGCGGCGCAATTTTCGAGCTGCGTTTGCCGATCGGCTGACCATCCGCGGCCGCCTACAATCCGCGCCAGCCCTCTTACCACCCCAACATCAGCTCGGTTCGCGCAGCGCCTATCCGGCACTGCGTCCCCCGACGGAGACAAGCCATGGATACCCGCACTTCTGAAATCAGCTTGCGCATCGAACAGTTGCGCGACGCGATGAAAACCTCGGGCGTTCATGCCTGTTTGGTGCCGTCCAGCGACCCGCATTTGTCCGAATACCTGCCCGAGCGCTGGCAGGGACGACAGTGGCTGTCCGGCTTCACCGGCTCGGTAGGTACCCTGGTCGTGACCTTGGAGCGTGCAGCGGTGTTCGCAGACAGCCGCTACTGGACGCAGGCCGCCAGCGAGTTGGCCCACACCGGCATCGCGCTGGAAAAGGTTCCGACCGGCGCCTCCACGCATTACATCGACTGGATTGCCGAGCAGTTGCAGCCGGGCCAAAGCCTGGCCGTTGATGGCCAAATTCTGGGCCTGGCACTGGCGCAATTGCTACGCGGCGCCATGCAGCGGGCCGGCATTCAAGTTCGCACCGATCTGGACTTGATCGCGCGCATCTGGCCGACCCGGCCGGGCCTGCCGAACGCCAAAATTTACGAGCATCTGCCGCCACAAGCGGTGGTGTCGCGGGCCGAAAAACTGGCCGATGTACGTGCCGCGATGAAGCGCCTAGGGGCCAGCCACCACTTCATCTCCAGCGTCGACGACAGCGCTTGGCTGCTCAATTTGCGCGGCGCCGACGTGGACTACAACCCGGTCTTCATGGCGCACTGCCTGCTCAGCGCCGATGCCACCACCTTGTTTGTCGAAGCCGGCAAGATCGACGCCGCCCTGGAAGCTCGCCTTGCGCTGGACGGCGTGCGCCTGGCGCCCTATGGCGCCGCCGCGGCCGCCTTGGCCGCCCTGCCCGCCGGTGCGCGCGTATTGATGGACCCACGCCGCGTGACGCTGGGCTTGCGCGAGGCCGTGCCGGCGCAGGCCAGCGTGCTGGAAGCCATCAACCCCAGCACCTTGGCCAAGAGCCGCAAGACCGCCGCCGAGGCGCAGTTTGTGCGCGAAGCGATGGTGCAAGACGGCGCCGCCATGTGCGAGTTCTATGCTTGGTTTGAGCACGCCTTGGGCCGCGAGCGTTTAACCGAGCTGAGTATCGACGAGCACTTGAGCGCGGCGCGTGCCAAACGGCCGGGTTTTGTAGGTCTGAGCTTCCCCACCATCGCCGGCTTCAACGCCAACGGCGCGATGCCGCACTACCGGGCCACGCCCGCCTCTCACGCGGTGATTGAGGGCAACGGCCTGCTGCTGATCGATTCCGGCGCGCAATACCTCGGCGGCACGACCGACATCACCCGCGTCTGGCCGATTGGCGAAGTGACGGCCGAGCAAAAGCGCGACTACACGCTGGTGCTTACAGGCACGCTGGCCCTGTCAAGTGCATGCTTCCCGCGCGGCACGCTCGGCCCCATGCTGGACGCCCTGGCACGCGCGCCAATGTGGGCCCATGGCCTGGACTATGGCCATGGCACCGGCCATGGTGTGGGTTACTTCATGAATGTGCATGAGGGCCCGCAAAACATCTCCAAGGGGGTACCTGACGCCAATATGGCGATGGAGCAAGGCATGATCACCTCGATCGAGCCGGGCGTCTATCGACCCGGCAAATGGGGTGTGCGAATCGAGAACTTGGTGCTCAATGTGCCTCAGTCAACGCCCGAAAACGGCCAGTTCGGCGAGATGCTGGCCTTCGAGACCTTGACGCTATGCCCGATCGACACCCGTTGCATCGACCGCGATCTCTTGGGCGCCGACAACATTGCCTGGCTCAATCGCTATCACGCTGTGGTGCGGGAGCGGCTGGCGCCTTTGCTGAGCGGGCCGGCGCTGGCTTGGCTGATGCTGCGTACCGAAAACATTTGACGATTGGCAAACACCAATGAAAAGCGCAGTTTTTCCTGCGCTTTTTTTGTGCCTGATCCCCTGGTGAAATCAGCCTGCAATGCCTAGAGTTAAGTAGAGGGAATCAATACTCTCTCTATCAAGGAGTCCATCATGGTCAGCCACAAGATTCACACCTTTTCCGAATCCGGACTGCACACCGCCTTGCTGGCGGCGCTGATCTTGCTCTTTGTCGTCAGCGTGGTCGATGCCATGTTCTTCACACCGGAGGGCAGTACACCGGTGCTCTGGCGCCTCGACCCCGTGGTGATCACAGGGCAGTCTCAGCCTAGCCGCTGAGGCCCATCTGAACGATCACTCTGAACGCTCACATCTGCCGGAACAAATGCAGGTAGCTGCGGCTGACGGGCAGCACCTCGGTGCGGCCCTTCAGATGCACATCAGCCGTTTCATTCAATCCGCGCGTGATATGGCTGATCGCATGCAGGTTCACCACCACCGAGCGATGCACTTGCGCAAAGCTGTCCGGATCGAGCTGATCCATCAACTCGCGGATCGGCGTGCGTATCAAGGCTTCGCCCTCGCTCCAGGCGACCAAGGTGTATTTCTCATCCGAGCGCAGGTAGACGATGTCATCAACCGGAATCAGCTTGAGCGTCGACCCGACCGATGCGCGAATCCATTGCAAATACTTGGGCGCCGGCTCGGCTGCGCCCGGGGCGTTTGACGCATTTACAGCCGCAGCAGCAGGCTGCCCCAGCCGCTCAAGCAACTGGGCAATCACGGCCTCCAGCACTTGCGTCGACTGTGAAACGCCGGCCTGAGGCGCGGCCCGCCGCGCTTTCAGCCGCGCTACGGTGTCATCCAGCCTGACTTCATCGACCGGCTTGACCAGATAGTCCAAAGCACCCTGCTCAAAGGCCTGCACCGCATATTCCTCATAGGCGGTCACGAACACAATCTGCGCCCGTCGGGCCAGCTGACGCGCCGCTTCGATACCGTTCAGGCCGGGCATGTGCACGTCTAAAAAGACAATCTCGGGCTGCAGGCTTTCGAACAGCTCCAGTGCTTCACGGCCATTGCGAGCCAAGCCCACGATCTGCAACTCCGGCCATGCCACGGACAGGCTGCGTGCCAGGCTCTCGCGCAGCAAAGGCTCGTCATCGGCGATCAGCGCGGTCGGGCGAATTGTGTCCGGAGTTGTGCTTGAAATCATTGGGTAAACAGAAGTTCAGCCCGCAGGCCATGGGGAGAATTCTCGGTCAGATCAAGGCGCGCGCTGCTGCCGTAGAACATCTTCAGACGCTCCCGCAGATTGCGCAGGCCGGTGCCGCTGCCGGTGCTTTGTTGCAGGCCCACGCCGCTATCGCGAACCCAAACCCGCACCGGTGCCTGCGCCGTGGCAGCCTCGGCGCCAATTTCGATCACCCCGCCCTCCTCGCTGGGATCGATGCCGTGCCTGATCGCGTTCTCCACCAAGGTCAACAAGGCCATAGGCGGAAAACGCAAGGCCCGCAATTGTTCCGGCACGTCGATATGGAAACTGAGCCGGTCTGGCATACGCAAATGCATCAGCTCCAGATAGGAGCGCACCAGCGTTAACTCATCGCCCAGGGTCGCGGCCTCATTCTGCAGGCGCGGCATTGCTGCCCTCAGATAGGCGATCAGGCTGCGCAAGACCGGCGCCGCTTGGGGCGAACCGGTTTCCACCAATGCGCGCACATTGGCCAGGGTGTTGAAGAGGAAATGCGGTTCGATCTGCGCTTGCAGCAGCCGCAGGCGCGCATCCAAGGCTTGGCGCTCCAACTCGCTGCGCTCTAACTCGAAAGAAAGCGCTTGGCTGCGGGCCTCTGCGTCGCGGTGCCGATAGAGCGCCCCCATTGCCAACAAGGGGCCTACCATCAGCCCCGAGCCGGCGATCCATATAAAGCCGGAGATCCGGTGCGGGTTTTGCAGCAAGGACGAGATGTCGCCTCCGACCAGCACCAAGTAGACCAAGACGGTGGCAAAAGGCACCGTCAAACCCACCACGACCACCTGCAGCAGCCAGCGCGCTAACCAGTTTGGCAAACGTCGGGGCCATTGACCGGCAGCTGAAAATGCCAGCAGGGCCAGCAGGCCAATCACCAAGGTTCGCCCCAGCAACTCAGGCAAGGGTGTAACGAAAATGGGGTTGAGCAGCAGCGCGGCCAGGGCCGAAAGCCCCAGCGACAGGCCCAGCCGCATCGGCGTCAAGTAGGCAATAAAGCCTTGCCAAGCCTGTGCATGACTGAGCAAGCTGGCGCCTACAGCTTGAGTTTTCCCAAGTGGCGCATGAGTTTCAAGATTCGACATGTGCACAGCGTAAGGGCTGGCAAGCTGCGCACCAAGAGTTTGGCGATCTCAAAGTGATGAATGACGGAATACCGTCCACAGGCCGCGATCCAGGCCCTGAACGGACGGAGTTTCACCACGGCTGCGCCGCTTGGTCGGCGTCTACGACCTGGCCGTCCGGCCAGATCAAACCAAGGCACCGCCCCGGCACATCACCACATCACGCCCCGCATTGATCGCAAACTGCAAGGCTTCTGCCGGCGACGACCACGTAAATCCGCCGGCCAGATTCTCGTCCCGAAAAGCCTCTTGCCGCGGCAAGCCTGCGCGCATGCGCACCACCACGACGGCGGCCACATAACCATATCCGTTGAGCCGGTCGGTAGCACCCGCGTAAATCCTGTAGTCCCCGGCGTCCACTTCATCGAAATACATGATCAGCTCCAACGCAGCTGTTTGTCTGCGCTCAGAACGCAATGTCTGCGCGATCGGGACCAAGCGCATGCACCCACGTTGGGGGCACCCCAAAGAGGGCCTTGCCAAAGCAGGCGATTCCGGCAGCGCGGGCGCAAGTCCGGCGCGTAAGCAGATCCACCTTGTAGACGACCGGTCTAATTTAAACTACACTGGCGTCATGCGAGCCACCTATGACGCCAACAAACTGCACATCATGGATGCTGCGCGGCCCTTGATCGAAAGCAAAGGTTTTTCGGCCTTGGGCCTCGCTCAAATACTGCAGGCGGCCGATATTCCCAAAGGCTCGTTCTACCATTACTTCGCGTCCAAAGAAGATTTTGGACGCGCTGTGCTGGACCGTTACTTCGACGACTATGGGCTGCGCCTGGACGAGTTGTTCAAGCAGACGGACTTGCCCGCGTCAGAGCGATTGATGCGCTACTTCACGCAGTGGACGCAAGCCCAAGCCGGCCCCGGCGGCGGTGATAAATGCTTGGTCGTCAAGCTGGCGGCCGAGGTGGCCGATCTCTCACAGAGCATGCGTGAAAGCTTGCGCTTGGGCACCGATGAGGTGATCAGGCGACTGGACGAATGCATAGCTGACGGCCAGCAAGATGGCTCGGTCGGGCGGCATATCGAGGCCGGGCAGGCTGCTCAGGCGCTGTATCAAATGTGGCTGGGTGCGAGCCTGCTGAGCAAGCTGCGTCTGGACGACTCGGCATTGCAAAAGGCGCTGGTGGTGACGCGCAAGCAACTCGCGCCTAGAGCCGATTCAGTGCAGTGACGCGCAATGAAGCGCAATGCAGCGCGCTCAAGCGCCGCCTCTCTTGCCCCCCCCCCTTCACAAGCGCCAAGCCCAATATCAAACACCCCTCGGCTCTCAGAGCCGCACACCCGCAAGGAAACACAATGAAGATTCTGATGGTTTTGACCTCCCACGATCAACTCGGCAGCACCGGCCTGAAAACAGGCTTTTGGCTGGAAGAATTTGCCGCGCCCTACTATGTCTTTAAGGACGCAGGCGCTGCCATCACCGTAGCCTCACCCCTGGGCGGCCAGCCGCCACTGGACCCCAAGAGCGACGACCCGAGCGCACAAACCGCAGCGACCGAGCGCTTCCGCGCTGACCTGGCAGCCCAAGCCGTACTGGCCAACAGCAGCAAGTTGGCCGGCCTCACAGCGACGGATTTCGACGCAGTTTTCTACCCCGGCGGCCACGGCCCTTTGTGGGACTTGGCCGAGGACAAAGTCTCGATCGCCTTGATCGAAGCTTTTGCCCGCGCCAACAAGCCGGTCGGGGCTGTTTGCCATGCGCCGGGCGTCCTGCGTCACACCCAAAACGCGGACGGCTCGCCACTGGTACAAGGCCGGCGCGTGACCGGCTTCACCAATAGCGAAGAGGCGGCGGTGCAATTGACCGATATCGTGCCCTTCTTGGTCGAAGATATGCTCAAAGCCCACGGCGGCGACTACAGCAAGGCGGCCGATTGGCAGCCCTATGCAGTGCTTGACGGCAAGTTGGTGACCGGGCAAAACCCGGCCTCTTCCGAATTGGTAGCGCATGAATTGCTGAAGTTGCTGGCTTGATTGGCCCGCGCGCAAGTCGCGTAGAATCACTCACCGGGCCCAAATATTGGCGCCCGGTTTTTTTGGCCGCACCATCCTTTGCTGATGGCATCGCGACCAGCCTACCGGACGTCCAAGTCAAGCGCTCGCAGCCCCAGGTGTGCACTGCGTGAACGCACACCGAAATTTGCGAACCCGGAACCACTCCATCATGGAAATCTTTGACTACGACAACATCCTGCTGCTGCCACGTAAATGCCGTGTAGAAAGCCGCAGCGAATGCGATACCTCGGTCCAATTCGGCCCGCGCCGCTTCAAATTGCCCGCAGTACCGGCCAATATGAAAACCGTGGTGGACGAAAGCATCACCGAGCATTTGGCCCGTAACGGCTACTTCTATGTGATGCACCGCTTTGATCTCGACACCGTGGCTTACGCCAAGTCCATGCGGGACAAGGGCTTGTTCGTGTCGATCAGCTCGGGCGTGCAGGCCGCTGATTACGCCGTGATTGACCGCCTCGCCGCCGAAGGCATTGATGCCGACTACATCACCATCGATATTGCACATGGCCACGCCGACAGCGTGCAACGCATGATCGCGCACATCAAGAACAAGCTGCCCGACAGCTTTGTGATTGCCGGCAACGTGGGCACACCCGAAGGTGTGATCGATCTGGAAAACTGGGGGGCCGACGCCACCAAGGTCGGCATCGGCCCGGGCAAGGTTTGCATCACCCGCTTGAAAACAGGCTTTGGCACCGGCGGCTGGCAGCTATCGGCCCTGAAGTGGTGTGCTCGCGTCGCGACCAAACCCATCGTCGCCGATGGCGGCATCCGCCACCACGGTGACATCGCCAAGAGCATGCGTTTTGGTGCGGCGATGGTGATGATCGGCTCACTCTTCGCCGGCCATGAAGAGTCGCCCGGCAACACCGTCGAGGTAGACGGCAAGCTCTTCAAGGAGTATTACGGCTCAGCCAGCGACTTCAACAAGGGCGAATACAAGCATGTCGAGGGCAAACGCATCCTAGAGCCCGTCAAAGGCAAGCTGGCCGACACCTTGCGAGAAATGCAAGAAGACCTGCAAAGCTCGGTGTCGTATTCCGGCGGCAAAACCTTGGCGGACCTGCGCAAGGTGAATTACGTTGTTCTCGGGGGGGAGAACGCGGGGGAACATTTGTTCATGTAGGACAATCAAGCCACTCCCACTCATTGAATGGGGCGCCTCCTTTGCGGGAGACGCCCCTTGCCTTTTCAGCGCCATCATGACCGAACTCGCCAAATCGTTTGAACCCGCCGCCCTTGAAGCTCATTGGGGTCCCTTGTGGGAAGCCAAGGGCTTGTACAAGCCCACGTTGGACGCTGCCCGCGAGTCGTTTTGCATACAGTTGCCGCCACCCAATGTGACCGGCACCCTGCATATGGGCCATGCTTTCAACCAGACCATCATGGACTCGTTGACGCGCTACCACCGCATGCTGGGCCACAACACCCTGTGGGTGCCCGGCACCGACCATGCCGGCATCGCAACGCAAATCGTCGTCGAGCGTCAACTGGCCGACAAGGGCGAGGAAGGTGCGAAAACCCGCCATGATCTGGGCCGCAAGAACTTCGTTGCGCGCGTCTGGGAGTGGAAAAAAGAGTCCGGCGACACCATCACGCGCCAGATGCGCCGCATGGGTGACAGCGTATCTTGGGAGCACGAATACTTCACGATGGACGCAGGTCTGTCAAAGGTCGTCAGCGAGACCTTTGTTCGCTTGTTCGACGAAGGCCTGATCTACCGCGGCAAGCGACTGGTCAACTGGGACCCGGTGCTGAAGTCGGCGGTGTCGGATCTGGAAGTGAGCAGCGAAGAGGAAGACGGCTTCCTCTGGCATATCCGCTACCCACTCGCCGACGGTAGCGGCGATCTGGTCGTCGCCACCACTCGCCCGGAAACCATGCTGGGCGACGTGGCCGTGATGGTGCATCCTGAAGACGAGCGGTATGCGACCTTGATCGGCAAGCAAGTCGTGCTGCCGCTGTGCGACAGGCAGATCCCCGTCATTGCTGATGATTATGTTGACAAAGCCTTCGGCACCGGCGTCGTCAAGGTCACGCCCGCACATGACACCAACGACTATGCGGTCGGTCAGCGCCACGGCCTGCCCTTGATCTGCGTGCTGACACTGGACGCCAAGATCAACGAGGCCGCGCCCTTGGTGTATCAAGGCCTGGACCGCTTCGTTGCGCGCAAAAAGATCGTCGCTGATCTGGAGGCCGCCGGCTTCTTGGTCGAGGTCAAAAAGCACAAGCTGATGGTGCCGCGCTGCGAGCGCACCGGCCAGGTGATCGAGCCGATGTTGACCGATCAGTGGTTTGTGGCGATGAACAAGCCCGGCGCCGACGGCAAAAGCATTGCCCAAGGCGCGGTTGAGGCAGTCGCCTCGGGCGACGTCAAGTTCTACCCGGAGCAATGGGTCAATACTTATAACCATTGGATGGGCAATATCAACGACTGGTGCATTTCGCGCCAGCTCTGGTGGGGCCATCAGATCCCGGCCTGGTACGGCGCGGGCGGCGAGTTGTTCGTGGCGCGTGATGAGGACGAAGCGCGCGCCAAGGCCACGGCCGCCGGCTACACGGGCACATTGACCCGCGACGAGGATGTGCTGGACACCTGGTATTCCAGTGCCCTCGTGCCCTTCTCGACCCTGGGTTGGCCCGCCAAGACGCTGGAGCAAGACCTGTTTCTGCCCTCCTCCGTCTTGGTAACGGGTTACGACATCATCTTCTTCTGGGTCGCCCGGATGATCATGATGACCAAGCATTTCACCAAGTCCGAGGCGCATCCAAACGGTCAAGTGCCGTTCAAGCATGTCTATATCCATGGCCTGGTGCGCGACGCACAGGGCCAGAAGATGAGCAAGTCCGAAGGCAATGTGCTGGATCCGGTCGACCTGATCGATGGCATCGCATTGGCGCCCCTGCTGGACAAGCGCTCACACGGCCTGCGCCGCCCGGAAACGGCACCCAAGGTGCGCAAGGCGACCGAAAAAGAATTCCCCGAAGGCATCCCCGCCTTTGGCGCCGATGCACTGCGCTTCACCTTCGCCTCGCTGGCGTCGCTGGGCCGCAATATCAGCTTTGACACCAAGCGCTGCGAGGGCTATCGCAACTTCTGCAACAAGCTCTGGAACGCGACCCGCTTTGTGCTGATGAACACCGAGGGTCAGGACTGCGGCCTGAAAGAGCACAGCAAGGAGCAATGCGCGCCGGGCGCCGAGTTCCACGGCTACCTGGCCTTCAGCCAGGCCGACCGCTGGATCAGCAGCGAGTTGCAAAAAGTCGAACAGACCATGGCCCAAGGCTTCGCCGAATACCGTTTGGACTTCGTCGCCAACGCCATCTACTCCTTCGTCTGGGATGAGTACTGCGACTGGTATTTGGAAATCGCCAAGGTGCAGATCCAGAACGGCTCAGAGGCACAGCAGCGCGCCACCCGCCGCACGCTGATCCGCGTGCTGGAAACAATTCTGCGTCTGCTGCACCCGATCGCTCCCTTCATCACCGAGGAACTGTGGCAGACGGTGGCACCGATCGCCGGACGCAAGACAAGCGAGTACCTGGTCAATGCGACTTACCCCATCGCCCAGCCCGAGCGCATCAATGCGGCTGCCTGTGCCTGGGTGGACAACCTCAAGGCCATCGTCAGCACCTGCCGGAGCCTGCGCAGCGAAATGAATCTATCGGCCTCGGCGCGCGTGCCGCTGCTGGTGGGCGGAGACACCGGCTTTGTGGCCGAGGCTGCACCCTTCCTGAAGACGCTGGCCAAGCTCAGCGAGGTTCAGTTCATCGCGGATGAAGCGGCTTTTGCAGCAGCCAGCGCCAACTCGCCGGTGCTGGTGCATGGCGAGGCCCGCTTGGCCTTGCATGTGGAGATCGACGTCGAAGCCGAGACTGCACGCCTGAACAAGGAAATCGCACGCCTGGAAGGCGAGATCGTCAAGATCACGGCCAAGCTCGGCACCGAGAGCTTTATCGCGCGCGCGCCTGCCGCGGTGGTGGAGCAGGAACGTCAGCGCCTGACCGACTTTAGCGCCACCGTCGTTCGGCTAAAGGATCAGCTAAGCCGCCTGGCGCACTGATTCTGAATTCCGGCGCCGGCTCCGGCGGCGCCGCCAGCAACTCGTCGACGCGCCGCGCCACACCCCAGGCGGCGCGTGCGCGCGACTCGCGTGTCGTGCTGGCCAGCCTGGGCGTGACCTGGAACGAAGGCACGCCGTGTAAGGGGCAGCCTGGCTCTTGCAGGCCCGGCTCCATGCTGTCGAACCAGGCGGCCAGGATGCGGCCGCTGGTGAGCGCGTCGGCCAAGGCCTGATCATCAAAAATCGCCGAGTGCGCGATGCTGACCAGCACTTGATCTGGCTTGGCAAAGCCCAGCACGCGCTCGCCCATCAGGCCACGGTAGCGTGGGAAGTAACCGAGCTGCACGCACACACCGTCACTTTGCTCCATCAAGTCGCGCAAGGGCAACGGTGCAATGCCCCACTGCGCCCATAGAGGGTCACTTTGGTGCAGGCTAGGGTCATAACCGATGACCCGCGTGCCAAAGGCCGGCAGCAGCTGCGCCAAGATGCGTGAGGCCGGCGTCATGCCGATCAAGCCAATCGTCGCGCAGCCCAACTCGCGGCCCACCATCATGCCGTCGCTGGCCAAGACCGGCACGCGTCGCAGCAAAGCCAACAAGGCGCCGATCGCGAACTCGGCCTCGGCACTGGCAGTGGCCGTCAAGCTGCGGATCACTTCCACACGCGCGGCACGGCAAGCCTCCAAATCAATATTCTCGCCGCCCGCACTCATGCGCCCGACCACCCGCAGACGCGGCGCCGCACGCAAAAGTGCGGCATCAACGGCCACGCTGGGCGGCACGATCAAGGCTCGGGTTTGATGCAAGGCCTGCAAAAGCTGCGCAGTCTCGCCCACCAATTCCGGCGCAAAGCGTACGCTATTGCGCTCCGACAGCCATTGCATGACTTCGGATTCAAGCGGTTCCAGGATCAGCAGGCTCATGTCATTTTTCGATGTTGTAATCTCGGCTTTGGCGCAAATGCTCCAGATAATTCCACATGCAACAATGCGCCCAGCCAATAGGAGAGTGTACGGTTATGGCAGTCAATGCAATCACGAAGGCAATCTTCCCCGTTGCCGGTTTAGGTACCCGGTTTTTGCCCGCCACCAAGGCGCAGCCCAAAGAGATGCTGCCGGTGGTCGACAAACCCTTGATCCAATATGCGGTCGAAGAAGCCTACGCCGCCGGCATCAGAGAAATGATTTTCGTGACCGGCCGCCACAAGCGCCCTATCGAAGATCACTTTGACATGACTTTCGAATTAGAGATAGCCCTCGAACAGGCGGGTAAGCAAGAATTATTGGAAGTGGTGCGCAGCGTCAAGCCCGACGATATGGAATGCGTCTACGTCCGCCAAGCTCAGGCTTTGGGCCTGGGTCATGCGGTGCTTTGCGCGCAGCGCTTGGTCGGTAACGAGCCTTTTGCCGTGCTGCTGGCCGATGACTTGATGGTGGGCCGGCCTCCCGTGCTCAAACAGATGGTTGAGCAGTTCACCGATTGGCGAGCGTCCATCTTGGCGGTGCAAGAAGTTCCTGCCGAGCACACGCGCCGTTACGGCATCGTCGCCGGCACGCACATCAACGACAGGCTGATGGACGTGACGCGCATCGTCGAAAAGCCCGCACCCGAAGATGCACCTTCCCGTATGGCCGTCGCCGGCCGCTACATCTTGACCCCCGGCGTCTTTCACGAAATTGCCAACCAGCCGCGCGGCGTCGGTGGCGAGATTCAGCTGACCGACGGGATCGCAGGCCTTCTTCGTCGCGAAAAGGTGTTTGCCTATGCCTATGAAGGCAAGCGTTATGACTGCGGCAGCAAGGAAGGTTTTTTACAGGCCAATGTCGAATTGGCCATGGCGCACCCGCAGTTGGGCGCAGGTTTCAGGGAATTCCTAAAGACCTTGGAGCTCTGAACTTTTCCTGCCCGCTCAGACGCAAAAAAGCCACGCATGCGTGGCTTTTTTTGATGGCGTCGGCTTGGTGAGCCGACTTGTGTTGTGAGCCTTGCGCTCAGCGACGCTTCAGCACATGGATGAATTCATCCGCTTGCGTGCTTTGCTCCACCAACTCATTGCCGGTTTGGCGGGCAAATGCTTGAAAGTCACGCGTCGAACCTGGATCGGTCGCGATGACCTTCAAAAGCTGCCCGCTCTCCATTTCAGCCAAGGCTTTTTTGGCCTTCAGAATAGGCAAAGGGCAATTCAGGCCCCTCGTATCGAGTTCTTTTTGCACGTCCATTTTCTACTGATCCTTGATCTGGCTAAATGAGCTGATGGCTTATCCGCCTGTCTAGCCTATCTTAAATGCCCGCCCGCATTGCACCCGCAGCAATTCAGGCAGGGAAGACGCCTGTTGACAGATAGCGGTCACCCCGGTCGCAAACAATGAATGCAATCGTCGCGTTCTCCACCGTGCGAGCCAACTGCAACGCCACCCAGCAAGCACCAGCCGCCGAGATGCCAGCAAAGATGCCCTCCTCCCTGGCCATGCGGCGCGCCATTTCCTCGGCGTCGACCTGATTCACCAAAACCAGTTCATCAACGGCCTGCTCGTCATAGATTTTCGGCAGGTAGGCCTGCGGCCATTTGCGAATGCCCGGGATGCGCGAACCCTCGGCCGGCTGCGCACCGATGATGCGTACCGCTGGGTTCTTCTCCTTCAAATAATGAGAAACCCCGGTGATGGTGCCCGTCGTACCCATGGCGCTGACGAAGTGGGTGATCTGCCCGCTGGTGTCACGCCATAGCTCCGGGCCGGTTGTCTCATAGTGGACGCGCGGATTGTCAGCGTTAGCGAATTGATCCAGCACCCGCCCCTTGCCATCTTTTTGCATCTGCTCGGCCAGATCGCGGGCGTATTCCATACCGCCGGATCTGGGCGTCAGGATCAATTCGGCACCAAATGCCTTCATGGTTTGAGCCCGCTCGATCGATAAATCCTCGGGCATGATCAACACCATGCGATAGCCGCGCACTGCAGCCGCCATCGCCAAGGCAATGCCGGTGTTGCCGGAGGTTGCCTCGATCAAGGTATCGCCCGGCTTGATCTCGCCGCGCTCTTCGGCCCGACGAATCATGCTGATGGCAGGCCGGTCCTTCACCGAGCCTGCGGGGTTGTTGCCTTCCAGCTTGGCCAGGATCACATTGCCGCGCGCGGCCAACTCGGGCTCCAATAGGCGCTGCAAGCGGATCAAGGGCGTATTGCCGATCACATCCTCAAGACTGGGGTACTGTTTTTTGCTGATTTTCTTGCTCATGAACGGCATTGTGGCAGTCAAACTCAAATAAGTGTTTACAGCTTTGAAATTCTCGTGGCATAATCGTGGGCTTCAGCAGCGACAAACCTGCCAACACCCAGCCCGGGTGGCGGAATCGGTAGACGCAGGGGACTCAAAATCCCCCGCCGCAAGGTGTGCCGGTTCGAGTCCGGCCTCGGGCACCATAGTGCAAACTAGGGTGGCGGGTAAATCGAAGTTGAAATTGATGGGCGAAGGCAACAACGTTCATTGCAGACAGCCACCCTTGAGGTGGCTTTTTTGCGTCCAAGCGCAATGCAGGTACTTTGTTACTTCCCATGACGGCAGCGTCGAAAGCCTCGTTAAAGGCAGCGTTTACACTGGAGCATCCGTGTGGCGTCTTTGCGCCCAGCCTCCCATCGCGGCATCTTGAGAGCGACGACATTCCTATGCCCCATATCCCTCCAGTTACCAAAGCCTTTATGTTGGCTTGTGTGGGTTTTTACTGCGCCTTTTTGCTCCTGCCCCGCGGCATGCAGATCCCCTTTGAGTTGTGGCCCTTGCAGTCGGGCCGCTTCATGCCCTGGCAGCCGATTTCCTACGCCTTTTTGCATGGCGGCGAATTCCATCTGTTTTTCAATATGCTGGGCCTGTGGATGTTTGGCTCGGAGTTGGAGCGCGTCTGGGGCGCCAAGCGTTATACGCAAATATTGGTTGCCAGCACTCTGAGCGCAGCAGTGGTGCAGTTGATCGTGACCTTGCTGATGGGATCGATGGCACCAACGGTCGGCGCCTCGGGCGCGCTGTTCGGTCTGTTGCTGTCCTTTGGCATGCTTTTCCCCGACCGGATCATCGTGCCGCTGTTCCCGCCTATCCCGATGAAGGCCAAGTACTTTGTGGCCATCTTTGGTGCGCTGGAATTGCTGCTGGGTTTAAACAACAACAGCAGCGTCGCGCATTTCGCCCATCTGGGCGGCATGTTGGGTGCCTACCTGCTAATTCGCTACTGGCGCGGCGGCGCGCGCCGACGCTGATCAAGCCACAAGGCCAGCGGCAATCTGGCCGTAAAGCAGCCGCAGTCCTAACTCGGTTTTCAGGCGCTGATTGATCAGCCGTCTGGATTCGCTCATGAAGCTGAGTTGCATAGGCGACATCAGCTCTTGAGCCTGCGCGCGGCTCACCCGCTGAGGACGCGGCAGACCGCAAAGATCGGCCGCCAGATCGAAGTAGTCCCCCATCAGCATTTCGCTGTCATCACAGACATGCAGCACGCGCTGATTCGGACCTTTGGACAGCGCCAGAACGCAGGCGCGCGCAAGGTCATCGGCATGTATATGGTTGGTGAACACATCGTCCTCGCGCCGCAACACCGGCGAGCCACGCGCCAAACGCTCGCGCGGATGGCCACCGATCCGGTCGGAAGCATAAATGCCGGGGATGCGCAAAATCGTCACCGCCGTCCCATGTTCGGCACCGAAGCGGCGGATGCGCTGCTCGGCATCCACCCGACGCCGCGCCCGATCGGTACTGGGAGCGGCAGGCCTGGACTCATCAAGCCGAGCGCCTTGGCAGTCACCGTAAACCCCAGTCGTGCTGGCGTAAATGAGGCGCTTGGGGCTCTGGCTGCGCGCCAGCGCCCGCAGCAAATTGGCCGTGCGCCTGTCCTCGGCGCCGCTGCTTGCCGGCGGCGCAAGATGCAACACCACATCGGCAACGCCGCCCAGGCGCGCCAGCGTGTCGGCTTGATCCAGATTACCCATCAGCACCCGGGCACCCGCCCCACGCAGCTCCGCCAGGCGCCCGGGGCTTGAACTCAAAACCAGCACTTGCCAACGCCCGGCCGTGCGACGCAGCTGACGCAGTACCCGCATGCCCACGTCACCGCAACCGACGATCAACAAACGGGGCCGCCCGAACTTGACCGGGTAGGAACCCGCAGCCAAGCCGGCTGTTGAAGAGGGGATAGCAAGCGATCCGATGGACATGTTTCAAGCTCAGGCAAAATAGCGACTCAGTGTACGGCCCGGCTTTCCCGGGCCGCCTTGCATTTAGAAGCGCCATCACATGAATTTTCAGGTCACCGTACAGCCCAGCGGGCGCGTCTTTTCCGTCGAACGTGATGAAACTCTGCTGAGCGCGGCCATACGGGGCGGCATCGGCCTGCCCTATGGCTGCCGCGATGGCGCCTGCGGATCTTGCAAAAGCCGCCTGCTCGAAGGCCGCGTGATTCACGGCGCCCATCAGGCCAAGACCTTGACCGAAGCCGAAGAAGCCGCCGGCTTTGTGCTGACCTGCTGCGCCACGCCGCAGACCGACTGCACCCTTGAAGCCCGCACCGTGCCGGGCGCCGGAGAATTCCCTGTGCTCAAGTTGCCCAGCCGCATCGCCAGTGTGGAAAAGCCCACGGCCGATGTCGCGGTCTTGCGCCTGCAATTGCCGGCCACCCAGAACTTTCAGTTCCACGCCGGCCAATACGTCGAGTTCATCTTGCGCGACGGCGCCCGCCGCAGCTACAGCATGGCCAATGCGCCGCACAGCATGCCGGGCTTCATCGAACTGCATATCCGCCACATGCCGGGCGGCAAGTTCACCGACCACGTCTTCAGCGCCCTGAAGGAGAAAGACATCCTGCGCATGGAAGGCCCGTTCGGCAGTTTCTTCCTGCGCGAGGACAGCGACAAGCCCATCGTGCTGCTGGGCAGTGGCACCGGCTTTGCGCCACTTAAAGCCATCATCGAGCGCATTCAGCATCTGGGCCTGACGCGGCCGACCACGCTGTACTGGGGCTGCCGCAGCAAGGCCGATCTGTACTTGCATGATTGGGCGCTGCAGGCGGCCGCCAGCACGCCCGGCTTGAGCTACGTCCCGGTGCTATCCGAGGCCAAGTCCGAAGACGGCTGGAGCGGCCGCACCGGCTTTGTTCATCAAGCGGTGATGGCCGACTTGCCAGATCTGTCGGCTTACCAGGTTTATGCCTGCGGCGCGCCGGTGATGGTGGACTCGGCCAAGGCCGAATTCGTCGCCAAATGCGGCTTGCCGGCGGAAGAGTTTTACGCCGACTCTTTCACCTCCGAAGCCGACAAAAACCAAGCTCAATCCAACTGAAGGCCAGACTGCGCCATGATGTTTACACCGCCCTATGTCGCCGCTGAATGCTTCGAGGCGCAGTTGCGCGAGCAAGGTGCGGTGGTCATTGCGCCCAGCAGCCTGCCCGCCACGCTGGCTTGCCGGCTTGAGGACTTGGCCGAATTGCCGAAGTTCTGGGCCGACCTGCCGCCGGACGCCTATCTGCGTGACGGCGGCCGCTACCGCTTTCGTCGTCACGGTTGCTTTGTCGCTGAAGTTGGCGCTGAGGGTCAGGTCTTGACCCCTGTTGCGCACCGGGCGCATTGGCAGCCGCTAGATTACAACGCCTTGCACGGCGGGATCGAACGATGGTTCGAACCTTTGGCGGAGGAACTTTGCCAATTGCCGGTTTGGCGGCAGCTGATGCTCGGTCTGGCCGGCGTGGCCTCGCGCCTGAAAGGTGAGCGCCGCTGGTTCATCGAGGCGCACCAATTTCGCATCGACACCACCGACGGCATTGGCCGCCCAACGCCGGAGGGCGCGCACCGCGACGGCGTGGATTTCGTCGCGGTGTTTTTTGTGGATCGCCATGGCATTAAAGGCGGCGAGTCGCGGGTTTTTGAAGCCAATGGCCCGAGTGGGCAACGTTTCACCATGAGCGAACCCTGGACCCTGCTGCTGCTCGACGACGAGCGCGTGATTCACGAAACCACGCCGATTCAACCGACGGCCGACCATGGCTACCGCGACACCTTGGTCGTCACCCTGAGAGCGGGTGGTTTTCAGGCTTTGTGAGGAAATTTGCGGCTTTTCAGCCCCAGCCGATTTGGCCGGCTGCCTGCACCCCCATTACACTTGCCGGCCTCGGCTACCAAAAGCAGCCGATTCCTGGGCTACCCAGCCCGTTCAACCGCATCACGAGTGCCATCAAGACATGAATGCAATTTCTGATTTCGCGCGCGCCATCGCGGCCGCTCCTGCTTCATCCATCCCCTCTTCCCTGTTCGGTCTGCCCGACCAAGCCCCGCATGAGCGCGTGTTGCTGGCGGCCGACGCCGAGACCGGCCTGAAGGCGATTCTGGCCGTGCACAGCACCGCCCGCGGCCCCGCATTTGGCGGCTGCCGCTTCTGGACCTACGACAACGAGTTGGCCGCGCTGAACGACGCGCTGCGCTTGTCGCAAGGCATGAGCTTGAAAAACGCCTTGGCTGACCTGCCTTTTGGCGGCGGCAAGGCCGTTATCATCAAGCCGGCCGGCCAGTTTGACCGCCCAGCCCTGTTCGCCGCCTTTGGCCGCGCCGTGCAGTCTTTGGACGGCGCCTACATCACCGCCGAAGACGTCGGCACCACCACCGCCGACATGCTGGGCATGCAGGCCCAAACGCAATATGTCAGCGGCATCCCGCGCGCCGGTGCTTTTGGTGGCGACCCTAGCCCCAAGACCGCTTGGGGCGTGTTTGTTTCGATCGAAGCCGGCGTCAAGTTGCACCTGAAGCGCAGCTCGCTCGAAGGCGTGCGCGTGGCGATCCAAGGTCTGGGCGCGGTCGGCTGGCATCTGGCCGAATTTCTGCACAAGGCCGGCGCCAAGCTGGTCGTCACCGATGTGGACGCCGCAAAAATTGCCCGTGCGCAGCAACTGCTGGGCGCGCAAGCGGTCGGCATTGACGAAATCTTGTCGGCCGATGTCGATGTGCTGGCGCCTTGCGCCTTGGGCGCCGCGCTCAACAGCGTCAGCGTGCCTCAAATCCGCGCTCAGCTGATTGCCGGTGCGGCCAACAACCAATTGGCCACCGCCGCCGATGGCGACGCCTTGCAGCAGCGCGGCATCTGCTACCTGCCCGACTATCTGGTCAACGCCGGCGGCATCATCAGCGTGGCCCGCGAGTACCGCAACGAAGGCGAAGAGTCGGCCGTGATGGCCGAGGTCAGCCGTATCGGAGAGCGAGTCGCCGAATTGCTGGAGCGCGTCAAGCTGGAGAACTCCACCCCCGGCCGCGTCGCCGACGCCTGGGCGCGTGCCAAGCTGGTCAAGCCGGTCTGAGCATCCAAGCACCCAACAAAAAGGCGGCCACTGGCCGCCTTTTTTCCACCCGGCCGAACCCTCACTCGCCTAGGTAAGCCGCCCTGACCTTCGGGTCATTCAGCAGCGTCTTGCCCTCGCCCGTCATCGTCACTAGGCCCGACTCCATCACATAGCCCCGGTTGGCAATCTGCAGCGCGCGGCTGGCGTTTTGTTCGACCAACAAAATCGTCACGCCCTGCTTGTGGATGTCGTTCACGACTTCGAAGATCTTGTCCACCATGATGGGGCTCAAGCCCATCGAGGGCTCGTCCAAGAGCAAGACCTTGGGCTGCGTCATCAAGGCGCGGCCCATCGCCAACATCTGCTGCTCGCCGCCCGACATCGTGCCGGCCAGTTGCAGCCGCCGCTCTTTGAGGCGAGGGAAGATAGCGAACACTTTGTCGATGTCGTCCTCGATGCCTTTTTTGTCGCTGCGGATATAGGCGCCCATCTGCAGGTTCTCGGTGATGGTCATGCGCGTGAAGGTACCCCGCCCTTCCGGCACCATCACCAGGCCTTGCTTGACCAAGTCCCAAGCACCTTGGCCCTTGATCGATTTACCCATGTATTCGATGTCGCCGGCGGCCACCGGCTGCAGGCCCGTGACGGCCTTGAGCGTGGTGCTCTTGCCGGCGCCGTTAGCCCCGATCAGGCTGACCAGCTCGCCCTGCGCCACTTCGAAGTCCACGCCCTTGACGGCCTGGATGCCGCCATAAGCCACCTTGAGCCCGCTGACTTTGAGTAATATGTTTGCTGTCATTTGGCTGCTCTTTCAGTGGTTCTTGTGACCGGCGCCCAGATAGGCTTCGATCACCTTCTCGTTGCGCTGGACGTCGTAGGGCGTGCCTTCGGCAATCTGCTTGCCGTAGTCCAGCACCGACACGCGGTCGCACAAGCCCATCACCAACTTCACATCATGTTCGATCAAGAGGATGGTGCGCCCGTCCTTGCGGATCCGGTCGATCAACTCTCTGAGCACCACCTTCTCGGTCGCGTTCATGCCGGCGGCCGGCTCGTCCAAGGCGATCAGCTTGGGGTCGGTGGCCAAGGCCCGCGCGATCTCCAAACGTCGCTGATCGCCGTAGCTCAAGGTGCGCGCCTTGAACTCCGCGTACTTGCCGATGCCGACATAGTCGAGCAACTCCTGCGCACGTTTGGCGATCGCGGCCTCTTCGTTCTTGAAGCCGGGGGTGCGGAAGATCGCGCCCAGCAAGCCGGAGTTCGTGCGGATGTGGCGACCCACCATCACGTTTTCCAGCGCGGTCATCTCAGCAAACAGCCGGATGTTCTGGAAGGTGCGTGCAATGCCGGTCTTGGCGACTTCGTGCACGGCGGTCGGCGCATAAGGCGTGCCGCCCAGCTCGAAGGTACCTGCGTCCGGCGTGTACAGGCCGGTGATGACGTTGAAGAAGGTCGTCTTGCCGGCGCCGTTGGGGCCGATCAAGCCGTAGACCTGGCCCTTGTTGATTTGAATGCCGACGTCGGCCAGCGCTTGTAGGCCACCAAAACGCTTGGAGACTCCGGCGACTTTGAGAATAACTTCGCTCATGGGATGCTCCTCAAGGGT
>NZ_JAQQXT010000015.1:0-126011 GCF_028595345.1 Roseateles albus | reverse complement strand
CCCACGCTTATCGGCTGTGAATTATTAAAGAGCTCAAGTGTCCGGCCTAGGCCTAACTTCTTGTTTTTGCTTGGCTACTAACGCATTCGCTAGCAGCGCAGAAGCGGGATTATGACTGATTTTCTTCAAATCCGTCAAGTGCATCGAAATTTTCTTTTGCACTTCCTTTTTACTACCTCTGCCGCTGCCTGGGCGTGAACCTCAGCAGCGAAGCCCACGACTATAGCACCAAATAAAGGGACAAGCCCGTTTGTGCCGCTGCACACAGCAAGAGCGACTCTTTGGCGCGTAAGCGAATGCCGAAGAAACCCATCGCAAGTTCGCAAGACGCCAGCGTTCATCGGACATCAGAGCCAGCTCTGCCCTCGGCCAAGAAATCAAAAGCCAGCAGACGCACCTGGCTTCATGCAATTCACTCCTCTTGAAACGCTTCTTCCCGTTTGTTCTTGATCGAGGGAAGCATCACCATCACCACCATCAAAAGCGCCGCGATCAAGAGCCCGGCGGATAAGGGGCGCGACATGAACGTCCCCCAGTCGCCACGCGATAACAGCAGTGCGCGGCGCAGGTTCTCCTCCATCATCGGACCCAGGATGAAGCCCAATAGCAAGGGCGCAGGCTCGCAGTTCAGCTTGTAAAACACATAACCCAGCAAGGCGAAGACAGCCGTCACAAAAACATCGAAGTTGTTGTTGTTGAGCGTGTAAGCGCCGATGCAGCAAAAGGTCACGATGGCGGGGAACAAAAACCGATAGGGCACGGTCAACAGCTTGATCCAAATGCCGATCAAGGGCAGGTTCAAAACCACCAGCATCAGATTGCCCACCCACATCGACGCGATCAAGCCCCAGAACAACTCCGGGTTGCTGACCATCACCTGCGGTCCGGGCTGAATACCCTTGATCGTCATCGCGCCGACCATCAAGGCCATCACCGCATTGGGCGGGATACCCAGCGTCAACATTGGAATAAAGCTGGTCTGGGCGCCGGCGTTGTTAGCCGCCTCCGGACCCGCCACACCTTGAATGGCGCCTTTGCCGAAAGGCACACGCGGGTTCTTGACGATTTTCTTTTCCAAGGTGTAGGCCGCAAATGAGGCCAGCAAAGCGCCGCCGCCCGGCAGCACACCCAGCACCGAGCCCAGAGCGGTGCCGCGCACCACCGAGGGCCAGGCTTCCTTGAAGTCTTGCTTGCTGGGCCACAGCCCCTTCACATCATGAGTAAACACCTCGCGATGCTCGGCCGGTAGCCCCAGGTTGGCGATGATTTCACCAAAGCCGAAAATGCCCATGGCGACCACCACAAAACCCAGGCCATCGCTCAATTCCGGGATGCCGAACGAGAACCGCGGTGTACCCGAGATCACATCTGTGTTGATCTGACCCAGCAGCAGCCCCAACAAAATCATCGCAATCGCCTTGACCAAGGAGCCCGATGCCAAGACCACAGCGCCAACCAAGCCCAGCACCATCAGCGAGAAATACTCGGCCGGGCCAAATTTGAAGGCCAACTCGGTCAACGGCGGCGCAAATGCCGCAATGATGATGGTGCCCACACAGCCGGCAAAAAAAGACCCCAAGCCGGCCACAGCCAAGGCCGCTCCTGCACGGCCCTGGCGCGCCATCTGATAGCCATCGATGGCCGTCACCACCGAGCTGGACTCACCCGGCACATTGATCAAAATAGCCGTGGTCGAACCACCGTACTGCGCGCCGTAATAGATGCCGGCCAGCATGATCAAGGCCGGAGTTGCATCCAAGGCGTAAATGGAAGGCAACAGCATCGCGATCGTGGCGACCGGGCCGAGCCCAGGCAACACGCCAATCAAGGTTCCCAGCACCGCGCCGCCAAAGGCATAGAGCAGATTTTGAAAAGTCAGCGCCGTGTGAAAACCCAGCGACAAATTACTCAGAAGATCCATGCCTGTCGCCCTCAAGCAGCAAAAATTGTGGGCCAGACCGGAATAATCAGCCGCAAACCCCAGACAAAAATCAGCCAACTCCCGAAGGTCAGCAGGGCGCAGTTGAGCAAGGCATCTTTCACCTTGAACTCGTCTCCGGCCAAGGACGACAGCAAAACCACGGCGGGCAAGGTCAAGACCAGGCCGAGGCGCGGCAACATCCAGCCAAACAGGCAGATGGCCGCGATGATGATGAGCAAGGGTCGCCAAGCGACGCGGCCGATGGGCTCACCGTCCTCGGTCTCAATGGTCAGCGCCTTGAACAAGACCATGCCGCCGAGCAGGGCCAAAAGAACGCCTAGACCGAAGGGGAAATAGGCCGGGCCGGGCTGGGCCGATGAGCCGAAGCTGTATTCCTTGGAGGCCCAGGCGAACGCCAACCCCACGGCCACAAACAGCAGGCCCGAAAAAAAATCTCGCTGACTCTTGATCTTCATTGCCTGGCCGCCCTGGGAATTCTGTTGAGCAAGAATTCTAGGTGTCGCAAAACGCCAAACCAGTATGGCTTACGCGCAGTAAATCAGCAGCGGCGGCCTTAACTTTGCCACTGCGGCGTGCTGCGCAAGATTTCTTCCAATGTGGTCATGCCCTCGGCAACCTTCATCGCACCCGCCAAACGCAAGGGCCGCAGGCCTTCTTGAACAGCTTGGCGACGCAGCGCCGAGATGTCGGGTGTCGGATGCAGATGCGCTTTGACCGACTCCTCTATCGTCAGCAACTCATAAAGCCCGGCGCGCCCCCGGAAACCGGTGTTGCGGCATTCCAGGCAACCAACCGCCTTGTAAGGCTTGACGCCGCCATTCATGCGCCAATGCTTGAGCATCTCGTTGAGCGTGTCCCGGGTCACGCTGGGATCGGGCACCTTGCAATGTTTGCATAGCGTGCGCACCAGGCGCTGCGCCAGCACGCCAATCACCGTCGCGCTGATCAGGTAAGACGGCACACCCAGATCGGTCAGCCGCGTGATCGCCGCAGCCGCATCATTGGTGTGCAAGGTGCTGAAGACCAGATGCCCGGTCAGCGCAGCTTGAATTGCCATTTCGGCCGTCGCCAGGTCGCGAATCTCGCCGACCATGATGATGTCAGGATCCTGGCGCATCAAGGCCCGCAGGCCTTCGGCGAAACCAAAATCCAGCACCGTCTGCACCTGGGTCTGATTGAACGCCGGCTCGATCATTTCGATCGGGTCCTCGATCGTGCAGACATTGACCTCGTCGGTAGCCAAGCGCTTGAGCGTCGAATACAGCGTGGTGGTCTTGCCGCTACCGGTAGGGCCCGTCACCAGAATGATGCCGTGCGGCCGCTGCACCAGCTTCTCCCAACGCTCGTTGTCATGCGGCGAGAAGCCCAGCATGGATAGGTCCTTGACCGCCGTGTCGGGGTCAAAAATCCGCATCACCATCTTCTCGCCGAAGGCCGTCGGCAGGGTCGAGAGGCGCATTTCCACCTCATCGCCGGCCGGATTGCGAGTCTTGATGCGACCATCCAGCGGCCGCCGACGCTCCACCACATCCATGCGGCCCAAGAGCTTGATGCGAGAGATCATCGCGCTCATCACCGTAGGCGGCAGTTGATAAACAGTGTGCAAAACACCGTCGATGCGGAAGCGGATCACGCCCATCTCGCGCCGCGGCTCCAGATGAATATCGCTGGCACGCTGATCGAACGCGTATTGCCATAACCAGTCAACCACCTGCACAACGCCCTGATCGTTGGCGTCTAACTGCTTATTGCTGCGGCCCAGCTCCACCAATTGCTCGAAGCTCGCCACCTGGCTCGATTCGCCCGCCTTGGCGGCCGCCCGCACCGAGCGCGCCAGCGTGAAGAACTCGGTCGTGAAACGCGATATCTCAAGCGGGTTGGCCACCACCAGCTTGATCGGCTTGCGCATATGCGACTCGATCTGCGCCACCCAAGCGATATCAAAAGGCTCCGAAGTAGCGATCGTCACGTCATTCAGGCCGACCAGAAGTGGCAGGCAGCGCTTGGCCTCGGCGTAGCCGACCGACATCACGTCCGAGACCCGGCCCACGTCCACCTTGAGCGGATCGATACGCAGATAAGGTAACTTGGCCCGCGTCGCCAGCCATTCGGTCAGCGCATCCAGATCAAGCGCCTTGCCGCTGTCCACGCGGGTCAGCCCGGCATGCGCCATGCGCACCAAGGGGTGTAGCGAGCTGTCACCAGCGGCAAAACGCTGCTCGGTACGCTGCACCTGCTCCGGGTCGATCAGCTCGTCTTCCAAAAGCCAGCGCAGCAGCGCACGCCACTCCAGCCGCCCTTCCGATTTCACGGCGGAGGGATTGAGGTCGGCTTTCGACTTGGCGCTCATGTCTGGGGCTCGGCTTTCAGCTGATTGATGATGCTCATAGGCAGTGGACGCACCAGCCTCAACCACTTCGATGCCGGCAGATCAAATTGCGCCTCAATATTAGCCGCTCGCCGCTCCAACTCCTCACGCTCCGGCACCGCTACACCACGCGCGGCGACAACGATGGTATTGCCCTCCTTGGTGGGCGCCAAGCTCCAGACTTGGTCGCTGCCAAAGACCGCCGCAATGCGGGCGGCGCTGCGGGCAAAGCTGGCGTCACGGCCAAACAGGTTCACCGTCATCAGCCCACCATCGGCCAGCAAATTGAAGCAGTTCGCATAGAAGGCTTCGTCATCCAGAACCGGCGAGGCGGCGTCATGGTCGTAGAGATCGACGTTCAAAACTTGCACCGTTTGCATTCGCTCGGCATCAGCCACCCAGCGTGCCGCGTCCTCGTTGTAGACGGTCAGGCGCTTATCGTCCTCGGGCAGGTGAAACCAGATCCTGCAGGCGTGGATGACGGTCGGGTTGATCTCCACCGCTGTGGTTTGCATGCGCAGCACCTTGTGGCAGTAACGCGTGATCGCAGCGGCACCCAGGCCCAGCTGCAATGCGTGACCCTCGCGTAGCGATTCGCTGTCACGCCAGAGCATCCACACCATCATCCGCTGTATGTATTCCAGCTCCAGATGCTGGGGCTTGCGGATGCGCATGGCGCCCTGCACCCAGATCGAGTCCAGATGCAAAAAACGCACACCGTCAAACTCGGAGAGCGTTGCCGGGGCCCAGGCCATTTTTTTGATTTTTTTACTCATTGCTGCTGCCATGAAAGTCGTCGGCGTATTCCTTGGACAAGGTCGCCCAAGCCGCCAGTTTGCCTGCATAAGCCAAGGTGTAGGCAGGACTCGATGAAGGCAGGCTCAGAATTCTGTAGCGATCGGCGTGCGCACCCAGCTGGCGCAAGCCGATTTTGGCGGCCGTGCCGCCATTGAAGGCGATGGTCCGCAACTGCGGCAGGCCGGCCAGCAAGGTAAACAAATCGCTGGGCCTGGGGTCGCGGATCTCGCTGTCGAGGCTGCCGCGCCTATGCGTCTCGCTGATCACATCCCAGAGTCCTATTTGATTGGCGAGCAAGAGCTGCAGCCGCATCGGATAGTCGGCCTGCGCCAAGGGCAGCCCAAAGCTGTCACCCAACAAGCGCCAAAGCTGGTTACGCGGGTGGCCGTAATACTGCTGGGCCTGCAGCGAGGCCACGCCGGGGAAGCTGCCCAGCACCAGCAAGCGGGTGTCGGGGGCGACCTGTGGAGCCAAGCCCTTCAATCTATCCATCAAGTAGCCCCCGCAAGCGCGGCAAGGCGGCCAGCACATTGGCGCCGGTGACGGCCGCCGTATGCGCCGGCGTCCAGCCGCGCAGCACACTCAAGCTCTCGGCAATGCGCGGCAGCTCGGCCGGCTCGTTGCGAACCGTTGACTCGCCCGCAGCGCGTTGCTCGGCCGTCTTATAGAGCCAAAGCGGCGGGATGTCCGGTGCGTCTGTTTCCAGCACCACGGCGGTCTCGGGCAGCTCGGTCGCCAATCGACGAATCTGCAGGGAGCGCTCAAACGTCAAGGTGCCGCCAAAGCCCAGCTTGAAGCCCAAGTCGATGAAGCGCTGGGCTTGCTGCGCACTGCCGTTGAACGCATGAGCAATGCCGCCAGCCACCGGGATGCGCCCCAAGCCCGCCAGCAATTGATCGGCGCTGCGCCTCACATGCAGGATCACCGGCAAGGCAAAACGCCGCGCCAATTTGAGCTGCTCCATGTAGAACAACTGCTGCTTCTCGGCATCCAAACCCGGCACAAAAAAATCCAGCCCGATCTCGCCCACCGCCACCAAGCGCGGATCGGCGCGGTGGCGCTCCAACTGCGCGGCCAGCAAGGTCAGATCTTGCTCGCAGGCCTGCATCACATAAAGCGGGTGAATGCCCAGCGCATAGGCGAAACCATGACGATGTGCCTGCTCACGAGCGCTGTCCCAGTCGAAGGCACCAACTGCCGGTATCACCAACATGCGCACACCAGCAGCCACCGCACGCTGCACCACCGCATCGCGGTCGGCATCAAACTCCGGCGCGTCCAGATGGCAGTGGCTGTCTATCCACATCAACGAGGCCAGCGTGACTTACTTGAACACCACCGTGCGCCGGCCGTTCATCAAGACCCGGTGTTCGGCGTGCCACTGAATGGCACGCGCCAGCGTCACGCACTCGGTGTCGCGGCCTATCGCCACCAAGGCCTCGGGCGCAAGGCTGTGATCGATGCGCGCCACTTCCTGCTCGATGATGGGGCCTTCGTCCAGGTCGGAGGTGACGTAGTGCGCGGTCGCGCCGATCAGCTTGACGCCGCGCTCATGCGCTTGGTGATAAGGCTTGGCGCCCTTGAAGCTGGGCAAAAAGCTGTGATGGATATTGATCGCGCGGCCGGCCAGAAATTTGCACATCTCGGGCGAGAGGATTTGCATATAGCGGGCCAGCACCACCAAGTCGATCTGCTGTTCTTCCACCAACTCGCGCAACTTGCGCTCTTGCGCCTGCTTTTGTTCCTCGGTCGAGTTCAAGAGCGGGAAATGGTGGAAAGGGATGTTGTGCGAGGCGGCCAGCTGATAGAAATCACGGTGGTTGGACGCGATGGCCGGGATCTCAATCGGCAGGTGCCCGGTCTGCACACGGAATAACAAGTCATTCAGGCAGTGGCCGAGCTTGGAAACCAAGAGCAGCACGCGCGTCTTGGCGCGACTGGACACCAGCGTCCAATCCATTTGCAAACGCTGCGCCAAGGGCTCAAAAGCTGCTTGAAGGGCGCCAGCTTCAACGCCAGGCGCACATTCAAATTCAATGCGCATGAAGAAGCGGCGGTGGTCGGCGTCGCCATGTTGGGCCGAGCTGAGGATATTGCCGCCTTGGCTCGCCAACACACCGGTGACGGCGTGGACGATGCCGGCCTGATCGGGGCAGCTGAGTTTGAGGATGAAACGAGAGTTCACGGGTGCGTCCGAAAAAACCAAACAATTACGTTAAGCGGCAATTGCAACTTGCATGGTGCCACCGACCAAACTCAGCTGGGTGCGGCATTGCGCTGCCAGCGTCTGGTCATGGGTGACCAGCACAAAGGCGGTGCCGATGTCCTGCGCCGTTGCCAGCATCAGCTCGAACACCGCCTGCGCCGTGTTGCGGTCCAGATTGCCGGTCGGCTCATCGGCCAGCACGCAGGCCGGCTGCGTCACCAGCGCACGCGCGATCGCGACCCGCTGGCGCTCGCCGCCCGACAACTCGGCTGGCCGGTGCAAGACGCGTGCGCCCAGGCCCACCCGACCCAGCATGGCGGCCGCCACTTCGCGCGCCTGAGCCTGCGGCATCCGGCGTATGCGCAAGGGCATCGCGACATTGTCCAGCGCATTGAACTCGGGCAATAAATGGTGGAACTGGTAAACAAAACCAAGATGCTGGTTGCGCCAGCGGCCCAGCTCGGGCTCGGCCATCTCGGCCAGTTTGCGGCCCATCAAGGTCACCGCGCCGCTGCTGGGCTTGTCCAAGCCACCCAAGAGATGCAGCAAGGTGGACTTGCCTGAACCCGAGGCCCCGACGATCGCCAGCGTCTCACCGCGCCGCACGGTCAGGTCAACGCCGTTCAGAACCTGTACGTCGAGATCACCTTCGGTAAAGCGGCGGCCCAGATTCTGGCCTTGCAACACCACGTCAACGCTCTTATTCATACCTTAAAGCCTCAGCGGGCTGAACACGGCTGGCACGCCAACTCGGATAAATGGTGGCCAAGAAGGCCAAAGCCAGCGAAATGCCGACCAGCGGCGCAATGTCAGACATCCGTGGATCGCTGGGCATATGGCTGATCAGATACATGCTGGCGGGCAGGAACTGCGTGTTAAGCGCCCATTCGATCGCCGGCACGATGACGTCCAAATTCAGCGCAATCAACAAACCCAGCCCCAAGCCTGACAAGGTGCCCAGGACACCGGCCAGCGCGCCCTGCACCATGAAGATCACCATGATGGAGCGCGGGCTGGCGCCCAGCGTGCGCAGGATGGCGATATCGGCCTGCTTGTCGGTCACCGTCATCACCAAGGTCGAAACCAGATTGAAGGCGGCCACCGCGACGATCAAGGTCAGGATGATGCTCATCATGCGTTTCTCGACCTGAACCGCGTCATACCAATTGGCATTGGTGCGAGTCCAGTCGCGCACCCGCGTCTCCACCCCCAGGCTGCTCGCCAGCTGATTGCCGACTTGGCGCGCCTGATGCACATCGCTGAGCTTGAGCTGCACACCGGTCGGCCCGGCCACCCGGAAGAACTTGGCCGCGTCATCGACATGGATCATCGCCATGCCGCTGTCGTACTCGTAATGGCCGGCATTGAACACGCCGACAAGGGTGAACTGCTTGTAACGCGGCAGCACGCCGGCCGGCGTGACGTTGCCGCTCGGCGCCACCAAGGTCAGCTTGTCGCCGAGCTGAACGCCCAGCATATGGGCCAGCTCGACGCCCACCACGATGCCAAATTCGCCGCCGCGCAGCTTGGCCAATGGCCCGTCCTTGAGCTTGGCCGCCAGCGGCGTGACGGCCGGCTCGTACTGCGGGTCAATGCCGCGCACGATGGCGCCGCGCATGTCTTCGCCACGCGCGATCAAGACCTGTGAGGCGATGAAAGGCGCTGCGGCCAGCACGGCCGGGTTTTGCTTGGCCTGAGCGGCGGTGGCCTGCCAGTCGGCCAAGGCCCGGCCCTGGTAATCGGTCAGCTCGACATGGGCAATCACAGAAAGCATGCGGTCGCGCACCTCGCTCTGGAAGCCGTTCATCACCGACAGCACGATGATCAGCGCAGCGACCCCGAGCGCAATACCCAAGACCGAAACGCCCGAGATAAAGGAGATGAAACGGTTGCGCCGCCCGCCCTTGCCGGCGCGGGTGTAGCGCCAACCGATTTGCAATTCATATGGCCAATTCATGGGCAGGGATGCTAACCGACCCGCGCTACCCGGCTGCCTGCTGAACGCAGAGCAAGGAGCCTTCAATGCATCCCATTGCCGGAAAATGAATAAGCAAATACAAAAACTATCGTTTTCAGAATAAGAAAAGCTAGGCATGCTGGCGACCTTCGCACTTCTTGCATTTGCAACCATGTCAAACACAACTCGCCGTCAATTCGTTCTGGTCACCGCCATCGCCGGCGCCACCGTCTTCAGCACGGCTGCCATGGCGCAAACGCCTGCCGACACCCTGCTCAACGTCTCCTACGACGTCAGCCGCGAGTTGTACAAAGAAATCAACCCGGCCTTCATTGCCCAGTACAAGGCCAAAACCGGCAAGGTTTTGACGATCAACCAATCACATGGCGGCTCCAGCAAGCAGATCGGCTCGGTGATTGGCGGCCTGGAGGCCGACGTCGTGACGATGAACCAGGCCACCGATGTGGACGCTCTGGCCGAGAAGGGCCTGACGCCTGCCGATTGGCGCAAGCGTTTCCCCAACAACGCTGCGCCCTACACCTCCACGATTCTGTTCCTGGTGCGCAAGGGCAACCCCAAGGCCATCAAGGACTGGGCCGACCTGACCCGCGCTGGCGTGCAAGTCATCATCCCCAACCCCAAGGTCACCGGCAACGGCCGCTACAGCTATCTGGCCGCCTGGGGCGCGGTGATCGCCAAGGGCGGCACCGAAGCGCAAGCGCGTGAACAAGTGGCCAAGATCTTCGCCAATGTGCCGGTCTTGGACGGCGGCGGGCGCGGCGCCACCACCACCTTCACGCAGCGCGGTATCGGCGATGTGCTCTTGACCTTTGAGTCCGAGGCCGAATTGATCGAGAACGAATTCGGCAAGGGCCAATTTGAAGTGGTCAACCCGAGCGTATCGATCGAAGCGGAAGCACCGGTCGCCATCGTCGACAAGGTTGCGGCCAAGAAGGGCACGACGGCCACGGCCAAAGCCTATCTGGACTTCCTCTACACGCCCGAGGGCCAGGCCATCATCGCCAAGCACAACTTCCGCCCCCGTGACGCAGCCGTGTTCAAGCGCGAAGAAAAGCGCTTTGCGCCTATCAAGCTGTTCAGCGTCGACCAGTTGCTGGGCGGCTGGCCTTTGGTCAGCAAGACTCATTTTGCGGACGGCGGCACTTACGACCAGATCGTGGCCGGCATCAAGCGCTGATTTTTAGATGAGCGCTGTTGAAATTTCTTCTGCCCAAGCCCAAGCTCCAAAGCGCGCCAAACGCCGGGTCTTGCCCGGCTTCGGCCCGACCATGGGCTTCACGCAGTTCTATCTGTCGCTGATTGTGTTGATCCCGCTGTCGGCGGTGTTCCTCAAATCCGCCGGTCACGGCTTCGAGGCCTTTTGGGCCGCCGCCACCTCGCCGCGCGTGGTCGCTTCGTACAAGCTCAGCTTTGGCCTGTCCTTGCTGGCCGCCAGCATCAATTTGGTGTTTGGTCTGATCCTGGCCTGGAGCCTGGTGCGCTATGAGTTCTTCGGCAAAAAGCTCGTCGATGCCTTGATCGACCTGCCGTTTGCGCTGCCCACCGCCGTGGCCGGCATTGCGCTGACCGCGCTGTATGCGGGCAATGGCTGGCTGGGCCAAATGCTGGAACCTTGGGGCATCAAGGTCGCGTTCACGCCGCTGGGCATCTTGGTGGCCTTGGTTTTCATCGGCCTGCCCTTCATCGTGCGCACGGTGCAGCCGGTGCTGGAGGACATGGAAACCGAGCTGGAAGAAGCCGCCGCATCTTTGGGCGCGCAGCGCTGGCAGACCTTCCGCCTGGTGATCCTGCCGACGCTGCTGCCGGCACTGTTGACCGGCTTTGCGCTGGCCTTTGCCCGCGCGGTAGGTGAGTACGGCTCGGTGATCTTCATTGCCGGCAACCTGCCCATGGTCAGCGAGATCACGCCGCTGATGATCATCTCCAAGCTGGAGCAGTACGACTATGTCGGCGCCACGGCCATCGCTGCCGTGATGCTGATCTTCTCCTTCACCCTGCTCCTCATCATCAACGGCTTACAAGCCTGGAGCTCACGCCGTAACGGGCAAGAAGGACGCAAATAATGGCCGGCATCGTTGTTTCAACCTTGGGCGTGCCGCAGAAAACCGGCGGCCGCTACCAAAACAACCCCGCCACGCGTGAAGCGCCTTGGGTGCGCTACCTCTTGCTGACGCTGGGCCTGAGCTTTTTTGCGCTCTTTCTGGTGATGCCGCTGGTGGCGGTGTTCAGCGAGGCCTTGCGCAAGGGCTGGGATGTCTATTTGGCCGCCTTGGTCGAGGCCGACGCTGTCTCCGCGCTCAAGCTGACCCTGATCGCCGCGGCCATTGCCGTGCCCTTGAACCTGGTGTTCGGCGTCAGCGCCGCTTGGGCGATTGCCAAGCATGACTTTCGCGGCAAGCATTTACTCATCACCTTCATCGACCTGCCCTTCTCGGTCTCGCCCGTCGTGGCCGGCTTGGTCTATGTGCTGCTGTTCGGCGCGCAAGGCTGGTTCGGGCCTTGGCTGCAGGCCAATGACGTCAAGATCATCTTCGCTGTGCCCGGCATCGTGTTGGCCACCATCTTTGTGACCTTCCCCTTCGTGGCGCGCGAGCTGATCCCGCTGATGCAGGCGCAGGGCCGCGACGAAGAAGAGGCCGCCACCGTGCTCGGTGCCACTGGCTGGCAGACCTTTTGGCGCGTCACGCTGCCGAATGTGAAGTGGGGCCTGCTCTACGGCGTGATCCTGTGCAATGCGCGCGCCATGGGCGAGTTTGGCGCCGTGTCGGTGGTGTCCGGCCATATCCGTGGCCAGACCAACACCCTGCCCTTGCATGTCGAAATTCTCTACAACGAGTATCAGTTCGCCGCCGCCTTTGCGGTGGCCTCGATCCTGGCCTTGCTGGCCCTCGTTACCCTGATCCTGAAGCAATTCGTCGAATGGCGCGCCCATTCGACGGTCAAGGAAGCCCAATGAGCATCCAAGTCAAAAACATCCACAAGTCCTTCGGCAATTTCACCGCGCTTGGCGACGTCAGCCTCGACTTCCCGACCGGTGAACTGGTCGCCTTGCTAGGCCCTTCCGGTTGCGGCAAGACCACGCTCTTGCGCATCATCGCCGGCCTGGAGACGGCCGACCGGGGCCACGTTTTGCTGGACGGCCAAGACGCCTCCGACACCCATGTGCGCGAGCGCCAAGTCGGCTTCGTGTTCCAGCATTACGCGCTGTTCCGCCATATGACGGTGTTCGAGAACGTCGCCTTCGGCCTGCGCGTCAAGCCGCGCAAAGAGCGGCCCAGCGAGAGCGAAATCAAGCGCAAGGTGCATGAACTGCTGAGCCTGGTGCAACTGGACTGGCTGGCCGACCGCTTCCCGCCCCAGCTCTCCGGCGGCCAGCGCCAGCGCATCGCCTTGGCCCGCGCCTTGGCGGTGGAGCCGCGCGTGCTGCTCTTGGACGAGCCTTTCGGTGCGCTCGACGCCAAGGTGCGCAAGGAGTTGCGCCGCTGGCTGCGCCGTCTGCATGACGAGTTGCATATCACCAGCGTCTTCGTCACGCATGACCAGGAAGAAGCGCTGGAAGTGGCCGACCGTGTGGTGCTGATGGACCATGGCAAGGTCGAGCAAATCGGCACGCCGCAAGAGGTCTACGAACATCCGGCCACGCCTTTTGTTTACGGCTTCTTGGGCGCGGTGAACCGCTTTGAGGGCCGAGCCGAGGGCGGCGTGATCCATCTGGGCGATCAGCATCTGAGTTTTGGCAAATCGTTGACGGACAAGGTCGGTCAGGTCCAAGCCTATGCGCGGCCGCATGAGCTGCAAATTCTGACGGCGGCCGATGCACGCGGCTTGCCGGCCACGGTTGACCGCGTGCTGAGCTTTGGCGCGGCCGCCCGGGTCGAGCTGACCGGCCTGGACGGTCAACACCTGGAGGCCGAGCTGACACGCGAGCAAGCGGGTCAACTGAATCTGCAGTCGGGCCAGCGCGTGCATCTGAGCGCCTCTAGGCTGAGCTTGTTCGACTCTGGAGCCGGGATCTAGGCCGAGATGAATTTCCAGCAACTGCGCATCATCCGCGAGGCCGAGCTTCAAAAATTCAATCTGACCGAAGTCGCCAACGCCTTGTTCACCTCGCAGTCCGGTGTCAGCAAGCACATCAAGGACTTGGAGGACGAGCTCGGCGTCGAGCTGTTCGTGCGCCATGGCAAGCGCCTGCTGGGCCTGACCGAGCCGGGCCGCGAGCTGGCCGTGATTGCGCGGCGCATGCTGCAAGACGCCGGCAATATCAAGCGTCTGGCCGATCAGTTTGCCGATGCCGAGCAGGGCCAGCTGACCATCGCGACGACCCACACGCAAGCGCGCTACGCGCTGCCGCTGGTGGTGGCGCGCTTCAAAGCCGCTTACCCGCGCGTGCACCTGGTGCTGCTGCAGGCCAACCCGACGGAGATCGCCGAGCTGCTGCAGACCGGTGAAGCCGATATCGGCATCGCCACCGAAGCGCTGGACGGCCAATCGGGGCTCGTCAGCTTTCCCTTCTATGACTGGCAACATGCGGTCGTGGTACCCGAGGGCCATGCCTTGCAGACGGTAGCGCCCTTGAGCTTGGAAGCGCTCGCAGAGCACCCCTTGATCACCTACCACGAAGGTTACACAGGGCGTGCTCGTATCGACGCCGCTTTTGCCCAAGCGGGCCTGGCGCCCGACATCGTGCTGTCGGCGCTGGACGCCGATGTAATCAAGACCTACGTCGGTGTCGGCCTAGGTGTGGGCATCGTCGCCGCGATGGCCTTTGAGCCGCTGCGCGACCCGGGCCTGCACCGCCTCGATGCCGGCCATCTCTTCCCCACCAACACCACCCGCATCGCGCTGAAAAAAGGTCAATACCTGCGCGGTTTCGCCTACCGTTTCTTGCAGGAATGTGCGCCGGCCTTGACCGAGCAGCGAGTGCGCGACGCGCTGGCTGATGATGCCAAGAGCTGAGCGAGACGACGGCCCTGCTTGAGCCTTGCCCACGCTGATGGCTCAGCCCATCGCTCAACGAGTCATTCGCACCGGGCTGACCTGGGGCAAATAGAACAAAACATCCCAGTTGCGCCCCAGTTGTCCCTGCGGCAGCGTTTGGTAGTCAATGCTCCATTGCGGCATAACAAGTGGTCCTTGCGTGGCCGGCAAGATCATCAGGCTGCTTTTTCCTGCCATGGCCACCAAGTCGGACTCCAAGCTAACGGGCAACACTGCCGGTAGCTTCAATGGTCGCAGATCGCCAAAATCAAGCACCGCACCGGTGCCCGCTGTGAACTGCACCACTTTGTAAGCCGCACCCCAGTGCCTGGACATCACCTCTCCTGCGTGCAACTGCGCCGGACTGCGTTGGAAACCTTTGGCCACATGGATGGTGTGCGCCCAAATCACCGCCTTCTTGCCCGGATATCGGTGCTCCATCAACCAGATGGCGTTATCTCCCATCTGGTTGTCGCGCTGGTAGTCCCGCCCTTCACTCCAGACGCTGCTGGCCTGAGCTTGCAGGCTTTTGACTACTTGGCACCACCACTCGGCCGAATCCAGCCCGGCTTGTGCTTGAGCCGGCCCGCACAAATTTGCACGCAAGGCCAGAGCCTGCCGCTCGAAAGCAAGCCGCGCTGCCGGCTCGGGGCTTTGACGCTGCATCGCCAACAAAGCCGGCAGCGGCGCGGCGAACTCCGACCAGGCCTGACCCTCGGCCAGGTCGGAGCCACGTTGACGCAAAAAGGCCCGCAGACGCGGCAGCATCTCGGCTTGGCTGAGCCCGCCGCTGTGCTGGCTGTCTATGCCGGCCAAGCGAAGGGGTGCAGCCTCGCTCTGCTGCGCGTCCACATAGCGCAGCATCTCGCGGCCCTCGGCCGAATTGGCGTACATAAAGAACACATTGCCGGGCGCCATCGCGTCAAGCTTTTCGCCGGCGGCCATACGCTGGGTCAGGCGGGCGATGTCGTAAAAGCCACTCTCCAGCAGCAAGACCTCGAAACCAAGCTTCTCGTGCAGGAACTCCAGCAGCCGAAGTTTGAGCCGAAACTCTTCGCTGGCGCCATGGGTTTGCTCGCCTAGCGCAACGATACGGGCCTGGCCGATAGCGTCGGCAAAGGGCGCCAGGTCACGGTAATCGTCCGGCTCTGTGCTTGCTTCCGATGGCCATGCGGCCAAGGGCCAGATTTTGAGCCCGGCAAGGCCCGTTGCCGGCGACGCGTCATTGGGCATGGCCGCTGCGCTCGTGATCGCCGCTGCCAAAGGCATCGCCAAGGCAAGGGCCGCGCAACGACACGCCCAGCCCCTGCGACCACCGTCAGCGCGGAGCCCGATTCCACCCGTCATTGCCATCACCCCATATAAACACCAGTGCAATACCAGTTTAGATGAGGAAAACAGCAGCCCAAACGAAAAAAGGAGGCACCGAGGTGCCTCCTTTTTGCCAGTCAGGGTCGGATCAGAAAGATCAGACCGACTTGCGGCGACGTGCGACGAAGCCAACTGCACCCAAACCAGCCAACAGCAGGGCGTAGGTTGTTGGCTCAGGAACCGGAGCGGTCATTGCTTCGATAACGCCACCGTAAGAGCCACCCAAGCTGCCAATTGCCTTGCCGGAAATATTCAAGGTGTAATGTCCAGCAGTCAAACCCGTGAAGCCAAATTCAGCCGTAGGGTCAGTGTCAAGCGCGCTGCCGACAATCGATCCACCTGACAGGGTCACCACAACGTTAGACAAACCAAAGCTGCCTTTCGAGCTAAATGTCACCGAGCCGAAGGTTTCGCCGGGATTGACCAAGTCGAACACGTAGTTGTCGCTGAAAGTTGCACCCACCAAAAAGGTGTTGCCAATGTTGGTAGTTTTGTTGTCAATAGCACCCAGATTTCCTGGGCCAACAGCGCTAGCAGCAAACGAAGCAGCGAACAGAGCGGCGGCGATAACAGAAGACTTGAAGTTCATGGTGTTCCCTAATTTCAATGAAGTGCTTGGAGAGTCAATCCACCGAAGTCACTTCTCGATGGCATGGGTTGAACTGTAGGGAAGCTCGGTCATTTGGACACTCCCCGGACTCGGGGGGAGCGCCGTGCATAGTTCACGGAAAAACAAGCAGTACCGGTCAAAACCTGAGTTCTTTGAAAAAACCCAAGCCAGAAGACCTGTCCAAGACCACAAAAAGCGCATCAATGCGCCTGATCCCAGTTCGCGCCTACTCCCACCTCGGCCAGCAGCGGCACCTTCAGATGGGCTACGCCGGCCATCAAGCGCGGCACCTCCAGCTTGACCCAGTCCAGCTCGGCCTCGGGCACCTCGAACACCAGTTCGTCATGCACCTGCATGACGATGCGGGTCGATTTGCCCTCCTTGTCGAGTGCTGCCTGCACCGCAATCATCGCCAGCTTGATCAAATCGGCCGCCGTGCCCTGCATAGGCGCATTGATGGCCTGCCGCTCCGCGCCGGTGCGCCTTGGGCCATTGCCGCTGTTGATCTCGGGCAGCCATAGGCGCCGGCCAAACACGGTCTCGACATAACCCTTGGCCTTGGCTGACTCGCGGGTGCTGTCCATGTAGTGCTTGACGCCGGCAAAGCGATTGAAATACAGGTCGATATAGTCTCGCGCCGCCTTGGTATCGATGCCCAGGCTGGTCGCCAGACCGAAGGCACCCATGCCATAGATCAGGCCAAAATTGATGGTCTTGGCATAACGGCGCTGCTCGGTCGTCACCTCCGCCAAGGGTGTGTTGAAGACCTCGGAAGCGGTTGCCTTGTGCACGTCCACGCCCTCGCCAAAGGCGCGCAAGAGGCCCGGGTCTTCGCTGATATGGGCCATGATGCGCAGCTCGATCTGCGAGTAGTCGGCGCTGACAATCAGGTGGCCCGGCGGCGCCACAAAGGCTTCGCGCACGCGCCTGCCCTCGGCCGTGCGGATGGGGATGTTCTGCAGATTCGGCTCGTTGCTCGACAAGCGCCCGGTCACCGCCACCGCCTGCGCATAGTTGGTGTGCACGCGGCCGGTGGCCGGGTTGATCATCAAGGGCAGCTTGTCGGTGTAAGTGCTTTTGAGCTTGGCCAGGCCGCGCGTCTCCAAGATCTTGGCCGGCAACGGGTAGTCCAGCGAGAGCTTTTCCAGCACCTCTTCATCGGTGCTGGGTGCGCCGGTGGCGGTCTTTTTGACCACCGGCAGGCCCAGCTTGGTGAACAGGATTTCGCCGATCTGCTTGGGGCTGCCGAGGTTGAAGGGCTGGCCGGCGATGTCGTAAGCCTCTTGCTCCAGCGCCAACAGGCGCTGCCCCAGTTCATGGCTTTGCGCCTGCAAGAGCGGCGCGTCAATCAGCACTCCGATGCGCTCGATGCGGGCCAGCAAAGCGCTGGTGGGCATTTCGATCTCGCGATAGACGCGAGTCAATCCCGCATCGGCCTCGATCTGCGGCCAGAGCTGCTGATGCAGCGCCACGCACATCTCCGAATCTTCACCTGAGTACTGCGCGGCGCGGGCCACATCGACCTGCGCGAACGGGATCTGATGCACGCCCTTGCCGCACAGATCTTCATAGCTGAGACCGGCACGGCCGAGGTGGCGCTCGCCCAAGGCACCGAGTCCATGGGTCTTATGCGCCTCCAGCACATAGCTCTGCAACATGGTGTCATGCTGAACGCCGCGTAGCGCAATGCCGTGGTTGGCAAACACATGGGTGTCGTACTTGAGGTTTTGCCCGAGCTTCGGCGCGGCCGCATCTTCCAGCCAGGGCTTGAGCTTGGCCAAGACCTCATCGATCGAGAGTTGGACGGGTGCGTCCGGGCCATCATGGCGCAGCGGAATATACGCAGCCTCGCCGGCCTTGACGGCAAAGGAGATGCCGACGATCTTGGCCCGCATCGGGTCGAGCGAATCGGTCTCGGTATCCACCGCCGCCAGCGGCGCGGCCTTCAGCTTGGCCAACCATTGATCAAACAGCGTCCAGTCGAGGATGGTGTCGTAATGACGCGGCGAATCGTCCTGCGCAGCCGCAGCTGCGGTCGCTGAGGCAGGCTCGGCAAACATGTCCTCGCTGACAGGTGCCGCCACCTTGCCGCCGAGCTCCTTCAGCCAAGTCTTGAACCCGTTGCGCTGGTAAAAATCCTGCAATCCGGCCTGATCGACCGGCCGCAGCGCCAGCGCTTCCAAGCTCGGCCACTGCGGCACATGACCGTTCAGATCGCAGTCCTGCACGACGGTGACCAGCTTGCGCGCCGTCGGCAGCCAATCCAGCGCCTTGCGCAGGTTTTCGCCGGCGGCGCCCTTGATCTTGTCGGCGCTGGCAATCACACCGTCGAGTGAGCCATATTCGGCAATCCACTTGGCCGCCGTCTTGGGGCCGACCTTCTCGACACCGGGCACGTTGTCGACCGTGTCACCCATCAAGGTCAGGTAGTCGATGATGCGGTCCGGAGGCACGCCGAACTTGGCTTGAACGCCGGCGATATCCAAAGACTCATTGCTCATCGTATTGATCAGCGTCACATCGGCGGTCACCAATTGCGCCAAGTCCTTGTCACCGGTTGACACCACCACCGCATGACCGGCCGCTGCCGCCACGCGGGCCAGCGTGCCGATGGCGTCATCGGCCTCGATGCCGGGCACTTCCAGAATCGGCCAACCCAATAGCGCCACCACCTCGTGAATCGGTGCGATCTGCTCGCGCAAAGCGTCGGGCATCGGTGCGCGCTGCGCCTTGTATTCCGGGTACCAGGCGTCACGGAAGGTCGGGCCCTTGGCGTCAAAGACACAGACCGCATGTTCGGCGCCGATTTGCTCGCGCAGGCGCTTCATCATCGCCACCATGCCGTGCACGGCTCCGGTGGGCACACCGCCCGGGCCGCGCAGGTCGGGCATGGCGTGATAGGCACGGTAGAGATAGCTGGAACCGTCGACCAGCAACATGATGGGTTTGCTCATGGCCGGCATTGTCGTGCAGCAATCAGCGCAGCCAGCCCCTGCACATAGAATAGACGCATGTCACGCACCCTCCTCACCCCTCTCCTGGCCCTGTCGTTGGTGGCTTTCGTCAGCCCGGCAGCCTTTGCGGCCGACAAGGCCGAGGCCACGGCGCCAGCAAGCGCCCAGCCCGTGGCCGACGCCAAGGTGGTCGAGACAGTGATCGAGGACGACAACACCCGCATCGAAGAGTTGCGCGTGCGCGGCCAGACCCAAAAGGTCACGGTCCAGCCCAAGAACAGCAAATTACCCAGCTACGAAATCATCATGGGCGACGCCAGTCGTGACCTCTCGCCCGGCGCCGGCACCACGCGCGCTGCAGCCGGGCGGCGCGTGTGGAGCGTGCTGAGTTTCTGATCCCGTCGGTGGCCTTTTGGCCCGCCGTCTTGCTGCCTCTTAAGCGTTGATATGGCCGTATTCACCGAAGTCACCCTGGGCGAGGCGCAAGCCCTCGCCGCTCGCCTGAATCTGGGTTCAGTGCAAAACCTGCGCGGCATCACGGCCGGCATCGAGAACACCAACTACTTTTTAAGCACCGACGCTGGCGAGTTCGTCTTGACCGTCTTCGAGCGCCTGAGTTTCGAGCAACTGCCGTTTTATCTGCATCTGATGAAACATCTAGCCCAGCGCGGGCTGGCCGTGCCGGACCCGCAGGCCGATGAGGATGGGCGGATTCTGTTCGAATTGCAGGGCAAACCAGCAGCCGTCGTCAACAAGTTGCGCGGCGGCCATCAGCTGGCTCCCGACATCTTCCATTGCGAGCAGGTCGGCGCCGAGCTGGCGCGCATGCATCTGGCGGCGCAGGATTTCCCTCTGCATCAAGAAAATCTGCGGGCTTTAAGTTGGTGGAGCGAGACGGTGCCGGTGGTGCTGCCGTTTTTAAGCCCGACGCAGGCCGAGCTGCTCAGCGCCGAACTGGCGTTTCAGCAGAACCTGGCCGCCTCGGCCAGCTTTGCCGAGCTGCCACGCGGGCCCATTCACGCTGATTTGTTCAGAGATAACGTCATGTTCGAAGGCCTACCCGGCCGCGAGCGCCTGAGCGGCTGTTTTGATTTCTATTTCGCCGGCGTCGACAGCTGGTTGTTTGACCTCGCCATCTGTCTGAACGACTGGTGCATCGATCATGCCAACGGCCGCCTCGACGAAGCCCGCGCCGAGGCCTTTGTGCGCGCCTATGAGTCGGTGCGGCCTATGAGCGGCGTTGAACACCGCTTGCTGCCGGCGATGCTGCGCGCCGCCGCCCTGCGCTTTTGGCTCTCGCGCCTGTGGGACGTTCATCTGCCGCGTGACGCCGCCCTGCTCAAGCCCCATGACCCCGGGCATTTTGAGCGCGTGCTGCGTGAGCGCATTGCGCGCCCTTGGCACGCATTAACTTCTTTGTGAGCACCCCGATTTGAACTCCTCCTCGCCCATGCTGCTGCATCTGCAAACCGTGCCTGCCCGCAATGGCCTGCTGTGGATCCGCCACGGCTTGAAGGTCTTCAGGCGCAAGCCGCTGGCGATGGCGGGCTTGCTGTCCGTTTTCCTCTTCATCGCTTTTGCGCTATTGCTGCTGCCGGGCGTGGGCATCATGCTCTTGCTGATGGCGATGCCCATCCTGTCGCTGGGCTTTATGCTGGCCACCCATCTGGTTTTGCAAGACCAACTCCCGACCGCAGCCGTCTTCGCAGCACCGCTGAAACTGACGCCGCAGCGGCGCAACAGCCAGTTGCTACTGGGTGCCTGCTACGCCCTGGCCACCATCGCCATCGGCCTGCTGTCCGAGTGGATAGACAGTGGCAGCTTCGAGGCCTTGCAACGCTTGGTGCTTGAGAACGCTTCAGCCGACAAGGTAGCCGCTGCCGCTGCCGACCCGCGCCTGTTCTGGGGAGCCGTCACGCGCCTGAGCTTGGCCGCCTTGCTGTCGGTGCCCTTCTGGCATGCACCAGCACTGATTCACTGGGGCGGCCAAGGTGTGCTGCAAGCGCTGTTCTCCAGCACGCTGGGGATTTGGCGCAACCGCGCCGCCTTTGCCTATAACGGCCTGCTCTGGGCCGCTTTGGTGATAGGGGTGGGCGTAGCCGCCAGCCTGCTCTCAGCCCTGTTGGGCCTGGGGCAGATGCTGCCCTTGTTGGTGATGCCGCTGGGCCTGTTGATGACCACGGTCTTCTACGCCTCGCTCTACTTCACCTTCATCGATTGCTTTATGTTCGGCGCGCCCAAGGACATCCTGACGGAAAAAAACTGAGGCACTTGCCTCAGTTTTGTTTGCCGCTTGGCTCACTGCGCGCGGCTCACTGCGTTTGGATCCCTACGTTTGGCTCACTGAGCCGCGCGATTCTTGCGAGCCAGTCCTGGCGTGACCTGATCGGCGAGTTTCAAATTGCTTTGCAGCAGGTCCACCGCATCACCCAGGATGTGGGCGGCTTCGTCCAACAAGACGTCGCGGGTGTCTTTGCGGGCCTTCTCGGCCGCCAACTCATCCGCCAAGCTGCGCTCATTGGCCTGCAAACCGTCATCCTGAGCGGCCAGTTTGGCAGCGGCCTGCTCGGCCTTGGTCGTCTTTTTATCGCCCTTGCCCTTGTCGGCCAGGCGAGCAGCTTCGCGCTCCTTGGTCTTGAGCGCACGGGCATCCCGCTCGGCACGGCGCTCGACCTCATTCAGCGACACCATCTTGACCTTGCGCTGGACGTTGAAATCCTTGATGTCTTCCAGCAAGAGCTGGTAGTCGCGGTCCTTGGCAACGCGGCTCTCATGGCGGATCTGCAACAGCGGCAGCAACTCCTTCATATCGCCCAGCACCTGGTAATTCGCCGGTTTGATCTGCACCCAAGGCAGAGCATTGTCATAGCTCGACTCGCCAAAGCTCTCATTGTCTGAAAAGCTCGCCAGCCCAATATCGGGGCTCACACCGCGCAGTTGCGTGGTGCCGCCATTCACACGAAAGAACTGCGCCACCGTCATCTTCAGCTCACCGTACTTGGGCTTGTCGGCACCGGGCAGCCGAGCGGAACGGTCCATCTTGTCCAGATTGACCATGGTCTGCACGGTACCCTTGCCGAAGCTGGATTCACCCAGAATGATGCCGCGACCATAATCTTGAATCGCAGCGGCAAAAATCTCCGAGGCCGAGGCCGAGCCGCGGTTGATCAAGACCGCCAGCGGGCCGTCCCAAGCCACCGCCGCGCCGCGCTCGCTTTCTACCCGCACATCGCCGGATGAATTGCGCTGCTGCACGACCGGGCCCGGCCCAATGAAAAGGCTGGTCAGCTCCACCGCCTCGGCCAGCGAGCCGCCGCCGTTATCACGCAGATCGATCATCACGCCGTCGACCTTCTCCTTTTTCAGCTCGGCCAGCAAACGCGCCACGTCACGAGTGACGCTCTTGAAGTCTTTATCGCCCCGGGCGCGGGCCTCAAAGTCTTGATAGAAGGTCGGCAGCGTGATCACACCGATGCGGCGCGTTGTCGAAGCTTGCTTGATGTCCATGATGGACTTCTTGGCCGACTGCTGCTCCATCGATATCTTGTTGCGCACCAAGGACAGGGTCTGGGTCTTGCCATCCGGGCCTGCAGCGGCCGGCAAAACATTGAGCACCACGACGGTGTCCTTTTTGCCCCGAATCAAGTCCACCGCGTCATCCAAACGCCATCCGATCACGTCAACCGGGCTTGAGTCCGCACCTTGGCCGACGCCGACAATGCGGTCGCCCACCTTGAGTTTGCCGGAGCGCGCAGCCGGCCCGCCGGGCACCAGTTCGCGGATCGTGATCAGTTCATCACGCTCTTGCAAAACCGCACCGATGCCAACCAAGGACAAACGCATCGAGATATCAAAGGCCTCGCTCGCCCGGGGGCCTAAGTAATTGGTATGCGGCTCGACCGAAGTCGCGTAGGCATTCATGAAAAGCTGGAACACGTCCTCGCTCTTCAATTTATTCATCCGAGAGAGCGAATTGTCATAGCGCTTGGCCAGCGTGGTCTTGATGACTTTGTCCGTGGTGCCCGCCAGCTTCAGGCGCAGCCAGTCGTTCTTAACGCGCTGGCGCCAAAGATCGCGCATCTCGCTCTCGGTCTTGACCCAGGGCTCCTTCTCGCGTGAGAAGCGATAACTTTCCTTGTCGGTGAAGTCAAAGCTGCCGTCGAGCAACTCGCGCGCATAAATCATGCGCTCCTGCGCGCGCTTTTGGTAGAGATTGAACATCGCAAACGGCGTGGCAAGGTCTTGCGTGCCAATCGCGTCATCCATCTTGGTGCGCGCTGCAGCAAATTGATCGATATCCGATTGCAAGAAGAACAGCTTTTCGGGGTCCAGTGACTTCAGATAGCGATCAAAAATCTTCTCCGACATCGCGTCGTCCAAGGGCTGGGCCTTGTAGTGATGGCGAGTCAGGATTTGTGCCGACATCGTGGCGGCCAGACCTTGCTGAGGCAGGGGCTTGAGCAGCGCCGGCGCTTCGGGCGCCGCTGCCAGGCTGGAGAGAGCCAGGCCCAGGGAGATCAAGAACACAAAAGACTTCTTCTTCATTCAGCAACTCCAAAATTCATCATCGCCACTTGCTCCTGGGCAAGGTCGCTACAGGCATTGGGATCAGCTTAACCGATCGGCATTAGGCCAGGATTAACCGGGTGCTTGTGCTTGTACTTCGGCCCAGCTCAGCCCAGCACTTCGCCGGCCAAATGCTCATCCAACAAGGCAAAACACAGATTCACACAGAAACAGTCATCGTCATGACATACACGGCCCCTACATTGCGGGCTTGCGTCAGCGGAGGGTTTGCCCATGGGTAGATCCAAGGCCCGACGCCTTTCATCAGCTTGAAGCCAAGCAATTTTTTTCTTTCATCTGCAGCACCTATGTCGACACCTACTCAACCCTCCCGCCGCCAAGCCCTGAAGTTTTTGGGTCTGCCCATGATGCTGCCTTTGAGCGGCGTCGGTGCCGCAAGCCTGTTGAGCGCCTGCGGCGGTGGTGATGACGAGCCGATCGTGAACATGCTGTCCGCGACCTTCAACCCCATGGCTGCGCCTAGCCTGAGCAATGCAGCCGCTATGGCGACCACCAGCGTGGGCTCCACGCTGGAAGTCGCACTCAGCAACAACAGCACCCAAACCTTCAAATTGGCCTATGCGCCCTTCTTTTTGACCGGCGATCAAGTGCCCGATGGCGCAGGCAAGACCGTGCTCGCCGGCGCCTACTTTGACATCAACAACAAGCCCATCATCGACAGTACCGTCGCCGGCAAAGAGCGCCAGTTCTTCTCCGACTCGCCGGACGGCACCTCGCTCCTGAGCCTGCCAAACCCGACCGTCCCCGGCATCAAGGGCAAGGCCGTTTTTGCGGTCGTGCAGTTCGAATACACAACCTGGGCGGCGGACGGCAAGACCGATATGTACGGCAAGCTGCCTTCACCGATTGCCGTGTTGACGCTGGATCAAGACCAGGCAACCGGCAAGCTGAGTTTGGTGAAATATTCCAATGTCGACACCTCCTCGGCACATGGCCTCTGGATCACCTGCGGCTCCAGCCTTTCTCCATGGGGCACCCACCTGTCCAGCGAAGAGTACGAGCCGGACGCTTTCAGCATCGCCTCCAACTCGATGTTCAAGGCCTTCAGCAAGAACTTGTTCGGCGATGAAACCAAGGCCAACCCCTATCACTACGGTCACATGCCCGAAGTGACGGTCAACCCAGACGGCACCGGCTCGATCAAGAAACACTACTGCCTGGGCCGCATCTCGCATGAGCTGATCGAAATGATGCCCGACAAGCGCACCGCGCTGATGGGCGATGACGCCACCAATGGCGGTTTCTTCATGTTTGTGGCTGACAAAGAAGCCGATCTGTCGGCCGGCTCACTCTATGTGGCCAAGGTCGGCACCGGCTTCTCGATTGACACCGCTGCAGCGGGTGCGGCGCTCAGCTGGATCAAGCTCGGCTCGGCCACCAGCGCCGAGATTCAAAAGCTGGCCGACACATTGAAACCGACCGACATCATGGAAGTCGCCACGGCCGACCCCAAGGACACCAGCTTCAGCAAGATCTACTTCGGCGGCAAGGTCCAGTGGATCAAGGTCAAGCCAGGTATGGACAAGGCGGCTGCCTTTTTGGAAACACATCGCTACGCCGCGCTCAAGGGCGGCAGCATGGGCTTCACCAAGATGGAAGGCACGACCGTCAACATCAAGGACAAAATCGCCTACTCGGCCTTGCAGAATATGCAAAGCTCGATGGTCAAGGGCCATGCGGCCAACAACCCCGAATACGGCATCGTGATCGACAAGGCCGTCAATGCAGGCGCCGTGCTGGCCCATACACTGAGCGCCGGTCAGAAGGACGCCGCAGGCACGGCCATTAACAGCGAATGGGTACCTTCATTGACCAAGGCATTGCTGGTGGGCGAGGACATTGCCGCCGACGCTTTGGGCAATCTGGCCAACCCCGACAAGATCGGCGCGCCGGACAACCTGAAGTTCTCCGAAAAGCTGCGCACCTTGTTCATCGGTGAAGACAGCGGCTACCACGTCAACAACTTTGTCTGGGCCTACAACGTCGACACCAAAAAGCTGTCTCGTCTGGTCTCTATGCCTTCTGGCGCCGAAGCCACTGGCCTGGGCGTGGTGGACGACCTGAATGGCTGGACCTACATCACCAGCAACTTCCAGCATCCTGGGGACTGGAACGCCAGCCTGCACGGCAAGGTGCAAGCCACGCTGGACCCCTTGGTGCGAGCCAACTACAAAGACCGCTTCAGCGCCGCTGTTGGTTACCTGACGGCCGAGGCGACCAGCATCAAGCTGAACAAGCTTTAAGGCGTCAATTAAGGCCTCAAGAGGCTTTTTGAAAGCAAGCAGGCCCTGGTCGCGCAAAGCGGCCAGGGCCTGCTGCCATATCAGGGTCAAACCTCATCGTGCACTGGGCTTGCGGCGTTAGACTGGTCGGCAAACCTTCGCAGAGGAATCGCCATGAGCCCAGCACCTGCGCGCGCCAAGCCCGCCCGCCAAGCCCAGGCAGCACAGCGCCTGGTCATCCTGGTCGCCACGCGCAAAGGCGCTTGGCTGTTCTTTGGTGACGCCGATCGCAAGCGCTGGACGGCGGATGGCCCGCATTTCCTCGGCCACAACATCAGCCATCTGCAGATGGACCCGCGCGACGGCCGTACGCTCTTGGCGGCGGCCAAGACCGGCCACCTTGGGCCTACGATCTTCCGCTCCACCGACTTGGGGCTTCACTGGCGAGAGGCACAGCAGCCGCCGGCCTTCGCGCAGCCCGGCGCGCCAGACACGGATCTGCCCGCCCGCTCGGTCGACCATACGTTTTGGCTCAGCCCGGGTCACGCCAGCGAGACCGGCACTTGGTACGCAGGCACCTCACCGCAAGGCCTTTTCCGCTCTGAGGACGGTGGCGTCAGCTGGACGCCGCTGCCTGGCGTCAATGACAACCCGCAACTGCGTGCCTGGATGGGCACGGTCCAAGACGGTACGCCCGATGGCCCCAAGCTGCATTCCATCATCATCGACCCGCGTGACCCCGCGCATCTGTGCTTCGGCATGTCCGGCGGCGGTGTTCACGAATCGCGCGACGGTGGGCAAACCTGGACCACGCTGATCAAGGGCATGCAAGTAGTCGGAGGCTTGGATCCCACAGAGGTCAGCTTCCACGATCCACATTGCCTGCGCCTTTGCCCCAGCAATCCCAATCGGTTCTACCAGCAAAACCACTGCGGCATCTATCGGCTGGACCGCACGGGCGAACCTGCTAACGATGTATGGGAACGCATAGGAGAAAAGATGCCCGAGAGCGTCGGCGATATCGGCTTCCCCATGGTTGTGCATCCGCGCGACGCTGACACTGCATGGGTTTTTCCGATGGACGGCAGTGACGTCTGGCCACGTACTGCCCCGGACGGGCGGCCGGCCGCCTACATCACCCGCGACGCCGGCAACAGCTGGCAACGACTCGATCAGGGCCTGCCCCAAACCCAAGCCTGGTGGACGCTGAAGCGACAAGCGATGACGGCCGACACGCAGGCGGTCCCGGCCCTGTACTTGGGCACGACCAGCGGCGAGCTGTGGATTGGCCATGAGGAAGGCCGCAGCTGGGCCAACATCGCCCGCCACCTGCCGGAGATCTACGCGGTAGAAGTCGCTGTCTTGCCGTGATTCAAGCGTGAAGGTCCTCCTGCCGAGCGCCCTGCGTTCGTATACCGGTGAAGTGCAGATCACGGCGGGCGGAGCCTCGCTGAACGAGCTGTTCGCCGAGTTAGAGCGCCGCTATCCCGGCCTGCGTTTTCGCGTCATCGATGAGCAGAACCAGCTGAGGCCAAATATGCGCATCTTCGTCAACGGCCTGGGCGTACGCGACCTCAGCCATGTCTTGGGACCGGATGATTTTGTCGCCATCGTCTTGGCGCTCAGCGGCGGCTAAGCGTCTATTGGCGTCAGCTTGGCTACGCTCAGCGCCAACCACTTCATGCCATGCCGCCCGAAGTTGACCTGCGCGCGCGCGTCGGCACCGCTGCCTTCCAGCGTTAGCAGCACGCCCTCGCCGAACTTGGTGTGGAAGACGCCCTTGCCAACCTTCAGCCCGCCATGCTCCGCATCTTCCTTCTTCTTCATCGCCGCTGGCACGGCGGGCTCGGCCCAAGCGGCCTTGTCGTGATTGACACGGCCCGCGCCGACCATGGACTTCAAGCCCGAGCCGCGCTCCCAGGCGCTTTGGTATTCCTTGGCAAAGCCGGAACCAAAGGCCTGGCGCGGCGGCGTCAGCCACTTCAGAGCGCTCTCAGGTAACTCGTCAAAGAAGCGGCTCTTGACGTTGTAGCGGGTCTGGCCGTGCAGCATGCGCGTCTGGCTGAAGCACAGATACAGGCGCTGGCGCGCCCGTGTGATCGCCACATACATCAGCCGGCGCTCTTCCTCCAACCCGTCGGCGTCCGAAGCCGAGTTCTCATGCGGGAACAGGCCCTCTTCCAGGCCGGTGATGAAGACCGCATCGAACTCCAGGCCCTTGCTGGAATGCACCGTCATCAGCTGCACCGCGTCTTGGCCGGCTTGCGCCTGGTTGTCGCCGGCCTCCAGCGAGGCGTGCGTCAAGAAGGCGGCCAGCGGCGACATGATTTCGCCCGTTTCGGCATCGGGCGTGAAGTTGGCGGGCGCCACGGCAACTGGAAAACCGTCCGAGATGGCGCCAGGCGCCAGCTCGTCCACCGGCAGCGCGACCGCGTCCTTACCAAAACCCTCTTGCGTGACGAAGGCCTCGGCGGCGTTGATCAATTCGCCCAAGTTCTCCAGCCGGTCGGCGCCGTCTTTGTCATTGCGATAGAACTCGGACAGACCGGATATTTCCAGGATCTGTTCGATGATCTCGCGCAGGGTCAGGCCTTGCGTCAGATTGCGGGTCGAATCGATCAGTTGCGTGAAAGCCTGCAAATTGCTGCCCGCCTTGCCGGTCACCGCACCGACGCTTTGGTAAAGGCTACGGCCCGACACCCTCGCCGCGTCCTGCAGCAACTCGATCGCGCGCGCGCCGATGCCGCGGGTAGGGAAATTGACCACGCGCAAAAAACTGGTGTCGTCATTGGCGTTTTCGAGCAGGCGCAGATAAGACAGCGCATGTTTGACTTCGGCGCGCTCGAAGAAGCGCAGGCCGCCGTAAACGCGGTAAGGAATGCCGGCATTGAAAAGCGCCGATTCGATCACCCGTGACTGCGCATTGCTGCGGTAGAGCACGGCAATCTCCTTGCGGTCCACGCCTTGGCGGTGCAAGGCCTGCGCCTCCTCGATCAGCCATTGCGCCTCGGCAAAGTCGCTCGCCGCCTCGTACACGCGCACCGGCTCGCCGGGGCCAGCGTCGGTGCGCAAGGTCTTGCCCAGGCGCTTGCTGTTGCGGCTGATCAACTCATTGGCAGAGTCGAGGATGTTGGAGAAGCTGCGGTAGTTCTGCTCCAGCTTGATGACTTTTTTGACCCGGTACTCGCGCTCGAAATCGGCCATATTGCCGACCCGCGCACCGCGAAAAGCGTAGATGCTTTGGTCATCGTCGCCGACCGCGATCACGCCCTGGCCACGGCCCGGTGGCGCGAACATCTTCAGCCACGCGTATTGCAGCTTGTTGGTGTCCTGGAACTCGTCCACCAGCAAATGCTGGAAGCGCCGTTGGTAATGTTCGCGGATGGCCAGATTGCCCTTCATCAGCTCATAGGAGCGCAGCATCAGCTCCGCAAAGTCGACCACGCCCTCGCGCTGGCATTGGTCTTCATAGGCCTGGTAGATCGCGATCAGCGTTTTCGTCTGCTCATCGATCGGTTCAATATCACCGGGGCGCTTGGCATCCTCCTTGGCGCCGGCAATGAACCAGCCGACCTGCTTGGGCACAAAGCGCTCCTCGTCCAGCTTCATCGCGCGTATCACCCGCTTGATAGCGGAGACGGTGTCGGCGCTGTCGAGAATCTGAAAGCCCTGCGGCAGACCCGCTAACTTCCAATGTGCACGCAAGAAGCGGTTGCACAGACCGTGGAAAGTGCCAATCCACATGCCGCGCACATTGACCGGCAGCATCGCAGTCAATCTCGTCAGCATCTCTTTCGAGGCCTTGTTGGTGAAGGTCACCGCCATCACGCCGGCGGGCGTCACTTGGCCGGTCTGCATCAGCCAGGCGATGCGGGTGGTCAGCACCCGGGTCTTGCCCGAGCCGGCGCCGGCCAGAATCAAGCAGGGCTCGGCCGGGGCGGTGACGGCCGCATATTGCTCGGGGTTGAGGTTCTTCAGCAGGCCGGTGGCGTCAACAGCAGCAACAGGTGCATCAGGAGCGGCGAAGAAATCGTCTTGCGGGGGCAGGTTCATTGGGGCATTTTAGAGAGGCCCGCGTGAAATCGAATTTACGGCATGATGCGGGTCGCCATGAATGACTCCAACCTTCCCTGCCCCTGCGGCCTACCGTCCAGCTACGGGCAATGCTGCGGACTCATCCACCAGCACTTTGCGGCCACCGGCAAGTTGACCGCCGCCGATGCCGAAGCGCTGATGCGCTCACGTTACAGCGCCTATGTGCTGGACCTGCTGGACTATTTGCTGGCGACTTGGCACCCGAGCAGCCGACCCAGCACATTGACGCCGAACGAGCCGGGTTTGAAATGGCTGGGCCTGCAAGTAAAAAAGCATGTCCGGCAAGATGCCGAACATGCTTTGGTGGAATTCGTGGCCCGCAGCAAGCTGGGGGCGCGGGCCTACCGGATGAGCGAGATCAGCCGGTTTGAACGAGTGGATGGCGCCTGGCTCTATCTCGACGGAGAGATTGGCTGATCAGGCGAATTCCTGGCGCACCAGCATGGTGTTCATTTCGCGCAAGGCCCACAGCAGCGCCGCACTTGCTGCCAAGCAAGCCAGCCCAAGCATCACAGGCGAGCCCGCCACCCAAGGCAGCACCGGCAGCGAAAACAGAATCAGCGCCAGCAGGCCCAAGCTCAGGCGGCGCGCCCACTCCAAGCGGCGGAGCAGCCCCTGACCTGACGCAATCGACGCAGCCGAGGCCAGCACCAACAGCGCCTGGCCAGCCATCAACCACCAGCCAAGACCGGCAACTGCAAAGCCACTCGTATGGCCGAACAAATAGCCGCTCAAACCCAGGCCAAATAAGCCCAGCAGCATCAAGGCCCAAGCCACGGTGCTGACCAAGGGCGAGCGATATCCAACACGGAAGGTTATAGGCATGATGACGACTCCAGATGCTTGGCAATACTTTGTTCAAACGCTTCATTCACACACAGCTGAGATGATGCGCGTGGCGTGTGACAGCATTCTTTCGGTGCTGCCCCATACGCGCCATACCCCCTGAATGGGGTATCGGTCATATCTGTGTGAAATCGCACCTTCATAGGGCAGCCCCAGCCCGGACCGGCAATATTCACCATCAGCCATGTTGCAAATCATCTACATCGACGAACACCTCGTCGCCATCAACAAGCCGGCCGGCCTGCTCGTCCACCGCACGGCGCTGGACGCTCACGAGCAGCAATTCGCGCTGCAGATGCTGCGCGATCAGTTGGGGCGGCAGGTCTGGCCGGCCCACCGGCTAGACAAAGGCACCTCGGGGCTGCTGCTGTTTGCACTCGATGCGCAAACCGCCTCGCTGCTGGGCCAGACCTTCGAGCAAGGCCGGGCGCACAAACGCTACCGAGCCTTGGTGCGAGGCTGGCCAGCCGAGAGCGGCGTGATCGAGCACCCGCTCGCTCGCGACCCGGAGCTGCCCTCAGCCGGCCAAACCATGTTGAGCGCACGCACCGATTGGCGTTGCCTTGAGCAGATCGAATGGCCGTTCAGCGTCGAAGGACGCTTTGCCAGCAGCCGCTACGCCTTGGTCGAGGCATGCCCGCTGACAGGCCGGCGCCACCAGATCCGCCGCCACCTCAAGCACATCGCTCACCCCATCATCGGCGACACCACCCATGGCAAGGGCGCGCACAACCGCGCCGTGGCAGCTCATCTGGGCCTGAACCGCCTGTGGTTGCATGGGCTGGAGCTACGGATCGCGCACCCCGTCAGCGGCGCGCCGCTGCTGCTACACGCACCGCTGGGCGAGGAATGGCAATTGCTCAAAAATCCTTAGCCGACAATGGGACCATGATCCCATCACCGACCTCACCCCAAACATGAACCGCGGCATCGTTTATGCCGCCCTCGCCTATCTGGCCTGGGGTTTGTTCCCGCTCTACTTCAAGCAGATCGCCCAAGTGCCGTCGCTGGAGGTGGTCATGCATCGCACGCTGTGGTGTCTGGTCTTTATGCTGGGGATCCTGGCTTTCATGAAACGCTGGGCCTGGTTGGGCGAACTGCGCCGAACTCCAAAGGTGCTGGCCGCCTTCATGCTGTCGGCCTTGCTTTTGTCGGTGAACTGGGTCGTCTATGTCTGGGCCGTGCAAACCGACCATGTGCTGGACGCCAGCCTGGGTTACTTCATCAACCCGCTGGTCAATGTGGCGCTGGGTTATGTGTTTTTGCATGAGAGGCCGCGCCGGCTGCAATGGGCCGCTGTCGCCATGGCCGCTGCCGGCGTCTTGTGGCTGACGCTGCAAACCGGCCGCCTGCCCTGGGTGGCGCTGGTGTTGGCGATCAGCTTTGGCTTTTACGGCCTGCTGCGAAAAATCGCCAAGCTCGGCGCCTTGGAGGGGCTGACGCTGGAAACCCTGATGCTGACGCCGATCGCGCTGGCCGCTTTGGCTTGGTGGACCTGGACGGGTCAGAGTGCCATTTCGGCGGCCGTCAACCAAGGCGAAGTCGCGACGATGGGCTGGCTGCTCTTTGCCGGTCCGCTGACCGCCATACCGCTCCTGCTGTTCGCGGCAGGCGCCCGCCGCATTCCGATGGCGACGCTGGGCCTGCTGCAATACATCTCGCCCTCGCTGCAGTTCATGCTGGGCGTGTGGCTGTACCACGAGCCCATGCAGCCATCGCGGCTGCTCGGCTTTGCCCTGATCTGGTCCGCGCTGTTGATTTACAGCCTGGAAGGCTGGTGGGTCAGCCGGCGCATGACCCAGGCTTAAAACCTCAACTGGGCAAACGCATCATGTAATCGAACGCGCCCAGTGCCGCCTTCGCCCCGTCACCAGTCGCGATGATGATTTGCTTAAAGGGCACCGTCGTCGCGTCGCCCGCTGCGAACACGCCGGGCAGCGAGGTCTGGCCCTTGGGGTCGACAATGATTTCGCCATGCTTGCTCAGCTCGACCACGCCCTTCAGCCACTCGGTATTGGGCACCAGGCCGATCTGCACGAACACGCCCTCCAGCTCGATGTGCTTGGCCTCGCCGCTGACCCGGTCGGTGTAGCTCAGGCCGTTCAACTTGCCGGCCGCGCCGGTGAACTCGGTCGTTTGGGCGTTCACATGAATCGCCACGTTAGCCAAACTCTTGAGCTTGTTGACCAGCACCGCGTCGGCACGCAAGGCCTCACCAAACTCGATCAGAGTGACCTCTGCAACGATGCCGGCCAGATCGATCGCCGCCTCGACACCGGAATTGCCGCCGCCAATCACCGCCACGCGTTTACCCTTGAACAGCGGGCCGTCGCAATGCGGGCAATAGGCAACGCCCTTGTTCTTGTATTCCTCTTCGCCGGGCACGCCGACATGGCGCCAGCGCGCGCCGGTCGACAGGATCACCGACTTTGCCTTCAGCGCGCCGCCGTTGGCTAGTTTAATCTCGATCAGGCCGCCCGGCGTAGTCGCTGGGATCAGCGCTTCGGCGCGTTGCAAATTCATGATCTCGACGTCGTACTCCTTGACATGCGCTTCCAGCGCGGCGGAGAATTTCGGCCCGTCGGTTTCCAGCACCGAAACATAGTTCTCGATCGTCATCGTGTCATTGACCTGACCGCCGAAGCGCTCAGCGGCGATGCCGGTGCGAATACCCTTGCGAGCGGCGTACACGGCTGCGGCAGCGCCGGCCGGGCCGCCACCAACGATCAGCATGTCGAAAGGCGCCTTCTCGCTCAGCTTGGCCGCATCGCGGGCCGCCGCACCGGTGTCTAGCTTGGCGACGATCTCTTCTACGCTCATCTTGCCGGCGCCGAACACCGCGCCGTTCAAGTAAATGCTGGGCACTGCCATGATTTCGCGCTCATTGACCTCGTCCTGGAACAGGCCGCCGTCGATCACCACGGTCTTGATCTTGGGGTTCAGCACCGCCATCAAGCTAAGTGCCTGCACCACGTCCGGGCAGTTGTGGCAGGTCAAGGACATATAGACCTCGAAGCTGAATTCACCGTCCAGACCCTTGATCTGCGCAATCGTCTCGTCCGACACCTTGGGCGGGTGGCCGCCAACCCACAGCAGCGCCAGCACCAGGGAGGTGAACTCATGGCCGAGCGGAATGGCGGCAAAGCGCAACTTCATGTCCGAGCCGATGCGATTCAGGCTGAAGGACGGGCGGCGCGCATCCTGGCCGTCGGTCTTCAGTGTGATCTTGTCGGACATGGCCGCAATCTCTTGCAGCAGGTCCAAAAGCTCGGCCGACTCGGGCCGCTGATCCAAGCTGACTTCGATTTCAAACGGCAGCGTGACGCGCTCGAGGTAGGCGTGGAGCTGGGTCTTCAGATGGCTGTCCAACATGGCGGTTCTCCTTGGGGTTTAGGCGTGACTAGGCTAAGTCACATTGAAAACACCCTGGTCGAGGCCGGGACGCTTTCAGCGTGGCTTGAAGTCCAAGCGTTGCGCTGAGGGAAGTGCAAGCCCTCCCGGGCCTGCAACTTCGACAAACATCGAATCTAAGCCGACTTAATCAGTTGGGGCCAGAGCTTGCCGAGTACAGCAAGGTCTAGCCCGCAAGCCATTAGATTTTGCCAACCAGATCCAGCGAAGGAGCGATGGTCTTCGAACCTTCGTTCCACTTGGCTGGGCAAACCTGGCCTGGATTGGCGGCCGTGTAACGGGCGGCCTTCAGCTTGCGCAGAGTTTCCTTAACGTCACGAGCGATTTCGTTTGAGTGCACTTCGGCGGTCTTGATGATGCCGTCTGGGTTGATCACGAAGGTGCCGCGCAGAGCCAGACCTTCTTCTTCGATGTGCACGCCGAAGGCGCGGGTCAGCTTGTGTGTTGGGTCACCGACCAATGGGAACTTGGCCTTGCCTACAGCAGGCGAAGTCTCGTGCCAGACCTTGTGCGAGAAATGCGTGTCGGTCGTGATGATGTAGACCTCGGCATCTGCCTTTTGGAATTCGGCGTAGTTCTCGGCGGCGTCTTCCACTTCAGTTGGGCAGTTGAAGGTGAAGGCCGCTGGCATGAAGATCAGCACCGACCATTTGCCCTTCAGCGACTCATCGCTGACGGTGATGAACTTGCCGTTGTGAAAGGCTTCGGTCTTGAAGGGCTGGACTTGGGTATTGATCAGGGACATGACGGGTTCCTTTGGGTTGAAAAACAAAACTAACGAACGAAAGACACGGTAAAAAACTTGCAGTGCCTGAATCATAAGAGCAAGAGCTTGCCCGCAGTTTTGATAAATCAAATCACCGTCATTGCCTGAGCCTATTGGCTCAGGCTATTCAACCAGCACCCGCGATAGCCATAAAACCGTCACAGTGCTTCCAGCACCAGCAGTTCTTCCACCGTCTGGCGGCGACGAATCAGGCGCTCGCTGCCGCCGTCAACCATGACTTCGGCCACCAGGGGGCGGCTGTTGTAATTGCTGGACATCGAAGCACCATAGGCCCCGGTGTCATGGATCAGCAGCAAATCTCCAACCCGGGCCTGCGGCAATTCACGCGGCTCCACCACCCCGCCCTCGCCTTGCGTGAACACATCGCCCGACTCGCACAAAGGCCCGGCCACCACGGTGGCTAGCAGCGGGCGCGGCTCGGCATCTGCAGGGATCAAGCTCATCGCGTGATAGCTGCCATACATGGCCGGCCGCATCAGCTCGCTGAACCCTGAATCCACCATCACAAAGTGATTGCGGCCCGCGTTCTTGCTGGCTCGCACCTCGGTGATCAGCACGCCGGACTCGGCAACCAGAAAGCGACCCGGCTCAATCTCCAGCCCGATGGCATGGCCGAGCAAGGCCTCGGCCTGCTTGCGGGCGGCATCCCAGAGGCCGAAGTAATGCTGGGTGTCGACGCTGGCGTCACCGGCGCGGTAAGGCGTCGACAGGCCGCCTCCGCTGGAGATCGCCTGCAAATCATGACCGGCTTCATGGGCCTGCTTGACGAAACCCACCATCGCGCCGCAAACCTCGGACAGGTGCCCATAGTCAACGCCGGAGCCAATATGCATATGCAGGCCCACCAGCTTCAGGCCATGCTGGCGCACCGCAGCCAAGGCATTCAGCAACTCGGTGTGCCAGATGCCATGCTTGCTGTGCTCGCCGCCGGTATTGGTCTTGTTGCTGTGGCCATGGCCAAAACCGGGGTTGATGCGCAGCCAGACCGGGTGGCCGGGCGAGACCGCCCCCAGCTGATGCAGCATGTCGATCGAACCGGCATTGACCGGAACACGGTGTTGAACCACGGTGGCCAGCGTCGCGTGGTCAAACAGATCAGCGGTGAAGACAATTTCTGACAGCTCCCCTCCGGCAACAAAACCAGCGGCTAAGGCACGCATGATTTCGCCGCGCGACACCGCATCGACCTTGACGCCCTGCTCCCGCATCAGGCGCAGGATATGGGTGTTGGAGCAAGCCTTCTGGGCAAAACGAATCGTGTCAAAAGCGGCCAAGGCCTTGATCCGCGCACGGATGGTGGCGGCGTCGTAAACCCACAGCGGTGTGCCGAAGCTGGCGGCCAGCGATTGGATACGGGCGGGAGTCAAGGTGGCGGCAGGCATGGGGCTGATTCCTACAAGATGGACGAGAACAAAGAATGCACTCAGCATGCCAGCGTCTTATCATTCGTACAAATGCTTTTTATTCTTAGCTCTATTCATATCTGATATGGTTTGACATGGCAGCAGCCCTGACCCACCGACACATCGAAGTCTTCCGCGCCGTCATGACGGCCGGCAGCGTGACCGAGGCCGCCGCCCTCTTGCACAGCTCCCAGCCCACCGTGAGTCGCGAACTGGCACGGCTGGAGTTTTTGCTCGGCTATGCCCTGTTCGAGCGCCTGCGCGGCCGCCTCAAACCGAATGCCCGCGCCCTGAGCTTGTTCGACGAAGTGCAGCGCAGCTACCAAAGCCTGGACCATATCGCTGGCCGTGCGCATGCTTTGGGCCGTGCCGAGCAGGCGGTGCGCTTAAGCGTGCTGTGCCTGCCTGCGCTCAGCCATGCCTTGCTGCCGGGCGCCTGTGCCGATTTCATGGCCCAGCACAGTGGCCTGCAGCTAACTGTCACGCCGCAGGAGTCGCCGCTACTCGAAGAATGGATGAGCGCCCAACGCTTTGACCTGGGCTTGACCGAGCAGGTTCACCAAGCGCCGGCCGGCACCCAGTTGCTGCCGTTGCTGGCGATGGACGAGGTCTGCATCTTGCCGGCCGGTCATGCGCTGCTGGCCAAGACGGTGTTGACGCCGGCAGATTTTGAGGGTTTGGACTTCGTCAGCCTGTCCGCCGACGACCCCTACCGGGCCCAGCTCGACGCGATATTTGCGCAGCAAGGTGTGAGCCGGCGTCTGCGCATGGAAGCGCATAGCGCAGTGGCCGTGTGCGCAATGGTCAGTGCCGGATTGGGCTTGGCCATTGTCAACCCCTTGACCGCTTTGGCACTGGCCGGGCCGCAGCTGCATCTGAGGCCGTTCAGCGTGTCGGTGCCCTTCAAAGTGGCGGCCTTACTGCCGCTGCACAGGCCTGCTCAGCCGCTGGTGGGCGAGTTGATTGAATGCCTAAAGCGAGAAACTGAAAATCTGCAAACTCGCTTTACTGCCGCTGCAAACTAGGTGCACTCTATGCGCGCATAAGCCGAATGGTTGTGCCAACGCTCTCATCGCTGCGCGATATTAGCGTTGTCCAATCACAGCCTTGGCGCTTCAGCGCCAAGCCGCGCAAAGCGCGGGCTTATGCGCGCTCTATGCGCGCATAAGCGCTGTGATTGTGTATGGATTCAAAATTCTCAACATCCACCGCATAACGCCCAATCCGCGCATCGGCATTCAGTCGCAGTGCCACATCCCGCACCAGATCCTCGACGAACTTGGGGTTCTCATAAGCATGCTCGGTGACCCATTTCTCGTCGGCGCGCTTGAGCAGCGGCCAGAGCTCGCTGGAGGCACTTTCCTCAGCGAACCGGACCAGTTCCAGCCAGCTGATAGGCGCGCCACTCAGCTCCGCCCGGATCGTCACCAAGGAACGCTGGTTGTGCGCGCCATAGTCCGAAATTTCTTTCGAGCAGGGGCACAAGCTCTTCACCGGCACGGCCACCTCGGCCCACACCGAGGTCAAGCCGGCGCGCGTCTCGGAGATCAAGGCACCCTGGTAGTCCAACATGCTTTCGATGCCGGACACTGGCGCACGCTTGCGCAGGAAAAAGGCAAAGCGCACCTCGATGCGCCCATCCTGCGCTTCCAGCTTGGTCAACATCTGGCCATGCAACTCACGCAAGGTTTCAGCCGTCAACGGCGCATTCAATGCATCCAGCCAGGCGACGAAGCGGGACATATGCGTGCCCTTTTTCTCGGCCGGCAGCGCCACATCCAAGGTCCATGAGCCGACCGTTGTTTGCGCCTGCTTGCCGACTTGGATCTGCAGCGGATAACGCACATCCTTGACGCCAACGCGCTGAATCAACAGATGCCGCTCGTCGCGCTCGCTTTGAGTGTCGGGGATATGCAATGCGCTGGTGACTTGATTCATGCTGAAGAAATGGGACCGTGGATACTTGATTAAGGCAAGGCGCCCAGCATGCCAGCTTATGCCAAGCCCTGCCGCCGCAAGGATTTGATGACTACTGATTCGCTGCCGGCCGCACCAAACTTGGCCGCGCGCCAAAGCGCTTCAAGATGGACCGCTCGATACCTGCAGCGTCCAAACCGCAAGCACTCATCAAACTGGCGACGTCGCCATGCTCGATGTATTCATCCGGCAAACCGAGTTGCAGCACCGGCAAATCAAAGCCAGCCGCTTGCATCGCCTCCATCACAGCCGAACCCGCGCCGCCCATCACGCAACCGTCTTCGATCGTCACGAAGGCATCATGGGTACGCGCCAAATCCGCCACCAAAGCCTGATCCAGGGGCTTGACGAAGCGCATATTGACCACCGTCGCGTCGAGTTGCTCGCCCGCTTGCAAAGCTGGGTACAGCAAGGTGCCGAAGCTCAGAATCGCAATCCGTGGCGAATCCGAATTGCTACGCAAATGCGGCTTACTGGATTCGCGGCGAACCTCACCCTTACCCCAGTCCAGGGCCGTCATCTCTTTCGCTATCGCCACCCCGACCCCGGCGCCACGCGGATAACGCACCGTTACCGGGCTGTTGTGCTGATAGGCTGTGTACAAGGCCTGACGGCATTCGTTCTCGTCGGCCGGTGTCAGCACGGCCATATTCGGAATGCAGCGGCTGAAGGCGATGTCGTAGTTGCCAGCGTGAGTCGCACCGTCGGCTCCGACCAGACCGGCTCGGTCCAAGGCGAACACAACCGGCAGATTCTGCAGTGCCACGTCATGGATCAACTGGTCGTAGGCGCGCTGCAAAAAGGTCGAATAAATCGCCACCACCGGCTTCAAGCCTTCGCAAGCCAGACCGGCGGCGAAGGTCACCGCATGCTGCTCGGCGATGCCGACATCGTGATAGCGGGTCGGAAAGCGCTGGTGGAACTCCACCATGCCGGAGCCCTCGCGCATCGCCGGCGTGATGCCGACCAGGCGCTTGTCCTGCTCGGCCATATCGCACAACCACTCACCGAACACTTGCGTGAAGGACGTCTTGGCCGGCGTCGCCGACTTAACAAAGCCCACAGCGGGATCAAACTTACCGGGTGCGGCGTGGTACTTGACCGGGTCGGCCTCGGCCAATTTATAGCCCTGACCCTTCTTGGTCACCACATGCAGGAACTGGGGGCCTTTTTTGGCGCGCAGATTCTCCAGCGTAGGGATCAAGGCATCCAGATCATGGCCATCGATAGGGCCGACATAGTTAAAGCCGAACTCCTCGAAAATCGTCCCCGGTACGACCATGCCCTTGGTGTGTTCTTCAAAGCGGCGGGCAAACTCATACAGCGGCGTGTTCTTCAATACCGACTTGGCACCTTCGCGGGCTGAAGAGTAGAAATTGCCGCTCATCAAACGCGCCAAATACTTGTTCAGCGCTCCGACTGGCGGGCTGATCGACATATCGTTGTCGTTCAGAATCACCAGCATATTGCCCAGCAGGCCGCCATGCGGCACGCCGGCATTGTTAAGCGCCTCGAAAGCCATGCCGGCGGTCATCGAGCCGTCGCCGATGATGGCCACAGCGCGCCGGTCTTCACCCTTGATCTTGGCGGCCATGGCCATGCCATGCGCGGCGGAGATCGAGGTACTGGAATGGCCGGTGCCGAAGGTATCAAAAGGACTCTCATCCCGGCGCGGAAAGCCGCTTATGCCGCCCAGGTGCCGGATGGTCGCCAGTTGCTCGCGCCGCCCGGTCAAGACCTTGTGCGGATAGGTCTGGTGACCCACATCCCAAACCAAACGGTCCTCAGGTGTATTGAACACATAGTGCAGCGCTACCGTGAGTTCGACCGTGCCCAAATTGGAGCCCAGATGCCCACCAACCTTGGAGTTAGACAAGGTATCCAGCACATAGGCGCGCAACTCACCGGCCAGTTTGACCAATTCGGTGCGCGGTAGGCGGCGCAGATCGGCCGGGCTGTCTATCGTTCGCAAGAGGGGGTAATTCATCTCTGGGCCAGCCTTCAGTTATCGCGCTCGACGACCATATCGGCCAACATACTCAACCAGGCCGTGTTGGGCAAGCCGCTGTCCGCCAGCGCCTGCTGCGCCTGACATCGCAATTCTTGCGCCAAAGCCCGAGCCGGTTCCAAGCCCATCAAGCTGACATAGGTCGGCTTGTTGGCGTCTTGATCTTTGCCCGCTGTCTTGCCCAGCACTTCCGAGTCCTGGGTCACATCCAAAATATCGTCAACGACTTGGAATGCCAAGCCCAAAGCAGCGCCGTATTCGGCCAGCGCCGCCGTCGCCCGCGCTGGCGTCTCCGCGCAGGCCGCGCCCATCATCACGCTGGCCTGCAGCAACACACCCGTCTTGCGTCTGTGCATATCGCGCAAAGTGGCCTCATCGAGCGACAAGCCAACGCTTGCCAAATCGATGGCCTGGCCACCGGCCATACCGGCATGGCCGGCCGAGCGAGCCAACAAAGCACACAGCCTGGCTTGCAAAGCCGGCGCCACGCCGCTGTCAGGCGTCAAGACATCAAAGGCCAATGCTTGCATCGCGTCGCCGGCCAACATCGCCTGTGCCTCGCCGAACTGCACATGCACGGTCGGCTTGCCACGACGCAACACATCATCATCCATGCAAGGCATATCGTCATGGACCAGGGAATAGGCATGGATCAACTCCACCGCACAGGCGGCCCGCATTGCGGCCTCCCGATCGCCGTCAACCGCCTCGCAGGTCGCCAAGACCAGCAGCGGCCGCAGTCGCTTGCCGCCGTCGAGCACGGCATAGCGCATCGCCACGCCCAGCCCCACCGGCGCATCAATCGGCACAAAGCCGTCGAGCGCCGCCTCACATGCAGCGAGTGAGCGCTGCATCCATTCTTCAAACTCACGGGCATTCACGCTCAGGACTCTCCCCATTGTTTCAATTCCTCGCCCTCCAGCACCTTGACTTGTTGTTCTACGGCCTGAAGTCGCGATCGGCAGAATCCCAGCAGTTCTGCCCCACGTTGGTAACTCTCAAGTAACTGATCCAGCGGCAGTTGGCCCGCTTCCATGACGGCCACGAGCCGCTCCAACTCGCCGAGCGCATGCTCGTAGCTGGTAGCCACTGTCGGCGCCGCGTCTTTTGACGCGGCTTTGGCGCTGGTGCTGGATCTGGTCATTGCGTTATGCAAAAGCGGCGATTGTAGTCAGTGAGGCCATAAGGACTGTCACAAGCCCGCCACGCCCACCCCAAAGGTCGTATTGACAGAGCACAACACGGCTTTTCGCCCGCTGGGTACAATCGCGCCCTTTCTGGATCCGCTTTTGATGGCTATCCAGCTTTTATTTCGCGAACCCGGCAGCTGATTGACAACAGGCCGGCACAAGAATCCTTCCGCTTCGCAAGCGGGCCAACCCCAGCTCAGCCCGCCGGCCGAGACTGAACAGGTGGCTGGATTCTCGGAGAACCGACTGGATCATGTCCGACCTGAGTATTTCCCTCTCAGCGCTTGAACGCAGCAAGACGCAGTTAGCTGTAACTTCCTATTTTGATGAGGCCCTGTTTCGCCAAGAACAGGTTCAGCTTTTCCAAAACGGCCCCCGCTATCTCGGTCACGCTTTAGCCGTGCCCGAAATTGGCGATTACTACGCGCTACCCCAAGAGGGAGAGGGCCGCGCCCTGGTGCGTACCCCCCAAGGGCTGGAGCTGATCTCCAATGTCTGCCGGCATCGCCAAGCGGTGATGCTGCGCGGCCGAGGCAACACGCGCAGCAATATCGTCTGCCCGCTGCACCGCTGGACTTACGACCTCAAGGGCGAGCTGGTCGGCGCGCCGCATTTTGAGCAGGACCCCTGTCTCAACTTGAACCGCTACAAACTGCGCGAATGGAACGGTCTGCTGTTCGAGGACAACGGTCACGACGTCGCCGCAGAATTATCCAAGCTGAGCGTTGCGGCCGAACTCGATTTCTCGGGCTATGTGCTGGACAAGGTCCATGTGCACCAATGCGACTACAACTGGAAGACCTTTATCGAGGTCTATCTGGAGGACTACCACGTCGGTCCCTTCCATCCGGGCCTGGGCCAATTTGTCACCTGTGACGATCTGGCCTGGGAGATGGGTCGCCACCATTCGGTGCAAAAGGTCGGCATCCACAAAGACTTGGCCAGGCCGGGCTCACCCGTCTACCAGCGCTGGCACGAGCAATTGCTGAAGTTCCGCGGCGGCGAGACCCCAAAGGCTGGCGCCATCTGGTTGACCTATTACCCGCATATCATGGTCGAGTGGTACCCGCATGTGCTGGTGGTGTCGACGCTGTTCCCCAAGGGCCCGCAGCAAACCGCCAATATTGTCGAGTTCTACTATCCGGAAGAAATCGCCGCCTTCGAGCGCGACTTCGTCGAGGCCCATCAAGCCGCGTACATGGAAACATGTGTCGAGGACGACGAAATTGCGCTGCGCATGGACGCCGGCAGGCGCGCCTTGATGGAACGCGGCGACAACGAGGTCGGCCCTTACCAGAGCCCGATGGAAGACGGCATGCTGCATTTCCATGAGTGGTACCGACGCGAGATGAATATCCGAGCTTGACCCTCAACGGCGCCAGCCCATCAGATCCAGCGCCCCGCGCAGCCTCGCTGCCGGGGCGTTTTTCATGGCTTGGCCATAATGCCTGCAGTCAACTCAGGCCAAGCCAAAATGATCCAAGCCAACTATCAGACTCTTATCTCGGTGGCACAGCTGCAAGACCTGACCCTCCAAGGTCAGACACCGCTCTTGATTGACGTCAGCTTTGATCTGGCCGACACCGAGGCCGGCCAAGCTGCCTATGCTCAGGGACATCTGCCCGGCGCTCATTACCTGCACCTGGACCGCGAGCTCAGCGGACCCAAGCTTGATTCCCAGGGCCAGTTTCGCGGCCGCCACCCACTGCCGGAGAGAGCCGATTTCGCCAAGCGCCTCGCCGCCTTGGGCCTGAGGCCGGGCCAGCAAGTTGTCAGCTACGACAATCAAGGCGGCATGTATGCGGCCAGGCTTTGGTGGATGCTGCGCTGGGTTGGCCATAGGCAAGTGGCCGTGCTGGACGGCGGCCAACAAGCTTGGCTGGCGGCAGGTTTGCCCTTGACCACGGCCACTCCGAATGCGCAGGCAAGTGAGTTCGCCGCCGCCGATTGCCTGAGCCCCAGCCTGAACGCCGCCGAGTTACAAGCCAGCCTAGGCCGAGTCAGGCTGATCGACGCCCGGGCGCCCGAGCGCTTTCGCGGCGAGTTGGAGCCCTTGGACAAGCAGGCCGGCCATATCCCAGGCGCCAGCAACCGCTTGTTTAAAAACAACTTGCAAGCCAATGGCTGCTTCAAGACCGCGCCTGAATTGAAGGCCGAGCTCGAGGCTTTGACGGCACCCTACCCGGCCGCCCAAGTCGTGCATCAGTGCGGATCCGGCGTTACGGCCTGCCACAATCTATTGGCCATGGAGTACGCCGGCCTGAGCGGCTCGCTGCTTTACCCCGGTTCCTGGAGCGAATGGTCGGCCGATTCAAGGCGACCCATCGCCAAAGGCTGAGCGCCTTGGGGATGGCGAGTACCCTTGACATAGCGCAAGATAGCCCCGCCCTCGCCGCTCGACACTGCAGATCATTTCAACGGAGGATTGTCACCATGTTCAAGCGAATTCTTGTTCCAACCGACGGCTCTGATATCAGCGCCAAGGCACTCAACACTGCTGTAGGCATGGCACGCCTTCACGGCGCCACTTTGTACGCCTTGAGCGTCAAAGAACCCTTCCCCTACAGCGCCGTGTCCGAGATGCAGCCGACACCACCGCAGGAATTTTTTGACGTTCAGGAACGCATCGCTGCCACCCGCGTCAAGGCGGCCATGGACGCTGCGGCTGCCGCCGGCGTCGCTTGCGAAGGCCATACCGTCGAGGCCTTGCATGCCTGGGAAGCCATCATCGAACATGCCAGCAGCAATCAATGTGACCTGGTTGTTATGGCCTCGCATGGCCGGCGCGGTGTGCAAGCCTTGCTACTCGGCAGCGAGACGCAGAAGGTGCTGACCCACTGCACCACACCGGTGCTCGTGGTTCGCTAAACCAGCAGGGGCCTGACTCAGTGACCGTGGCCGCCGTGACTGGAAACCGCCACGACCATCACCACCAGCCCCAAGCCGCCGCCCAGCCAGGCCAGTTGCAGCACCGTTTCGCGCCAGGGCAGGCGGCGCTGCAACTGCGGAATCAAATCCGCCACCGCGACATAGATAAAGCTGCTGCTTGCGGCCACCAGCAGATAGGGGAACAAGCTTTCCCAGGGGCCGACCAAAAAGTAGCCTACGACGCCGCCTATCACCGCGGCCAGGCCGGACAGCGCGTTGAACAACAAGGCCTTGGAGCGTGAGAAGCCGGCATTGAGCAGCACGATGTAGTCGCCCACCTCTTGCGGGATTTCATGCGCAATGATGGCCAGCGAGGTCACCAGTCCCAAATAGGGGTCGGTCAAAAAAGCCGCCGCAATGATGATGCCGTCGCAGAAGTTGTGGATGCTGTCGCCGACCAGCACACTGGTGCCGCCCTTGCCGGCCTGCTCGACGTCAAAGTGATGATGATGGTGATGGCCATCGCCCTCATGGTGATGGGTGTGACGGTACAGCTCAGCCTTCTCGAGCAAAAAGAAAAACATCAGGCCGCCCAACAGCGTCATGAACAGCGACTGCGGGCTGGCGCGGCCATCAAAGGCCTCGGGAAGCACTTGCAACAAGGCCGTGCCCAGCAAGATGCCGGTCGATAAGCTGACCAAATGTTTGACCACACGCCCCAAGAGGCTCACGGTCAGGCTGGCGGCAATCAAGACCGACAGCAGCCCGCCGGCCAAGGTCGCCAGCACGATATAGAGAAGAGTCATGGTTTTCCAGTGAACTGCAGGCCCAAACTAGAACCGCGCCCAGTCGGCGCGGCTTAAATTCAGGCAGCCGCGCATCGCGCAGGCCAACATGCCATCTTATCAACCGTGTCAAGCGGCAAGCCTTCCCGGCGGACTCGGCTCGGCTGTTGTTATCCGGCGCAAGCAGGCGCCCGAGCGCATGAAAGCGCATCGGCTGTCCCAAATTTGTCGTCATTTACACCGACAATCGCGCGCATGAATTTGCCCGCTACTCCCTTGAGCTCCGACCTAGCCGCCCCACTTGCCGCCATCGACATGGGCTCCAACAGCTTCCGACTGGAAATTGCGCATATGCCGCGCGGCCAGTACAAGCGTCTCGAATACCTGAAAGAAACCGTACGCCTGGGCGCCGGCTTGGACGCCGAGGGCATGTTGACCGAAGCGGCGATGCAGCGCGGGCTGGACTGTCTGGCTCGCTTTGCCAAGCGGCTGAACGGATTCCCCGCCGTGCGTGTGCGTGCCGTCGCGACGCAAACCTTGCGCGAAGCACGCAACCGCAACGCATTTTTGGAGCGTGCCAAAGAAACCCTGGGTTTCCCGATCGAGGTGATTTCGGGCCGCGAAGAGGCGCGGCTGATCTTTGCCGGCGTGGCGCGCATGCAGCCGTCCAACTTGCCACGCCTGGTAATCGACATTGGCGGGCGTTCGACCGAGATGATTCTGGGCAAGGGCCGCAAGCCGCAGCGAGCCGAGTCCTTTCAGGTCGGCAGTGTCAGCCTATCCTTGCGCTTCTTCCCCGAGGGCAAGTTCACCGCTGACGCCTTCCGCGCGGCCCAGGTCGCAGCCGGCGCCGAGTTGGAAGAAGCCTTGACGCTGTTCAAGCCGGCCCTGTGGCAAGAGGCACTGGGCTCCTCAGGCACTGTCGGCGCGGTGGCCCAAATTCTGGCCGCCAGCGGCGTGACCGATGGCCGCATCACCCAAGCCGCGCTGCGCTGGTGTATCGAGCAGGCCTTGGCGGCTGGCAGCATGGACAAGCTCAAGCTGCCCGGCCTGAAAGAAGACCGCCGCGCCGTGGTCGGTGGCGGCCTGTGCATCCTCTACACCTTGCTGACGCAGTTCGGCATCGAGGAGTTGCTGCCCGCCAAGGGAGCGCTGCGCCAAGGCGTTATCTTCGATCTGATCGAACGGCTGGAAGCCGAAAGCGCCGCCGCCCTGGGCCTGACCGCGCTCGATATGCGAGACGCTTCGGTCGCGGGCCTGCAGCAGCGTTTCTCCGTTGACCTGCAACAGGCTGGCCGCGTGCAGGCGGTGGCCGCAGCGCTGCACCGCCAACTGCTGCCACGCACAGACGGGGAACGCCGGCGCGAGTTGCACTGGGCGGCCGCCTTGCACGAAATCGGCATGATGGTCTCGCACCACGACCACCATCGCCACAGCGCATATTTGCTGGCCCATGTGGACGCGGCCGGCTTCTCGCAAGACCAGCTCAAGCGCCTGGGCGACTTGGCCCTGGGTCAGCGCGGTGGCCTGCGCAAGCTGGATGGCTTGCTCGATGATGAGAGCCTGCTCTGGCAATTGCTGAGCTTGCGACTGGCCTCGATCAAATGCCATGCGCGCAGCACGGTCAACCCCTTGGCCATGCGCCTGAGCCGCCAGGGCCGTCGGGTGCAATTGACACTCCCCAAAGGCTGGGCCGCCGAGCATCCCAGGACCCACTTTTTGCTGCAAGAAGAAGCGCTGGCCTGGGGCCGTAGCGGCGTGCTGGAATTGACGATCGCCTAAAGAAAGTCCGGCGCCTGCACCGCCTGCAGCAGCAGCTCGGACTGCCCGTCACGCTCGCGCGAGCGCAGCCACCAGACTGCGCCCTTCTTGACGGACCAGGGCTGGTCATGCCCGGTCAAGAGCAGCGCCGCCAACATGCCCAGCGTGGGCTGATGGCCGATCAGCAGCGTGGGCTCGGTCGCATCAGGCCAACGTGCGGCGGCCAGCAGGTCTTCAACGCTGGCGTCGGGCGCAATGCTGGGGACGATGCGGAACTCCCGCCCCAGCGCTTCGGCCGTGCTGACGGTGCGCTGCGCCGGGCTGACCAGCACGCGCGTGCTGGCCGTCATGCGCTGGTTCAACCATGCTGCCATGCGCTTGGCCTGGCGCTCTCCCTTGGGCGTCAGACAGCGCTGCAGGTCGGTGCTGCCTTCGCGCAGCAATTCAGCCTCGGCATGACGCCACAAGATCAAATCCATTGCGCCAGCCCTCTCAATTCTCTAAAAAGCGCCGCATCAAGGCTTGCTGAGCACTGATGCCCCCGCCGCCGACTCTCGTGGATCGTCCATCGGGGCCGAGCTGCCAGGCATCCAAGCTGTCATGCAAATAAGGCTGCAGCGCTTCGTCGATGACGCGCTGGCGCAGCTTGGGGTCTTGCACCGGCCAAGCGATCTCGATGCGGCGGAACATATTGCGGCTCATCCAATCCGCGCTGGACAAGTACAAGGCCTCGTCCGCATCCGTCGGGCCCCAGCGGAAATAGCTGATCCGCGTGTGCTCCAAAAAGCGCCCCACCACCGAGCGCACCACGATGTTGTCGCTGATCCCGGGCAAGCCGGGCGGCAGCATGCAGGCGCCGCGCACGATCAAATCAATCTTGGCGCCGGCCTGGGCCGCACTCAAGAGCCCGTTGATCAACTCGGTGTCGGTCAAGGCATTGATCTTGACGACAATGCGCGCCGGCCGGCCCTCGCGCGCGGCCTGCTCCACCCGGGCCAAATACTCCATCATGCTGCTGTGCAAATTGAACGGCGCCAGCAAAAGCCGGCGCGGCATCTTGATCTTGCCCAGCGAAGCGAGCTGACGGAAAACCGAATCGGCATCCGAGGTCAGCTCGGGATCGGCCGTCAAATAACCCAGATCGGTATAGAGCAGCGCCGTCTTGGGGTTGTAGTTGCCGGTCGACAAATGGGCATAACGCTTGAAACGATTGCCCTCGCGGCGCGTGATCAGCATCAGCTTGCCGTGGGTCTTGAAGCCCACAATGCCGTACACCACCTGCGCGCCAACGGCTTCCAGCCTTTCGGCCCAATTGATATTGGCCTCCTCGTCGAAGCGCGCCTTCAGCTCGACCACCGCCATCACTTCCTTACCTCGCCTGGCTGCCTCGATCAGCAGATCCATCAACACCGACTTGCTGCCGGTGCGGTAAATCGTCAGCTTGATGGCCATCACCATCGGGTCTTCGACCGCTTCGCGCAGGAATTGCACAACCGGATCAAAGCTCTCGAAGGGGTGATGCAACAACACATCGCCCTTGCGTATGCATTCGAAAACCGACTTCTGGCGCGGCAAACGCCACTCCGGCCAAACCGGCTCATGCGGCACAAAGCGCAGCTCCGGCGCATCGGTCTGATCAATCAACTCATTCAAGCGCACCAGATTGACCGGCCCATTGACGCGGTAGAGCGCGGCGGCCGGCAACTCAAACTGTTCAAGCAAAAAGTCCGCCAACTCGGCCGGGCAGCTTTTGGTCACCTCCAGCCGCACCGCGCGCCCAAAGTTGCGAGTCGTCAGTCCTGAGCGCAGCGCGTGGCGCAGATTGGCGATCTCTTCCTCGTCGACCTCCAGCTCGGAATCGCGCGTCACACGGAACTGCGAAAAAGACTCGACCTTGCGCCCAGAGAACAGCTCCTCCAGATGCGCGCGGATGACGCTGGTCAGCAAAGCGAAGGCCTGCTGACCATCGCTGAGCGCGGCAGGCAGCTTGATCACGCGCGGCAGCACCCGGGGCACCTTGACGATGGCGATACGGTTGTCGCGACCGAAAGCATCTTTGCCCGACAAGCGCGCGATGAAGTGCAGCGACTTGTTGGCCACTTGCGGGAAGGGGTGCGCGGGGTCCAGGCCCACCGGCACCAAGAGCGGGCGCACCTCGCGCTCGAAATACTTGGCCACCCACAAGCGCTGCGCGTCGTTGCGATCGGCGTGGTTGAGGATGGTGATCTTCTCGGCCAGCATCTTGGGCGCGAGTTGCTCATTGAAGATCGAATATTGCTCGTCGATCAGCGCATGGGCGGCGCGGGCCACGCGCTCCACATCACGCGCGTTGATCGAAGACTGCGGGTCGCGCGCGGCGTCCAGCATGTCGGCAAAGCGCACCTCGAAGAACTCATCCAAATTCGAGGACACGATGCAGACATAGCGCAGCCGCTCCAGCAGCGGCACATCGACGCGCTGCGCCTGCGCCAGCACCCGCCGGTTGAATTCAAGAATGGCTTGCTCTCGGCTGAGCAAGGCGATGGGCTGCGTGTTTAGGGTCATGAACCTATTTTAATTGAGCTAAGGCAACCCCGACCGACGCCGGCTGCGCAGTCACGCCCTTCGCCACCGGACGGCGGTAACGCTCACTCCAGTCCAATATTTCCAACCGCCCATCAGCATGCTCGACCAAGGCCGTCAAGCTCTCGACCCAGTCGCCATCGTTGGCATAGAGGATGCCGTCGATCTCGCGCAGCTCGGCATGGTGGATATGGCCACAAACCACGCCGTGCACGCCGCGCTTGCGCGCCTCGCGAGCGACGGCGACCTCGAAGTCGGAAATAAAACTGACCGCCCGTTTGACCTTGAGCTTCAGGTATTTTGACAAGCTCCAGTAGGGCAGACCCATGCGGGCACGCAGCCGGTTCAGGTAGCTGTTGAGCTTCAAGGTGAACTCATAGGCGGTGTCGCCCACATGCGCCAGCCACTTGGCGCATTGGATGACGCCGTCGAACAAATCGCCATGCGTGATCCAGAGCGTGCGGCCATCGGCCGTCTCGTGAATCCAGTCTTGCACGACCTCAATGCCGCCGAAGTCATGATTGACGTACTTGCGCGCAAACTCGTCGTGGTTGCCTGGAATAAAAATCACCCGGCAGCCCTTGCGCGCCTTGCGCAGCAGTTTTTGCACCACATCGTTGTGCGCCTGCGGCCAATACCAGCTGCGGCGCAACTGCCAGCCATCAATGATGTCGCCAACCAGGAACAACTGCTCGCATTCAACCTCGCGCAGGAATTCCAGCAAGGCCTCGGCCTGACAGCCGGGCGTGCCCAGATGAATGTCCGAAATCCAGACGGTGCGAAAGCGCTGACTCGGCTCATCGGCGCCGACGGTGGCATCAGCGTCATCAATCGCTGGGTTGGCAAGGGCGGCGGCGGCGCGCGCCAGGGCGGAGTCGTGCTGCATGGCTGGGAAGCTTGACGCGCGGCCGTGTCGCGGCCGTGGCAACTCGGTGAAGCTTGCGTGACAAGCACTCGATCCGCGGGCTGCCCGGATAATCAGTCCCATGCACCTGATGATTCCCCATGCCAGCGCCGTCGGCGAGGCCGCCTCCCACACGCTGGGTGAACTGACCCTCCCCCATCTCGCCGAATTGCTGGCGCTGCTCACGCCGGTCGGCGCGCCAATAGGCAGCGACGAATACAGCTTCAACACGCCTTTTGAGCTGGCCCTTGCCCAACTGCGAGGTGCGCCCGCAGTTGAAGACGGCTGCTTGCCCACCGCCGCCTGGGGGCGGGCAAAAGACGCGGCCGGCCCTGAGGCCTGGGCCCAACTGAGCCCCATTCACCTGTCGGTCGGCAGTGACCAAATCACTGCCCTGCCCCCACAAGCGCTGGCGCTGACCGAGGCCGAGTCGCAAGCCTTCTTCAACAGCTTGGCCGAACTGTGGCCGGCGGACGAGGGCTGGGCCGCGCAGTGGCGGGGCAGCGATCAATGGCTGATCGCCCACCCCAGCTTTGCCGGCCTGCGCAGCGCCAGCCTGGAGCGAGTGGTGCAGCGCAATGTGGACCCCTGGATGCCGCAAGCCCGGCGTTTGCGGACGCTGCAAAACGAGGTGCAGATGCTCTTGCATGGCCACCCTTTGAATGAGGCCCGCGAGGCAGCCGGCGCCTTGTCCCTGAATTCGGTCTGGATCAGCGGCTGCGGCGTTGCCAGCGGCGGCCCCTTGCCGGCCGATTTGCAAATCGAGGAAGGTCTGCGTGAGCCGCTGCTGGCGGGCGACTGGCAGGCCTGGAGCGAGGCCTGGGTGCGGCTCGACGCCGGCCCTGTGGCGGCTTTGTTGGCGCGGGCCAAGCAGGGCGAAACTGGCCTGCGCCTCACGCTTTGCGGTGAGCGCTTGGCGCGCAGTTGGTCGCTGAAGCCACGCCCGCGCCTGCAAAGGCTCTGGCAATCCTTGCGGTCAAGCCGCAGCAACACCGCCAGCATCTTGGGGGCGCTATGAGCGCCGGCCCGCAGCTGATTCAGCGGCCGGCCGCGCCGCGTGCCGCCTGGGCACTGGAGCAAGCGGGGCTGTCGCCGCTGCTGGCGCAGCTGTTTGCGGCGCGCGGCGTCAAAACTGCCGAGGAGCTGGACGATGGCCTGGCACGCTTGCTGCCGCCCTCGGGCCTGAAGGGCATTGCCGATGCGGCGCGACTGCTGGCCGATTGCATCGAAGCGCAGGCGCGCATCTGCATCGTTGCCGACTATGACTGCGACGGCGCGACCGCCTGCACCGTGGCGCTGCGGGGTTTGGCCTTGCTGGGCGCCAAGCCGGCGCAGCTGGGCTATGTGGTGCCCGACCGTGCCATTCACGGCTACGGGCTGACGCCGGCCATCGTCGACCTGGCGCTGGCTCAACAAGGGCCGCGCCCGCAGCTTTTGATGACGGTCGACAACGGCATCGCCAGCATTGCCGGCATTGCGCACGCCAAGGCGCTGGGCCTGCAGGTGCTGGTGACCGACCATCACCTGCCCGCTGTCTTCGACGGCGTCACCGAGTTGCCCGAGGCGGCGGCCATCGTCAACCCCAGCCAGCCCGGCTGCACATTCGAGAGCAAAAATTTGGCCGGCGTCGGCGTTGCTTTTTACGTGCTGCTGGCGCTGCGCAGCGAGTTGCGCACGCGCGGCCACTTCGACGCGCAAAGCCAACCCAAGCTGGACGGCCTGCTCGACTTGGTGGCCCTGGGTACGGTGGCCGATGTGGTCAAGCTTGATGCCAATAACCGCCGCTTGGTCTCGCAGGGCTTGAAGCGCATGCGCGCCGGTAGGGCGCACCCTGGCGTGGCCGCCTTGTTCAGTGCGGCGGGCCGCGACAGTGCGCGCGCCAACGCATTCGATCTGGGCTTCGCACTGGGGCCGCGCATCAATGCGGCAGGTCGGCTGTCCGATATGACGCTGGGCATCGAGTGCCTGCTGACCGATGATCCCGGCCGCGCGCTGGAGTTGGCCAAGCAGCTTGACGCCATCAACCGCGAGCGCCGCGTAATCGAGGCCGATATGCGCGAGCAGGCCGAGTTCAAGCTCGATGCGCTGCTGCAAGACCCGCGCCTGAAGGGTGAGCCGCCGCCGGCGCTGGCGATCTTCGAGGCCGAATTCCACGAAGGCGTGGTCGGCATCATCGCCTCGCGCCTGAAGGACCGTGTGCACCGGCCGACTTTTGTGTTCGCGCGCGGCGCCGACGGCCAGCTCAAGGGCTCGGGTCGCTCGATTGCCGGTTTTCATCTGCGCGACGCGCTGGATCTGATCAGCAAACGCCACCCCGCTTTGCTGAAGAAGTTTGGCGGCCACGCGATGGCGGCCGGCTGCACACTGGCGGATGACGGCTTTGAGCCCTTTGAAGCGGCCTTGCGCGAGGTGGCCGGTGAATGGCTGGATGCCAGCGCCCTGACCCGCACCCTGCGCACCGACGGCCCCTTGGCGCCCGAGCACTTCAAGCCCGACAGCGTGCGGGCGCTGGAGGCGCAGGTCTGGGGTCAGGCCTTCGAGGCGCCGCTGTTTTGCGACGCAGTCGAAATCATCTCGCAGCGCATCGTGGGCGAAAAGCACACCAAGCTGCGGCTGCGCCAAGCCGGTCAGCTGCGGGATGCGATCTGGTTCGGCCATATCGAGCCGCTACCCAGCCAAGGCCAGATGGCTTACCGGCTCAGCCTGGACGAGTACCAGGGGCAACAACGGGTGCAAATGATTGTTGAAGCGATGGTGTGAGGCCTGCTCTTTTAGAATGCCGCTGTGAGCACCTCTACATTGACCTTCCCCGATCGCGTCAATCACCTGGCGAACGCCGACCTGCATTGCCACTCCAAGGTGTCCGACGGCACGCTGGAGCCGGAAGCGCTGGCGGCGCGGGCCAAGGCCAATGGTGTGACGCTATGGGCCTTGACAGATCATGACGAAGTGGCCGGGCAGCAGCGCGCGCTGGACGCGGCGCTGGCGCTGGGCCTGCCCTATTTGACCGGCGTCGAGGTGTCGGTCAGCTTCGCGGGTCAGGTCGTGCACATCGTCGGCCTGGGCTTTGATCACCACAACGAGGCCTTGCTTGCGGGCTTGCGCGCCACCCGCGGCGGGCGCGAGCAACGCGCTCGTGAGATGGCGGCAGGTTTGGCTCAAGTCGGCATCAAAGACGCTTACGAAGGCGCGCTGAAGTATGTCGGCAACCCGGAGTTGATCTCGCGCACCCACTTCGCGCGCTTTCTGGTCGAGGCCGGCCATTGCAGCGATATCTCCGAGGTGTTTCGCCGCTACCTGACCGAAGGCAAGCCCGGTTATGTCGAGCACCGCTGGGCACGGCTGAGCGACGCCATGCGCTGGATTTTGGAGGCCGGCGGCCAAGCGGTGATTGCCCACCCGGCCCGCTACAGCTTCACGCCAACCGAAGAATATGCGCTGATCACCGAATTCATTGCCCACGGCGGGCGCGGCATCGAAGTCGTCACCGGCAGCCACAGCGACGCCGATGCGGCCAAGTACACCGAGACCGCCCTGGAATTCGCCTTGCTCGCCTCGCGCGGCTCCGACTTTCACTCGCCCGAGGAAAGCCGCACCGACCTGGGACAACTGAAGGATTTGTCGGGACGCTTGAGCCCGATCTGGCAACTGTTGGATACGCGCATCCATTGGCCGCCAGCCGCGCGGCAGTAGGCGCTATTTGAGCCAGCGGCGGTACACAATTGCCGCATGGCCCAATATTTCGAAGTTCACCCCGACAACCCGCAGCAGCGCTTTCTCAAACAAGCAGCGCAAATCATCAATGCGGGCGGCATCGGCGCAATCCCGACCGACTCCAGCTACGCCTTCGTCTGCCGCCTTGACGACAAGACCGCCGCCGAATCGCTGCGGCGCATTCGCGGCATCGACGACAAGCATCACCTGACGCTGCTGTGCCGCGACCTGAGCGAGCTGGCCAGCTACGCCCGCGTCGACAACAGCCAGTACCGCCTGCTCAAGCTGGCAACGCCTGGCCCTTTCACCTTCATTCTGGAGGCCACCAAGGAGGTGCCGCGGCGGCTCTCGCATCCCTCGCGGCGCACCATCGGCCTGCGCGTACCCGAGCACCGTGTCAGCCAGGAACTGCTTGCACTGGTCGGCCAACCGCTGCTAGCCACCACCTTGATCGCCCCCGGCGAGACCGAACCGATGAACGACGCGCGCGAGATCTCGGATCGCTTTGACCGCTTGCTGCAAGTCATCGTCGATGCCGGGGCCTGCCCACTTGAGCCCACCACGGTGATTGATCTGACCGGCGAAACGGCGCAAATCATTCGATTGGGTCGCGGCGATCCAGTTACGCTAGGCCTCGCTACAGATTAATCACCCAAAAAACTGCGCAAGAAGTGCTCAAGAAGTTTGGGGGGCAGTCGATGTAGCTTTGGTCTACCGTAATCCACATGGGGTGGAACGGAAACGCCGCCGGCCGCGGCACGGAAGAAAGCGCTCCCATGAACTTCCTTAGCAAGCTGCGTATCAGCCAGCGCCTGGCACTGAGCTATGGTCTGCTGATTATTTTGCTCACCATCATCGGTGGCTACGGCGCATACAGCGCCAACCGCCTCGCCAAGGACTTGGATCAAACCGCCAAGCAAAGCCTGGTCAAAATCGCCGCCGCCAACGGGCTGGAAAGTCAAGTCAGCATCGTGGCCCGGGCCTCCCGCGACCTGCTGCTGCTGGACTCGGCAGGTGCGATCAAAAAGCAAAAAACACTGATCGACGGTGCCTTGCAAGAGAGTGAGAAGCAACTCGCGGCGCTGCTCAGCAACCCCGAACAAGGTCGCGAGACCGAGCTGCTCAGTCAAATCAAGGACGCTCAGGCCAAGTTCTTCGCCTCGATCGCCAAGTTCCGCAAGGTTCAAATTGACGGCAGCCCCGACGAAGCCCGCGAAAGCCTGATCACCGATGTGCGTCCGGCCCAGCAAAGCTATCAAGACGGGCTCAAAGGCCTGGTCGATCTGCAGTTCGAGAACGCCAATGAATTGGCTGTTTCGGGCGGCGAGCTGGCCCGCAATTCGGTCTTGGTGACCGTGATCTTGGTCATCGCCGCAGTCTTGATCGGCAGCTTCGGCGGCTTGGCGATTGTTCGCTCCATCACTGTGCCTATCAAGCAGGCTCAAGCCGCCGCGGAAGCCATTCGCAATGGTGACCTGACCCATCAGTTCGAAGCCGCCGGCTCTGACGAGCTGGGGCAGATGCTGGACTCGATGCAAGCCATGCAGCAGGCCTTGGCCGGGGTGGTTGGCAGCGTCGGCGCGGCAGCCAACGACGTCGCGGAAAGCACTGGGCAAATCGTCAGCGGCAATGGGGATCTGTCAGACCGCACCGCTCGCTCGGCCTCCAGCCTGCAAAACACCGCTGCCTCGGTCGAAGAAATAGCTGCCAATCTGAGCGGCGCCAGCGAGCTGACCCGCAAGGCCGCAGGTATTGCCACCAAGGCCCGCAACTCGGCTTCGGCCGGCGGCAAGGTGGTGTCGCAAGTGGTTGCCACCATGCAAGAAATCAGCGCCAGCTCGCACAAGATTGGCGACATCATCGGCGTGATTGACGGCATTGCCTTCCAAACCAATATCTTGGCGCTGAACGCAGCCGTTGAGGCGGCCCGTGCCGGCGAGCATGGCCGCGGCTTCGCCGTGGTGGCGTCCGAAGTGCGGGCGCTGGCCTCACGCGCAGCCGGTGCCGCCAAGGAGATCAAGGTGCTGATTCAAGAGTCGACCGTCAAGGTTGAAACCGGCACCGCCTTGGTCAACAATGCCGGCGTCACCATCAGCAGCGTCGTCAACGAAGTCAATGACATGGGCAAGTTGATCGAGGAGATTTCGCACTCCGCGCAAGAGCAAGCCACCGGCGTTGGCGTGGTCAATCACTCGATGAACGAGTTGGACCGCAGTACCCAGCAAAACGCCACTTTGGTCAGCGCACTGAGCAAATCCACCGAGGCCTTGACCAGCTCCTCTTCGCGGCTTTTGGAAGCGGTTGGATTTTTCCGCGTTCACTGAGACGATCAGCAGCCATAATCAATTAGCACTACGCAAGGATAGCAATGAGCCTCATCACTTCATTCCTGCCCAAAATGTCGCGCTCGGGCCTGGGCCTGATCGGCGCTGTGTTGATCGCTGCCAGCGCCATCGCAGCGCCGCCGCCCAAGGTCTTGAAAAAAGTCCCACCTGAATTCCCCGCCGCCGCCGTCAAGAAAGGCGTCACCTCGGGCACCGTGAAAGCTCAGTTGGCGATTGCCGCCGATGGCAAAGTCACCGAGGTCACCATTCTGGAAACTTCGTCGCCCAAACTATTCGACCGCGCCGTGATTGAGGCGCTGATGGAATGGCGTTTTGAAGGCAGCGGCGAAAAACGCACACATGAAATGACGCTGGTGTTCAACGAATGAACCCGCATCGGTTTTAACGATCAATTGATTGAAAAGAGGCCTAGCCTAGGATCGCAATGAGAAAAAACAACACTCCCCTGACTTCATGGCTTCGCGCCGGCCTGGGCTTGCTCAGCGCATTGCTGATCGCCACCAGCGCGGTCGCGGCGCCCAAGGTGCTCAAGAAAGTGCCGCCGGAGTTTCCATCGGCCGCCACCAAAAAAGGCGTTACCTCAGGCTCAGTGAAAGCGCAACTGCAGATTGGGCCCGACGGCAAAGTCACGGATGTGGTGATTCTGGAAGCCACCCCGCCCAAGCTGTTTGACAAGGCCGTGGTCGAGGCCTTGATGGAATGGCGCTTTGAAGGCAACGGCGAAAAGCAAACCCACGAACTCAAACTCGTCTTCAACAGCGAGGACTGAGCTCGCACTGATGAAGCCGGCAGGCTTCGTCAGGCTAGTTCAGGCTTGGGCGCGATACCAGCGACCAAGCTGAGGCCGCGCCCCTAAGCCTTCGCCCCAGCCGTCAACAGCTCCACCATGCGTTGCTTATCAAAGCCCACGATGCGCTGACCCCTGACCAAAAAGGTCGGTGTTCCAGGCGACATTTGGGCACGATACAAATCGGCACAAGCAGCATTGGTCTCGATGAAGCACTCGCTATAGCTGATGCGCTCGGCATCCAGCCAGCTGCGTGCACGGCGGCAAAAGACGCAGTCGGTGCTGGACAGCATGACGATGTCGCCGGGCTGCACCGAAGCCCGCAGCTTCTCCGCCTGAGCGCGCGCCTGCCAGTCTCGGGCCGCTTGCGAGCCGCCCAAGACCAGCAAAACAATCACCAGCAAGGGCGCGTACTCGCGCAGCTTGGCCAAAAAGCGCGTTTTGACGCTCAGTGCTGGCAACGATTCTGACGCGGGCTCGCGCATTCGAAATCTCAAGCGTCAACAGCCTCGCGGGTCAAACCGCAGCCGTCACCACAATCTCGACCTTCCACTCGGGCCGGGCCAACTTGGCCTCGACCGTGGCGCGTGGCGGCGTGTGGCCGGGCACGACCCACGCATCCCAAGCGGCATTCATGCCTGGGAAGTCGGCCAGGTCGGCGATGAAAATCTGTGCCCGCAAGATCTTGGTCTTGTCGCTGCCGGCCCGGGCCAGCAAGGCATCAATGGCCGCCAAGACCTGAGCCGTCTGGCCCGTGATGTCTTGGCTGGCATCTTCCGGCACCTGGCCGGCCAAATACACGACGCCGTTAAAAACCGCCATTTCGGACATACGGGCGCCGACGTCAAATCTCTCGATACTCATTTCAGTTACCTTTTTTCTTCGGATGCTTGTGGGAATGACCATGGGCGTGAGGGCCCACACCATGGGGATGCTTCTTGCTGCTGTCGGCCGGCGGCACGGCGCCGCTGGCTTTTTGCCCAAGTCGGCTTTCGGTACCCTTGAGCAGCTTTTTGATGTTCTCGGCATGGCGCCACACCAGCAGCAGCCCAATCACGACCAAGACGCCGACAATGGGGCCGGCGCCCCAAATCAACATTTGATAGATCGGCGCAAAAGCGGCCGAGACCAGCGCCGCCAGCGAGGAATAGCGCGAGAAGTAGGCAATGATGACCCAGGTCGCCAGCGTCGCGGCGCCCAGCAAAGGGTTCAAAGCCATGATCACGCCGGCCGCTGTCGCCACGCCCTTGCCGCCTTTGAAGCGGAAGAACACCGGCCACAAATGCCCTAGAAAAGCCGTCAGGCCCACCAAGGCAGCCGTGCCCTCGCCCAAACCGAAGCGTGCACCGAAGATCAACACCAGTAAAACCGCGACATAACCCTTCAAGGCATCAAACAAAAGCGTCAGCACGGCGGCCACCTTATTGCCCGAACGCAGCACATTGGTGGCGCCGGGATTGCCCGAGCCATAGCTACGCGGATCGGACAATCCCATCACACGGCTGATGATGACGGCAAAGGACAGCGAGCCGCAGAGGTAGCCGAATACGCCGGCCAGCAGGGGGAAAAGTAGATCTTGCATGGGGCGCTATTGTGGCCGCATTGCGCTTAAAGTTTTCTCGATACATCCAACATTGCGGGCGAGCACGCAGTGCGCCTAGTCTGCACCGGCGCAGCTGACCGCCTTGGCCTGCAGCAGTTCGGGCAAGATTTTCGGGTCAATGCCGACCAAAAAACCGCGTCGCCCGCCATTGATGCAGATGCCGGGCAGCTCCAACACGGTCGCCTCCACAAACACCGGCATTGCTTTGCGCAAGCCAAAGGGCGAGGTGCCACCGACCAAATAGCCGCTGTGGCGCTGCGCCACTTCGGGCTTGCAGGGCTCGACCTTTTTGCACGGGATTTGGCGCGCCAAAGCCTTCAGGCTGACCTGCGCGTCACCGTGCATCAGCACGATCAAGGGTTGCGCCTTTTCGTCTTGCATCACCAGCGTCTTGATCACGCTATGTTCAGCAACACCTAGCTGACGCGCCGATTCAGCGGTGCCTCCGCGCTCCACATAATCGTAAACATGCTCGGTAAATGCAATTCTGTGTTGCCGCAAGAACTGCGTCGCTGGCGTCTCGCTGACATGGGTGGGTTTCTTGGCCATGCCCTGATTTTCACCGATCCACCGGCAGGCTTGCGCGCTGCAGGCAGAATCGAGCCTCCCTAGCCCGCTCATCGCTGCCCCATGATTAGTCCTAAGCCCGAACTCACTCGCACCATGCTCGCCATCCTGAGCATCGCCCTGCTGATGTTCACTTCGCTGTGGATACTGTCGCCCTTCATTGGCGGCTTGATCTGGGGCACGATGATTGTCGTGGCCACTTGGCCGATGATGCTCGCCCTGCAACGGCGCCTATGGGGGCGGCGCAGCTTGGCGACCTTGGTGATGGTGGGCTTGCTCTTGCTGGTCTTGTTTGTGCCGCTGACGATTGCGCTGAGCACCGTCATATCCCATGCCGACCAGGTGGTGGCCATGGCGGGCTCATTGAGCGTATCCGATCTGCCGCAGCCGCCGGCTTGGCTGGCTTCGGTGCCGCTGGTGGGTGAGAACCTGGCTGTTGCCTGGCACAGGATCACGGTCGACGGCATCGCGCCGCTGGTGGCCCTGGCCAAGCCCTATCTGGGCGTAGCGCTCAGATGGACGGCGTCGCAGGCCGGCAGTTTGGGCCTTGTTGGCCTGCAGTTTCTATTGACCGTGGTCTTGGCCGGAATTTTGTACAGCAAGGGCGAAATCGCTGCCCGCACCGTACGCGGATTTGGCCGCCGCCTCGCCGGCGAGCAGGGCGAAGCGGTGATCACCCTGGCCGGCCAGGCGATTCGCGGGGTGGCGCTGGGCATCGTCGTGACGGCCCTGGTGCAGTCGGTGCTGGGCGGCCTGGGCCTGTGGGCCGCCGGTGTGCCGCTGGCGAGTCTGTTGACGGCCGTGATGCTGATGCTGTGCTTGGCACAGATCGGCGTCGTGCCGGTGCTGCTGCCTGCCGTGGCCTGGCTTTACTGGGGCGGCGACAACCTTTGGGGCACGCTGCTGCTGCTCTGGACCATGGTGGTCGGCACCATGGATAACTTCTTGCGCCCCTGGTTGATCAAGAAAGGCGCCGACTTGCCGCTGCTGCTGATTTTTGCCGGCGTCATTGGCGGCTTGTTCGCCTTCGGCTTGGTCGGCCTTTTCATCGGGCCGGTGGTGTTGGCGGTCACCTACACCTTGCTGAATGCCTGGATCGGGGACGCCTTGCCGGCAAGCCAAGCCCCTGCCGATGCACAGGGTCCGGTCAAAGACCCGCAGCCTTGAAGCTGGCACCCCGTACCTCAAAACGCAGCTGCTGCAAGACCCGCCCCTGCTCGTCCAACAAGCGCAGCACGTGTTGACCGGGCTGGGGAGCCCAAGCCAGATGGCTGCCGCGCCCCAAGAATTTGCCGTTCAGCTCCCAACGGCCTGCCTGACCTTCAAAGCGGATCTTCTGAGCCGCTGGCGGGATATCGGGGTCGAGCGCGTAGATGCTGCCATTGAGTGGGTTGCTGATGCCCAGTCCCTGGTTCGAGCGTTGCTGAGCCGTCGCCCGCATGCGGGCCTGCTCGGTGCCTCGGATAAACCATTCGGGGCGCGCCGGCTCGCGCTCGGCCTCAAACTCGACGCGCTGCTGCACCAGACCAATGGGCGCTTGCGGTGCCCTTGAGGGCTGAGCCCGGTGCAAATAGCCGGCCAGCTTGGCCCAGACGGGTGCGGCCCCGCTGACCCCGCTGACCCCATGCATGGCCTCGCCGCTGGCATTGCCGACCCAAACACCAATCGTGTAGCGAGAAGTGAAGCCCAGGCACCAGTTGTCGCGCATGTCCTTGCTGGTGCCGGTCTTGACCGCCGCAAAGCCGGCGCTGGCCAGCACGCTGTCGAAGCCGAAGGTGCGCGCACGGGCGCTGTTGTCGGCCAAGATGTCGGCGGTGATGAAGCTGGCCGCCGCTGTGCTGACGCGCCTCGGCGCGGCGTTGCGGTTGGGGCTGGAGGAAGTGGAGCCGGCGCGCTGATTCAAAGGCACTGGGCTGTATTGCCCGCCATTGGCCATGCTGCGATAAGCATTGCTCAGCGCCAACAAGCTGACATCCGAGCTGCCCAGCGCCAGCGACAGACCGTAGAAGCCGCTGGTCTCGGGCAGCGCCAGACCCAACGCATTGAAGCGATCGAACAATGCTTCGGCGCCTAACATCGCCGTCAAGCGCACGGCCGGCACGTTCAAGCTATTGCCCAGAGCGCTGCGCGCCGACACAAAGCCTTTGAACTCGCGGTCATAGTTCTGAGGCAGATAGAGGCCGGCCGGCGTGCTGATCTGCGTTGGCGAGTCATCCAGCAAGCTGGACGACGTGATCAAACGTTTCTCCAAAGCCAACTGGTAAATGAAGGGCTTCAAGGTCGAGCCTGGCTGGCGGCGTGCCAACACCCCGTCCACCTGCGCTGCACTCGATAACGCTCCGCTGGAGCCCACCCAGGCCAGCACTTGGCCGCTGGCGTTGTCCAGCACCAGCAGGGCACCGTCTTCAACATTGCGACCGGACAACTCAGCGAGCTGCTGCTTCAACAGCGACATGGCATAACGCTGCAGCCCCGCGTCAAGGCTGCTGCGCTGCAGGGCCGGACCATCCGCGCGCAAGAACTGGCGGGCGAAATGCGGCGCCAGCTGCTCGCCCAGCAGCATGGCCGGGCGGCGCGCCAGCAAGGCCTCGGTGTCGCCTTTGAGTGCCTCACATTGCGAGTCTGCGCTGCGGCCCATCAGCTGCAGCAAGCCACAAGCCCGCTGGGCCAGCAGCGCCGGCGCGGCATTGGGGGCGCGCAGCATGGCCGCAGCCAGCGCCGCTTCTTCCGCGTTCAAGCCGCTCGGGTGTTTGGCAAACAGGGTCTGCGCCAATGCGTTGATGCCGACCACCTCGCCCCGAAAAGGCACGCTGTTCAGATAGGCCTCCAAAATTTGCGCCTTGCTCCAGCTGCGCTCCAGCTGCCCTGCCAGCACGACCTGGCCCAGCTTTTGCGAGAGGCTGCGGCCGGCCGCCGGGCGGGCCAAGCCAGCGTCGATCAAGCCGGCCAATTGCATCGTCAAGGTCGAAGCTCCGCTGGTTCGGGTGTTCCACAGATTGCCCCAGGCGCTACGTGCCACCGCCGACCAATCGACGCCGCTGTGCTCGTAAAAGCGTTTGTCTTCGCCCAGCAACAAGGCCTGCAACAAGGCCGGCGAGACCTCCTCCAGCGCCACCCAGGCCAGCGCGCGGCGCTGGTGATCCAGGCGCAGCGTCTGCAGCGCTTCGCCGTTGGCCGCCAGCAGCGTGAAGTCAGACACCCGGTGCGCCGCGCGCGCTTGCTCGAAGCTGGCTTGCGCCCAAGCCGGCATGGCCAGGCCCAGCGAAAGACTGAGCCCGCAAACCCAGCGTCGAATCAAGGGGCTACCTCCAAGACCGCTTGCGGCAACTCGCCAAACTGCTCAGGTGCATAGAGCGCCTCGGCGCGCGTGCCCGGCAGCATGAAGCGGCCGGCATTGTTCAGGCGCACGGTGTAGCTCAACTCATGCTTGCCACGCGGCAAGAAGTCGAAATAGCCGCGCCAAGCCTCAAAGCTGCGTTCGATATAGACCGGCCGGCGCCCGAGCGGCGCTGGCGCACTGGCCGGGCTTTGCAAGGCCAGGCTCGAATCTCCGCCCAGGCCCGAGCCCATGATGGCCGCACCGGCTGGCAAGGGGTCGGACAGCACCACCCAGGTCATATCGCTTTGCGCCTCAAGCTGCAGACGCACCCGCAGCAAGTCGCCGCGCGACCAGCGCCCCGGCACTTTTTGCTCGACCGGCTGCAGCTCGCGCGTGATCCGGTAGCCCGCGTTCAAGGGCTCTTTCAAAGGCACGGCCGCCAGCGATTGAATCGTCACCCAGGGCTTGCCCGCACCTTGTTGCTGCAGCTTCAGCTGACCCTCGCTCCAAGGCAGCAGCAAAGCAGCACCATCGGGCTTGCGGGCCCAGTCCTGCTTCAAGCTCTGGCTGCCCAGCGACACCAGCGTCTGCCCGGCCGGCTTGACCGACTCAAACCTCTCAGCAAACTTATCTAGCGCCAGCACGCCCCAAAGATTGGCCGTGGTGGTGGCCCATGCCCCTTGGCGCTGGCGGGCCAAGAGGCCCTGCACCATGCGCGGCAGCTCGGCGCTCCAGGCCGGATCATCCAGCGCCGCCAGAGCCAAGCGCGCGGCGTTGCCGTCGGCGCTGTCCATCAGCCACCACCAGGCGTCATCCTCTTCGTTGCTGAACTTCAGCATCGTGCCGGCATAGCTGAGCCGGCTGCGCAGCATCGCTTGCGCCTCATTGATGCGCTGTTCGCGCTGCGGCGCCTTGGCGTTGCGCGTGAGCAGGCTGAGCCAATCGATCACGGCCGCCGTCGGCCAGGTGCTGAGATTGCGCGCATCGACGCTGGCAAAGCCACTCGAGCCGACGCGGCCGTAGCGCGCCAAAGCCTCCAAGGCGGCCAAGCGCCGCACCTCGCCGTCCAGCTGCGCGCTGCGCGGCGACCAGCTCTTGCGCACCAGGCGTCCCTCGACAAAGGCACTCAAGCCGTCCAGCATGCGCTCGCGCGCCGCCGCCGGCAGCTCGCGCCCGGACGCGTGTGCGGCCGCCAGCACATAGGCCGTCAGCCTGTCGCTGCCGCCGGCCCGCTCGCCCTCGGTCGGCGGGAAGAAGTTGGCCAGCCCATCCGCATCCAGATAGCCGGGCAGGCGGTTCATCAGCGCCTGCCAGCGCGCGCCGTCATGCAGGCCAATCGCCTGCGAGGTCTGCTGCTCCAGGCAGCTGTAAGGGTAGGTCTCGAAAAATCGCTTGAGCCCCGGCAAGTCTCCGCCCAAGCGCGCTTGCAAGACCACATTGACGCCGCCCCGCTTGGGGCCGCTGGGAGGCCAGGCGTCGGCCGGTGGCGCCACAGCCAGGCTCATGCTGCCATCGACTTGGCTCAGGCTGGCTTGCAAGACCTGCACCTTGACTGCAGGCAGCACGCGCTGGCTGAATTTGAGCCGATCTCGGGCCGGCCCGCCGACCTCCTGTGCCTGCGCTTCCCACTGCAGATCGCCCGCGCCCTCGGGCACCTGCAGCTGCCAGAGCAATTCGCTCGCCGCGCCGGCGGCCAAGCTCAGGTCTTGCGCCGGTGGGTTCTTGATCTGAGCGCCGCCTGGGCTACTGCCCTGCAAGCTAACGCGCAACTTCATGGCCCGGTTGCTGCTATTGCGCAGCGTCAGCGCGGCCTGGAACTGATCCCCCTCGCGCACCAAGGGCGGCAGACCGGACAGCAGCTGCAAATCCTGCGTCACCCGCACCGAGGCTTGGCCGGTGCCAAATTTTTGCGCGCCCGCATCGGCCACCGCCACCAAGCGGAAGCTTGTCAGCGAGTCGTTCAGCGGCACCTCGATCACCGCCTCGCCATTGGCATCCAGCAAGACCTGTGGCCGCCACAGTAGCAAGGTATCGAAGAGCTCGCGCGTCGGCGCGCGCCCGCCGCCCCCGCCCGCCGCCACCGCCTTGCGGCCGTAATGGCGCCGGCCAATGATTTCACTCTGCGCGGTGGCCGTCTCGACGCCCCAGCCGCGGCGCTGAATCAGCGCTTGCAACAAGTCCCACGACGCATTGCCGCGCAGCGCCAGCAAGCCCTCATCAACCGCCGCAAACGCCACTTGCGCGTCGGCCAGCGGGCGGCCGTCTTGGCTCACCTTGACGCGGGTCTGCACGGTCTGGCGCACGCTGTACTGCAGCTTGTCGGTCGTCACTGTGACTTGCAGCTGATGTTCGGCCAGGCCCACTTGCAGCTCGGTCACACCGAGTTTGAAAGACGGCTTGGCCAGATCCACCATCGCCGTCGGCGCAGGCATGGCGCGGCCCTCGCGGAAGGCGCGCCACCAATCCACCGGCGCGCGCCAGCCCCAGCGGAAAAAGGAATACCAAGGCACCTCGAACACCCGCCCGCGCAGCGCCAGCACGCTGACATAGACGTTAGGCGCCCAGGCCTTGTCGATCTTGAGCTCGATGCTGGGGTCGCTGCCGCGCAGCGTCACGACCTTGGTTTCGATCACGCCCTCGCGCTCCACCGCGACCAGGGCTGTCGCCTCGCGAAACGGCATGCGCACCTGCAGCCTGGCCGTTTCACCCGGCTCGTAACGCTTCTTCTCGGCCAAGACATCGATACGGTCGTCATTGTCTTGCGGGAACCACAACTCGCCTTGGCGGGTCAGCCACACCTGGCTGGCGGCTTGCGCTACGCGGCCCTCGGCGTCCGAGGCTTGCGCCACCAGTTCCACCTCGCCCGCCACGTCCAGCTTGGCTTCACAGGCCAGCAAGCCTTTGTCGTCGCTGCGGCCGCTGCACACGACCCCCAGCGGCTTCACCTCGTTGCGGTTGTCATAAGCATAAAAGCCGCCGACCATGCGTTTGCGCGAGCTGATCATTTGATTCAGGCTCGCTTTCACCTCGATGCGCTGGCCGGCCAGCGGCTTGCCCGCCGTGTCCAAGGCCAAGACGCTGAAGCTGAGCTTGCCCTCGGCATTGCTGACCCAGCCCTTGCTGCGCAAACCCAGCACGACTTGGGAAGGCCACAGCGGCAGTACTTGCGCCACCGTCTTGGTTTCGCCATTCGGGTCTTGATAGCTCAGCTCGGCCAGCAACTCACTGGCGCGCTCAATCTTGGGCAAGGGCTTCAACAAGAACTCGGCCGCGCCATTGCGGTCGCTCAGACCGGCCAGCTTGTCTATGACCAACTTGCCGTCGCGCTGAACCGCGTGGCCCTCGCCTTGTGCGCCCTCTCCTTCGGGCTCTTGATAGACAGGCTCGCCCCCATTCGCGCCACGCTCGCGCGGAGGCTCGAAGGAGAAGTCCTCGAAGCCGGCAAAGCTCAGGCCGCGCGGCCGCAACAGAGCGCTGAGTTTGAGCGGGGCCTGGGCCAAGCCGCCGCCCGCCATATAGTTCAGCTGCGCCGTCATGCGCAGCTCGCGCGGGGCTACCGGCAAGGCCTTGGGGCCACTCAGGCGAGCATCAATCAAGGGTACGCGGAACTCCTCAACCCTGAACTCCCCGCTGGGCCAGCTACGGCTGTGCGAAGCCTCAGCCCTGCTCCGCTCCAAGGTGATCTGGTAGCTGCCCAGTTTGGCATTGGCCGGGATTTGCCACTGCGACAGGCTGCTGCGCGCCGTCGGCCAAGTCAGCGGCAAGCTGATCTGCTCACCGCTGCCTTGATGGGTCAGCTTGACGCGGTCAGGCAGTTGTTCGGGCCGGGCCAGGCGCAGACCTTGCAGCGTCTGCAGCCGAAAGAAATGCTTCATTGACACCGTCTCACCGGCGCGCAGCAAGCTGCGGTCCAAGACCGTGTGGGCTCGCGCATCGGGTTCGGGGCCGTTCGAGGTCGGCAGGCCGAAACGCCAGTTCTCGATGCCTCGGTTCCAGTTGCTGAACACAAAGGCCATATCACCGGGCTTCTTGATGTCGGCATCGGCCTTGCGGGCGGTGATGAAGAAACCCCGCTCCGCCACGCAGCGCCGGTCATTCCAGTCCGGCTGCACCAGCGCCAGCGGTATTTTTGCCAAGCCCTGCGCATCGCTGCGCCCACTCCACAGCGGCTTGCCGGCGCAGTCATTGACGACCACGTCCGCCTGCGGCACCGGCTGGCCGCGGTCCAGCGTGGTCACCCAAACCAGGCTGTTCTCGCGCCCCCATTTGAAGTGCACGCCCAGATTCGTCACCAGCACGCCGGTACGCACATACATCGCGGCGTCTTTGTCCAGCAAGGAACGACCCAGCTTGGCCGAACTCAGCTCGACCACGTGATAGCCGGGCTCGGCCAAGGGCAGGCCTATCACCTCAAAAGGCCGCTCTTGCCCTTGCACCGCGCCAGGCAGGGGCGGCAGCGCCAAGACCTGCGTGGCTTGCTGGCGGGGCAGCAACTCGACCTCGCGCGAGTGCACATGGCGCGTGCTCAACTGGCTGCGCGTCCTGCCGGACGCGTCCACTGTCTTGACCGTCTCTTGCCATTGCGAGGGCGGCAAGCCCAGCTCGCGCGCAGACAGCGACACCTCGTGGGTATGCATCAGCTTGGCGTACCAGGCCAGGACCTCGGCGTCGGTCTGCAAGCGCTTGATGCGGATCTCACCCGGCGGCGACTTGGTGGGCCGGTCGGTGGCATGCCAGTCGGCCTGCACATGGCGCATCGTGATCGGCAGCAAGGCCGCACCGCCAGCGTCCCGCTCAAGCACGCCAAAAGGTGCAGCCGCAAACTTGGCCAGTGGCGGCGCGGCAGCGGTCGCCACCTTGAGCGGGAAGCTCGCAGCATTGCTCAGGGCGCGGCCACTGAGGTCTTTCAAGCCTGCCGGCAGTTCCAGCGTGAATTGGGCGTTTCCGGCCAACGGGGCGGGAAAGCGCAGTTCGCTCAACTCAAGCGTTTTATCGTCCGCCGCCACCTTGGGCGCCAGAGCAGCACCACTCGCCGCACCATTCGCCGCACCACCCGTCGGCCTCAAGCGCACTTGCAGCGCCAACTCGCGCGCCACCGGTTCGCTGAACACCAAGCGCAGCGGCCGCACCGGAATGCAAGCTGCATTGGCGCGCTCGCGCTCGCAAGAAAAATCCGCCGTGAAGGGGCGGCGCACCTGGAATTCAAAACGCTGCGTCGCCCCCGCATTGCCGTGGCTCCAGACAAGTTGCAGCTTGGCGCCGGCGGGCAGCGGCCGCTGGCAATGCAGCAACCAATGGCGCCCCTGACTCTTGCTGAGCCGCTGCGAAGCCAGAACCTTGGCGAGCGTGGCTTCGTCGGCCAGCACCGCAGGCAAGCGTTCGCCCAGGCCCTCGACCTCGCACCAGGCTCGCTGGCCGACGTCGGCCGCACTCAGGCCCCCGTTGAGCTTGAGCAAAAAATGCTGATCTTCTTCAATCTGGCTGCCCGCCCAAGGCTGGGTTTGCAGCACGATGGCCGCGCCGGTTCTGAATCCGAATTCACGCGGGCCAGTCAAGGCGCCGCCCAGCGGCTTGAAATCGTCTTTCAACAAAATCTGACATTGCAGGCCCGCCGCCATGGGCTCGTTCAGGTCGAACAGCCACTCCCGAGCGCTGGCCCAGCGCCCGCTGCCGGCAACCTGGGCGGCGCCCGTTGCACCCATGCAGCGCAGCGAGGCCGGCGCCGGCAAGCGCGGATCTCCGGCGGCCACCACCGGCTCGGAAAAGCCCAGTCTGATTTGCCTGACTTCGGCCACTTCGCCGCTGGGGCTGACGGCAACAGCCGCCGCATGGGCCGGTGGCCAGGCCAGCGGACCGAATATTGCCGCCAACAAAAATGCCCGTCGAGATAACTGACCAATCCAGCGTTTCATCTGCCCTCCCAAGCCTTGCTGCTGCACGCACAAGTCTAGTGCCTGGGGCTGCCTGCAGGTAGCGCAATGGCAAGGCGCAAGCAAGAGAAAAGTCCTCAAGCTGAGCGCCCCTCAAACGAGCGCCCACAAAAAACCCGGCCGAGGCCGGGTTCAACTTGGACGACGATCCAAACTCAGGGCTTGTTGCCTGTTGGGAAAGGCCAAGCGGCTTGTGGGCTCAGAGCGGTCTTCGCTGCAGGTGCGGCTGCGGCCGGCTTGGCAGCTGCCTTTTTAGCGGCAGGCTTGGCGGCTGGCTTGGCAGCTGCCTTGGCTGCTGGCTTGGCGGCTGGCTTGGCGGCTGGCTTAGCTGGCGCCTTGGCAGGAGCCTTGGCTGGAGCTTTAGCGGGAGCCTTCTTGACGGGCGGGGTCTCCTTCTTGGCTGGCGTTGCAGGCTTCTTTGCAGGAGCTGCAGGCTTCTTCGCAGGCGCAGCGGCCTTCTTGGCTGGAGCCGCAACCTTCTTGGCTGGAGCAGCTGCCTTCTTCGCAGGTGCAGCAGCCTTCTTGGCTGGAGCAGCAGCTTTCTTCGCAGGAGCGGCAGCCTTCTTGGCTGGAGCAGCGGCCTTCTTGGCCGGTGCAGCTGCCTTCGGTGCAGCAGCCTTCTTCGCAGGTGCAGCGGCCTTCTTGGCTGGAGCGGCAGCCTTCTTGGCCGGCGCTGCTGCCTTAGGTGCAGCCGCCTTCTTCGCAGGTGCGGCAGCCTTTACGGGAGCTGCGACCTTCTTGGCCGCAGGGGCCGCCTTGGGTGCAGGTGCGGCCTTTTTGGCCGGAGCCTTCTTTGCAGTTGCCATTTTCAGTTCTCCTTGATCAAGTGGAAAGAGCACTGCCTGCATGGCCTAGACCGGTGCAGCGCAGTTATTCACCACCCAGATGTCGCTTAAGGTTGGCGCCCCGGTGCGGTGAATTGGGTTGTTGGCTGAACAAAACTTCAGCCAACGAATCTTCTTGAATCAACAACAAACTGGAACAGCGCTGACAAAGGCTCCAAGCCCTTGCCGACTCAGTCCCAGGACAAAGCGCCACCGGATTGGTATTCGATGACGCGGGTTTCGAAGAAGTTGCGTTCCTTCTTCAGGTCAATCATTTCGCTCATCCATGGGAAGGGGTTCTCCTCACCAGGGAAGAGTTCTTCCAAGCCAATCTGTGTCGCACGCCGGTTGGCGATGTAGCGCAGATAGCCCTTGAACATCGATGCATTCATGCCCAACACGCCACGTGGCATGGTGTCTTCGGCATAGGCATATTCCAGATCAACCGCCTTCAGGAACAGCGCCTTGATCTCGGCCTTGAACTCGGGCGTCCACAGATGCGGGTTCTCCAGCTTGAGCTGGTTGATCAGGTCGATGCCGAAATTGCAGTGCATGGACTCATCACGCAAGATGTACTGGTACTGCTCGGCCGCACCGGTCATCTTGTTTTGACGGCCCATCGCCAGGATCTGCGTGAAGCCGACGTAGAAGAACAAGCCTTCCATCAGACAAGCGAAAACGATCAGGCTCTTGAGCAGCGTTTGATCATTTTCGGGCGTGCCGGTATTGAAGTGCGGGTCCATGATCGCGCCGATGAAGGGGATCAGGAACTCATCCTTGTCGCGGATCGACTTGACCTCGTTATACGCGTTGAAGATCTCAGACTCATCCAGACCCAGCGACTCAACAATGTACTGATAAGCGTGGGTATGGATCGCTTCTTCAAAGGCCTGGCGCAGCAGGAACTGGCGGCACTCGGGCGCAGTGATGTGGCGGTAAGTACCCAGCACGATATTGTTGGCGGCGAGCGAATCGGCGGTGACGAAGAAGCCGAGATTGCGCTTGATGATGCGGCGCTCGTCTTCGCTCAAGCCATTCGGGTCTTTCCACAAGGCGATGTCGCGCGACATATTCACTTCTTGCGGCATCCAGTGGTTGGCGCAAGTGGCGAGGTACTTTTCCCAGGCCCATTTGTATTTGAAAGGCACCAACTGGTTGACGTCGGTCTGGCCGTTGATGATGCGCTTGTCGGCGGCGTTGACGCGGCGGGCGGGCGCGGCAGGAGTGGCAGCCGGGCCGAATGCAGGGGCATTCGGCGTTAGGGATGCGGCCGCTGTCGCAGCAGCATTGCCAGTCCCAATCGATGAAGGAAATACGGTGGCAGTCGGACCGGCGTTCGCAGCGGGGCTGGGCGCGGGGTTCGCGACATTCGCGGGTGCTTTTTCAGCGGGCTTCAGGTCTTCTTCCCAAACCAACATAGTCTGTTTTCCTATCGAGTCGAATTATCAGAGTGTTGCGTTCAAACACCAAGGACTTCTTGACATTTAGAGGTCTCGCGCGTTGCTCGGCCGCAAATCACATAACTCTTAATTTATGCATACAAAAATCAGCAGATGCCGATGAACAGCGGCATCGCAGGCGACGAGAAAATGGGCCACCTCAAATCGAGTGGCCCATTTTCTTTTCAACGATTTACTGACAAGCCTCGCAATCAGGGTTGTCAATCGAGCAGAACTTCATGTCGGTCGCGGGCAACTCGGGTTCAGCCGCGGCGACTGGCGCGCTCGAAACACCGGCCGAAACCATGCCCGCCGTTGCCCCCGACGAGACCGCATTGAGCTGACCCGACGACTTCACGGTGCTCTTTTCGGCATGCGTGGCACCCATGGTGCGCAAATAGTAGGTCGTCTTCAAACCTCGCAACCAAGCGAGTTTGTAGGTCTCATCGAGCTTCTTGCCCGAAGCGCCGGCCATATAGATGTTCAGCGACTGAGCCTGATCGATCCACTTCTGGCGGCGTGCGGCGGCTTCCACCAACCACTGCGTCTCGACCTCGAAGGCGGTCGCGTACAAGGCCTTCAACTCTTCCGGCACGCGGTCGATGCGGCGCAGCGAACCATCGAAGTGCTTCAGGTCCATCACCATCACGTCGTCCCACAAGCCCAGGCGCTTGAGGTCACGCACCAAGGCGTCGTTGATGACGGTGAACTCGCCCGACAGATTCGACTTGACCGACAGGTTGCCGAAGCATGGCTCGATCGAGGCGTCCACGCCGATGATGTTGGAGATGGTGGCCGTCGGCGCGATCGCCACGCAATTGCTATTGCGCATGCCGTGCAGTTGGATGCGGGCACGCAGCGCGTCCCAGTCCATCGTCGTCGAGCGGTCCACTTCGACATAGCCGCCGCGCTCCTTGGCCAGCAGGTCGAGCGAGTCGATCGGCAAGATGCCGCGGTCCCACAGCGAGCCGCGATACGAGGAGTAGCGGCCGCGCTCTTGCGCCAACTCGGTCGAAGCCTGGTAGGCGTAATAGCAGATCGCCTCCATCGAACGATCGGCGAACTCGACCGCCTCATTCGATGCATAGGGCAGACGCAAGGCGTAGAGCGCGTCCTGGAAGCCCATCAGCCCCAAGCCGACCGGACGGTGGCGCAGGTTCGAGTCACGCGCCTTCTTGACCGCGTAGTAGTTGATGTCGATGACGTTGTCGAGCATGCGCATCGCGGTCGAAATCGTCTTTTGCAGCTTGGCGTGGTCAACGCCCTTGCTGCCGTCTTCGCCCAGCACCAGATGCTGCAAGAGGTTGACCGAACCCAGATTGCAAACCGCGATCTCGCTGTCATTGGTGTTCAGTGTGATCTCGGTGCACAGATTGCTCGAGTGCACAACGCCAACATGCTGCTGCGGCGAGCGCACATTGCAAGCGTCCTTGAAGGTGATCCAAGGGTGGCCGGTTTCGAACAGCATCGACAGCATGCGGCGCCACAGGTCCTTGGCCTCGACGCGCTTGAACAGCTTGATCTCGCCGCGATCGGCCTTTTCTTCGTAGGCGACATAGGCCTTCTCGAAGGCGATGCCGAACAGGTCATGCAGATCGGGTGTGTTGGACGGGCTGAACAGCGTCCACTGGCCACCGTCCATCACGCGGCGCATGAACAGATCGGGGATCCAGTTGGCGGTGTTCATGTCGTGGGTGCGACGGCGGTCATCGCCGGTGTTCTTGCGCAGCTCCAGGAACTCCTCGATGTCGAGGTGCCAGCTTTCCAGATAAGCGCAGACCGCGCCCTTGCGCTTGCCGCCCTGGTTGACCGCAACCGCCGTGTCGTTGACCACCTTCAGGAAGGGCACCACGCCCTGGCTCTTGCCGTTAGTGCCCTTGATGTGCGAACCCAGAGCGCGCACCGGGGTCCAGTCATTGCCCAGACCACCGGCAAACTTGCTCAACAGCGCGTTCTCTTTCAGCGCTTCGTAGATGCCGTCCAGATCGTCGGCCACCGTCGTCAGGTAGCAGCTGGAGAGCTGCGAGCGACGCGTGCCGGAGTTGAACAGCGTCGGCGTCGAGCTCATGAAGTCGAAGCTGGACAGCACATCGTAGAACTCGATCGCGCGCGCTTCGCGGTCGATCTCGTTCAGCGCCAAGCCCATCGCCACGCGCATGAAGAAGGCCTGCGGCATTTCGATGCGCTGGTCGTCGATGTGCTGGAAGTAGCGGTCATACAAGGTCTGCAGGCCGAGGTAGTCGAACTGCAAATCGCGCTCGGCCTTCAAGTGCGCACCCAAACGGGCCAGGTCGTATTGACCCAGGCGCTCGTCCAGCAACTCGGCCTTGACGCCCTTCTTGATGTAACCCGGGAAATACTCGGCATAGCGCGCGTGCATCTGCTCTTGCGTGATCTCGCCGCCGACCACCTCGCGGCGGATCGTGTGCAGCAGCAAACGTGCCGTCGCCTGGCTGTAGCCGGGGTCGCGTTCGATCAGGGTACGGGCGGCCAGAATCGCGGCTTTGTAGACCTCGTCGATCGGCACGCCGTCATACAGATTGCGCTTGGTCTCGGCCAAGACCGGGTCCGGCTTGACGTCCTCACCCAAACCGGCGCAGGCCGACACGATCAAGCTTTGCAGATGGGCAAAGTCCAGCGGCACGCGCTGGCCGCCGTCGATCACGGTCAGCTGCACCTCGGCGACCGGCTTATCGATCTTGCCCTGAGCCAGACGCTCTTGCAGGCGACGCTCGCGGTAAAGCACATAGGCACGCGCCACTTCGTGATGGCCGCCGCGCATCAGGCCCAGCTCGACCTGGTCCTGCACATCTTCAATATGGAAGGTGCCGCCGCTTGGGCGCGAACGCATCAACGCACGCACCACCGCTTCGGTCAGGCCGTCAACGGTCTCGCGCACGCTGGCCGAGGCCGCGCCGCTGGTGCCATGCACGGCCAAAAAGGCCTTCATCAAGGCGACGGCAATCTTGCTCGGCTCAAACGACACCACGGCGCCATTGCGGCGCAGGATTTGATAGGCCTGAAATGCCGATTGCAAAACCTGGCCTTCGGGGCTGACCAAATGCGGGCTTGCTCCCAAAGTAGCGGCGTGGGCGAGTTGAGTCTGCATGAATCGTCCTTTGATGTCTCGGTGAAATATTGAAAAAAAGAAACCACTACGCGCCTGAGTCGCGCTTATCGCTTCAATTGAAATTGGGAATGGATTTGGGATGCGCTTGGCGCATCGGCTCAGCTTTCAAATCTGCTGTGGCCACCTTGGTTTTTGGGACGGGGCTTGCGCCTGCGCCTAGCCTTCGCCTGCCTGGGAAGGCCGCCAAACCAATTTTGAATTCCGGGCCGAAGGATAGCATGGGCCACACTATATCTGGGGTCACAGCGACACTCAAGCACTACAGATAGCGTATCTATCCCATTGACGAAGATCGAAATTAACGCTAGTCATGGCCATCAGGGCGGCTGCAAAGCTTGGCCGCGAAGGGCCTCTTTGCTTGATGCCTTCTGAGCAAGAGAAGGCCAAGCCGCAGCCCAGCTTGGTTTACGAAGAAAAACAGCCGCTAGGCCGCGCCAATACTCGCTCAGGCCTGGTCGTCGGACTGCTCGGCCTCGTCAGCCGTCACACCCAGCCGGGCCATGCGGTAGCGAATTTGGCGCAGCGACAACCCCAGGCTGGCGCCGGCAGCGGTGCGGTTGAAGCGGTGCTGCGTCAAGGCACGCAACAAGATGTCGCGCTCGACATCGTCCAAAAAGCGCGCCAGATCGGTCGGCAGCTCGTTGGGCGCCTTGTCATGCCCAAAGCTGTTTTTAATCGACACGCCGCCTTCCGGCTCGAAGTCATCGGCCGAGCTCAGCCCGCCCAGCAGCGAGTCATCCAACAGCGATTCAGGCAAACCGAGGTCGTCCGCATCGATCCATTCACCGCCGGACAAAGCCAAAGCGCGGTGCAACAAATTTTCCAGCTCACGCACATTGCCGGGGAAGCCATAGCGGGTCAGCTGCGCCAATGCGGCGGGCGTCAGCTGCGGCACCGGCGAGACGCCGGCGTCGGCCGCTATGCGCTCCAGCACCCGCTCAGCGATCATGGGCACGTCCTCGATGCGCTCCCGCAAGGGCGGCACACGCAGCTGAATCACATTCAGGCGATAAAACAAATCTTGTCGAAAACGCCCCGCCGCCACCTCGGCGCCCAAGTCTTTATGGGTTGCACTCAATATCCGCACATTGACCGAGGCCTCTGCCACCGCACCGACCGGCCGCACAGTCCGCTCCTGGATCGAGCGCAAAAGCTTGCTCTGCATGGCCAAGGGCAAATCCCCAATTTCATCCAGAAAAAGCGTGCCGCCGTCGGCCGCCTGGAAGAAGCCCTCGCGGTCTTCATTCGCGCCGGTGAATGCGCCTTTGCGGTAGCCGAAGAATTCGGCCTCCAAGAGCTGCTCAGGGATGGCGCCGCAATTGACCGCCACAAAGCGCTGGCGCGCACGCACACCACTGTCGTGAATGGCGCGCGCCACCAACTCCTTGCCGGTCCCCGACTCACCCTGCAAGAGCACCGGCGCCATGCTGCGCGAGACCTTCTCAATCAAAGAACGCAACTCCTGTATCGCCGCCGATTTGCCGGCCAAGCGGGACAGCGCCGTCAGCGTTGGTACGGCAGCGAGGGGGAGGCCTTTCACCAACTGCTGCCGCTCTTTGACGGGCGGCAGTTGTTGCGGCGCCTGCGGCTGCAGAGCTGATTGAGGCAGAGGCGGCAATTTCGTCGGCGCCACCGCTGGCACGGCTGGCGCCAACTTTTGCGGCTGCCGACCCAAGGCGGAGGCCACAACCTGCCGGAACTGGCGCAGATCAACCGGCTTGGTCAGGTAGTCATAAGCACCTGCCTTGAGCGCTTCGACGGCATTCTCGGCCGAGCCATAGGCGGTGATCACCAGCGTTTTTTCGTCCCGGCCTTGGCTTTCCAGCCAGTGCAAGAGGTCCAGGCCGCTGCCATCGGGCAAGCGCATATCGGTGATGACGGCGCTGTAGGGGCGGCGCTGCAGGCACGCCAAGGCCTCCTGCACCGAGCCGGCCGTATCCAGTGCATAGCCTTCGCGCACCAGCGTCAACTCATACAAGGTCCGCAGGTCGGGCTCATCGTCGACCACCAGCAAACTCAGGGCCATGCCATCGGAAGAAGCGCTGCTCATACTGGCTTTCAAAAAAGAGAGGGGTTGCGCACGGCCGCCCCGATTGCAGCGGATTCGATCAGCCGCAAGCGGATGCTGAACTCATTGCCAGGCAAGACCGAATCTTGCCGGCGGCGGTAGCTGATCTGCGCACCGTAACGCTCGCACAACTCGCGGCAAATATACAAACCCAGGCCCGAGCCCCGGCTGCGCGTCGAGAAAAAGGGCTCGAACAAATGCCGCTCGACCTCGGGCGGAATCGCCGGCCCGGCGCTGAAGATCGTCAAGCGGGCCATCGGCGGCATCGGCGGCATCGGCTGCATTGTTGGGGTGCTGGCATCCGACTCCGGCGCCAAGCTCACCTGCACCGAGGCCGGCCCCGGCGTGGCGTGGCGCAGCGCGTTGTCGAGCAAATTGACCAAAACCCGTCGCAGATGTTCGGGATCAAAGCTGACCACCAAGGCTTGCAAGGGCAAGGCACAACTCAAGGGGTCGGAGGGGCCGGGTGCGAGTTGGTTGGTGCGCGCCCATTCCAGGCAAGCTTCGCTGACCAGCAAGCTCGCATCCAAAGGCACGGGGGCCGGCACCGCGCCGGGTGCAACTTCCAACACATCGTCAATGATGCGTTTGAGGCGGGTCACATTGGAGGCCACCATGCGCGTCAACTGCTGCGCCCTGGGGTCTTGCACATCTTCGGCCAACAAGGCATTGGCCTGGTCGATGGCGGCCAAGGGATTACGGATTTCATGCGCGATGCCGGCCGACACCCGACCCATCGCGGCGAGCTTTTCTTGCTGACTGCGCGCCAGCACCTTGCGGTTATCCTCGATGAAGAGCACGCACAAATCCTCACTCGCCTCCGACTCGCGCCGGCGCGTGAAGCGCATGCGCAAACGCAGACTGCGCAGCGTGCCATTGCCGAAACTCAGCCCCACATCACGCCCCGCCTCGGGCCAAGCGGCCGAGGCAAAAGCCTGTTCCACCGCCCGCACCAGCGGCTGCCAGGCCTGCACGCCGCGCAGCTGAAACGGTGCCGTGCGTACCGCCGCCTGGCCGTCGGCCAACAAATCGCGGGCGGCGGGATTGGCGGCGCGCACATGGCCGCGCCGGTCCACCACCAACACACCCTCTTGCATTTCGTCGATCACCAGGCGGTTCAGCTGGGCTTGCTGGCGCGCAAACTCCATGCTGCCACGGGCCGTGCGTTCCTCGCGTGCCAGGCGGCTGGCCATCTCGCTGGCCAGCAAGCTGATGACAAAAAAGCCGCTGCCCACCAAGCCTGCCTGCGTCAGACGCAAGGCGACATCGGCGCCATCCAGCACCGCCCAGCCCGCCACACCCAGCATCACCAGGGCCGCAATCGCCGCGGTAGCCAGTCCGAGTAAGCGCGGCGCCAACACACCCGCCATCAAGACCGGCAGCACGAACAGCGCGCCGTAATTGACACCGCCGCTGCGGTCCGAGGCATGTAGCAGGCCGAACAAGGCCAGATCAAGCCCAATGCTGGCCCACCATTGCGGGCTGCTGATGCGCGCCAGCGTCTTGGCAGACGCACCGCGCTGCAGGCGCGGCAGCAACCAAAGTGCGACGGCCTGGGTGGCGTACAGCACACACAAAACATTGGTCCACAGCGGCACCGCCGAGCCCAGCAGCCCGGCGATCAGCTGCGTCGCCACCAGCGCCAGCCCCAGCGCCGCCCGCGCGGCCAAGAAGGCCCGGTACAAACGCGTGAACGCATTGCCGCCGGCATTCACCAAGCGTCGCGCGGGCTGAAAAAAGAACTCCGAGCTTGCAGCAATAGATGCGTCGGCTGGCGACTGGTCGAAGCCGCCAATGCTGTCAAGGGCGTCAACGGCCTCCACGGCGTCAATGCCGTCCAAGGTATCCGGCGCGTCGCCGGCGACACCCGGCCCGAACCAAGACTGGGGCGTCTCAGTCATGAGTGCTTGCCATGCTCCAGCTCATAGCTTGCCCGGTGGGCCGAGCTGCAAAACACACCGCCCTGCCCTGGCAAGGCTTCATCCAAGGGCAGGTGCAGCCCGCATTGCGCGCAAGTACCCATGTTCAGGGCCTTGGGCTGAGCAGGAGCTTGCGGCTTAGGGGCCGGTGGCCGCGCACGCTTGCGGGCCAGCATTGAAAACACTAACCCCAAAACAACGATGAGCAAAAGGTACTTCATGGCAATAGAGATTCTTCCAGCGTGAAAACGCGACCGGCACTCAGACCGTGCGCTGCAAAACAACTTCCAGCACAAAGCGCGAGCCGGCGTAAGACAGCAAGAGCATCAAGGCGCCAAAGTAAAGCCAGCGCGTCGCCCGGCGGCCGCGCCACCCAAACACACGCCGCCCCGCCAGCAGACCGCTCAGCACCAACCAGCCCAGCACCGCAAACAAATTCTTATGATCCCAGCGCCAATGCGGGGTGAACCACCAACCCAGCAAGACCGCCAAGGACAGGACGGCCACGCCGGCGCCAACAAATTGAAACGTCAGCCGCTCCAGGCGCAGCAGCGGCATCAAGGGCTCGGGACGCGGCTCTTGCGGCTTGCCGATGCCGGGCTTCATCTGCCGCATCTGTCGCTCAGCCCGGCTCAACAAGGCCGCATGCAAGACCGCCACCCCGAACAGGCCGTAAGAAGCCAGGCCCAGCACCCAGTGAATCGGCGCCCAGGGCGACGCCGCCTGCGGCCTGCTCTCACCCGGAAACACAAAGGCCAGCAGCACCACGGTCGCCGCCATCAGAGCCAAAATGCGCCGCACGCTGGCCAGCGGCAAGAAGCGGCTCTCCAGCATATAGACGGCGATCACCAGCCAGACCGTCATCGACAAAGCCGGCGCGAAACCGAAGCGCGCGCCCGGCACCGCTTGGCCCAAGCCGGCAATATCCAAGATCAAAGCGAGCAGATGGACCGCCCAAGCCAGCAGCAAGGCGCCCTGAGGGCGAGCAGGTGTTTCCTGGCCTCTGCCACTCGCAGCAGCGACCCAGCCATAGGCCGAAATAGACAGCAAACTGGCCCCGGCCAACAAGGCGCCAGCAGGTGTTTGATAAGCGGACGATAAAATCATGGCCACAGTGTACTTTTGCGCGCCTCGCCAGACCGACGGCGCCACTCCCCATGGCTTCCAATTTGACCGACCGCCTGAGTCGTCTCGTGAAAACGATGCGCGGCCAAGCTCGCATCACCGAAACGAACGTCCAGGAGATGCTGCGCGAAGTGCGCATGGCGCTGCTCGAAGCCGACGTGGCCCTGCCCGTGGTGCGGGACTTCATCGCCCGCGTTAAAGACAAGGCGCTCGGCGCCGAAGTGATCGGCTCGCTCAACCCCGGCCAGGTGCTGGTGTCGATTGTGCAAAAGGAGCTCGCCGCGACCATGGGCGAGGGGGTGGCCGACCTCAACCTCGCCGCTCAGCCGCCTGCCGTGATCTTGATGGCCGGCCTGCAAGGTGCGGGCAAGACGACTACCACCGCCAAGCTGGCCAAGCACCTGATCGAGAAGCGCAAGAAAAAGGTGCTGACGGTCTCCGCCGACGTCTACCGCCCGGCCGCGATCGAGCAGCTCAAAACCGTCACCAAACAAGCCGGCGCCGAATGGTTCCCATCGACCCCGGACCAAAAGCCGCGCGAGATCGCACTGGCCGCGATCGACTACGCGAAGAAGCATTATTTCGATGTGCTGCTGGTCGACACCGCCGGTCGACTCGCCATCGACGAGGCCTTGATGGCGGAGATTCGTGAACTCCACGCGCTCTTGAACCCGATCGAAACCTTGTTCGTCGTTGACGCGATGCAGGGTCAAGACGCGGTCAACACCGCCAAGGCCTTCAAGGAAGCGCTGCCACTGAGCGGCATCGTGCTGACCAAGCTGGACGGCGACTCACGCGGCGGCGCGGCGCTGTCGGTCCGCCAGATCACCGGCGCCCCGATCAAGTTCGCGGGTACGTCCGAGAAGATCGACGGCCTGGAGGTGTTTGACGCCGAACGTCACGCCGGCCGGGTACTGGGCATGGGCGACATCGTCGCGCTGGTCGAAGAAGTCACCAAGGGCATCGACGTCGCGGCCGCGCAAAAGCTGGCTGACAAGCTCAAGACCGGCAGTGGTTTTGATCTGAACGACTTCCTAGCCCAGATCACGCAAATGAAGAAGATGGGCGGCCTGGCCGGTCTGATGGACAAACTGCCCTCGCAGATGAGCGCCAAGGCGGGTGCTGCCGATATGGACCGGGCCGAGAAAGACATGCGCCGCATGGAAGGCATCATGAACGCGATGACCGCCAAAGAGCGCCGTCAGCCTAGCCTCTTACTCGATGGCAAGAGCAAGGCGAGCCGCAAGCGCCGCATCGCCAGTGGCGCCGGCGTGCAGATTCATGAAGTCAACCGCGTGCTGACCCAGTTCGATCAGATGCAGGGCATGATGAAGAAGATGAGCGGCGGCGGCATGATGAAGATGATGAAGAAGCTGGGTGGTATGAAGGGCATGGGCGGCATGCCCGGCATGAAGTAGACCCCTCGCCCGCGGGTACGCGGTCGGTCCCCCGAGGGGACGTAAAAATGGCCGGTATCGAACCGGCCATTATTTCTTGGCGCCCGGCTTGGGACGGCCCGGCGCTCGGGCGCAAACCCCTATTCGAGCAGCGCCTGCGCGAACTCGCGGGCGCTGAAGGTTTGCAAGTCCTCCAGCTTCTCGCCCACACCGATGAAGTAGACCGGAATCGCACGCTCGCGCGCAATCGCCGCCAGCACGCCGCCCTTGGCCGTGCCGTCGAGCTTGGTGACAATCAAGCCGGTGAGGCCAATCGCGTCATCAAAGGTCTTCACCTGCGCCAGCGCGTTCTGGCCGGTGTTTCCGTCAATCACAAGCAATACCTCATGCGGCGCGCCGTCTTGCGCCTTGCCGATCACGCGCTTGATCTTCTTCAGCTCTTCCATCAGATGCAGCTGCGTCGGCAGGCGGCCGGCCGTATCGGCAATCACCACATCACAGCCGCGCGCGCGCCCGGCGGTCACCGCATCAAAGGTCACTGCAGACGGATCACCGCCCTCTTGGCTGACGATCTCGACCTGGGTGCGGTCGGCCCATACCGCCAATTGCTCACGCGCGGCCGCGCGGAAGGTGTCGGCCGCCGCCAGCAAGATCTTCTGATCGGCCTCGGCCAGGTGGCGGGTCAGCTTGCCGATGCTGGTGGTCTTGCCGGCACCGTTGACGCCGACCACCATCATCACCGTCGGGCTGTGCAGGCCCACGCCCAAGGACTTCTCCAGCGGCCGCAGCAAATCGGCCAGCGCCTCCACCAAAAGCCCACGCACGGCCGCAGGATCGGTCGCCTTGGCCTCCTTGACGCGGCGCTTGAGATCGGCCAGCAAATGCTCGGTCGCTTTGACGCCGGTGTCGGCCATCAGCAGCGCGGCCTCCAATTCCTCGTACAAGGCATCGTCAATCTGCGTGCCGGTGAAGACCTGCGCAATGCTGGAGCCGGTCTTCCGCAGCCCTTGGCGGAGCTTGTCCATCCAACTGCGGCGCGGCTCGGTCGCTGCCACCTGAACAGGCGGCTCGGCGCTCAATGCGACCGGCGCCGGCGCTGGGGCCAGCTCAGGCTCGGCAGCTAGAACGGGAGCCGGTGGCGCAACGATCAACTCCGCCAGCATTTCGGCTACCGGCGCGGCCATTGGCGTTTCGGGCTGCTCGGCTTCAGGCAAGCTCGCTGGCACTGATGCCGGGGCAGGCTCAGGCGCGGCGGGCGTGGATGAGAATTTTTTCTTGAAGAAGCTGAACATGAGGACGAAAACCCGAGAGCGACAGCCGCTAGGCGCACTGCCTTGTGAAAAGCCCGCGCCGAGCCCCAAAAAACCAGCGCGCAGGCCTGTGGCCATGCCGGCCGCCAAACCATCAAGGCAGAATCATAATCGGCCGGCTCGGCCGACCTGCTGCAGCAAAAGGAATCCAGCCATGCGAATACTCAATGCCGAAGCCACCGCCGACCTGCTGCCATATGAGCGCTTGATACCTGCCGTGGCGCGGGCCATGCAGGATTTGCGCGCTGGCCTGATTCATGCCAGCGCCCGCACCGTCTTGCCTTTGCCCGAGGGCGGCACATATTTAGCGATGCCCTGCACCGACGCTCGCTATGCGGTCACCAAACTGGTCGCCGTGAACCCCGCCAACCGCGAGCGCGGGCAGCCGACCATCCAAGGCCGCGTGGTGGTCAGCGAAGCCGGCACCGGCACGCCCCTGATCATTCTGGACGGCATCGTTGTTACCGCACGCCGCACCGCCGCCGTCACGCTGCTAGGCATAGAGACGCTGCTGGCTCGCCCGCCCGAGACGGTCGTGTTGGTAGGCACCGGCACCCAAGCAATGACACATGCCTTGGCGATGAGTGAGCGCTGGCCAGGCGTGCAACTGCGCTGCGTCGGCCGAGTTCGTGCGCAAAGCAGCGCTTTTGCTGCTGCGCTAAGCGCTCAAGGCTTGAACGCCAGAGTTTTGCCCCTGGAACAAGCACTGGAAGACGCCAGTGTTGCCGTCACCGCTACCACCTCCTTGACGGCGGTGCTGCCGGACGACGTCGCACCGAACACCTTGATCGTCGGTCTTGGCAGCTTCACGCCGCAAATGGCCGAACTGCCAGCCAAACAGGTGCGGCAGCGGCAGTTATGGGTCGATGACCTTGACGGCGCGCGCCACGAAGCCGGTGACTTGCTCCAAGCCGGCGTCGACTGGAGTCGCGTGCACATACTGGCCGAAGCTCTGGCCGACAAGACCCTGCCGCGCGCACCAATGCTGCTAAAAACCGTAGGACACGCCGCCTGGGATCTCGCTGCCGTGCGCACCGCCTTGGCGGAATGAAAAACTTTTTTAACTAAATCCTTGCGCATCTTCAAAACTCGATGCTATAGTAGAGGGCTTGAGGCGCTTTAGCTCAGCCGGTTAGAGCGACGGAATCATAATCCGCAGGTCCGGGGTTCGAATCCCTGAAGCGCCACCAAAATCAGAAAGCCTTGTGAGTCTTCGACTTACAAGGCTTTTTTCTTACCCGGGACCCGTGCAGCGGATCCACAACGCGTCAAGGCGGGTAACTCGGCTTCGCCGCAAGATCACTGGCGACTCGAATGTAATCAGCGATCGCCTGCCCGTCGACCCTCCCCGACTATCAGCGACAATCCGGCTCATATGTTTGCACTGTTCGATGACGCCGGAAAATTCCTCGCCGGCCGCGTGATGTCTGAAGCCGATAGTTCGATGCAGATCGAAATGGAATCGGGCAAGCGCGTCAAAGTAAAAGCCGCCAATGTGCTGCTTAAATTCGATAAACCCACACCGGCCGAGCTGATTGCCTCGGCGCAGGCGCTGGCCAAAGAGATCGATCTCGACCTCGCCTGGGAATTTGCGCCGGAAGGCGAGTTCGGCTTTGCCGAGCTGGCGCGCGAGTACTTCGACGCCAAGGCCAGCATCAATCAGCAAGTCGCGGCGCTGTTCGCCTTGTTTGAAGCACCGCACTACTTCCGCCGCGCTGGCAAGGGCCAGTTCAAAAAAGCGCCGGAAGAGATCGTCAAGGCGGCCCTCTTGGGTCTGGAGCGCAAGCGCCTGCAAGCGCTGCAGATCGAAGAATGGGCGACCGAGCTGGTCGAAGGGCGCTGCCCCGTGCCGGTAGCCGACCAGATTTACAAGATTTTGTTCAAACCCGACAAGAACGGCCCTGAATACAAGGCAGTGGCCTTGGCCACCCAGCGCGCCCGCAAGGCGCCGCTGGAGTTGCTGCAAAGCGTCGGTGCGATCAGCAGCGCTTACCAGTTCCACTGGAAGCGCTTCTTGTTCGACCAGTTCCCCAAGGGCTATAAGTTCCCGCCTTTGAGCGCGCCCGCGATCAAGGACGATTTGCCTCTGTCGACCGTGAGTGCTTTCTCGATCGACGATTCAGCCACGACCGAAATCGACGATGCGCTGTCGGTGCAAGGCCTCGGCACCGGCACAGTCATCTTTGGCATCCATATCGCAGCACCGGGCCTGGCTTTTGAGCCCGATTCGGCGATCGACAAGGTCGCACGCGAGCGCCTGTCCACCGTCTATATGCCGGGCTGGAAGCTGACCATGCTGCCCGACGATGTCGTGCAGGCCTACACGCTGATCGAGGGCCGCGCCTGCCCGGCCGTCTCGCTTTATGTGACCATGGACGAGGCGACGCTGGCCATCACCGGCAGCGAGACCAAGCTGGAGCGCGTGCCTATCACCGCCAATCTGCGTCACGACAAGCTCGACGCCATCATCACCGAAGCGACCTTGACCGGCGAGGCAGCAGCCGACTACGCGTTTGCGCCCGAGTTGGCCTTTGCCTTCCGCCTGGCCCGCCACTTGAAGGCCGGCCGCGAAGTGGTACGCGGCAAGCCGGAGAACTTCAACCGGCCGGACTACAACTTCCGCCTCGACTCCAATGGCGAGCATGAGCCCAAGGGCGGCGAGATCGTCAGTATCACGACGCGCCAACGCGGCGCGCCGCTGGACTTGATCGTGGCCGAGGCGATGATTCTGGCCAACTCGACCTGGGGCGGCTGGCTCAATGACATGGGCCTGCCCGGCATCTACCGCAGCCAGGCCAGCATGGCGCCCGGCATCAAGGTGCGCATGGGCACGCGCGCCCAGCCGCACGCCGGCCTGGGTGTGCCGCAATACACCTGGTCGACCTCGCCGCTGCGCCGCTATGTGGACCTGGTCAACCAATGGCAAATCATTGCCTGCGTGCGCAATGGCCGCACCGCCGCGCTGGTGGCACCGTTCAAGCCCAAAGACGCTGCACTGTTCTCCATCATCTCGGGTTTTGACGCGGCTTATGCCGCCTATAACGGCTTCCAGAACGGCATTGAGCGCTTCTGGACCATCCGTTATGTGGTGCAAAACCAGATCACCGAGATGACGGCCACGGTGATGAAGGACGGCTTGGTGCGCGCCGACGACTTGCCGCTGGTCTTCAAGGCGGCCGGCTGCGACGCGCTGCCGCGTGGCTGTGCGGTGCGCGTGCGCATCACCGGCACCGACGAGATGACGCTGGATGTGCATGCGACGCTGATCGAGCGCTTAGATGCGGCCGCGGCACTGCCAGTCGAGGACGAGTCAGCCGAGGATGAAGACGAAAGCGAAGGCGCTGGACCTTTGACGCTGACCGTCGACATGGACGCGCCGGAAGCCGTGGCCGATCAGGCCAGTGAAAGCGCCGAGGCGACGCCGACCTGACGATGGCCGTCAAGCTTTCCACCATCCACTTCGCGCTGCTGGTTTCGCTGGGCCTTCACGGCGCCCTGCTGACCTTGCGCTTGGTGGACCCGGAGCGCTTCAACCGGATGTTTCAGGACACGCCCTTGGAAGTGGTGCTGGTCAACAGCCGCAGCCAGGAAGACCCGGCCAAGGCGCTCGCCTTGGCCCAAGCCAGCTTGGCCGGCGGCGGGCAGGCCGAGGCGGGGCGCTCGACCTCGCCGCTGCCGCCGTCCAAAACCATCGAAGTCGGCGAAGCCAGCGAGACCCAGCGCGCCCAGATCGCCCAACTTAGAGAACAAGAACAGCAACTCTTGGCCCTGGTGCGGCGCGAGCTGGCGCAGATGCCCGCGCCCGACCCTCAGCACAACAAGGGCGCAACGGCAGCGCAGGAGCAGACCGAGCGGCGCCGCCAACTGGTGCAGTTGCTCGCCGAGATCGAGATGCGGGTCAACGAGGAAAGCGCCCGCCCACGTAAACGCTATGTCAGCCCAGCCACACGCGAAGTGGTCTATGCCCAGTATTACGACAGCCTGCGCCGGCGTGTCGAGGCGCGCGGCACGCGTGACTTCCCCGAATACAAAGGCCGCAAGCTGTATGGCGAGCTAACCATGAATATCCATGTCAACCAGCGCGGCCGCGTGATCGAGACCGACATCGTGGCCTCCTCGGGTGACCCCAACCTGGACCGCCGCGCCGAAGCCATCGTGCGTGCGGCGGGGCCCTTCGGGAACTTCAGCCCGGCGATGCGCAAGGGCGCCGAGGTGCTGGTGATCACCTCACGCTTTCGCTTCACGCGGGATGAGGGCCTTGAAACCACCTTGAGCGCATCGCCCACACCATGAACCCTGTTGATATAGATCGTTATGCCGTGGCCGGCAACCCGGTGGCGCACAGCCGCTCGCCCGAAATTCATGCCCAGTTTGCCGCGCAGACCGGCCAGGCCTTGACGTACGAGCGCCTGCTCTGCCCGCTGGACGGCTTTGCCGACAGCATGCAGGCCTTCGCGGCGAGCGGCGGGCGCGGCTGCAATGTCACCGTGCCGTTCAAGTTTGAAGCGCACGCCTTGGCTACACATCTAAGCGAACGAGCCAAGCTGGCCGGCGCGGTCAACACCTTAAGCTTTGATGCGCAGGGCTGGTTTGGCGACAACACCGACGGCGCCGGCTTGGTGCGGGATATCGAAGTCAACGCTCAGCGCCCCTTGGCAGGCAAGCGCGTGCTGCTCTTAGGCGCCGGTGGTGCCTCGGCGGGCGCTTTGGGCAGCTTGATCGCCGCACGGCCGGCATCGATTTGCATCGCCAATCGCAGCGTGGACAAGGCCCAAGCCTTGATCGCCGTACACCAGACCTACGCGCAGACGCTTGGCGTAACGCTTGCGGCCACGGGGCTGGACGATTGCGGCGAGGGCTACGACTTTCTGATCAATGCCACCAGCGCAAGCTTGGGGGGCGCCGGCGTGCCGGTCGCAGCGAGCGTCTTGGCGCCGGGCGCTTTGGCGCTGGACATGATGTATGGCCCGGCCGCAGCGCCATTCTTGAACTGGGCCCGCGAGCATGGGGCCGAGGCACGCGACGGCCTGGGCATGCTGGTCGAGCAGGCCGGTGAAGCCTTTGCGCTTTGGCGCGGCGTGCGGCCGGACACGGCGGCTGTGTTGAGCGCCATGCGATTGAAGCTGAGCGCGAGTTGAGCATGAAGCAAATCGGGCGAAGCTTGTTGCGCTTGGCCGCCCTGCTGCTGCTGGGCGTGTTGGCGCTGCAGCTCTACTTCGCGGCGCGGATCGCCTTGATGATTGTGGTGGCGCCGCAATCGACCAGCTTTCAGCGCTCCGAAGCCTGGCGTTTGGCCATGGAAAGCGGCCGCATCAATTGGAGTCAGCAATGGGTGGACGATCAAAATCTGTCCAAAAACCTCAAGCGCGCCGTCATTGCCAGTGAGGACGCCGGTTTTGTCGAACATGGCGGCGTCGAATGGGATGCCTTGGAAAAAGCCTGGGCGCGCAACCAGCGCGAAGAGCAACGGGTGGTCAAACGCGCTCAGGCAAGCAAGCCCAGCAACCCGGCTGCGGCCAGCAAGCTGCGTGAGCCCAAGGTGATTGGCGGCTCCACCATCAGCCAGCAGCTGGCCAAGAACCTGTTTCTCAGCGGTGAGCGCAATTTGGCCCGCAAGGGCCAAGAATTCATCATCACCTTGATGCTGGAGGCGATGCTGAGCAAGCAGAGGATCTTGGAAATCTATTTGAACAATGTCGAATGGGGCGAAGGCGTCTTCGGTGCGCAGGCGGCCGCCCGCCATTATTTTCATATCGATGCCAAGCAGCTGAGCCCGGCACAGGCGGCCCGCTTGGCTGTCATGTTGCCGGCGCCCAAGCGATTCGAAAAACGCCCGGCCTCTCCCTATGTGCTGGCGCGTGCCGCGACCATAGAAGCCCGCATGGGCGCGGTTGAATTGCCCTAGTGTTAGCCTCCAGCATGACTTCTGAGAACAGCATCAGCACCGAGATCGCCGCCACCGCCGCCCGCCTGGTGGTGGAAGAAGGCATGGAATATGGCCCGGCCAAGCAGCGCGCGCTGAAGGTCTTGGGCTTGAGCCGTAACAGCCGCGCCGCTTTGCCCAGCAATGACGAACTGGAAGACGAGGTGCGCGACTATCTGGCGCTGTTTTGCGCCGACACCCAGCCGGCCGAGTTGGCCGCGCTGCGCGAATTGGCGGCCGAATGGATGGCCCGCTTGGCCGAGTTCCGCCCTCATCTGTGCGGGGCAGTCTGGCGCGGCACCGCCACCCGGCTGTCCAATATTCATTTGCAGCTCTATTGCGATGACAGCAAGTCCGCCGAGATCGCACTAATCAATATGGGACTGGACTATGAGGTCGGCGCGGTCAGCGGCCCCAAGGGCTCGCGGGGACGCGACATCGATGTGCTGTCCTTGGCCGCACACAGCCGCAAGTTGGGCGAATTGATCACCGTGCATCTGAGCATCCTCGACTTTGACGATTTGCGCGGCGCCCTTAAAACGGACGCGCGCGGCCGCAGCGAGCGCGGCGACCTGGCTGCTTTGCGCAAATTACTGGAACAAGCTTCAGATGAGTGAACCCACTTCAAATACACGCCGCAATCTATTCATAGCGGCCGGCCTTGGCGCTACGGCGATCGGCGCCGGCCTCTCGCTACGCCATCGACCTGCAGAGCCTGCCCCGCTGTCGGCGGCGGCCGCGAGTTTTTGGAGCGCTCGCTTTGACCGGCCCGATGGCGGCGAATTGCTGGCGGCCGGATTCAAAGGCCAGCCATTGCTGCTGAATTTCTGGGCCACCTGGTGCCCGCCCTGCGTCAAGGAGTTGCCCGAATTGGCGCAGTTTCAACGCGAATTCAAAGGCAAAGGCTGGCAAGTTGCAGGCCTGGCGGTCGACAGCCCGAGCGCCGTGCGCGATTTTTTGAAAAAGCTGCCGCTGGACTTCCCCGTGGGTTTGGCCGGATTGACCGGCACCGAATTGACCCGCACACTCGGCAACAGCCAAGGCGGACTGCCCTTCAGCGTCGCCTTCAATGCTGCGGGTGAGCTGATTTGGCGCAAGCTCGGCGCCACCAATCTTGAAGAATTGCGCCAGATGGCGAGCAAATTCTCGCCCACCTGAGTTGCGCCGGCTTGGCTGGGCAAGCGCAAAAGCAAATCCGGGTCAAGCGAATTATTTAGGGGCAGAAGTCGCGAACGAGGCTTAAAACGCGTAAAGTTCGGCCTTTTCCGCTTCTAGGGTCTTCACTCTAGGTCACCCAGCGAGGTGACCAATGAGCCTCACCACGTCGCTGATGCAAATTCTTGTCATTCATGGCCCCAACCTCAATCTGCTCGGCACCCGCGAGCCTGGGATCTATGGCGCGCAAACTCTGGCCCAGATCGACGCAGATCTAAGCGAGAAGGCGACCATTGCCGGGGTTGAACTAAAATCCTTCCAAAGCAACCATGAAGGCGCTTTGGTGGATCGCATTCAAGCGGCGGGCAGCGAGGGCTGCCAGTTCATCATCATCAATCCGGCCGCCTATACCCACACCAGTGTGGCCATGGCTGACGCCTTGGCGGCGGTGGCCCTGCCTTTTGTCGAAGTTCATCTGTCCAATATTCACAAGCGCGAATCATTTCGGCATCACAGCTTTTTTTCCGCGCGCGCCGAAGGCGTGATTTGCGGACTGGGTGCCCAGGGCTATCAACTGGCCTTGGCTTACGCGCTTGAGAAGCTGAAGAACCCGCCCAAGCGCCCGACTTAAACGGTCGGAGTCGCCGCCGGCGACCTCTTTAATCAACAAACAATAATCAATCTCGTTGGAGAAACAATATGGATCTGCGCAAGCTCAAGACCCTGATCGACCTGGTTTCCGAGTCGAATATTTCCGAACTTGAAATCACCGAAGCCGACGGCAAGGTACGTATCGTCAAGACCGACGGTGCCGTAGCCGCTCCACTGGTGATGGCCGCGCCCGTGGCCGCAGCGCCGGTTGCCGCTCCAGCAGCAGCGCCAGTTGCCGCCGCACCAGTGGTGGCTGCAGCGCCCGAAGAGACCGGCCGTATCGTGAAGTCACCGATGGTCGGCACCTTCTACCGCGCCGCCGGCCCGAACGCCAAGCCTTTCGCCGAAGTTGGCCAGGCGATCAAGGAAGGCGAGCCGATCTGCATCATCGAAGCGATGAAGATCATGAACGAGATCGACACCGAAATCGGTGGCACGGTGACCAAGGTCTTGTGCGAGAACGGTCAGCCGGTCGAGTTCGGTCAGCCCTTGTTCGTGATCGAATAAGGCACAGCAATGTTCAAGAAAATCCTCATTGCCAATCGAGGCGAGATCGCCTTGCGCATCCAGCGCGCCTGCCGCGAGTTGGGTGTCAAATCGGTGGTGGTCTACTCCGAGGCCGACCGCGATGCCAAGTATGTCAAGCTGGCCGATGAGGCCGTTTGTATTGGCCCGGCCGCCTCCACGCTGAGCTATCTCAGCATGCCCGCCATCATCGCCACGGCCGAAGTGACCGACGCCGAGGCGATCCACCCCGGCTACGGTTTCCTGAGCGAGAACGCCGACTTTGCCGAGCGCGTGGAACAAAGCGGCTTCACCTTCATTGGCCCCACGCCCGAGTCGATCCGCATGATGGGCGACAAGGTCTCGGCCAAGCAGGCGATGATTCGCGCCGGCGTGCCTTGCGTGCCCGGCTCCGAAGGCGCCTTGCCCGAGGACCCGAAGGAGATCATCAAGATTGCCCGCACGGTCGGCTACCCCGTCATCATCAAGGCCGCCGGCGGCGGCGGCGGACGCGGCATGCGCGTGGTGCACACCGAAGCGGCCCTGGTCAATGCGGTGCAGATGACGCGCACCGAAGCGGGTGCGGCCTTCGGCAACCCCGAGGTCTATATGGAGAAGTTTCTGGAGAACCCACGTCATGTGGAAATCCAGATCCTGGCCGACACGCACAAGAGCGCGGTCTGGTTGGGTGAGCGCGACTGCTCGATGCAGCGCCGCCACCAGAAGATCCTCGAAGAAGCGCCGGCGCCGGGCATCCCGCGCCGCGTGATCGAGAAGATCGGTGACCGCTGCGCAGCCGCTTGCCGCAAGATGAATTACCGCGGCGCAGGCACCTTCGAGTTCCTGTATGAGAACGGCGAGTTCTATTTCATCGAAATGAACACGCGCGTGCAGGTCGAGCATCCGGTCACCGAAATGGTCACTGGCATCGACATCGTGCAGATGCAGATCAAGGTGGCAGCGGGCGAAAAACTGCCCTTCACGCAACGCAATATCGTCATGCGCGGCCACTCGATCGAGTGCCGTATCAATGCCGAAGACCCGTTCAAGTTCACGCCCTCACCGGGCCGCATCACGATGTGGCACGCGCCGGGTGGCCCTGGCGTGCGGGTCGACTCGCATGTCTACAGCAACTACGTCGTGCCGCCGCATTACGACTCGATGATTGGCAAGATCATCGTGCACGGCGACACCCGCGAGCAGGCCCTGGCGCGCATGCGCATCGCCTTGTCGGAGACCGTGGTTGAAGGCATCTTGACCAACATCCCCTTGCACCGCGAGTTGATGGTGGACGCCAAGTTCATTGAAGGCGGCACCAATATTCATTACCTCGAAGGCTGGATGAGCCAACACAAGCGTTGACCACGCGATAGGCGCTTCGCGCCACTCCCAAGGCGCGAAGCCCAATGGCCCCGGCAAAAACCGGAGCCATTGGGCGCTACTATTTTGGCAACCCAAACGGAATTCATATGTCTACCACCCTGCATGAACTGCTGCTGATTTGCGGTGAGGACGATGTCGAGATCGTCAGCGATGCTTTGATGGAACTCGACGCCTTGGCCGTCTCGGTTGAAGACGCCGATGCCGACACCGACGCGGAGCGGGCCTTGTTCGGCGAGCCCGGCATGCCGGCACCGAAGGGCGGCTGGCAGCGCTCGGTCGTCAAGGCTTTGTTCCCGAACGAGCAAGACGCGACCGAATGCGCGACCCTGATTTTGAGTCAGGACTGGGCCACCGGAGTGCATGTGCAGGCGATTCAAGCGGTGCCCGAGCAAGACTGGGTGCGCTTGACGCAGTCGCAATTTGCGCCGGTCGAGATCACGCCCGAGTTCTGGATCGTGCCGTCCTGGCACCAGGCGCCCGAACAGGCCAAGCAGGTGATGAGCTTGGACCCGGGCCTGGCCTTCGGCACTGGCACCCACCCCACCACCCGCATGTGCTTGCGTTGGATCGCACAGCAGGCGGCTGCGCTCAGCCCAAGCTGGACACGGGTGTTGGACTACGGCTGCGGCTCCGGCATTCTGGCCATTGGCGCGGCCCTGCATGGCGCCCGCAATATCGATGCTGTCGACATCGACCCGGCGGCCATCGTTGCCAGCAAGGCCAATGCCGAAGCCAACAAGGTCAGCCTGACAGCGGCGCTGCCCGACGCGGCCCAAGGCGAATACCCGCTGGTGATCGCCAATATTCTGGCTACCCCTTTGCGCCTACTGGCGCCTTTGCTGTGCGCCCATATGGCGCCCGGCGGCCATCTTATTCTGGCCGGCATTCTTGAGCGTCAAGCGGACGAACTCAAGGAAGCCTATGCGCCTTGGGTCAAGCTGGAAGTCAGCGACAGCCAAGAGGGTTGGATTTTGATGACGGCTCAACGAGCTTGACGCGGCACTTGGCCAGAAACGTAAGCCCGAAACCCAGCGGACTCATGGCATGATCGCGCCATGAGCCTCGCCACCCGTTGTAGCGCCTGCGGCACCATCTTCAGGGTGGTGGAAGATCAGTTGCGGGTATCCGATGGCTGGGTCCGCTGCGGCCGCTGTGCTGAGGTGTTCGATGCGCGTGCGCAACTGTTCGACATTGACCGCGAAGCGCCGCCGCCCTGGCCTGCCGAGCCCCTAGCCCCACCGCTGGCCCCTCCGGCGCCCCCTCCATCGCCCATTCCTGCTCCTTTGCCTGCGCCGACACCAGCTTTGCGTAGCCGGCCACCCGAACCCGAGCCGGCAGAATGGCCGCAAGAAGAAGCTGTTTTCGAGCCCAGGCCCTCGCAGTTCACGCACGAGCACAGCGCCTTCGGTGCAGTTCATACCGACCCGTCCTTAGACCCCGCTTCGGCGCAAGTCCACGAGCCCGCACAGCATGCTCGGCTTGACGCCCGCATGGAACCTCATTGGTCGGAAGAGCCCTCCGCGCCTGCTCACGCAGCTCCGCCTGCGGTTTCGCCCACCCCGGCGCCGGCCATGGACCTGCATGCAGACATCGACGAGCGCCCCGATGTCGTGCTGGGCGAGCGCTTGGCCAAGAGCAGCGCGCCCACGCAAGCCCAAGCCGAAGCCCAAACAGAAAACACAGCAGCGGCGGCCGCGCTGCCGGAATTCCTGCGCCAGCAAAACGCCAAGACCAAATGGCAAAACCCCAAGCTGCGTATCGCCCTGGGCCTGCTGTCCCTGCTGCTCCTGGGCGCGCTATTGCTGCAGGCGGGCCTGCACTTCAGGAACACGGTCGCGGCACACCAGCCTGGCCTGCGCCCCGCCCTGCAGACGGCCTGCGCCATCGCGGGCTGCGAGATCTCGCCCAGACAACACATCGAGGGCATAGGCGTTGAAAGCAGCGCTCTCAATCAAGCCGGACCGGGCAACCAATATCAGTTGGTGGTGGGCCTGCGCAACAAGAGTGGCACCGAAGTAGCGACGCCCTGGGTCGATCTCAGCCTGACCGATGCCGCCGGCGCCCTGGTGGCCAAACGCGTCTTGGGACCGGCCGACTTCAAGACCGACAAGACCGCCATGCCGGCCGGCTCGGACCTGAGCTTGCAAACCCTGCTCTCCACGGGCGACAAGCGCGTCAGCGGCTATAGCGTCGAGATTTTTTACCCCTGAGGCGGCCGCCGCCGGTCTGTCTACTTTGACAGGTCGCCGCGCAAAGGCTCGGCCGGCGCAGGTGCTGCCTTACGCCCCGGCCCGGGCCAAGCGCTGTAAATCGGCTGAGGCATGCGTACCGGTGTGATATCGAGATAGAGATTGATCACGGTGTATTCCTCCGGTCCGTTCTCGTCGGTACTCCAGCCATAGCTACCCCGGCCTTTGTAGACGCGAAACAAAAAGCCCAGATCCGCGACCGGATCATCGGCCTTGGCGCCCACATCAAAAGTCAAGCCACGCACCTCGCTGAGCGGGCTGTCGATCAAGTAGTTCATCGAATTCGAAATGGTGGTGTCCCCCAGCATATCGAGGTGAAACAGCGGCTCGGTGTAATAGGGCTTGTAGTCGGGCGATGCCGGGTCCAGCTTGTCGCCACGCAGCTTGATGGCCGAGGGCGTCGTCACGCGGTTCTTCATGCTGTAGTGGTCGCCATGATCCAGGTAATTCAAGCGCGCATTGGTCAGGTTGAAAGCACCCAGGGTGGGGTCGGTCTTCACCTCACTCAGATCCACCAACATGGCGCCCTTGCCGCCAATCACCTCGATATCGTCACCATGAATGATGGCGGCGGAGTTTTCGTCCACACCCAGGCCCAGCTTGTAGCCCTTGGCCATCATCAAAGGAATCATGCGGCCGAAGCGACCCCGCTTGAGGAAATGCTGATCGACAAACAAATCGGGGCCGACAAAGCCCAGACCCCGGTCGATCTGTTTACCTTCCACCCACTTGCCCTTCATGATGTTGATGACGCTAGGGGCGTCACGAAACATCACCGTGCTCATGATGGCCGCTCCTGCGCTGGTGCCCGCCACCACGCCGCCCTTGCGATAGACCTCCCAGATCGCCTCCAGCATCGGCGTCGGCTGCCCACCCGGCATCAAGACATCGACAATGCGTTCCTGCGAGCCGCCGGTAAAGAACACGCCGCGCGCGCCCTTGACCTTGTTGATCAGGGCCGGGTCACGCACCACCTTGTTCAGGTCAACCCAGCCAAACTTAGGCGCCACCGGCAAGGCCTCGGCCACCGCGCCGCGCCGGTGCAGCATGTCAATTGCCTGCTTGGCGCTGGCTTCCGGATCCTCGGACGCAGTGCCAAAGACCACAAAGCGCGCGCCCTTGCCCCCTGCCAATGCGACGATGCGGCCCCAGACCTCTTCGTTATCGGCCTTCAAAGCGCCGCCGATCGGAATCGCATAGCCCTTGATCAAAGGCTCGGTCTTGACAGGCGGCACGACCGCCGCCGCTGGGTTTGTGCTGCCCGGATTGCGGGCAGCAGCAGGTGGCTGAGCCACGCTTGAAGCTGCACGAGCCGGCGCTGGTGCCGCACCACGCGCCGCCTGAGCTACAGCCTGGTCGGCACAAGCCAGCGAGGCACTGAGCGATAACAGGGCCGCAAGACTAGGCCAGCGAAAAATGAATTGGATGCGCATGAGGACGGGACGGGTTTGCGAGAGTCTTATCAATGTAGCCCAGCCGACTCGCCTTCGCCCTCCCCCACAGGTGTGAACTGCGGGTGCCTGAGCCTGAGCGAGCGCCTTGACGCCCGGGGCCAGCGCGGATTCACCCCTAATGCCACCGTTGCGCGCATACGACTTATCGCGTAAACCCCTGCAGGCACAGGGGCTCAACTTTCTAGACTGAGCCGATTGGACCCAGTTGTGTCGACAAGGAGTAGAAAAAGATGAATACAGTCAGTCAGCCCAAGCAAGTCGCTCGCAAAACTCAAGGCTTCGCCCTGCGCAGCAGTACACAGGCCGTTTTGCTCGCTCTTGCCGCTCTGCCTGCGTTTGCGCAGCAAGACGATAGCGCCGCTAACAAAAGACTTGAGCGTGTCGAGGTGACCGGTTCGGCGATCAAACGGCTTGCCGACGAAACAGCGCTGCCCATGCAGGTCATCACCCGCGCTGACATCGTCAAGCAAGGGCTGACCACGGCGTCAGAGATCGTCAGCCGCATCAGTGCTGCGACCAACAATATGACCGACGGCGGCAGCATTGGCTACGGCGGATTTCGAGATCAGATGGGCATGAACGCCGCAAACTTGCGCGGCCTCGGCGTGTCGTCCACCTTGGTGCTGCTGAATGGCCGGCGCATGGCCAACTTCGCTTCGCCGGGCGACTCCTCTGGGGTTGACCTCAACACGATTCCCGCCGCTGCGATTGAGCGGGTTGAGGTCTTGCTGGACGGTGCCTCGGCCATTTACGGCAGCGATGCGATCGGCGGCGTGATCAATTTCATCACCCGCAAGGACTACACCGGCATTGAGCTCAACGCCAGCTATGGCAACACCTCAGAGGGCGGGGCCAGCAAGACGACCGCCTCGATCGGCGCTGGCTTGGGCGACGCCGACCGCGACGGCTTCAACATCTTCGCCGTGCTGGATCTCCAAAAGACCGGCAGCCTGAATGCCAATCAACGCCAGTTCATCACCGACTTGGATATCCCAGGTCGCCTGCCAGACCTGCTGTCCAGCTTCACCTTCCCTGGCAATATGCGACTGAGCGGCAGCCAGCGCGATTCGCTGATTGATGACAAGTTCTCCACCAATGGCAAAGCCGTCATCGACAGCAGGACCGTCAACCCGGCAGCAGCCAAGGGCTGCAACCCGCCCGCCAATCTGTATCTACCGGACGGCATCGGCGGCATCGACGGTTGCACTTATGACTACATGCGCGACATCGAGCTTTACCCGAAGTCTGAGAAATCCAGCTTCTTCGGCCGTGGTGTGCTCAATCTGGGCGGCGGCCATCAGTTCTTTGCCGAGGCCGCACTGAACCGAGCCAAGACGTTGTACGCCGGCACCCCCAATCGCATCACCGCCGATATGGATGTGTCCAAGGTTCCCTCTTTGGCAGGCACCAGTTTGAGCAAGCTAGACGCCGACGCCGAAGACCGCATCATTTCCGTACGCACCCGGCTGGGCGAAGCCGGCCTGCGCACCAGCGAGCTGGTGTCGACGGGGCAACGCTATGTAGCCGGGGTCAACGGCACAGCCGCCAATTGGGACTATGAGCTGGCATACAACCACAGCCTCAGCACCGTGTCCGACCGCAACTATCAGGGCTATTTGAACGAGCAAATGATTCGCGACGGCTTTGCCAGCGGCAAGCTCAATGCCTTCGGGCCGTCAAACGCGGCCGGCTTGGCCTTGTACGACCAAGCGCAGATACGCGGCGAGGTGCGACACGCCAAAGGCACGATGGACAGCGTGGATTTCAAGGCTTCGCGCGCGATCTACGCACTGCCCGGCGGCGACTTGGCGCTGGCCTTGGGCGGCGAGTACCGTCGCGAGAAGCAGGACTATCACCAGTCCGAGGCCTTGGCCAAAGACTTGATCCTCGGTGAAACCTCGCAAGGTCCGGACGCAGACTTTGGCCACTCACGCAAGGTTGCCGCCGTCTTTGCCGAAATCAATGCCCCCATCACCAAAGAGCTGGAGTTGCAAGCCGCCATGCGCTACGAGCGCTACCAGGTGTCGGGCAATGCCAGCAGCCCCAAGCTGGGCCTGAAGTATGTGCCGATGAAAGAGTTGCTGCTGCGCGCCTCGGCAGGTGCGGGCTTCCGTGCGCCAAGCTTGTCGGATCTCTACCGGCCTGTCACAGAGGGCAGCTCAGGTACCGTTGTAGATCCGGTCTGCATGGCGCTCGATCCCAGCAACACGGTCACCGATTGTTCGGAGGGCTGGACCACGCTGAACTTCAGCAACGCCAAACTCAAGCCAGAGAAGTCCAGGCAGTTTTCGCTCGGAGCGGTCCTGGAGCCCAGGGCCGGCATGACGCTCAGCCTGGACTACTGGAATATCGAGAAAAGGGACCTGATCAGCTCGCTGGGCGTCGACACCATTTTGGCCAACCTCGACAAATACGGCCACCTCGTGCACCGCGATGAAGACAGCGTGATCGACCACATCGACCTGATCAAGGAAAACCGCGGCAAGCAAAAAATCAACGGTGTGGATCTGGGCGTGGCCCTGAGCGGTCTGAAGAGCGGCTTCGGCACCTGGGGCCTGCACCTGAACGGCACCTGGACGCTGAACTCCGAGCAACAGACCAGCAACGACGACCCGTTCTATAGCAACCTCGGCCATTTCGTCAACGACGGCGTCGTGCAACGCTGGCGCCATACCGCCAGCCTGGACTGGAGTGAGGGCAGTTTTGGCGCGACACTGACCAATAGCTACCTGTCAGGCTACACGGACCAAAGCATCGTCGGCAAGGTCGATCGCAAGGTGAAGGAATATTCGCTGTGGGACCTGACCGGTTCATGGGCCGTCAATTCGGCCCTCACCATGCGCGCCGGCGTGAAGAATCTGCTCGACACCTCGCCCCCGTTCTCGCAGCAGGCTTGGTTCTTCCTGTCCGGTTATGACCCCAGCTACACCGACCCCCGTGGGCGCTTCCTGTTCCTCAGTGCGCAATACAAATTCCGCTGAAGCGATTGGGCGCCGCGCTGCCTTGGGCTGGCTCGGCAGCCTAGCGCTGCGCCCAACCTGGGCCCAAGGTGGGGAAGTTCCGCTTGATCTGATTCGGCAGTTGCAGGGGCCTATCCCCGCGCTGCTGCAGGAGCTGCATGTACCCGGCACGGCCTTGGTTCTGTTGCGCCAAGGCAAGCCGGTGTGGTCGGCTCAGTTCGGTCAGTCCGAAGCGGGCACGGCCAAGCCAATTCAGGCCGACACCGTCTTTGAAGCCGCGTCTTTGAGCAAACCTCTGTTTGCCTATCTGGTGCTGCAAACGGTGCAGGCCGGGCAGCTAGCCCTGGACCGCCCGGTGATGCATTACCTGCCGCAGGAGGTCTTCAAACCGCAGCAAGATTGGCAGAGCTTGATCACCGCCCGCATGCTTTTGACGCATCGCTCGGGCCTGCCCAACTGGCGCAGCGACGAGGATGAGCGGACCGACTCGCTGCGCATCGCCTTCGAGCCCGGCCAGCGCTTCAACTACTCGGGCGAAGGCTATTTCTATTTGCAGCGGGTGCTTGAGGCGATTTGGGGCGAAGCCTTGCAGACCAGGGCCGAACAGCAACTCTTCAAACCACTGGGCATGCGGCACAGCGGTTTCGTACTGACGCCGCAACTGGACGGCTTGCGGGCCCGCGGCCACGACGCTCAGGGTCGGGTCTTACCGGTCCAAGAGTACAAGGAAGCGAACGCCGCCTATACGCTTTACACCACCGCTGCGGACTACGCCTTGTTTCTAGCCGAGATGTTGAACACGGATCGCAGCGGCAGCCATTCGTTGAACGCCGCCAGCCTGCAGGCCATGCTGGCCCACGCCACACCCGCCACCGACCGCGCGCCCATTGCCAGACCCGGTCTGGCCCAAGGTTTGTCGGTGTTTTGGGGCCTGGGTTGGGGCATCAACACGACGGCGCAGGGCGATATCAGCTATCACACCGGCACCAACAGCAGCGGCTTTCGCAACTACTGCCAGTTTTCACCCAGCCAACAGACCGGCTTCGTCATCCTGAGCAATGGCCTGAACGGCAATCAACTTTGGATGCGCCTCATGGGGGAGTTAGGTGGTCGGTCGTGACCGACTCGAACAGACGAACTCAGAGGCCGGTTTTCTCGTTCGCCTCTTTGATAACGACATTCTCCGATGGCCGTGGTGCCTTGCGCGGAATACGCGAGCCGGTGACAAAATCTTGCTCTCCGTTGGCCACGCCTACCGATGGCGCTTGACCCGGCTTTGCATCATTCACCGCACAGCCCTGCAGAGCCACAAAGGACAGCATGGCGAGCGCAGCGCCAATTGAAAATTTACTCATCATTTTCTCCCTGAAGATCACATATCTAAGCGACGTGCTTGACCGCTGTGCAAAGCTCTTTTTTAGTTCAGGCTTTGTCGTCTAGGGTCGCAGCGTCATGAGGCCCACTTGCGGCGAGCGCCTGCCCCAACTATTACCGGCGGCCGAGCCTAACAGGGCGCTCACCGGACCGGGGAATGCCGAAAGTCACACCTCAATCAAACAGCCTTTAGGTGTTGCCTATCCCCAGCTCGCTCACTATCCGCTGCACCAATGCCTTCAGGCTTTCCAGCTCGGCATTCATGCGCTGCTGCTCTGCACGCAAAAAGGCGACCTCTTCGTCGCGCGGCAGCGCGCTAACGCTTGAGTCTTGCAGCACCTCGCCACACAGCAGATGAGCCCAACGCGCTTCCCGCGCGCCCGGCGCACGCGCCAGCTTGACCACATAGGCGGGCCGCGTCTCGGTCTTTTCGGCCAACTCTTCCAGAAAGCCTTCGACCGAAGACAGATCGGCAAAACGGTGCAGGCGCTCGGTGTGCAGGCGCAATTCGGCCGTGGTGAGCGGCCCGCGCAACATCAGCAAGGTCAAACAGGCCAGCGCCGCACCCGGCACGCCCAAGCCCCGCGCACCGTTGTGCTCAAAGCGCAGCACTCGGTTGCCACTGACGGTGTTGACCAAATGCATGGACTTCAATTCTTCCAGCGCCTGCAGCACATCGGGCTCGGCCGCGTTCATGACCGGCTCACGCGCGGTTTTCTGATTGCAGCCCATGGTCAAGGCGTTCAGAGAGAGCGGATAACTGTCGGGCACGGTGGCGGCTTTCTCGACCAGCACCGCCAGCACACGCGCCTCCAGCGCGCTCAAGGTTCGCAAGCTCATAGGGGTTCTGATTTAGACGCCAAAGCCATCATCGGCTTGAATGATCGCCCCATTGATGAAGTGACTCTCGTTGGCGCACAGCATCAGCAGCGAGGTGTCCAGATCCTGCGGCTGGCCGACCCGCTTGCGGGGCAGCAGCTCAATCAGCTTCTTGCCTTGCTCGGTGCCCCAGTGGTGGTGATTGATCTCGGTGTCGATATAGCCGGGGCAGATCGCGTTGACATTGATGCCGTACTTGCCCCACTCCAGCGCCATGGCCCGCGTCATGTGAATGACGGCCGCCTTGCTCATCGAATAGACGCCGATCTGACTCAGCACGCGCAGGCCCGCCATCGAGGCGATATTGACAATGCGCCCGCCTATAAAAGTGCCAGGCGAGCTGCCCTTGGCACGCCCCAACATGCGCTTGCCCACCTCTTGCGCGACGAAGAAGGCGCCGCGCACATTGGTGTCCATCACATAGTCGTAGTCGTCCCCGCTCACCTCGGTCAGCTTTTGAGTGGTGCTGACGCCGGAGTTATTGACCAGGATGTCTATCGTGCCGACCTCGGTCTCGGCATGCGCCACCGCTGACTTGATGCTGTCCAGGTCGGTCACGTCCAGCGTCACCACATGGGCATCGCCGCCATTGCCTTCGATTTCGCTGCGCAAGGTCTTCAGGCGCTCGGTGCGCCGCCCGGCCAAGACCACGCAGGCGCCGGCTTGCGCCAGGGTCTTTGCAAACTGGGCACCAAGGCCACTGGAAGCGCCGGTGACGAGGGCCACGCGGCCCGACAAATCAATGCTATAGCTCATGCTCATTCCTCCTGAATCGCTGTGGGCAAGATTAGCACGCTGGCCGCTGGACTCAAGCGCTTGACTCGACGGCGAAATTACTAGACTCACTTCACCAATCAAAAAAAGCACGATCGTTCTTTTTTCAATTCTGCCCAGTAGAATGCGGCCCAATTAGTCAGCCACGGGTGGGCGCAGGCAGTCGGGCGCCCACAACCGAAAATCAAGCCAAAGGATGAACATGACCAGCTCAGAGTTGATTGCTCAATACGGCCCGCGCGACAGCATGGACTATGACGTCGTCATCGTCGGCGGCGGCCCCGGCGGCTTGGCCGCCGCAATCCGCTTGAAGCAGTTGGCGGCCGCGCAGAGCCGAGAGTTGTCCGTCGTGGTGTTGGAGAAAGGCTCGGAGCCCGGCGCGCACATCCTCTCGGGTGCAGTGATGGACCCGCGCGCGCTGACCGAACTCCTGCCCAATTGGGAACAACTCGGCGCGCCGCTGAAGCAGCCGGTTACTGCCGATGAGGTGTTGTTCCTTAACGAAACCGGCGCCACCAACACCCCGCATTGGCTGATCCCCGAGTGCTTCCACAACCAGGGCAACTACGTCATCTCGCTGGGCGCAGTGACCAAATGGCTGGGTGAACAGGCAGAAAGCTTGGGCGTTGAAATCTTCCCCGGCTTCAGCGCCGCCGAAATCGTCTACGGCGACGACGGCTCGGTGCGCGGCATTGCCACCGGCAATTTGGGCGTTGGCAAAGACGGCGCGCCGCATGACGGCTTCCAACTCGGCATGGAGTTGCTCGGCAAGTACACCATCTTTGCCGAAGGCGCACGGGGCCATCTGGGCAAGCAGCTGATCGCCAAGTTCGGCCTGGATGCGGGCAAAGACCCTCAAAGTTATGCGCTGGGCATCAAAGAGCTGTGGGAAGTGCCCGCCGCTCAGGCCAAGCCGGGCCTGGTGGTGCACACCGCCGGCTGGCCCATGGACGGCGACACCTATGGTGGCGGCTTCCTCTATCACCTGGAGGGCAACAAGGTCACGCTGGGCTATGTGGTCGGCCTCGATTACAAAAACCCCTGGCTCTCGCCATTTGAGGAAATGCAGCGCTGGAAGACTCACCCCAGCATCTGCGCCCATCTGGAAGGTGGCAAGCGTCTTGGCTACGGCGCCCGCGCCATCACCGCCGGTGGCCTGCTGTCGCTGCCCAAGACGGTATTCCCAGGCGGCGCCCTAGTCGGCTGTGACGCCGGCTACCTGAATGCTTCGCGCATCAAGGGCAGCCATGCCGCCATCAAGAGCGGCATGCTGGCCGCCGAGGCTGCTTTTGAAGCCGTCGGCGCCGGCCGTCAACATGACGAGTTAGTGGCCTATCCGGCTGCGTTTGAGCAAAGCTGGCTGCATGCGGAGCTGAACCAAGCGCGCAACTTCAAGCAGTGGTTCAAGAAGGGCAATACCGTCGGCACCTTGATGACCGGCATCGAGCAATGGCTGCTGCCCAAACTCGGCATCAAGAGCCCGCCTTGGACGATTCACCGCACGGTACCCGACCATCTGTATCTGAAGCCCGCCGCCGAATGTGCCAAGATTGATTACCCGAAACCGGACGGCAAGCTCACCTTCGATCGCCTGTCCTCGGTGTTCATCTCCAACACCAACCATGAAGAGAACCAGCCGGCGCATTTGACGCTGAAGGATGCGGCGGTGCCGCTGAGCATCAATCTGGCCAAGTTTGCCGGGCCGGAGAGCCGCTATTGCCCTGCCGGCGTCTATGAGTTCATCAAGACCGACGCCGGCGCCGACAAGCTGCAGATCAACGCGCAGAACTGCGTGCATTGCAAGACATGCGACATCAAGGACCCGACGCAAAACATCGTCTGGGTCACGCCCGAAGGCGGCGGCGGACCGAACTACGCGGGCATGTAAGCGCCGGATGGTCAGGGAGGTGGTGTCAGGAGCCCGGCCCAAGGCATAGCCCAGCCATCGGCAAGCTGAAGCTTGCCTGTGCGGCGACAATACTCCGCCCCTACTCCCTGAGCATTGTTTATATGCGCCACCTGCGCCTCGCCCTCCACTCCGTTCTCTTCAGCGCGTCGGCGCGCCCGCTGTGGCGCCTGGTTTTGCTCTTGCTGCTGGTGTTCATCAGCTATATGGCCTTGTCGCCAGCGCCGCCCAAAAGCCTGGGCAGCAGCTGGGACAAACTCAATCACGCGCTGGCCTTCGCCAGCCTGGCTTTTTGTGGTCATTGGAGCTTGAGCAGCGGGCGCGCTCGCTGGATAGCGCTGCCGCTGGCTCTTTTGGCCTATGGCGGCGCGATTGAGCTGCTGCAACTCAATATTCCTGGGCGTGACGGCGAATGGGCCGACTTGCTCGGCGACGCGGTCGGCATCACCATCGGTCTGGCTGCGGCCGTGACCTTGCAGCGCTTAGCGAAGCGGCCCAGCTAGATTCCCCGGTTTCACGCAGCCTACGCAAATATAGGCTACCGTAGTGGCGCCCCGCCTCTTGGAGATTGATGCGTGAAACCCAGCCCTGCAGATGACTGCGCCCGCAACACCGACCGCAGCAGCATGGCGCCGGCGCAGCGCAGCGAACTTCTGATCCGCCTGCAAGCCACCCGCCGACATACCGAGCACCTGGCCGCACCGCTGTCGCCCGAGGATCAAGCGCTGCAGTCCATGCCGGACGCCAGCCCGACCAAATGGCATCAAGCCCACACGACTTGGTTTTTTGAAACCCTGGTCTTGCGGCCTTGGGCGCGAGACTACCAAGTCTTCGATGCGCGCTTCGCGCAGCTGTTCAACTCCTACTACGAATCGCTCGGTGCGCGTCACCCGCGACCCCAGCGCGGCCTGCTCAGCCGCCCGGCGCTGAGCGAGATCCAGGCCTACCGCGCCCATGTCGACCGCGCCTTGGTCGACCTCGTTCTGCAGGCCGATGCCGACAGCTGGGCCCAAGCTCGCCCGCTTTTGGAGCTGGGTCTGCAGCATGAGCAACAGCACCAAGAGCTGATTTTGAGCGACATCTTGCATGCCTTCAGTCTCAACCCTCTTGCGCCGGCCTATCGCGCACCGGTCCATCCAGCGAAAGTACCCACGAGCTACGGCGCAACCACAATGCAATGGCTGACCCATCCTGGTGGGCTTGTCAGCGTGGGCGCGCCAGCGGATGGCTTTTCCTTTGACAACGAAGGCCCGCGCCATGCGGTGCAGGTGACCGGCTTCGAGATCGCCAGCCGCTTGGTGAACTGCGGGGAATTCGCCGCCTTCATCGAAGACGGGGGCTATCTCAAAGCTGGCCTTTGGCTAGCGGACGGCTGGGCGCTGGCGCAAGCCCAGGGCTGGCAGCAGCCCAGCTACTGGCGCAAGCATGCGGACGGCTCATGGCGCGTGTTTGGGCTGGCGGGTGAGCAGGCGCTGGACCCGCAAGCGCCAGTCATGCAGCTGAGCTTTTACGAAGCAGCAGCCTATGCCGAATGGGCCGGCGCACGCCTGCCGACCGAGTTCGAATGGGAAGCCGCCGCAGCTGATCTGAGCGGCCTAAGCCAACTGGATGACCAAGCTTGGCAATGGACCCACTCGGCCTACCACCCCTACCCTGGTTTCAGGCCCTGGGCCGGCGCGGTGGGGGAATACAACGGCAAATTCATGGTGGGCCAAATGGTGCTGCGCGGCGGCAGCCTGGCCACACCGCGCGGCCACGCCCGGCCCAGCTACCGCAATTTCTTTCCGCCGCATGTCCGCTGGCAATTCAGCGGCCTGCGGCTGGCACGAGACCTCTCAGACAGCCAAGGCAAGACATGACCCCCGTCCCATTTTTGAAGATCGTCGAAAAGTCGGGGTTTGCGGCCGACTTGCACAGCGCCTTGGCCCAGCAGCCGCGTCATATTTCGCCCAAGTACTTCTACGACGACATGGGCTCGGCCTTGTTTGAGCAAATCTGCGCGCTGCCCGAGTACTACCCCACACGCACCGAGCTGGCACTGCTGCGTCTTCACGGCGCCGAGATGGCCGAACTGATCGGGCCGCAGGCGCAGCTGATCGAATATGGCGCAGGAGCCTTGAACAAGGTGCGACTCTTGCTGGCGCGCATGCTGCGGCCACATGGTTTCGTTCCCATCGATATCTCGGGCCCCCATCTCTTGCAGGCCTGCGCCGCGCTGCAGGCCGAGCATCCGCTGCTGAACATTCAGCCGGTGGTGGGAGACTTCACCCAAGCAGTCGATCTGCCTGGCGCGCCAAGTCGAGGCGAGGGCCAGCGTGTCGGCTTTTTCCCCGGCTCCAGCATTGGCAACTTCACACCGACGCAGGCGCTGGAGTTCTTGGCCCTGACGGCCGAGCAACTGCGCGGCGGCGGCCTCTTGATCGGCGTCGATCTGATCAAGGACCCGGACCTGCTGCACGCCGCCTACAACGACAGCCAAGGCCTGACAGCGCGCTTCAACCTCAACCTGCTGGAGCGCGCGCGGCGCGAGCTGGGCTGCGAGTTTGCGGCCGATGGCTTTCGGCATAGCGCTTTTTATAACGCGCCATTGCAGCGCATAGAAATGCACTTGATGAGCATGCGCAGTCACGTCCTGAGTCTGCAAGGTATCGACTACAGCTTTGAGACTGGCGAGACCTTGCACACCGAAAACTCCTACAAGTACAGCATCGCTGGCTTTAGAGCCCTGGCCGAGCGGGCCGGCTACCGCGCCGGGCCGGTCTGGACCGATGCGCAAAACTGGTTCAGCCTGCATTGGCTGCAGGCGCCGGCTGGCTGAAATCCACAGCAGCCCCCTGTCACAAAGCCTTCACACAAGTCAGCAATGCTCAGCGCCGCGGCATGTCGCCGTAACCCTTGATCTGAATGGAAGTGCAAGCCATGAGCAACGAGCAAACGCTGGACCTGCCTGTAGACAATGCAGCCCATCTGCAAGACGAGTTCCATGACGAAGAACTGGACTCAATCGGCGACCACCACCGCATGGCGGCTCATCACTTTTCACTCGCCGCCGAGCACCATATTGCGGCGGCCGCTGCCGATGATGATGGCGACGATGAGAGCAATGCGCGGCATGCCTATCTGGCCTACCGCCACCAACTCAACGCGGTGCAATACGCCGAGATCGCCGCGCTCGACAACGACTGCCTGGACGATGCGATCGAAGGCTAATTGAACTGATTGAGCAGCTTGAGCTGACCTTTTAGCAGACAAAAAAAGACCTGTGAAACGGCCCGCATTGGTGTTTGAGCCGGTTCACAGGTCGCCATGAAGGTCTGAATTGATGCGGTTAACTGAGCAGTAAGGCCGCATCGGTCGGGCACCTGAGGCACCCTAGGTCTTTTTAAAAATTCCTCGCTTCCCTGTTTCGTCGCTTCGTAACTATTTCCCCGACTTGTTCAAACTGCCCTGCATCCTGCCCGCCGCCTCTGCAGGGCTTAGTTTTCCGGCCAGCACCAGGCTATGGACCGCCCAAAAATCAGACTCCAAGCTCGGCCGCCCACGGTTGAGGATCTGCGCATTCAGGCGGATCGTCGATGCACAAGACTTGCGCCAATCCATCATTTGTTTGGCCACGGGATCCAGCACCGGCACAAGATGGTTGGACAAGCTGAAAAAACCCGTCACCTTGTTGGTGTAGAGGTCGGCAAACTCTTGCGACGCCATCCAGGTCAAGAGCTTGTAGGCCTCCTCCTTGTTCTTGGAGCGCGGGTTGATGCCAATGCCGATGTCCGAATGGTCGGAGATATGGCAGGCCGCACCGGGCTTGGGCACCGGCGGCGGGAAGGCACCAAAGTCCAGGCTTTGCGCCCTTATCGGCCCGATATCCCAGGAGCCGGCCGGATACACCGCTGCACGGCCAAGGCCGAACAAGCTTTGCGAATCCGCATTCGTCTGCGTCGCAGCACCCTTGCTCAGATAGGGCTGCAACCTGGCCATCAAAGCCCAAACATCGACGAATTCGGCATCGGTGAGCTTTTTCTTGCCTGCGATCAGCCCCTTGCGGCCGGCCTCGCCCTGCCAATAGGCGGGGCCCATGCCGTTGAAGATGACTTGATGCGTTTCCCATTGATCGGCCAGTCCAAGCGCCAGCGGTGTGTACTTACCCTGAGCCTTGACGGTATCCAGCAGCTTGAAAAACTCCGCCTCAGTGCCGGGCGGCTGCAGGTTCAGTTCGGCGAAGATTTTTTTGTTGTAGAAAAAGCCGTGGATCACCGAGGCAATCGGCATGCAATAGGTTTCACGCCCATCATCGGTTTGCCAGGCCAGCTTGGCCGAGGCCGGGAAGTCATCCAACTGACTGCGGCCTTGGCCGTCCAAGCGCTCAAGCAAGCCTTTTTTGTACAGGTTCAGCGAGGCGTCAAAAGGGCGGCAGGTGATCAGGTCGCCGGCCGTCCCGGCGCTCAAGCGCTGCTGCAGGCCGGCGTCATACTCGGTCGGCGCCGTCGGCACGAACTTGACCGCCGTCCCCGGATTCTTGCGCTGGAAGGCCGGAATCAACACCTCCTCCCACAAGACCTTGTCGTCAACCCGCCAGCTCTCTATCGTCAGCGCAGCCGCCCGCAGCGTCGACGGCAACAGGGCCGCGCCGACGCAAAACAAAAAGCTGGCCAGACGAAATTGCTTAGGCATTGGGGTCGTTCGACTCACAACTGATGAAGATGGGTTCGAGGTTCACAGCAAACAGGCCACACCATAGTCAAGCCACCCCTGTAACGCAATCAAAGCGCCGCCCTGAACGCCCGGCGCAAAGCGCTCACAAGGAACCAGCAAAAGCTAACGTCATATTCAGCCTGATTTCGGCGGCCAGCGGCAGTCCTCCACGGCCGGCGCACAATCAGCAGCTGCGCATCGATTTGAACGCCTTGCGACGGCGAATCTGTGGTGCGCAGGCGTCGTGTTACGTTTTTTAACGTGGGCCAGATGCCGCTATTCATGGGGGAGGTGAGCCGAATAGCCCCGGCAGGCAGTTCAGCCCAGCGAAACCCCCAATCGCCAAGCCACCCAGGCGCACCTGACAATTGTCACAAGCGCCCAATCCTCTGCCTGCTTTGACTTACACAACATCACCGAAGTCCAACGATTCTTTGGCTTGGGGCCTTTCGCCCCAGGGCAAGATGGCTCGCATGTTTGCTTTGCTCGCATTGGCTTTGCCCACAGTTGCTCCCCTCGGCTTGATCGCTGCCGCGCCCGGCAGTTGGGCAGCGCCTGCGCCGACCGCCAGCACCGACAGCGTAGGCGAGCTCAATGTCCTGCATTGGTGGACCTCGGCCAGCGAGCGTGCCGCCGCTGACCATGTGGCAGCCCGCATGAGCGAGTTGGGCCTGCGCTGGGTGGACGGCGCGGTGGCGGGCGGTGGCGGCGGGCCGGCCATCAAAGTGCTCAACGAGCGCACGCTGCGCGGCATGGCGCCCAAGGTGGCGCAGCTGAACGGTCAAGCCACCATCGAATGGGCCGAAATGGGCTTGCTGCTGGAGCTTGACGGCGTCGCCAAGCGACGCCAATGGGCGCGCACCATGTTCCCGCAGGTGACGGCGCAGCTGAATGTGCGCGAGCATGTCGTCGCCGCACCGCTGGGCATTCACCGCATCAACAACCTCTATCTGAACAAGGCCGTGTTTCGCCGGCTCAATATCGAGCTACCCAATCATTGGAGCGGGCTGCAAGCGGCCGCCGTGGCCCTGCGCGCCGCCGGCGTCACACCGGTCGCCTTCAGCGACGAGCCTTGGCAGGTGGCTACCGTTTTCGAAACCCTGCTGCTGGCCGAGGCGGGGCCGGCGCTGTACCGCAGGATGGTCGAACAGCGCGACCCGCAGGCCTTCAATGACCCGTCGGTGGAGCGCGCATTTCAGAGGCTACGCGACTGGCGCAACCTGGCGGCAGGCCCGGGCGAGCGCCCTTGGACTCAACTGGTGGCCGACTTTGCCGCCGGTCGCGCGGCGATGTTGATCATGGGTGACTGGGCGCGTGGCGAATTGGGCACGCTGGGCCTGGAAGGCGGGCGCGACTTTGCCTGTCAGGCCGTGCCGGGCACCAGCGGCGTTCACCAGTTCAGCATCGACACCCTAGCCATGCTGGCCGGCAATTACAGCGCCCAGGCCGAACAGGAAAAGATGGCCGAGCTGCTAGGCAGCGCGACCCTGCAACTGGGCTATAACCGCATCAAGGGCTCGGTACCGGTGCGCCGCGATGTGCCGGTCGATGAGCTGGACTATTGCGCCCAGCAGTCTTACCAGCTGTTCGCCAACCCGGCCACCGCGCGCGTGCCCAGCTTGGTGCACCGCATGGCTTTTGATGAAGTCGGCAAAAACGCCTTCATCGAAACCGTCCACCGCTTTGCACTGGACCCCAAACAAACACCCGCCGCAGCGCAGCGCAAATTGCAGGGTCTGCTGCGCGCTCTTGGCCCGAAATCCATGAAATCTGTGCAAGCGACACCATGACCCGTACGATCTTGATCGTTGATGACGACCAGAAAATCCGCACCCTGCTGAAGACCTATCTGGAGAAAAACCAGTACGAGGTCCGCTTGGCGCACGACGGCGCCAGCTTTCTGGCCGAGTTCGAGCGCTTCAAGGACGAAATCAGTCTGTGCATATTGGACGTCATGCTGCCCGACACCGAGGGCTTTGCGCTGTGCCAGGCGGTGCGCAAGCGCTCCGATGTGCCGGTCATCATGCTGACCGCCAGCGCCGATGAGACCGACCGCATCGTAGGTCTTGAGCTCGGTGCTGATGATTACATCGGCAAGCCCTTCAACCCGCGCGAACTGCTCGCCCGCATCAAGGCCATCCACCGGCGCTCTGGCCAGGACCGCGGCCAGACGGCGCGCTACTTCCGTTTCAACGGCTTTTGCCTGGACATTCTGGAGCGCAGCCTGATCGACCCGAGCGGCGAAGCCTCGGCCTTGTCGGGCATGGACTTTCAGCTGCTCAAGCTCTTGGTCGAGCATCCCGGCGAAGTGCTGGACCGTAGCCGCCTGGCCGAAGTCACACGCGGGCGCGACCTCGGCCCGCTGGACCGCTCGCTCGACGTGCAAGTCAGCCGCCTGCGTCAACGCCTGCATGACGACGGCAAGCAACCGGCACTGATCAAGACCGTACGGGGCTCGGGTTACGTCTTTTCCACCACGGTCACGTCGGGCCATGCGCCGTGAGCCTGAGCGGGCGATGACGGTGGGCGGGTCTGCGGGCCATAGTTCAGGAACGGTGGGCGGGCGCGGCTGGCTGCAGCGCTTTGTCGCCTTCTTGTTTGACAGCCTGCAAGGCCGCTTTGTGCTGGCCATGTTGGGCAGCCTGGTGCTGGTGCAGCTCTTGATCAATCTGCTTTGGTACAAGCAGCTGGAGCAACGCACCACCCGGCAAACCGAGCTGGCCGCCCACCATGTTGCGAGCGGCGCTCTAGGCGCTTTGCGCGCGCTGCGTGAGCTGCCGGCCACTTACCGGCCGCTCTTGATCGAGCAGCTGCGCACCATGGGCGGCACGCGCTTTCTGGTGTTCTTCAATAACGCCGAGGTTGCAGTGCAGCCCCTGCCCGAGCAGGCCTTGGCGCGCCTGCTGGAGAGTCGGGTACGCCAAGAGCTGCTCAATCAGTTGGCGCCTGGGACGCGGCTGCGCGTCACGCTGGCCTCGCCGGTGGGCTTGAAGGTCGCGCCCAGCGGCGCCTTACTCGCCGATCTGCCCGACAGCTGGGTCGACCCCTCGCTGCTGGATGCCGAGCGCCCTGCCCCGTTCCTGGTGATTCAAGCGGAAACCGAACCCGGCCAGTGGCTCTACCTGAGCAGCGCCATGCCCGACCCCTATTTTCTTGAACAGCTGGAATTTTTCACCTGGCAGCGGATAGTGCCGCAGTTGCTCACGCTGGGCCTGGCCCTGCTGATGACGCTGATCACCGCGCGCGCGCTGACCAGCCCTTTGCGGGGCTTGAGCCGGGCGGCGGCACGAGTCGGGCGGCGCGCCAACCCCAAGCCGTTGACTGTTACCGGCACGGCCGAAGTGCGGCGCGCGATTGAGGCCTTCAACGAGATGCAGGAGCGCATACGGCGCTACCTGAGTGACCGCGAACGGCTGTTCGCCTCGATCTCGCATGACCTGCGCACGCCCATCACCCGGCTGCGCCTGCGTAGCGAGTTACTTGACGACCTGGCCGTGCAAGATGAGTTCCATGAGGATTTGGACGAACTCGACATGATGGTCAAGACGGCGCTGCAAATCGTCAAGGACACCGATATCCACGAGAACCGCGTGCCTGTGCGCATCGACCTGGTGCTGCAAAAAATGGTGCGCGACGCCCGCATGGCCGGCCAGCAAATCGAGCTGTCGGAGCAGCCCTTGACCGTCTTCGGCAAGCCCTTGGCGCTCAAGCGTGCCCTCGGCAATCTGATCGACAACGCGATGTTCTATGGTGCCAACGCCGGCCATACCGGACTGCACAAAGCCGAGCTCACCATGAGTGAAGGCGCGCCCGGCAGCGCCGAGCAAGGTCAGGTCTTGCTGACCGTACGCGACTTCGGGCCGGGCGTACCCGACAGCGCTTTGGCCAAGCTGGGCCAACCCTACACCCGCCTGGCCCATGGCGCCAAGATGCGCGAGGAAGGCTTAGGGCTGGGCCTGTCCATCGTGCGCGACATCGTCGCCGACCATGGCGGCGCTTTGCGCTTTCGCAACCATCCGCAGGGCGGCTTCGAGGTGCGCGTGGCCTTGCCTGCTCACCCTGTGCCAGAAGCAACCCCCATCAACACCCCCTGATGCAGCACCAAGCTCCCCAAGAAATCGTCATCATCGGCGGCGGCACGGCCGGCTGGATGGCAGCCAATTTGCTGGCCCATCAATGGCGCAGCCATGGCACCCAGATCATGCTGATCGAGTCCAGCGACATCGGCATCATCGGCGTCGGCGAAGGCTCCACGCCCTATTTGCGCCAGTTCTTCCACCGCCTTGGGATTCAAGAAAGCGAATGGATGCCGGCCTGCAACGCCACGTACAAATGCGGCATCAGGTTCCCGGGCTGGTCGACACAGCCGGGCTACGAGCAATATGTGCACCCCTTCTTCAATCAGGAAGACCTGAAGGTGGGCAGCGAGCTTTTCACCAACGCCCGGCTGCGCCGGCGCGGCACGGCGGCGCAAGCCAACCCGCAAGACTTCTTCATCGCCGCCGAGCTGGCCAGGCAGCGCAAGGCGCCGTTCTATCTGCCGCGGAGCGATGACCGCCCCGCTCCGGCGACCGACTATGCCTACCACTTCGACTCCGGCCTGCTGGGCGCCTTCCTGAAAGGCCATGCCTCCAAACTCGGCGTTAGACACCGGCTCGACACCGTGGCAAGGGTAGAGCTGAGCGAGACGGGCGACATCGCGCACCTGCTGATGCACAGCGGCGCCATCGTTAAGGCCGAGCTCTTTCTCGACTGCAGCGGCTTCAAAGGGCTCTTGATCAACGAAGCGCTGGGTGAGCCCTTTGTTTCCTTCAAAGACAATCTTTTCAACGACCGCGCCATCGCCATCCCCAGCAGCTTGAACGAGGAAGAAGACATCCCGTCCGAAACCACGTCCACCGCCCTGCGCAACGGCTGGGTCTGGCAGATTCCACTCAGCAGCCGCTATGGCAATGGTTATGTCTACGCCTCAGACTTTGCAAGCCCCGAGAAGGCCGAGACCGAGCTGCGCCAGCATCTGGGTGCGGCCGCACACAACAAGGAAGCGCGCCACCTGAAGATGCGGGTGGGCCGGGTCGAGCAACATTGGCGCAACAACTGCCTGGCCATAGGCTTGTCCCAAGGCTTTATCGAGCCGCTGGAAGCCACCGCCTTGATGTTGATTCAGTTCTCGGTGGATCTTTTCATTGACCAGATGGAAGCGAGCCAGTTCAGCCGCAGCCGCCAAGCGCAATTCAATCGGCGCATCAATCAAATGTTCGAAGGTGTGCGCGACTATGTGGTGGGCCACTATCAGCTCAATACGCGCCATGACAGCGACTACTGGCGCGCCAATCGCGCGCATCGCCATATCTCAGACCGACTGGCCAGTATTTTGGAAGTCTGGGATCAGGGCGGTGACTTCGAGGCTGAACTGACTCGGCATGGCGAGGCCTTGATGTATATCCGGCCGTCTTGGTATTGTTTATTGGCCGGCATGGGTCGCTTTCCGGCGGATCTGAAGCCTCTGAGCACGGAACAGCGAGCAGAGCTCATGAGCGGCGAACAAGCGCGCGCCGCCCTGACAGACACGGTGACGCAGTTCTACGGGCACCGTCAGTATTTGCAGCTACTGAAGTAGGCGAAAGCAAGCGCGCAAAAGCAAAACGCCGCAAAACACAATATAGGGCTGCGGCGTTTTGCGGGGCTGTCTGGGCCTACTTCCAGCGCCGCATCTTGTGACCCACCAATGCATAGAACAGGATCATGCCGTAGCAGGGCAGCATCACCCAGTATGCGGCCTGAGAGTTGCCGGCATCAGAGAAATGACCGTACAGCATGGGCAATAAAGCGCCACCGGCAATGCCCATGATCAGCAGGGCGGAGCCGGCTGCCGTGTACTTGCCAAGGCCTTCCAGCGCCAGCGGCCACAACGATGGCCAAACCAAGGCATTGGCAAAACCCAGCAGGGCCAAAAACATCACCGTGTTGGGCACCACCGGCACGCCGGCCCAGCCGAGCAGCGCTTGCGAGAGGCTGGTATCGGTGCTTGAGCTCGTGATGATGCCGGCCGTAAAGGCGATACCGCTGAGCGCAGACATGAGCAAAGCCGCCTTTTGCGACATCAGCTTGGGGATGGTCAGCACACCTAAGCAATAGCCCAAGACCATGAAACCCATGGTGTAAGAGGTCAGCACGGCAAAGTTCTTGACGCCAAGAGTTTGGCCGTAAAGCCCAATCGTGTCGCCGGCAATCACCTCAACGCCGACATAGGCGAACAGCGCCAGCGCGCCCAGCACCACCTGCGGAAACTGAAACACGCCGAACCGGTCGACCTCGGTCTGCGTGTCCTCTTCGTCAAGCGACAACTCGGGCAAAGACGAGAAGTGAACGACGACCATAAAGCACAGCAAGACCGCCGCCATCACGGCATAGGGGAATACCAGCCGCACAGACAAGTCAGCCCGGATCTGCGCGCGCGCGCCAGCATCCAGCGCCGCCAGTGCCGCTTCGGAATGCATGTCTATGCCTGACAACATCACCGCCGCAAACACCAAGGGCACAACGATGCCCGCACCCTTGTTGAACAAGCCCATGATGCTGATGCGGGTGGCCGCACTTTCACGCGGTCCGATACAGACGATATAGGGATTGATGGCCGTCTGCATCAGCGTCATGCCGGTGGCCAGCGTGAACAGCGCCAGCAAGAAGATGCCGTAATAGCTGGACTTGGCCGCCGGAATGAACAGCAGCGCGCCCACAGCCATAACGCCCAGCCCAACTGTCATGCCGTTCTTGTAGCCGATGCGGCTGAGCACGGCGGCCGAGGGCAAGGCCATCACCGTGTAGGCAATGTAGAAGGCGAAGGTCACCCATAGCGCCTGGAAGTTGTTCAGATCGCAGACGATCTTCAGAAAGGGAATGAGCGAGCCATTCAACCAGGTCACAAAACCGAGGATGAAGAACATCAGCCCGATGAAGAGCATGGGCAGCAAGACGCTGGGCGCCCGGCTGGCCTTTTGGACATTGGTGTTCATGACGGAATCCATAAATTTCAAACACTCCTGCCCCAACACCTGGCGCTAACGAGCTTGGGCGTGGGCGAGAAAAAAGCCTCCCTGAGGACGGGGAGGCTTTTTCAGTGATGCGATCCCTTGAGACTCTGGGACCGCGACTAGCCGGTTCCCGTCAGAACTTGGCGCGCAGGCCGACGCTGTAACGAGCGCCGTTCTCGTAAATACCGACCGGAATACCGTCCGACGTGTTTTGCTTGACCAGCTCGTTATTCAGATTCACGCCGGTCGCAAACAGGCTCAGCTTGGGCGTGATATCCCAGCTGGCGGTCGCGTCGATTTGGCCGTAAGCGCCATTGACCTGTTGACCACCGGAATCCAGATCACCAAAAGACTTGGAGCGGTAGTTATACGAAACCCGCAAACTGATGCCGTTCTTTTCGTAGTAGCCACTGATGTTGTACTGGTCACGCGAGTTACCCAGGACCTTCAGCTCAGGGTCCCCTGGATTGACCTTGCCGGCCTTGGCGTCGGTGTAGGTGTAGTTGGCCACCGCACCGAAGCCGCTATTGCCGAAAGGCTGCTGCCACTGCAGTTCAAAGCCCTTGATGTCCGCACCGTTATCGGCGTTATAGGGCCGCTGCACATTGAAGGTCTGGCCGCCGATCACCTCTTTCGTGTATTTCTTGTAGGCGAAGGTGTCGAGCTTCTTCACAAAAGCGGTCGCAGCAATCACGGCCGCATCATCAAAATACCATTCGGCGCCAAACTCGGCTTGATTGGCATGCACTGGCTTCAACAAAGGGTTGCCGGCTTTACCGTCGGTCAAGATGGTGCCATCGGGCGTGAAGCCGGGGCTGAGCAAATTGAAGGAATGACGCGCCATGACCTTGGAGATGGCACCGCGCAAAATGACCTTTTTATTCAGGTCATAGGCCATGTTCAGGTTCGGCAAGACATCGGTGTAGTTGTTGTCTACGCTGGTGCTTTCGAACTTCTGCGTGTTGGCATTGATCACATTGCCCTGCGAGTTCTGCTGGGTTTTCACGAAGCGCACACCCATATCGCCGCGCAATTTATCGATCGCGAAATCACCCTTGACATAGGCAGCCGAGATTTTCTCGTGAATCTTGTAGTTCGAACCCGGCAGCGGCGCGTACTTCATCACCTTGTCGTACATCGGGATGCCCTTGCTGTCCACCAAGCCGTCATCAAACCAAGCGTATTGCGTCAATGCGCCCGGTGTGGCTGCGGCTTGGCTCAACAAAGGTGAAGGACCGGTAGACAAATCGGCCAGCGAGAAAGGCTTCCAATCCGGCGATTTGGTATCCGCAACACCTTGGATACGGGTGTTCTCAAGCGTGTTGTCGCGGAACTTGGCGCCGATGCTGACAGCATTGAAGAAAGGCGTAGTCAGATCAAAAACCAAATCACCTTGGACATAGTTTTCTTTGCCCTTCATTTCGCGTGTGCGGTCATCACCCCCTTGCAAAGTCAAGACCTTTGGATCGAGCGGGCTGATGTCCAAGTATTTAACGCCATACTTGTCCGGACCCAGATCCAATTGAACGCGTGAATCACCCTGCATCCAGAAGTGGCGATCATGCGTGCTGCCGCCGGAGCTGGATGTCGTACCGACTTGGCCATGAGCCTTCCAGTTGGTACCTTGGTAGCTACCGTCCAGATCCAGCACATCCGACTTCATGAAGGACTTGCGATAGATAGGCTCAAACGAAACGCCGCCCACCTTGGGCAAGGTGCCGCCGACCAGGGCTTTCTTGCCGTCAGAAGTGGAGATGAACTTGGGGTCGACAACGTTGATATTGCCATTGGCATCTGCCAAGCCGCCGGCTTGCCACAGATAATTCTGGTTGTTGTTGTCCATCTTCATGTCTGAATTCATGTAATTCAGAATGATGTCGGCCTCGCGAACGGGCTTGAATTCCAAAGCCACATTGGCAGTGTTGCGCTCGCGGTCTTGGCGAAAGATCGCGGATCCACCACCCCATGAAGCGTAGGCATCGGTCTTGACGCCATTCTGGTCAACGATTGGGGTGGTGCTGCCGCCAGCGGTGAAGTTCTCCAGACCGTCACGGCGCATCGTGCGGGTCTGCCGGTTGACGGCCACCATCACACCGAAGGTCTTGTCGTCGTTCTTCCAGTTCAACAGACCCGACAATTGCGGATCGGTCTTGGCGGGCAGCTTGCTATAAACGGCCTCAACGCTAGCTTGGGCGGTCAGCTGATCCTTGAAGTCCAATGGCTTGCGCGTCTTGACGTTGACCAAACCGCCAATGCTGCCTTCGTCTTGATCGGCGGAAGGGCTCTTGTAGACATTGATGCTGCCGACGATTTCGGACGGCAGGATGTCGTAGTTGAAACTGCGGGTTTGTGGCTCATTGAGCCACCATTCGCTTGATGAGACCGCTTGCCCATTGAGCTGGGTCATGTTCAGGCTCTTGTCGGTGCCGCGCACAAAAATCGCCTTGCCTTCACCCCAGCCACGATCAACCGAGATACCGGGCACGCGCTGCAGCGAGTCGGCCACGTTACGGTCAGGGAACTTACCCACGTCTTCCGAGCGGATCGAATCAACGATGGCGTTCTGCTCACGCTTCTCCGACAGATTGCGCTGCAGCGTGGCACGCACGCCGCGAATCTCAACCGTTTCCAGCTCGGCATTCTTGCCCGCTTGAGCTGTCGTTGCGGCAGCGGCTTGAGGGGCTTCGTCAGCGGCGCTGGCGTTGTGAAACGCCGTGGCGCCCAACATCAGGCTGATCAGGCTGGGCAGAAGTTTCTGCTTGAAAAGTGGCTGGGACATGGGTTGGCTCCGTTTGAATTTGTGGACGAAGGGATTTGGATAAATCAGTTCGAGGCCGCAATTTAGCGGCTCAAGCGGGCCTTGGCGCATGGCGTTGCGTTTTGTTGGACTTCATTGCAGCCAAGTTACAAAGCCAGCCGGCAGCGCAAGATTGGGGCCTGCGCGGGTGCGGGTAGACCCTGATCTCCCGATCAGGGTCTACCCTTGTTACGGCAAATTCAGAGTTGCGGCGCGGGCACGATGGTGGCCGAACATTCGCCAAAACCGATGCGGCGGGCACCGTCTTTCGACGCAAAGGCGCGCAGGCTGACGCAGTCGCCGTCGGCCAAGAATGCACGCGTCTCGCCGTTAGGCAAGCTCAGGCTTTGTTTGCCACCCAGGGACAGCTCCAACATCGAGCCGCCTTCGCTGGCCTCGGGGCCCGACTGGGTGCCCGTGCCCAGCAGATCACCGGGCTGCAGATTGCAACCATTGCTGGCGTGGTGCGTCAGCATCTGCGCCAAGGTCCAATAGGCATGCTTGAAGTTGGAGCGCATCAAGCGCGTGGCCGGCTCACCAGCGGCGCGCATGGTCTCGGTCTGCAACCAAACCTCCAGCTCGATCTCGTAGCCGCCCTCGCTGCGGTTTTTGTCCGAGTCGAGGTAAGGCAGCGGCTGCGGATCACTGGCTGGATGGGCAAAGGCAATGCGAAAGGGCTCCAACGCGTCCATGGACACGATCCAGGGCGAGATCGTGGTGGCGAAGTTCTTGGCCAGGAAAGGGCCCAGCGGCTGGTATTCCCAGCCCTGCATATCGCGCGCCGACCAGTCGTTCAGCAAGGTCACGCCAAACATATGCTCGTCCGCGTCGGCCATCGGAATAGGCTCTCCGAGGGCATTGCCGCCGGCCACAAACAGGCCGAGTTCCAACTCATGATCAAGGCGCTTACAGGCTGCGCGTACCGGCACTTCGGCGCCCGGCGGCATCAACTGACCCAAAGGGCGGCGCACGGTGCTGCCGCTGACCCCGATCGAGCTGCTGCGGCCGTGATAGCCGATGGGCACCCATTTGTAGTTGGGCAGTAAGGGGTTGTCTGGGCGGAACAGTTTGCCCACCGTGGTGGCGTGGTGGATGCCGGTGTAGAAGTCGGTGTAGTCGCCGATGCGGCAAGGCACGGCCATCTGGGCCTGCGCTTGCGGCAGCAAACAGGCAGTCAGTGCAGACTGCTGCTTAGAGCCTTCGGCCAAAGCGTCGAACAAGGCATGCCGTACGAGCCGGCGCTTGGAAGCGCTTTGGGCCATGAAGCTGTTCAAGTCGCCGTCGGCCAAGGGCTGCAGCAGAACCTGCACGGCCGAGCTCCAGCGCCCTGCACTCGCGGCCAGTCGCAGATCAAGGACTTGATCGCCAATGGCGATGCCGACGCGGGCGCTCTCGTTCGAGCCAGCGCGGCGGAACAGACCGTAGGGCAGGTTCTGCAGCGGGAAGTCGGAGTCAGCCAGATTGGCGCTGGCGACAAAACTTTGCGCTTCTGGGTTGTGGGTGTGGTCAAGCAAGCTCATGGCATTCATTCCTGAAAGTTGTCGGTCAGGCCAGCCCAGCAGGCGGCGTAATTGGTTTCAAGCGCGCCGCCCTTGAGCGCGAACTCGGTCGGCAGCAAACGCCAGCGGGTTTCGAACATAAAGGCCAGGGTGTTGTCGAGCTTGTGCGGCGCCAAGTCGGCATTGCTTGCCTTGTCAAAGGCCTCGGTATCGGGGCCATGGGGCACATAGGCATTGTGCAAGCTGGAGCCACCGGGCTTGAAGCCTTCGGGCTTGGCGTCGTACTGGCCGAGCACCAGGCCCATGTACTCGCTCATCACATTGCGGTGATACCAGGGCGGGCGGAAGCTGTCCTCGGCCACCATCCAGCGCGGCGGGAAAATCACGAAGTCGCAATTGGCCCAACCGGCGGTGTCGGACGGCGAGGTCAGCACGGTGAAGATGCTCGGGTCGGGGTGGTCAAAGCTGATCGACCCTATGGTCATGAAGTGCTTGGTGTCGTACTTGTAAGGCGTTAGGTTGCCATGCCAGGCGACCACATTGAAGGGGCTGTGCGCTTGGACTGCGCACCACAGGCTGCCGCCGTACTTCTTGACGATTTCGTAGGCACCTGGCGTGGCCTCAAAGGCCGCCACCGGTGCCAAAAAGTCACGAGCATTGGCCAGCCCGTTGGAGCCAATCGGGCCCAACTCGGGCAGGCGGAAGGCGGCGCCGTAGTTCTCGCACACATAGCCGCGCGAAGGGCCGTCCAGTTCAACCTTGAAGGCCATGCCGCGCGGCAGCAAGGCGATCTCGCCCGGTGCGACGTCGAGCAAACCCAACTCGGTCGCGATGCGCAAGACACCTTGCTGCGGCACGATCAGCATCTCGCCGTCGGCATTGATAAAGGCACGCCGCCCCATGCTCTGGTTGGCCACGTACAAATGCGTGGCAATGCCCAGCTGCGCGTCCGGGTCGCCATTGACGGCCATGGTGCGCAGGCCTTCGACGAAATCGGTCGGCTCGGCCGGCATCTCTATCGGCGCCCAGCGCATGGGATCGGGTGGCGACACCTGCCCCTCACGCGCGCCGGTGCAGAGGTAGGCATGGGCCAGCGGCAGGAAGCTGCCGACCACCACCGAAGGCTGGCGGCGATACAGCCAGCTGCGTAAATTCTCATTGCGCGGCGCGGTAAAGGCGCTGCCCGAGAGCAACTCGGCGTACAGGCCACGGGCCACTTTTTGGGGGCTGTTGCGCCCTATCGGCAAGCTGCCAGCGATGGCTTCGCTTTGATGTTGATTGCCGAAACCGGCTGAATAGTTCAAGGCGCTCATGGGCAACTCAGGGTTAAAAACGGGAAAGGCAAGGCCGGCTGCACCGAAGGCTTTTTGCCGGCACGGAATTAAACCAGCGCCACTTCAATTTGTCTATAGCTAACCACACAGGGAAAATGAGCAAGTTTTGGCGGGCGCACTTCGGGTCTAATCTTTCGCCATGACAAGCCCTGCACATCCCAACACCGACAAGCATCAACGTGGCGGCCCACGCGGCATTCAGAGCATCGAGGTCGGCGGGGCCTTGTTGACGGCGCTGGTGCACCATGGCCGGCCCTTGGCGCTGAAGGACTTAGCGCGCGAAGCTGCGATGGCTCCAGCCAAGGCTCACCCCTATTTAGTCAGTTTTATCAAGCTGGGCCTGGTCGAGCAAGAAGCGGTGAGTGGCCGCTACGGCCTCGGTCCGCTCGCCTTGCAACTCGGCCTCATCAGCCTGCAGCAATACGACCCGGTGCGCTTGGCCACGCCGCGCATCGAAGAATTGGCCATGCAACTGGGCCACACGGTCGCCATCGCCGTGTGGGGCAATCGCGGGCCGACGATTGTGCGCGTGGCCGAAGCGCCCAGCCCCGTGCATATCAGCATGCGGCACGGGACGGTGATGGGGCTGCGCGGCACGGCCTCGGGCCGCCTGTTCGCCGCGCATTTGCCCACCGACTTGGTCTTATCGGCCTTGGCCGCCGAAGCGCCGCAGCAAGCCGCAGCGGCGCCAAAAATTGACGCTCAGTTTGCGGCTTTGCTGGCCTTGGCGCGCAAGGACGGCCTTGCCAGCGCTCACGACGGTATCGTGCTCGGGGTCAGCGCCCTGGCCGCGCCGGTTTTTGATGACCAAGGCCGGATCGCGCTGAGCCTGACGGCAATTGGCCCGAGCGGCAATTTCGACCTGAATCTGCACGGTCCGATTGCCTTGGCGCTAAAGAGTGCAAGCACCGACTTGTCACGTCAGTTGGGCTGGCGTGAGCCGGCGCAAAGCTAAGCGCCCAAGCTTGCTGCGGCGCCATCAGATCGGCGAATCAGATCGGCCAAGTAAAAAAAGCGAGCCTGCTCGCGCTGACTCGCTTTTCTATCAGCCGGACAAAAGGACCGGCGTTCGTAATGCTCGCGCCGGTCAGGCCGCTGCCGCAGAGCCTTCTTGACTGGCCAGGCGATTCATATTGCCCATCGACACGCGGTGCATTTCCAGCAGCGACAGCAAACCGTTGCGGTGCAACTCGACCACCTTGGCATCGTCCAATCCGGCCAGCTTTTGCTCATCAACGGCCAAGAAACCTTCGACGTCGATCTTTTCACCGCTGGCCAAGGTGGCCTCAAAGCGCATATCGCGCAAGAGATCCAACTCAACCAACATCTGGCAGAAGGCCCGAGTGCGCTCGGACTCTTGCTCGAAGTTCTCCAAGAAAGTCTTGGCGTTCAGCAAGAACTCGGTCGGCTGACCGTCGGCTGCGAACAGCGAAGTGCCTTCGCTCTCCGAAAAACCGGCCCATTCGCTGTCAAAACAAACGGCGATGGTGTCGGAGTCTTGCTCCAGGCGAGCCATGGCGAAGGGATAACGGCGCAGATACGCGGGCACGTAGTGACCCGTCCACTTGCCGTCTTTGACGAACAAGTTACTGGAGGGCTTGAGGCCCAGCACGGCCAGCGGCGCGACCACGGGCTTGGCACCCTCGGCCGGCGCATCACCCACACGCACGAACACGATCGGGTACTCTTTGCAGGCCTCAGCAAACTCGACCACGGCCAGGAACAAGGAGTTCATGCCCTTCACCCGGTCCAGCGTCGGCAACTCCGTTTTCAGGCGCAGATTCTTGTGCGCGACACGGTCCAGCGGCGTCAAATTGCCGTACATCATTGGGCTTGCACTCATTTTTCACTCTCTCCATCTACGGTCAGACGACTGACCAACACTTTGTCAACACGCTTGCCATCCAGGTCCACGACCTCGAATCTCCAAGCATTCCACTCCACCACATCGGCCGTGCGCGGCAAGCGCCCCAGCAGCAGCATCACCATGCCGGCCAGGGTGTTGTAGCGCCCACGATCCTCTTCGGGTAGCTCTTTCAGGGCCAGGCGGTCCTTCAACTCGGTCACCGGGATCAGGCCATCCAGCAGCCAGCTCCCGTCCTCGCGTTGCACCGCCCAAGCATCACCATCACCGGGCGCATTGAACTCCCCCGCAATGGCTTCCAACACGTCGCGCACAGAGATCACGCCCTGCACCTCGCCGTACTCATCCACGACAAACACCAGCGGTGCATCCGAGACCCGGAATTGCTCCAGCAACTCCATGCCCGACAGCGTCTCAGGCACAAACACCGGCACTTCGAGGTCCTCGGACAAAGACAGCGGCGCGCCGCTCAGCGCCCGCTGCAACAGCACCTGCGCCGACACGATGCCCAGCACCTCGCTCAGCCCATCTCGGCAGACCGGATAGCGGCTATAGCCATGGCCACGCAAGACTTCCAGCACCTGTTGCGGCGTGTCGGTAACGTCCAGCCAGGCGATTTCACCGCGCGGAATCATCATCGAGCCGATCTCGCGCTCATCGAGTCGGAACACATTGCGCACCATCTGATGCTCATGCTCCTCGATCACGCCTGCCTCGCGCCCCTCATCCAGGCTGGCGGCGATCTCTTCTTCGGTCACGCCGCGCTGAGCCCGTCCGCCCTGCCCCATCAGGCCCAAAATAGCCTCGGTACTGAAGCTCAAAAACTTCACCAAAGGTCGCGCAGCCGCCGACAAAAAATTCATCGCCGGCGCTACCCGCCGAGCGACCGTCTCAGGGTAAATCTGCCCGATACGCTTGGGCACCAACTCGCCGAAAATGATCGTCACGATGGTGATGATGACCACCACCAAGGCGGTCGAAGCGATCTCCACCGCGCGGTCATGCAGGCCGAACTGTTCGCCCAACCAATGTGCAAGCGGACCCGAGAAAGCCGCGTCACCGACGATGCCGTTGAGCACGCCGATCGAAGTGATGCCGACCTGCACGGTCGAGAGAAACTTGGTCGGGTTGTCGTGCAAATCCATGGCCGCCCGCGCACCGGGCTCCCCTGCCTCCACCAAAACCTGCAATCGCGCTTTGCGGCTGGCCGACAAGGCCATTTCCGACATCGCAAAAAAAGCATTCAAGAACAACAAGAAAATGAGAAAGGCGGTATCCATTGGGGGCGTCAGCAAAGAATAATCAGGGTTATCCCTTGGTGACACAGTCAAGAAGCAAGAGGCCGCAAGCGTAGCAGAAGGCCGTGACGATAGAAGTCGCACAATCCCGATATGAACTATCTGATTGGTGACCTGCAAGGCTGTTGCGACGCGTTCGAACGCCTCTTGCTCAAGATTGACTTTTCGCCCTCGCGCGACCGGCTCTACCTGCTTGGCGACTTGGTCAACCGCGGGCCAGCCTCCTTGGCCACCTTGCGGCGGCTGATGGAGTTGGGCAACTCGGCGACCTGCTTGTTGGGCAACCACGACCTGCATTTGTTGGCGATTGCCTACGGCGTCAAAAAACCGCATCGCAGCGACACTGTCCAAGGCATTCTTGACGCCCTTGACCGCGCAGCCCTGCTGGACTGGTTGCGCCACCAACGCATGGCCTGCTATGCGCAGGGTTGGTTGATGGTGCATGCCGGCGTGCTGCCGCAGTGGACGCTTGAAGACACCTTGGCATCGGCCGGCGAAGTTGAGTCGGTATTGCGCGGCCCCGACCTGGGCGGCTTTGTACGCGAAATGTATGGCAATGAGCCCGCCGCCTGGGACGCTGCCTTGGTCGGTACGGCCAGGTTGCGTTGCATCGTCAATGCTTTGACCCGACTGCGTTTTGTGGACAGTGCAGGGCGGATGGACTTCAAGACCAAAGACAGCGCCGACAGCGCGCCGCCCGGCCACCGCCCCTGGTTCGACGCTGCAAACAGGCGCACTGACGCAGTGCCGATTGCCTTCGGCCACTGGTCAACGCTGGGCCTTGTGCAACGGCCGAATCTGCTCGCACTCGACACCGGCTGCGTCTGGGGCGGGCGCCTCACGGCGGCCAGCGTCGAAAACGGCCAGTCGCTGGAGCTGATTTCGGTGAAATGTGAGCAAGCGCAAAAGCCGGGCTAGAATCTCGCCCTTGTGTTCGATGCACGGTTTCGCGTCGCACCCAAGTAGGCAAGGCCTCGGCGGTTGAAGGCACCGGTCTTGCTCAATCGACGCTTTAGCGGCGATTGCGCCGAAGCTCACATCGCGCCAGCGATGTGAGTGCAGGCAAAACCGGCGACTCGTCGCTGGCACAATTGAATTTGAAAGTTCCAGGAAGCTTGGCCGAGCGGTTTAAGGCACCGGTCTTGAAAACCGGCGAGGGTTTATCCCCTCCGTGAGTTCGAATCTCACAGCTTCCGCCAGATGACGTTCCGTAAGTAGTTGATTTGGCTGACAATTTTTCAGCTTCGCATACGGCAACTTACAAGTCAACTAGCGAGCAAGCCCGGCACACTCAGCGTGTGCCGGGCTTTTTTTCGACTATCAAGACCATGATTGGTGGTTGTCCGCGGCCATCGAACTGGCGCCGTCCAAGGGAAAAACGCACTGTTGCCGTGGGTCTGTGCCAAGCAGCAGCAAGCTCTGCCTTGCCAGAAACTTGAACTACACAAAGTAATTCTTTATCGCCAGCCAACCGAATTGGCCGGGCAAGCATGATTCCACTCGGTCAATGCGTCGCATGCACCGGCACTAGATGGGCAAAGCGACGCCACAACTTCGCCAGGTGTGAATTGGCGATGAGTGGCACTGCTCAGATTGCACCAACCCTCATCCATCGCCTATGCACCTATCCATGACTGACCAGGTGCGCCGCAGTTTTACGCCGTCGGTTCTCACCAATTCAAAGGTCATGTAAAGGCAACCACGAAGCCAGACAGCGTTGCCTGGGCGCTCGTCCCTGCATTCGGCCAACTTGTTTCCGCACCAGGAAGCCCCCTAGCGCCAAACGACGGAACTAGCAACATGGGGATACGAAACCATAGATCGTTACTGAAACACACCCCGAAAAGATAGAAGTTTTATGAGGGATCTCAGCAAGGTCGCATTTCGAGAAGATGCATCTGTGCACAAAAGAACATCTATGTGTGCATCAACCGAAGGACCAAATCATGACCCGTATTCAGGAATTTCTCAACCACGCTCCACAGTCCGAACCGCAGGGACGCGCCGCGATGGGGGCCAAGGGCGCTCGCCACTTCACCGCACCAGGTGATCAGTCTCTTGACCCCTGGGCCTGTTGGCGATCACTGAAAACTGACCCACCTGCAAGGGCCGCGATCGCGCAAAACTGACCCATGTATCGACACTGTCCTGCTCAAGGCTGAGCGGGGAATCAGGAGTGATTAACGTGGGCATG
>NZ_JAQQXT010000014.1:0-131324 GCF_028595345.1 Roseateles albus | reverse complement strand
CCTGCTCCACCACGGCCAGCTTAAAAGCCATCGTGTAGTCGCGCTGTGTTCGCTTGACGCCTGTATCCATCACACATGCCCTTTCTTGAAGGCAAATGTGTCAACCTGGGTCAGGACGGGTCACTGAAGTGAAAAAAAGCGCTCATCGAGCGCTTTTTTTATGGGGGCAATTTCAGTCGTGCTTCAGCCTCGGTAGCCCAACGCCTGCGAGATTTGTGCGACTGTGTCCTTGAGCCTCTGCAACCAAGACTCCTCCAGTCGGTCGGCCGGCGCCGAAATCGACAGCCCAGCGATCAGCTTCGCCTGGTCGTCATAGATACCGGCCGCCATGCAGCGCACGCCCAATTCCAACTCTTCGTCGTCACGCGAAACACCGCGTTGGCGTATCAGCGCCAGTTCACGCTCCAGCGCCGTGATGTCGGTCAGGCTGTTGCGGGTGTGACCGGCCAGACCGGTACGGGTGGCATAAGCGCGCACCCGCTGCGATTCATCGCTGGCCAGGAAAAGCTTGCCGACCGAGGTGAGGTGCAAGGGAGCCCGCCCGCCCACCGCACGCACGACCTGCATGCCCGAGCGCTCGCTGTAGGTGCGTTCGATGTAGACGATCTCATCACCTTGGCGGACCGACAAATTGACCGGTTGCAGCGTGAATTTGTGCAGTTCGCGCATTGGTCCGAGGGCGGCGTCGCGCACATCCAAGCGTGCTTTGACCAGATTGCCCAGCTCCAACATGCGCATTCCTAGACGGTAACTGCCTGCCTCCGGGCGATCCACGAAGCGACCCAGGGTCAAGTCGTTCAGAATACGGTGCGCAGTCGAGGGGTGCAGGCCAGTGCTGGCGCTGATTTCCTTCAGGGAGACCGGATCTTGGTGGCTGGCGAGCACATCCAGCAGCGAAAACATGCGCTCCAAGACCTGAATCGCCGGCGTTTGATCCTCTTTGTTTTTCATGCCTTGATTGTGCTGGAGATTTTTTTGTTTTGCATTGCGAAAATTAGATTCACCGGTCGAAATGGTTTCCGCGCCGCAACAGCTTGGGCGAATATCGCAATGGCGCACTTGCTCTTGGGTGCGATTGTCTTGGCTGCGTTCATATTGGCAACGCCTGCGCGAGCACAAGAACCGACTGCGGCGGGGCCGGCTTCGGCAGTCGCTTCAGCTGCGGCGACCGCCGCCAGCGGCGCTCTAGCACCGCCGGCCCCGGTCTGGCTGCGAGTGCCGCGCTTGCAGGGGAGGCTGACGGCCGCCGAGTTGGGCTTGGTGATCAATACGGCCGACCCTTATTCGGTGGCGGTCGGGGAGTCCTATGCAAGCCAGCGGGGCATCCCGCAGGCCAATATTGCGCGCGTGGTCTTGCCGGTCAAAGCGAGCCTGAGCTTGGCTGAGTTCACGGCTTTGCAGGCGCAGGTGCAGGACAAGTTGGGGCCACAGGTGCAAGCCCTGGCCTTAGCCTGGAGTCTGCCTTATGCGGTCGAATGCAATTCCATCACCAGCGCCCTGGCCATGGGTTTCCAGCCCGAAATCTGCCGCAATACTTGTGGGCCGAGCAAACTCAGCCCGTACTTCTCCTATGTCGGCGCACGCCCCTTCACCGATTTGGGCCTGCGGCCGGCAATGATGTTGGCCTCGCGCAGCGTCGAAGACGCCAAGGCCTTGATCGCGCGCGGCGTGGAGGCCGATCAAAGCCTGCCGTCCTTCGCGAGCAGCAACGCCTTTTTTGTCAGCACGCCCGACGTCGCGCGCAATGTGAGGGCAGTCCAATTTCCTCCCGCGACGCGCTTGGCACCCTGGGGCGTGAACGTGCGGCGCGAGTCCAGCCAAGCGCTGCCTGCTATGCAGCGAACGTTGCTCTATACAACCGGCTTGGTGCGGGTGGAGGGTTTGGCCTCGGTGGACTGGTTACCTGGCGCATTGGCTGATCACCTGACCTCCTTTGGCGGCCGACTTGACAATGAATCGACGACTGGCCAAATGTCGGCCTTGGACTGGTTGCAGTCAGGGGCCACGGCCAGTTATGGCACGGTCAGTGAGCCCTGTAACCACCGACAAAAATTTCCACACCCCCAGCTGCTTTTGCTGTTCTATCTACAGGGTGTGACGGCGCTGGAAGCCTATTGGCACAGCGTGGCATGGCCGGGGCAGGGGGTGTTCGTGGGCGAACCACTGGCGGCGCCGTTTGCAGCTAAATTCGCAGCGCCTTAAACGACTGCAAGCATTTCGGCCGCATGCAAGCCTGATCGAACCGCGCCCTCCAAGGTGGCGGGATAAGGCCCGTCTACGTAATCGCCCGCCGCCCATAAGCCAGGCTTGATGCTGGCAGGCGGGCGCTGCAGGCCCGGTGTGCAAGCAAAGGTGGCGCGTTTTTCGGCCAGCACGCGATGGACTTGCGGCGGGCTACGCCAATTGAATTCGGCCAGGGCTTGCCGCAGCGCTGCCTCGCCGGTGGCGGTCAAGCCTTGCTCAACCCAGCTTGCCGCGCCGCTGATGACGAAGGCAAACAAGCCCGGGGCATGACCCAGTTGGCCCAGATCGAACGCAAACTGGGCCGGCGCTTCGGTGCTCTCTTGCAAAGCTACCATCGCGGCCGGCAGTTGGGAGCCGGGGCTGTGCAAATAGACGGTCACGATCGGTTGATAGCGCAGCGCGCCGGCCTGGCTTGACCATGCGGGGGCAATCTCGGCGCACAAACTGGCCGCTTGGGCGGAAGTGCAGGCCAGAATCACTTGCTCGAAATCCTCACCGTCGACGCTCCAGCCTGCTGTGCTGCTGGCAATGGCCTGCACTCTGGTGTTCAAGCGGATATTGACACCGCGCGCGCCAAGCCAAGCGGCCGCCGGCTCGGCCAGCAGGGCGCTCAAGGGGAGCTTGGGTAGCAGCAAGTCGGCGCTGCCCCGGCCGCTGAACAAGGCGTCGCGCAATACGCGCAAGAACACTTGGGCGCTGGCTTGGTCTGCAGGCGTGTTCAGCGCGGCCACGCAGAGCGGCTCGATCAGTTCTTGGCGCACGATGGCCGGCAGGCCGGCGCTCAACTCGGCCACGCTGAGCTGTGGCGCGCAAGTAAAGCCCCGCAATAACCAGCTGGTAGACCTGAGTAGCAAACTGATGCGCGCTGTGAAGGGCCAAGCGCGGTAGGTGAGGATGCCACGCATGAAGCTGATCAAGGGCGGCCCCGGCGGCAAGCGCAAACCCTCGTGGCGCGGATAGCGCAAGCGCAAAGGCTGGCGTAGAAAACTCTGCGACAGGTCGACGCCGACTGTTTCCAGAAGGTTCAGACTTGCTTGGTAGGCGCCGATCAGGATGTGCTGACCGTTGTCCAAGCGAGGACCTGCGTCGGTTTGCGCCAAGCTGCGCGCCCGCCCGCCCAAATGCTGAGCCATCTCAAACAAAGTAACGTGGTAGCCCAGCTGACTGGCTTTGACGGCGGCGGCGATGCCTGCCCAACCGCCGCCAATCACCGCGACCCGCTTGGCCGCACTTGGGTTCAACGCCCGGCCCAGTTGGTGCGCATCGCGATCCACAGCTTTCGCACCGGCGTCAGCGCGATGCGCTGCTCCAATACGCGGAAGTTCTCAGCCTCTATTTCGCGCAGCAGGGCGCGATAGATATTGGCCATCATCAGACCGGGCTTTTGCGCCCGGCGGTCGGCTTCGGGCAGCAAAGCAAACGCTTCGTCATAGAGCCGGTGGGCCCGTTCGGCCTGGAACTTCATCAAGGCGGTGAAGCGCTCGCTATAGCCCCAAGGGCTTTTGCGCAGCAGGATTTCATGCGCCTTGACGTCGAACTGCTGCAATTCGGAGATCGGCAGATAGATGCGACCGCGCCGGGCGTCGTCGCCGACGTCGCGGATGATGTTGGTCAGCTGCATCGCCAAGCCTAGCTTGTGAGCGTAGCCAATGCTGTCGGCGTGCGTGCGGCCAAAAATACCCGAGGCGACCTCGCCGACCACACCGGCCACCAAATGACAATAGCGCTGCAGACCGGGGTAGTCGAGGAAGCGGGTCTGCTCCAGATCCATCTGGCAGCCGTCGATGACCGCCGTCAGGTGCTCGAGGCGGATGTCGTAAGTGGCGCAGTGCGGCATCAAGGCCAACATGACCGGATGCTGGGGCTGGCCGGCGAAGGCGCTGCTGGCCTCCTTACGCCACCAGGCCAGCTTGACCGCAGCGACGCTGGGGTCACTGGTCTCGTCCACAACATCGTCCACCTCGCGGCAAAACGCGTAGAAGGCGGTGATGGCGGCGCGTTTGGGTGCCGGCAGAAACAAAAAGGCGTAATAGAAACTGGAGCCACTCTTGGCGGCCTTGTCCTGTACGTACTGCTCCGGGCTCACAAACTCTCCTCTCGCTGGGTATTCATTGTTGGTTCTGATCTTTGCTTCATAAGCAGCGCGCCCCACAACAGCGCCGGGGCATCCAAACGGGCCAGGGCAGGGCGGTGAATCAGACTGGCGTAGTCCATGGCCCGTATTTTTGCAAGGATGCGCAGGCCGCCTTGTACCACCAGGCGCAATTCCCAGCCGGCCCGGCCCGGAATTTGGAACACCAGCGGCGCTCCCTCCCGCATCAGTTGCTCGGCCCAGTCGCACAAGTCCTTGATCATCGCGCGGGCGGGGGTGCTGTCGCGGCAGGCCAGCAAGTCACTGCCGCTGAGGCCATGCCGCGCCAGATCGGTTTGCGGTGCATAGACGCGGCCGATAGGGCCGTCGCGGCTGAAGTCTTGCCAGAAGTTGATCAGCTGCAAGCTGCTGCAAATGGCGTCAGAGCGGCGCAAGGCAAGCGGTTCATGCACACCGTACAAGTGCAAAAGTAAGCGGCCGACCGGGTTGGCGGAGCGACTGCAATAGTCGAGTAGCTCCGCGCGGTCGCGGTATTCCTTTTTTTGCAGATCCTGTTCAAAAGCGCAGATCAGATCATTTAGCAATGCAACCGGTAGTTGGTATTGGTCCAGTACGGCGCGCAGCGGCGTGAAAACAGCCGTGGCCCAGCGGGCCGATGGGGCTTGGCCGGCCGCGACCGCCAATAAGTCCGCCCGGTAATGCTGCAGAGCGGCTTGGCGCTCAGCAGTGCTGGCTTCGCCCTCATCGGCCAAGTCGTCCGCGGTGCGTGCGAAGTGGTAGATGCCGGCAACGGCCGGCCTCAAGTGCTTGGGGCAAAGCCAAGAGGCAACGGGGAAGTTTTCGTAGTGTTCTATGCTCACCGGCCGGATTGTCGGCTCTTTGGGGCTAGCGCCAGGTCAAGTCGCCCAAATGCATTGGCCAAAGGGTGTGGGTTTGACAGCCCGCGAGGGCTTGAATACATTACTGACTAATCGGTCAGTAATTTGCGAAGGCAGCGCTTGATGGTGTGAGCGGGTTCCGTATTGCTGTCAGTGCTCTGTCATTGGAATTGATATTCAGGATCCCTCATGTCTCAAAGCCTTTTTCGAACCGCGCTCTTTTGGCCCTTGTTCGCCTCGCTGGGTGTTTTGTCCGGCTGTGGAAGACAAGAGGCGCCGCCGGAGCCGGTCCGCTCGGTGCGCACGCTTGTCTTGAGCGCCGATTCCGCTGGGCAAAGCCATGAATACGCGGGTGAAATCAGGGCTAGAACGGAGTCCCGCCTGTCTTTCCGTGTGGGCGGCAAGATTTTGACGCGCAAGGTCAACCTGGGTGATGCGGTGCGGCCGGGCCAGGTGCTGGCGCAGTTGGATCCACAGGATTTGATGTTGGCGCAAGAAGCGGCAAAAGCCGGCCTCCAGGCCGCGCGGGCAAATCGCGATCAACTGGATTCAGATTTCAAGCGCTTTGTCGAATTGCGCGAGCAAGGATTCATCAGCGCGGCCGAGCTGGAGCGACGCGACACCGCCTTCAAAGCCGCGCAAGCTGCCCTGGAGCAAAGCCGGGCTCAGGCCAGCGCCCAAGGCAATCAGTCCACTTATGCGCAGCTGCAGTCGGATGTGGCCGGCGTAGTGACCGCAGTGGAGGCGGAACCCGGCATGGTGGTTTCCGCCGGCATGCCCATCGTGCGCGTTGCCAATGATGGGCCGCGTGATGTGGTGTTCTCGGTGCCTGAGGATCAGTTGGGCCGCCTGCAAGCGCATGCGGCCAAACCGGGTGGGCTGACTGTCCGGCTGTGGGGTGGCGCCGGGGGCCAAGCGGGCTTGCCGGCCAAATTGCGCGAGGTGGCGGCCTCGGCAGATCCTGTCACGCGAACCTTCTTGGCCAAGGCCGAAGTGGCCGGTCTTGAGGCCAAGCTGGGCCAAACCGCTACGGTCAGGCTGGAGGCGCCGCGTCAGACTCAGGTCATCAAGCTGCCGCTGGCCGCTGTTTTGCAGCAGCAAGGGCAGTCCTCGGTCTGGGTCTTGGATCCCGCGCAGATGACGCTGAAGGCGCAGCCGGTTCAGATTGCCGGCGCCGATGGCAATGAAGTGGTGATTGCTGCGGGCCTAAGCCCCGGGCAAGAGGTGGTGGTGGCGGGCGTGCATGTGCTGAAGGCGGGCCAAAAAGTGCAGCGTTACCAAGCCAATGCGGCCACGGTAGCCGCGCCTGCGGCCGCTTCCGCCGCTTCGCGCTGAGCTTGGAGCCCCACGCATGAGCCTCAACAGCAAGCCTTCGCAATCGCCCGGCCGCCAAGTCGGCAGTCGGTTTAATATTTCCCGCTGGGCGCTGGAGCACCCGGCGCTGACCCGCTACTTGATGGTGGTGCTGATGTTGATGGGCTTTGCCGCCTATTTTCAGCTCGGCCAAGATGAAGATCCACCCTTCACTTTTCGCTTGATGGTGGTGCAGGCTTTTTGGCCGGGCGCCACTGCGCAGCAAATGGCCGAACAAGTCACCGACAAGATCGAGAAAACGCTGCAGGAGGTGCCTCACTCCGACAAGATCCGCAGCTACACCAAGCCGGGTGAGTCGCTGACTATTTTTCAGCTGAAGGACAGCACGCCGGGCAAGGAAGTTAACGACGTCTGGTATCAGGTTCGCAAGCGTGTTGGAGATATGCGCAGCACCCTGCCGCAGGGCGTCATCGGTCCGATTTTCAATGATCAGTTTGGTGATGTTTACGGCTCTATCTTTGCGCTCTCGGCGGATGGTTTCAGCCGTGAAGAGTTGCGCGAACATGCAGAGCGCGCGCGTTCTGTGCTGCTCAAGCTGCCTGACGTCGCCAAGGTGGAAGTCTTTGGTGCGCAGGCCGAGAAGCTTTTCATCGAGATTTCTCAAAAACGCCTCGCAAACTTGGGCCTGGACTTTGGTCAGGTCATCAATCAGCTGGGCGCGCAGAACGCTGTCGAAGGTGCCGGGGTGATGAATGCCGGCAGCGGCAATCTGCAGGTACGGGTGCAGGGGCAGTTCAACTCGGTGCAGGCCTTGAAGGACTTTCCTATCCGCGCGGTCAATCCGGTCACCGGCGTGGCAAGTTCCCTGCGCTTATCGGACATCGCCGAGATCAAGCGAGATTATGTTGACCCGCCGTCCATCATGGTCCGCCATCAGGGCAAGGACGTGATTGCGCTGGGTGTGTCGATGACCAAGGGCGGCGACATCGTCGCGATGGGCAAGTCCTTGCAAAAGGCCGCCGAGCTGATTCGCCGCGATCTGCCGGCCGGCATTGACTTGGCCCAGATTCAAGATCAGCCGCAGGCCGTGACGCGTTCGGTGAACGAGTTTGTGCAAGTCTTGATCGAGGCGATCGTGATCGTGCTCCTGGTCAGTTTTGTCTCTTTGGGCCTGCACACCCGGCCGCTGCGCCTGGATATCTGGCCGGGCTTGGTGGTGGGTATCACCATCCCGCTGGTGCTGGCGATTACGTTTGTGACGATGTTTTATTGGGGTGTCGGCCTGCACAAGATTTCGCTCGGCTCTTTGATCATCGCCCTGGGGCTTTTGGTCGATGACGCCATCATTGCGGTCGAGATGATGGTGCGCAAGCTGGAGGAGGGCTACGACAAGATGCACGCAGCCACCTTTGCCTATGACGCAACGGCAATGCCGATGCTGACTGGCACCTTGATCACTGCGGTTGGTTTTTTGCCGATAGGCATGGCCAAGTCGGCCACCGGTGAATACACCTTTGCAATCTTCGCGGTGACGGCCGCGGCGCTGATGATTTCCTGGGTGGTGTCGGTGTATTTCGTGCCCTATCTGGGCTCGCTGTTGCTGCGCACCCATGCTTCCAATGACGGCGAGGCGCATGAGTTGTTTGATACGCCGTTTTACAACCGTTTTCGAGGCATGGTGCGCTGGTGTGTCGAGAACCGCTGGAAGACGATCGCCATGACCTTGCTGGTCTTTGTCTTGGGGCTGGTGGGGATGGGGCGCGTGCAGCAGCAGTTCTTCCCTGACTCGAGCCGGCCTGAAATTCTGGTGGATCTGTGGTTGCCCGAGGGCTCAACGATTCAGCAAAGTGCGGAAGTGGCCAAGCGCTTTGAGGCGCGGATGATGGCCGAGTCCGGTGTCGCTTCGGTCAGCACCTGGATAGGCAGCGGTGTGCCACGTTTTTACCTGCCGCTGGATGTGGTGTTTCAGCAGCCCAGCGTCAGCCAGGCCATCGTGCTGCCGAAGAATCTGACCGAACGTGAAGCCTTGCGCAAGCGGCTGCCGGCCTTGATGGCCGCTGAGTTCCCCGAGGTGCGGGCGCGCATCAAGCTGCTGCCCAACGGCCCGCCGGTGCCATATCCGGTGCAGTTCCGCGTTGCCGGCGAAAAGCCCGAAGAAGTCCGCCGCTGGGCTGATCAAGCCAAGGCCATTTTGAGTGCCAATCCCAATATGCGCGGCGTCAATGACAACTGGAACGAGCCGATCAAGGTGCTCAAGTTGGAGGTTGATCAGGACAAGGCGCGGGCCTTGGGTGTCAGCAGCCAGAGCCTGGCGCAGGCCTCGCGCACGCTGCTCTCCGGCAGCACCATTGGGCAATACCGTGAAACGGATAAATTGATCGACATCGTGCTGCGCCAACCGCTGGATGAGCGCAATGCCATCACCGATATCGGCAGCGCCTATGTGAACACTTCAACGGGCCGCTCCATCCCGCTGACTCAGGTGGCCAAGGTGACTTTCGACTGGGAGCCTGGCGTGATGTGGCGTGAAGGCCGCGCCTATGCGGTAACGGTACAAGGCGATGTGGCCGAGGGTCTGCAAGGTGCTACCGTGACCGCACAGGTCTGGCCCAAGTTGCAGGAACTGCAAGCCAAGATGCCGGCCGGCTATTCAATTTCGGTCGCAGGCGCCGTGGAGGAAAGTAGCAAGGGGCAAGGCTCGATTGCGGCCGGCTTGCCGATGATGTTGTTCATTACGTTCACTTTGCTGATGCTGCAGTTGCAGAGCTTTTCGCGCGCCATGCTGGTGTTCTTGACCGGGCCTCTGGGTATCGCTGGCGTTGCGGCCGCGTTGATGTTGATGAACAAGCCCTTTGGTTTTGTGGCCTTGCTGGGCGTGGTCGCCTTGATGGGCATGATCATGCGCAACTCGGTGATTCTGATCGATCAGATCGAGCAAGACCGGGCGCGCGGTGTGCCGGCCTGGTCGGCCATTGTCGAATCCGCAGTGCGGCGCTTTCGGCCGATTGTGCTGACGGCTGCTGCCGCTGTGCTGGCGATGGTGCCGCTGTCGCGCAGCGTGTTCTGGGGTCCCATGGCAGTTGCCATCATGGGTGGCTTGATTGTTGCCACGGCGCTGACCTTGTTGGCCCTGCCGGCCATGTACGCGGCTTGGTTTCGTGTCAAGCGGCCGGAGGCTCAGTCCCGTCTCTAATTTGGTCGATGCCCACTCATTTAGAATGGGCAGGCAAGCTTTGCATCGGAGCGGGGGTTTTCCCCTTGTTTCGATTTTCGGACTTCCATGTGGCTACAATCCACGGTTCTCCGAATTACCACGGGCTTGAATGGTGTGGATGTTGAATCCAAGCAAACAAGCCTGATCCACTTAGCGCGGGTGGCGAAATTGGTAGACGCACCAGGTTTAGGTCCTGACGCCTTCACCGGCGTGCCGGTTCGAGTCCGGCCCCGCGCACCAGATAACTTTGTACTGAGTCAAAAATGGCTGTCACCGTCGAAACCCTCGAAAAGCTCGAACGCCGCATCACGCTCACGCTGGCGGCCGCTGACATCAACAGCGAAGTCGAGACACGTCTCAAGAAATTGGCCCGCACTGTCAAGGCCGATGGCTTCCGTCCGGGCAAAGTGCCCATGAGTGTTGTTGCTCAGCGTTACGCCTATTCCGTCCAATACGACGTCATGAACGACAAGTTGGGCGAGGCCTTCTCCAGTGCCGCCAACGAAGCCAAGTTGCGCGTTGCCGGTGCTCCAAAAATCGCCCAGAAGGACGAGTCGCCCGAGGGCCAAATGGCTTTTGATGCGACCTTCGAGGTCTATCCTGAAGTCAAGATTGGTGACCTGTCCGCCGCCGACGTTGAGCGCGTCGCCAGCGACGTGACCGATGCAGCGATTGACAAGACCGTCGAAATTCTGCGTAAGCAGCGTCGCAGTTTTGCGCAGCGCGCAGCCACCGAAGTGGCCGGCGATGACGATCGCGTGACGATCGATTTCGAAGGCAAGCTTGATGGCGAACCCTTCCAGGGCGGCAAGGCCGACGGTTTCCAGTTCATCATCGGCGAAGGCCAGATGCTCGAAGCTTTCGAGAAGGCCGTGCGCGGCATGAAGGCCGGCGACTCCAAGACTTTCCCCTTGGCGTTCCCTGAGGATTACCACGGCAAGGATGTGGCGGGCAAGGAAGCCGATTTCCTGGTCACGCTGAAGAAGATCGAAGCGCAGCACCTGCCCGAAGTGAACGAGGCATTTGCCAAGTCGCTGGGCATTCCGGATGCCAGCATCGAGGCTCTGCGCGCTGACATCAAGAAGAACCTGGAACGTGAAGTCAAGTTCCGCGTTTTGGCGCGTAACAAGGGTGCCGTGATGGACGCCTTGGTTGCTAACGCTGAATTGGATGTGCCGACAGCTTTGGTTGACGGCGAGTCCGAGCGCATGATTGCCGCTGCTCGCGAAGATCTGAAGAAGCGTGGCGTGAAAGATGCCGACAAGGCACCTATCCCGGCCGAAATCTTCAAGCCACAGGCCGAGCGTCGCGTGCGTCTGGGTCTGGTGGTTGCAGAGTTGGTTCGCGCCAACAATTTGCAGGCCAAGCCCGAGCAATTGCAGGCCCATATCGAAGAGCTGGCTCAGAGCTATGAGAAGCCCGCCGAAGTGGTGCGTTGGTACCTGAGCGACCGCGCCCGCCTGGCTGAAGTCGAGGCGGTTGTGGTTGAAAACAACGTCACCGATTTCGTCTTGGCCAAAGCCAAGGTGAGCGAGAAGGCGTTGCCTTTCGATGAGCTGATGGCAACAGCCGGCTGATCCATAGCCTCGCTGTGAGTCAAGGGCGCCGTGCCGCAAGGTCGGCGCCTTTTCTATTTAAGTGTCATGGGCTTGACACGCCATAATCAGTCCCCATACCTAGAAGTGGTAGCGAGGAATCGTTGCAGGAATAGGTTATCAAACGGGGCGGCGCTGGTGCCGCTCTCGTGGCGAGTTAGCGAATTTATTCAGAGGATTCTTCATGAGCGCGCTGGAAATCAACAATCTGGGCATGGTGCCTATCGTCATTGAGCAGTCGGGCCGCGGTGAGCGCGCCTATGACATTTACAGCCGTCTGCTGCGCGAGCGCATCATCTTTCTGGTCGGGCCCGTCAATGACGCGGTGGCGAATTTGGTCGTCGCGCAAATGCTGTTCTTGGAGAGTGAAAATCCGGACAAGGACATTCACTTCTACATCAACTCTCCCGGCGGCAGCGTGTCGGCTGGCATGTCGATTTTTGACACCATGCAATTCATCAAGCCGCAGGTGTCTACGCTTTGCATGGGAATGGCCGCCAGTATGGGTGCCTTTTTGTTGGCCGCCGGCGCCAAGGGCAAGCGCTTTGCACTGCCGAACGCCAAAATCATGATTCATCAGCCGCTCGGCGGCACCCAGGGCCAAGCCACCGACATTGAGATTCATGCCCGTGAGATTCTCAAGACGCGCGAGCAACTGAACCGCATCTTGGCCGAACGTTGCGGCCAGAGCATTGAGAAGATCCAGGTCGACACCGAGCGCGATTACTACATGTCCGCCGCTGAAGCACAGGCTTACGGCCTGATTGATCAGGTCCACGAAAAGCGGGCTTAAGCGCTGGCTCTGTCTGCCGAGCGCCATAGCTCAAGGCGGCCAAGCCCAACAGGGCGCGGAACGGGGCCCTTATTCACCGAAGGGCCTCGTGTGCGTTTGAACTATCATCCCAGTAGGCATTAACGCCTGAACCGACAAGCAGATCCATGGCCGAGAAAAAAGGCAATTCCAGCGAAAAAGTTTTGTATTGCTCCTTCTGCGGCAAGAGCCAGCATGAGGTCAAGAAGCTTATTGCTGGCCCATCCGTCTTCATTTGCGATGAGTGCATTGAACTCTGCAATGACATCGTGCGCGATGAAGTGCCCGCCGACACGCCGCAAGGGCGTGCCAGCAAGTCCGACTTGCCGGTGCCGAGCGAAATCAAGGCCAGTCTCGATCAGTACGTGATCGGCCAAGACGTTGCCAAGCGAACCCTGGCGGTGGCGGTGTACAACCACTACAAACGCCTGCGCCATATGGCAGGCACCAAGGATACGGTTGAGTTGTCGAAAAGCAATATTTTGCTGATCGGCCCGACCGGTTCCGGCAAGACCTTGCTGGCGCAGACCTTGGCGCGCTTGTTGAATGTGCCATTTGTGATTGCCGACGCCACCACCTTGACCGAAGCCGGCTACGTCGGCGAGGACGTCGAGAACATCATTCAAAAGCTGCTGCAAAACTGCAACTACGATGTTGAGCGGGCTCAGCGCGGCATCGTCTACATCGATGAAATCGACAAGATTTCGCGCAAGGCCGACAACCCCTCGATCACCCGCGATGTGTCGGGTGAGGGTGTGCAGCAGGCGCTGCTGAAGCTGGTCGAAGGCACGATGGCATCGGTGCCGCCGCAGGGCGGGCGCAAGCATCCAAATCAGGATTTCTTGCAGATTGATACGACGAATATTTTGTTCATCTGCGGCGGCGCTTTCGACGGTCTGGAGAAAGTCATCCAGAATCGTTCGGAGAAATCCGGCATTGGTTTCGGTGCGACGGTGAAAACCAAGTCCGAGCGCCGAGTGTCGGAGATTTTCCGTGAGGTCGAGCCCGATGATTTGATCAAATTCGGCATCATCCCCGAGTTGGTCGGCCGCCTGCCGGTGGTGGCCACCCTGGGTGAGTTGACCGAAGACGCGTTGGTTCAGATTCTGACCGAGCCCAAGAACGCCTTGCTGAAGCAGTATCAGCAATTGTTTGCGATGGACGGCGTGGAGTTGGAGGTTCGTCCGTCGGCCCTGTTGGCGATTGCCCGCAAGGCACTGGCGCGCAAGATCGGTGCACGTGGATTGCGCTCGATCATGGAGTTATCCTTGATCGACACCATGTTTGAATTGCCCGCCCTGGAAGGCGTGGCCAAGGTCGTACTTGACGAACACAACATCGATGACAACGCCAAGCCCCTGCTGGTGTATCGCGAGCAGGCCAAGGCTAGCGCCTGATTTGTTTTAATGGGCCGGACTGGCTTGGAATAGCCCGGCTGATTGAATCATTGCGGCGTCTTGCATTTACCCCCTCAGGCCGCATTTAGGTCTGAGAAAGAGAGGTTTTCATGTCCGGTCATCCTGTTTTGCCTGCAGAACTCATCACCTTGCCGCTGCTGCCGCTGCGTGATGTGGTTGTATTCCCGCATATGGTGATCCCGCTGTTTGTGGGGCGCCCTAAGTCCATCAAGGCGCTCGAAGCCGCGATGGAAGCCGGCCGTCAAATCATGCTGGTGGCGCAAAAAGCCGCCGGCAAAGATGAGCCCAAGTCGGACGATATGTTCGAGGTGGGTTGCGTTTCCAGCATCTTGCAAATGCTCAAGTTGCCCGACGGCACCGTCAAGGTCTTGGTCGAAGGCTTGCAGCGAGCCACCACGCATAGCATCACCGACGGCGAAGAGCATTTCGTCGCCGAGGTGATGCCCATCCCGCCCGAGGCGGATGCCAAGCCGGAGGTTGAGGCGCTGCGTCGCGCAGTGACTCAGCAGTTTGATCAGTACGTCAAGCTGAACAAAAAGATCCCGCCTGAAATCTTGACCTCGATTGCCGGTATCGATGATGCCGGTCGCTTGGCTGACACCATCGCTGCGCACCTGCCATTGAAGCTGGATGCCAAGCAGTCAGTGCTCAACTTATCTGAGATTGGCAAACGCCTGGAAACCTTGCTCGATTTGCTCGAGCATGAAGTCGACATCCTGCAAGTGGAAAAGCGCATCCGTGGCCGCGTCAAACGGCAGATGGAGAAGAGCCAGCGCGAGTACTACCTGAATGAGCAGGTCAAGGCCATCCAGAAGGAATTGGGCGACGGCGAAGAGGGGGCTGACCTCGAAGAGCTGGATAAAAAGATCCAGGCTGCGCGCATGCCCAAAGAGGCCAAGAAGAAGGCCGACGGGGAGCTGAAAAAGCTCAAGCTGATGTCGCCGATGTCGGCCGAAGCGACTGTGGTGCGCAACTACATCGAGACCCTGGTTAATCTGCCTTGGAGCAAAAAAACCAAGATCAAGTTTGACCTAGCCAATGCCGTTGACGTGTTGAATGAAGACCATTACGGTCTTGACAAGGTCAAGGACCGCATCGTTGAGTACCTCGCGGTGCAGCAGCGAGTGGACAAGGTCAAGGCACCGATTCTGTGCCTGGTTGGCCCTCCAGGCGTGGGCAAGACCTCGCTGGGTCAGTCGGTGGCTCGCGCCACAGGGCGTAAGTTCGTGCGCATGGCCCTGGGTGGCGTGCGCGACGAGGCCGAGATCCGTGGCCACCGCCGCACCTATATCGGCTCGATGCCGGGCAAGGTCTTGCAAAGCTTGTCTAAGGTGGGAACGCGCAATCCGCTGTTCTTGCTGGATGAGATTGACAAGCTGGGCATGGACTTCCGTGGCGACCCTTCGTCGGCTTTGTTGGAAGTGCTGGACCCGGAGCAAAACCACACCTTTGGCGACCACTATGTCGAGGTCGACTTTGACCTATCTGACGTGATGTTCATCGCGACCTCGAACTCGATGAACATTCCACCGGCCTTGCTGGACCGGATGGAAGTGATTCGCCTGTCGGGTTACACCGAGGATGAAAAGGTCAATATCGCCCAGCGCTATCTCTTGCCCAAACAATGCAAGAACAATGGCGTCAAGGAAGAGGAGATGGAAGTCACCGAATCCGCCATTCGCGGCATCATCCGTTACTACACGCGAGAAGCCGGTGTGCGTTCGCTGGAACGTGAAGTCTCCAAGATCTGCCGCAAGGTCGTCAAAGGCATCGCGCTGAAGACTTTTGAAGGCAAGGCCGTAGTGACCGAGGACAATCTGAATGACTTCTTGGGCGTGCGCAAGTACGACTTCGGTCGGGCGGAAAAGAAAAATCAGGTCGGCCAAGTGGTCGGTCTGGCATGGACCGAGGTGGGCGGCGACCTGCTGACCATCGAAGCAACCGCCATGCCTGGCAAGGGCAACATCATCCGCACCGGCTCACTCGGCGATGTGATGAAGGAGTCGGTCGAAGCGGCTCGCACGGTGGTGCGTTCACGTTCGCGCATGCTGGGTATCAAGGACGAGTTGTTCGAGAAGCGCGATGTCCATGTCCATGTGCCGGATGGCGCTACGCCTAAGGACGGTCCAAGTGCGGGTGCGGCGATGACGACTGCTTTCGTGTCTGCTTTGACCGGTATTCCGGTGCGCGCAGATGTGGCGATGACCGGCGAAATCACCTTACGCGGCGAGGTTACGGCCATCGGCGGTTTGAAAGAAAAGCTGCTGGCTGCACATCGTGGCGGAATCAAGACGGTGATGATCCCCGAGGACAATGTCAAGGACCTGCAAGACATTCCGGAGAACGTCAAGAACCAGCTTGAGATCGTGCCGGTTCGTTGGATTGACCGCGTTTTGGAGGTGGCCTTGGAGTCCATGCCTGTGCCCTTGCCGGATGAGGATCCGGTGGTGGCAGCCAAGACAGAACCCGTCCCCGTGGCGCAGCCGGCCACGCATTGACTGAGTGGTTCGATTGCTTTGTGATTCAAATGTGCAAGCAAGGGGCTTGCAAAGCATCGGAAATTTGGTATAGAATTTGACTTTCGGCGCAAACGGCATGCACTGCGTAATGTTCAAAACTTCGGTTTTAGACTTTACGAGCCGGGTGCGAGAAATATGCGGGAATAGCTCAGTTGGTAGAGCGCGACCTTGCCAAGGTCGAGGTCGAGAGTTCGAGCCTCTTTTCCCGCTCCAAATTGAAAGGGAAGCCCCCGGGCTTCCCTTTTCCGTCAATGCTGCGATTTGGGCGTTGGCGGGCGGAATACGGCGCGATAGCAAATCGGTTATGCCCCGGATTGCAAATCCGGTTAGCCCAGTTCGACTCTGGGTCGCGCCTCCAGCTTGGGTAGTTTGATTGGGCCAGTGCACACCGGCACGATCTGATTGCGTAAGACTGGTTTGTTTGAATATGCGTTCTTCGCAATAGCGAAAAATATTCGAAACATCTTGCATGTCAGAATAGTTTCGGTATAGAATGACGCTCTTCGCTGAAAGGCAGGTCGCGACATCGGGTGGCACCGGTTAACAAGTGATCAGCTGATTTAACCTGAAAGGTTAAAACGGTGGAAAAAAGGTAAGTGGATATGGCTTTTTCTTGGTAACAGGAATGTTGGCTGTTGAAACAGATACTGGTGGTTAGCCGGGTTGTTGCAGAAGTTTGCAGCAATCGTTAAAGCAGATCATTAGTATTCGAAGACATATGCGGGAATAGCTCAGTTGGTAGAGCGCGACCTTGCCAAGGTCGAGGTCGAGAGTTCGAGCCTCTTTTCCCGCTCCAGTATGTCAGGTACCTTTACAAAGCTTGGTTTGAATGAATAGTTCATGACCAATGCAATGCGGGAATAGCTCAGTTGGTAGAGCGCGACCTTGCCAAGGTCGAGGTCGAGAGTTCGAGCCTCTTTTCCCGCTCCAAATTAAATAGAAGGGAAGCCAATCGGCTTCCCTTTCTTGTTTGTGCGTTGATGAGTCGACGTCATGAGCGGTAGATAATGCGCTCGCGATGAGTTGCCGCCCGGGTGGTGGAATTGGTAGACGCAGCGGACTTAAAATCCGCCGACTTAAACGTCGTACGGGTTCAAGTCCCGTCCTGGGCACCAACGGCAAATCAACATCGCCGCTCTATGTGAATGCGGCCAGCATGCGCTCCAGCACCACCATGAATGGGGTCTGCATCAGGGGTAGGGTCGCGACCATTCCGATCAGGCCAATGCTGATGGTGAGCGGGAAGCCCACCGAGAACACGTTGATTTGCGATGCTACGCGCGAGATCACGCCCATCACCAGGTTGACGAACATCAGCATCGTGATCAGCGGCAAGGCAATCCACAAGCCCATTTTGAATATCTCCGCGCCCCAGCTTTGAGGTTTGGCGACGCGTAGAAAGTGGAAGGGTTCATCTCCGACGGGGAAGACATGGAAGCTCTGAATCAAGGCATTGATCAGCAGCAGATGGCCATTGATCGCAATGAACAAAAAGGCAACCATGCTGCCAAAGAATCTGGCTGTGGCGGTCCCTTGGCTGCCGGTTGCGGGATCAAAGAAACCGGCAAAATTCAAGCCCATCTGAAGCCCGATCAGCTCGCCGGCAAACTCCAGCGAGGCAAACACCAGACGCACGGCGAATCCCATCGACAGCCCGATCAATAGCTGTTGCGCGAGCAACAGCAAGAGCATGGGCAGCGAGTCCAGCGGCGCCAAGGGCATTGCCGGCAAGCTGGCTTGGGCAGCCATCGAAATAAAGAACGCCAGGCCCACGCGCACGCGCATGGGTACATTGCGTTGGCTGAAGATGGGCATGCCGGCGAACAAAGCCAGCATGCGAATAAACGGCCACAGCAGCGGATTCAGCCAGGTCAGCAGTTGCGTTTCGGTGACCGCAAACATCAATCAACCCACGACTTGCGGGATGGCCATCAAGGTGCGGCGTATGTAGTCGACCAAGGTGCTCACCATCCATGGGCCGGTGATGGACAGCACCAACACCGCCGCAACGACCTTGGGCACAAAACTCAAGGTGGCCTCATTGATCTGGGTGGCGGCTTGAAACACGCTGACCAGCACGCCGACCACCAGCACGGTGATCAGCGTTGGTGCCGCCACCAGCATCAGGATGTAGAGGCCTTGCTGGCCAAAGGTGAAGACTTGTTGTGCGTCCATTCGATACGTCCTTAGGTCACAAAGCTCGCCGCCAGCGAACCCAACAAGAGGTTCCAGCCATCGGCCAGCACGAACAACATCAGCTTGAAGGGCAGCGCCACCAGCACCGGAGAAAGCATCATCATGCCCAAGCTCATCAGCACACTGCTCACGATCATGTCGATGACCAGAAACGGGATGAAGATCAGGAAGGCGATTTGAAATGCGCTCTTCAACTCGCTGGTCACAAAAGACGGCACCAAGACTTTGAAAGGTACATCTTCAGGCTTGACGCTGGCATCCAACTTGGCCAAGCGAGAGAACAGGGCGACGTCTGCCTGCCGGGTTTGCTTCAGCATAAAGCTGCGCATCGGTGGTTCGGCGCGTTTCAGGGCTTCTTCGAAGGCGATTTGCCCGCTGCTGTACGGCATCCAGGCGTCGGCATAGACCTTGTCCAAAGTTGGACTCATCACGAAGAAGGTCAAAAACAGAGAGAGCCCCACAATAACCTGGTTGGGCGGGGCAGCCTGTGTGCCCAAGGCTTGGCGCATCAAGGACAGCACGATGACGATGCGCGTGAAGCCGGTCATCATCAAGAGCACCGCGGGCAGGAAACCCAGCGCGGTGAAGAACAACAGCGTCTGAATCGGCACCGAAAAGCTGTTGCCTGCCGGCCCTTGCCCAAGCAGCAACGGCAGGCTGGCGGGTGGTGCATTCTGAGCTAAAGCACTGGCAGAAAATGCCGAAACAAACGACAAGGCAAGAATAAGTTTTGCCTTGGGCTTGAGCTGCGAAAACAGGACCTTCAGGCCTACCAAGACGGTGCTAGCCGCAGCTTTGGCCGATAGGCATGCCACCCTGAACTCAGTTCGCACCGTGATCTCCGGTTTTGCTTTGCGGCGACGCGGTCTCTACGCTTTTACCGCTCATTCGAGCGCTGAGCATTTGAGCAAAGGCCGGGGCGTTTTTGTGGGGCTGCGCTTCAGGCTGCGGCGGCATGACATGTAAGGTGGTGATTTGTTGCCCCGTGACGCCCAATACCAGCCAACGCTTGTCGTCCCCTTGGCCGACCTCCACGGTCAAGATCCGTTGATTGGGTGCGAGGGCCATCTGCGCCACGAGCCGCATCACGCCGGATCCACTCGAGGCGCCCAGCGGCGTGCGCTTGATTAGCCACAGCACCAGCGGGATCAGGCAGAGGATGGCCAGAAACCAAAGCAGGGGCAAAAGTGACGATGTTGCGGAGGAACTGAGGGGCGTGTTCATGGATTGATTGTCGCCCGAGCCGAAGCCGGTGTCAGGTCTTGCTGCGCTGAGTTTTGGTGTCAGCCTTTAGAGAGGCGGCGCATGCGCTCCGACGGCGTGACGATGTCGGTGAGTCGAATACCGAACTTGTCATTCACCACGACCACTTCGCCCTGTGCGATCAGGTAGCCGTTGACCAGCACGTCCATCGGTTCACCTGCCAAAGCATCCAACTCCACCACCGAGCCCTGAGCCAACTGCAAGATGTTCTTGATCGGGATGCGGGTGCGACCTAACTCAACAGTCAACTGGACGGGAATGTCCAGAATCATATTGATGTCGCCGCCCGGCATATTGTTGGGTGTGGGCGAGAAATTGGCGAAGCTGGCGGGCGCCACCTGCTCGGAGACTGTTTGTACTTCTTCGGCAACCGAGCTGGGTTGACTTTCGGCCAAGGCGGCGGCCCATTCGGCCGCCATTGCGTCTTGTTCGTCGGAGGAGGGGGTATCAGGTGACATTGCGGGCTCCCAGCCAACCCTGGTCGGGGCTGGTCAGCATTTGTTCAACTTTGATGGCGTATTTGCCATTGGAGGTGCCGTAGTGGCAGTCGTACACGGGCACGCCGTCGATCTTGGCCTTGATCATGGCTTCCAGGTCCAGTTCAATGAAGTCCCCCGGCTTGAAGGCCAGCAGTTGTTCGACTGTGGCCGGTGCGGTGCCCAATTCGGCCACCAGTTCGACCTTGGCGTCCTGGATCTGGTGTTTCAGCAAATTCACCCAACGCCTGTCCGGTTCGGTTGAATCGCCGACGGTGGTCGAATAGAGCACGTCACGAATCGGCTCTAAAGTGGCATAGGGGATGCAAAAGTAGACCGTGCCGCTGGTCTCGCCGATTTCCAGTGTGAATGAGGTGGAAACGACGATCTCGCTGGGCGTAGCGATATTGGCGAACTGCGGCTGCATCTCCGAGCGCTGGAACTCCAACTCCAGCGGGTAGATGCCTTTCCAGGCCTTGTGGTACTCGGCCGTGATCACCTCGACCAGCCGCAGAATCACGCGCTGTTCGGTGGCGGAGAAATCTCGTCCTTCGATGCGGGCGTGGAACTTGCCGATGCCGCCGAACAAGGAATCAATCACCGCGAAAACCAGTGTCGGGTCACAGACGATCAGCCCCGACCCGCGCAGCGGTTTGACTGAAACGATGTTGAAGTTGGTAGGAACGACGATTTCACGCAAGAAAGCGCTGTACTTCTGCACCTTGATGCCGCCGATGGCGACTTCCGGGCTCTTGCGAATGAAGTTGAAGAGGCCAACACGAATGTTGCGGGCAAAACGTTCGTTGATGATTTCCATCGTGGGCATGCGCCCACGAACAATCCGTTCCTGGCTGGCCAGGTTGTAGTCGCGTATGCCGCCAACCTGTTCCTCTTCGGCATCGAGCTTCTGGCTTTCGCCGGTGATGCCTTGCAGAAGGGCGTCGACTTCGTCTTGCGAAAGGATTTGCTGATTCATGCTGACTTAACCGGCCGAGGCTGCGGGCTCACTGGACGATAAAGGTCGAAAACAAGACTTTGGTGACAGGGCTCTCCACATGCACCTTCTTTTTCTTTTTCTTCTTCTTCGGCGTGTCAGCGGGCGGCTCTTCTTCGTCCTCGTCATCTAGCTCGATACCCATGGGACGGACTGACTCGCGCTGCACTTCCCGTGCGAGTTTTTCTTTGCCCTCCCGTGTCAGCAACTCGCCCGAGGTTTTGTGCGACAACACCATCAGCACATTGCTGCGAATGGCCGGCAAATAAGCCTTGATCTGGTCGGCGGTGTGCGTATCCATCACCTCCAGGGTGATGCCGATTTGAGCAAAACGATCGACGTCCTTGTCGGACAGATTGACGGTGAATGGATCCAGAGGCACGAATACCGGGGGGGTGCCTGGTTTGGGAGGTTTGTGCGCAGGTGCTGGCTCATGTGTAGCCTCTGCCCCGTCTTCCTCGCCGTCGACCGGAGCTTTCTTCTTCATCAGCATGAGGGCCGCACCACCGCCGCCCAGGACCAAAACCAGGACGGCTGCAATGATGATGATGAGTTTCTTTTTGCCGCCGCCTTTTGGGGCTTCGGCCGCGGCAGCGGGTGCTGGTGCAGACATTTGAACTCCTGTATTACTCGGCTCGCGTCGACGCTGCGCCAGAGCGCCACAGCCGTCAACCCTGAAGAGCCAACCTGGGTTCGATTATTGACTCGGCACTCGCCGCTCAAGCCATGAAAAGCAGGGCACGGGCTTGGCTATTCGAAACTGAAGTCAGGCGTATAAATCCACCACGCCGCGGGCATGCCTGATCTGTACCGGCGCGGCTTGGCTGCTGGCGCTCAGGCTAAGGTTTTTCCCCAGACCCGAGCTTCGCTGGGCTTCGGCCTCGGGGCCTTGTTGCGCCTGGCGACTTTGCTCTCCGGGCTGCTGAAACACTCCGCCGCCACTCAAAGTTAGACCGGAGTCCCGTAAGGCTGCGGCCAAGTCCGGGAGGCTTTGCTCCAACACGGCGCGAGTTTGTTCATGCTCGGCGTGAAAGGAAACTTGTGCCTGTTGGCCCTCGACAATGATCTGCACCGAGACCGGTCCCATTTCGGCCGGGTTGAGGTGCAGCCTGGCCTCTTGCACGCCGTCCGCAGCCAGCACGCTGAGTCGAGCCGCCATCTCTGGCGCAAAACTCGGTTCCGTCAAGGGCTGGCTGATGGTGAGTTGAGTTGCCGCCGCGTCTTCGCGGCGCGCTTCAAAGGAGGCGGGCGCCGCGATGCCGGCGGCGCTCATCATTCCCTCGAGCGCAAAGCCTTCGGACTTGGAGGTGCTCGTGCGGGCTGACAAGTTGCCCTGCGCGCTCTGCAGTTCCCGGCTGAAATTGCTGGCGACACCTTGATCCAACTCGGCCGCCGGGCCGCCGGCAGCTTGTTTGACTTGCAGGGTCGCCGTCGCTGCACTTTGTTGCGCATGAAGCGCTGCCCTTGATGGGCCAGCGGGCGTTGCCGTGGCTCCTGCCTGAGCGCCGGTTCGATCTATGTCGGCTTCGCCCTCGGATGAAGCCTGCAGTGCGATGCTTTGCATGCCATTCTTGGCTGAGCCTTGAGCATTTTCAATACGACCTGCGGCAGCATCCGGAATGGTTGAACTGTCGGCAGCGACGAGTGCCGCGCCCGACAAAGCTTGCTGGGCCGCGGCTGCAGCGGCAGTGGTTTCCGCTGCGACAGACTGGTCATTCGAATCGCGGTTCTTGGTCTTGGCGTTGGCGGCCTGTTCGGCGCTCTCTGAATACGCCGTAGCCGAACCAGAACCAGCATTTGGCGCTTGACGCTTTTCGGTCTCATCCTGGGGTGCCTTGTGGGCCACACCCTTTTGGGCTTGACCTGACGATGGCTGTCGCGGCCTGCTGTCGTTGCTCTGCGTGATCTTCTTCTGGGCGAGTTTTTCCTCTTGGCGCTGCAGCTCTGTTTTACCTTCCGGGGCTTGACGCACCGGGCTTGGGGCCGACGGCTTTGCAACTGCGTCCGCTTGCGTGGCCGGCATGCTGGTCTGCGGCTTGGGCGGCGTGGCTTGAGCCCCGCCATAGCTCTTCATCAGTTGAGCAAATTGCTCATTGGCTGGTGGGCCAGGCTTGTTGGCACGCGCGAGGCCCGGTAGGGCGCCTTCAACGCGAGTTGTCTGCGCAAAGCTGCTGCTAAGGAGTGAATTGGAGGAGGGCGTACTCATGATGATTCTGGGCTGGACGGGCTGACGCAGCGCTTCAGGCCGACAAGCGCATCAAGGGGTTGAACGCGCTCAGCGAGGCGCGAGCGGCCTGCTCATCGGTGGCCTTTTGTTCTTGGCGCTGGCCGGCGCGGTTGATCTCCAAGCGGCGGCGCTCCATCAGCTTGGCAATCGAGGCCACGCGCATCTCCAACTCTTGCAGACGGGCCCGCGCTTGCTCCAGCCTTTGCTCCGCATAGTCGGCCACTTGGGTTTGGCTGGTGATGGCCTGATCAAGCCGCCCACCGAAGGTCTGGTAGCAAACCACGATGTCCATCGTGCCGCGCTCGGCAAACTGCTGGCCCCAGCGCTGCTGGTAATCATTGCGGTATTGCGCCAAGTCACCATATTGAGCGCGGGCTTGAGCGGCGCGCGCTTGGGCCTCTTGCATCTGCTTGCGGCCTTCATCGCGCTCGCTCTCGGCGCGCTCCAGCAGGATGCTCAGAACCTGTAAATTGTTAGCGTTCATACAGCGCACTCCGTCTCAGAATCTGAAGGGTCAGCGCAAATTCGGAGCGCTGACCTTGGGTGTATCGGCAGCTTTCAGGCGTCCTTGATGACGCTTGAGAGTTGTTTGAGGCTTTCTTCCAGCACAGCCGGGCTGTGCATGTCTTGTTGCAGCAAGCGGTTGATGTCCGGATGCAAGCGCACGGCCAAGTCCAGTTCGGCGTCATGGCCCGGTGCATAGGCGCCAAGCTGGATCAAATCGCGTGCTTTGTTGTATTTAGCGAGCAGTTGGCGGCAGCGCCGAGCGGCATCGATATGCGGCTGCTTGGCGACATTGGTCATCACGCGGCTGATCGAACGCTCTATATCAATCGCTGGGTAATGGCCGGCCTCGGCCAGTTCGCGGCTGAGGACGATGTGACCGTCCAAGATGCCGCGCGCCGCATCGGCGATCGGGTCTTGCTGGTCATCGCCTTCGCTCAGCACGGTATAAAAAGCTGTGATGGAGCCTTCGCCTGGCAACCCGTTGCCGCTGCGCTCTACCAATTGCGGCAGTTTGGCAAAGCAGCTTGGTGGATAGCCCTTGGTGGCCGGGGGTTCGCCGATCGCCAATGCGATCTCGCGCTGCGCCATCGCATAGCGAGTCAGCGAGTCCATCAGCAGCAAGACATGCTGGCCGCGGTCGCGGAAATTCTCGGCAATCGCGGTCGCGTAATGCGCGCCTTGCATGCGCACCAGTGGTGGTGCATCGGCCGGGGCCGCTACGACGACAGAGCGCTGCAGGCCATCCTCACCGAGGATGTCTTCGATGAATTCCTTGACTTCGCGGCCGCGCTCACCAATCAAGCCGACTACGATCACATCGGCTTGGGTGTAGCGCGCCATCATGCCCAGCAGCACCGATTTGCCGACGCCGGTGCCGGCAAACAGGCCCAGGCGTTGGCCGCGTCCTACCGTCAGCATGGCGTTGATGGCCCGCACGCCGGTGTCCAGCGGCGTGCGAACCGGGTCACGGTCCATCGCGTTGATAGGGCGGCGCACCATCGGCTCCGCATGCGTCATTTGCAGCGGGCCACGGCGATCGAGCGGGTTGCCATGCGAGTCAACCACTCGGCCCAGCAGGCCGTCGCCCATGGGCAAGTGCAGACCGCGGTCTTCGTCGCGGCGCCAGCGCTGCATCGCCTTGCCCAAGACCGGCGCCATCAAGGGCAGGGCACGTGGGATCACCATCGCGCCACTTGACAGGCCTTGAATCTCATCGGTCGGCATCAGGTAGGCGCGGTCGCCCGAGAAACCCACCACTTCGGCGTTGACGGGCCGCACGCCACGCTGAGGATTGGAGTTAGAGCTGGGCATGTGAATCTCACAGACCGAACCGACCGGTACCTTGACGCCGGTGGCTTCAAGCACCAGGCCGGCCACCCGCACCAGCTTGCCTTGCGATTCCAGCGGCACGGCCGCACTGGCAAAAGCTTGCAAGTCTTCCAGGTATTGCTGCCAACGGCCTTGCCGCGTGTCGGCGCGAGCCTCTTGCTCCATGGCGGAGGCGCCAATGTCCATCATGATTGCTCACCTTGGACCGGGGCCGATGCGCTTGCAGCGGCGTTGGCTTCGGCCGCATTGCTGCGACGGTCTTCCCACAAGGAGGCTTGGCCCATTGAGGCAACCGCTTGCTGCCAACGAGTGGCCAGGCTGGCGTCGACACTGCTGATGTCGGAGTCGACCTTGCAGCCACCGCGTGGCACTTCAGGGTCGGGCAAGACTTGCGCTTCACGTGCGCGCATTTCCTCGCCAGCGCCTTCGATCACCAGGGGATAGTCACTGGGGTTGACGCGCACGCGCACATGGCGGGCCGATAGCTGCAAGGCCTCGACGGCGTCATGCGCGACCTTGGCAATATGTTCGGGCCGCTGCCGGATTTCGCTGCGCACCACTTGGCGTGCCAACTCCACCGCGCTGCGTGCCAGCGCTTGCGCCATTTCGTCTTCCAATGCACGGAAATCGGCGTCAAAACTGCGCACCAGGGTGCCGATTTGTGCCGTCATTTGTTGTGCAAAGCTGTGCTTGAAGGCATCCAAGGCAGACAGGCCGTCGCGGTAGCCGTCTTGGTAACCGGCTTGGCGAGCCGCGTGAAGTTGCTCTTGCAAGCTTGGTTCGGGTTCGGGCGCGGGCGCCGGCGCGTTTTGCTTGGCTTGCGCAGCGGCGGTGGCCGCAGTGGCGGGTGACGGAGCGCTGATCGGCGGTTGCCGCGCATTCATGGCGCCTTGCAGTGAGTCGGGGTTCCACGCCGCAAAGCCCTGCAATTCCTCGCGCGGGATGAATCGTGCATAGCTGCCGCGGCGCTCGTCGCCTTCGCGGCGTTCCGGCGCGGGCACTTGACGGGGTGGTTTTTGAACCATGTTCATTCAGCCTCAGACGAACTGGTCGTCGCCGCCGCCGGCCATCACGATGGTGCCTTCGTCGACCAGACGACGCACGATCTTGAGCATTTCCTTTTGCTCGCCCTCGACCTCGGAAAGCCGCACCGGGCCGCGGGATTCCAGGTCTTCGCGCAGCGTTTCGGCAGCGCGGGTGGACATATTGCGCAGGATCTTTTCGCGCAGTTCGGCGCTGGCTCCCTTCAAGGCCACCACCAAAGACTCGGACTGAACTTCCTTCAGCACGGCCTGGATGCCCTTGTCGTCGATCTTGTCCAGATCGTCGAAGGTGAACATGTTGTCCATGATCTTCTGGGCCAGATCGGCGTCGGCTTCGCGGATGTAGTCCAAGACCGAAGCCTCGACGCTTGAGCCCAGCATATTGATGATTTCGGCCGCCGTCTTGACGCCGCCGAGGCTGCTCTTGCGCATGCGTTCGCCGCCGGCCAAGACCTGACTCATCACTTCGTTGAGATCCTTCAAGGCCATAGGCTGAATGCCGTCCAGCGTGGCAATACGCACCAGTACTTCGTTGCGCTGACGCTCGGTGAAGACGCGCAGCACCGAGCTGGTCTGGTCAAAGTCCAGATGAGCCAAGATGGCGGCGATGATTTGCGGGTGTTCGTTGCGCAGCAACTCGGCCACCGAGGCCGCGTCCATCCATTTCAGGCTTTCGATGCTGGAGACATCGCTGCCTTGCAAGATCCGGTCAAGCAAGAGGTTAGCCTTATCTTCACCGAGCGCCTTGCGCAGCACCTGGCGCACATACTCGTCGGTGTCCGACACCAAGGTGCTTTGCGTTTCGGCGACGGCATCAAAGCGGGTCAATACCTGCTCGACCTTGTCGCGCCCGACCACCTTCAGCTTGGCGATCGTTTCGCCGAGTTTTTGTACTTCCTTGGGTGCCAGATGCTTGAAGACCTCGGACGCCTCTTCTTCGCCCAGGGACATCAGCAAGATGGCAGCGTCTTCAACACCTTTGTCGTCCATGATTTTTGTGTCTCTTGTTGAGCTGCTTGGACTCGGGGCTCAGGCGACTTCGCCGGCGATCCAGCCACGCATGATGTTGGCAACCGCGATTGGGTTTTCGCGAGCCAAGAGCCGCGCACGTTCCAGCTTCTCGTTCACCAGCGGACCGGCGAGGGCGGGCAGTCCGCCGGGGCCAAGCACCAAGGGCAAGTCGTTCTCTTCATCGACGACGGCGTTCAGCTGTGATGCTGGCTCGGGCTCAGCCGGTGGCAGGGGACGGGCGGCCAAGATGGCCGGGCGCACCATGCCAAACACGGCAATCAAGGCAATGGCGACCAAGGCCAAAGGCAGGGCGGCGGCGCGCACCATGTCAATCACCCAAGGCTGCTGCCACAGTGGCAGATCGACCGTGCTTTGCTTGTCGACCATAAAGGGTGCGCTGATGATTTTCAGCGAGTCGCCGCGCTCTTGGTTGAAGCCCATGGTCTCTTTGACCAGACCTGTCAATTTGTCCAATTCTTCTTGTGAGACCGGCAGCGACGATGTCTTGCCCTTGGCGTCGGTGCTGCTGCGGTGATTGATCACGACTGCTGCGTTCAAGCGACGGACGGCACCGGTGGCGTTGCGGGTGACGCGCACGGTTTTGTCCAGCTCGAAATTGGTGACGGCCTCGCGACGGCTGCTGCTATTGGGTGTGCCACCTCCGGCCTGCAATGGTGCGGCTTGGCCGTTGATGGGCGCTGTCGCGGGGACAGGCGGCTGGTTGGTTGCGGCACCGGGGACGCCGGTGGCCGGGGCCGGCGTGCTGTTGATCGATTCGTTGGTCTGCGAGCTGCGCACCGAGGCGTTGGCGTTCTGGCCTTGGTTGGGCTTGAATTCTTCGGCGGTGCTTTCTACTTGCGAGAAGTCGACGTCTGCTGTCACCGTGGCGCGAAGGTTCTCACGGCCAACCACCGGCTCCAGCAATTCGTAAATGCGTTTATTGAAGTTGGCTTCGATCTGCTGCTTGTATTGCAGTTGCTGGCTGTCCAGTCCGCTGCCGCCGAGGCCGTCGTTGGACGAGTTGGACAACAGGGCGCCGGTTTGATCCAAGACGCTGACCGCTTTCGGTGACAACTCCGGCACGCTGGCGGAGACCAGGTGCACGATGCCGGCGATCTGCGCACGGTCCAGTGAGCGGCCGCCGCGCAGCGTCAGCATCACGGAGGCGCTGGGCTTTTGCTGTTCACGGAAAAAACCGTTTTGCTGCGGAATGGCGAGGTGAATGCGCGCATCGGCCACATCGGCCAGCGCGGTGATGGTGCGGGTCAGCTCGCCTTCCAGGCCGCGCTGAAAGCTCAGGCGCTCATTGAACTGGGTCTGGCCGATGGAGCTTTTGTCCATCAGCTCATAGCCGACCGTGCTGCCCTTGGGCAGGCCGGCCGAGGCCAGCTTCATACGCACATCGTAGACCTGGGCTGCCGGGACCAAGATGGTGCCGCCGGCTTCATGGCGGTAGGGCACGTTCAAGGTGGTCAATTGACTGATGACGGCGCCGCCGTCTTTGTCGGACAGCCCGGTGAATACAGGGCGGAAATCACCCTGGTTGCTCCATAAGGTGATCGCCAACACGGTGCCGGCCAAGATGGCCAGTCCACCGCCCAGCATGAACTTGTTTCGCACGGGCATGGCGGCCAGACGGCTGCCAAAACCTGCGTTGGCGCTATTGACTGCGACCGGCAGGGTGGTGATGGCGGGGCTGATTGCGTTATCCATGGGAGAGAAGGCCAGTAGGCTGTGAGCTAAATCACGGAAGCAGCAATGGAGGCACCACAGGTCTTCCGATGCATTGAATTATTCTGTTTTGAGCCCTCAAGAAAGCGGTGAACAGGCCGAGTAAGGGGCCGCAGTTCCTGCCTTCACTTGGCGGGCCGCCGCCGTAGGATTCATCCCGTCGCAGCCCCATGCTGCGGTGATGGAGTTGTGATGGACCTGAGACTTAAACCGTTTGATTTCGCCCAGGCTGCGGCGCGTGCCGGTTTGGGTGTCAATGGTCAGCCGCTGGGCAAGACCCGCGCAGTGGAAGGCGCCAGCTTTGGCGACGCGATGGCGCAGGCGATGAAGGGTGTCAGCGCTTCTCAAATGGAGGCGAGTCGCCTGCAGCGCGAGGTGCAGCTTGACAACCCCAACGTCAGCCTCGAAGAGACCATGGTGGCGATGCAAAAAGCGCAGATCGGCTTTCAGGCCACCTTGCAGGTGCGCAACCGCCTGGTTTCCGCCTATTCAGAAATCATGAATATGCAGGTCTGAGCCGGGGCTTGATGCCTCGTTCGGCTCGGCGCACCTCAGACAGTCGGCCGTTTGCGCAGGCTGCGGCTCAGGATCTGGGTTTGATCAATATAGCGCTGCAAGAACAGCGTCGCTTCAGCATCAAGCTGGGTGAAAGTCCAACCCAGTTGAATATTGCCTTTGTCATCGATGGGCCGCGCGTTTTGCAGCCGCAAACTGGTCTTGAACCGCACGTCTCTTGCCAGAATCACCTGCACCGATGCCAACTCGCAGCCCAGCGGAAAGGGTTCGACCTCGGCCGGCAGGAGTAGGGCCACGCCGCCGAGGCTCAAATCCAGGATACGCAAGCTCAGGGCCAGATCCGGCCGCAAGGGGTGGTTCATGCGAACCTGCGGTGTACTCAGATTGGACTGAACTCGAAAGGTCTGGCGGCGCTGAAACCGATACATGAGGCTCGGGATCTGGCAGCGCAGGCTGGCGTTGATCAAGACCGGGTCGATCAGCTCGAACTGCAGACGGATCTGATCCAAGTAGGCCACGGCGCTGACTTCATCCGCACTCATCAAGGCTTGTAGCTGCTCTTGGGCGCTGGCCAGGTCGAAACTCAGCGCTCCGCGCTCCGGGTCAACCATATTGATGCTGCCACTCAAGCTGGCGCCATTGGGCGCACTCAGGCTAATGCGGGTGTTTTGCTGCTGCAGCGTGCGCAGCAAACTCAAAATCTCGCTGCTGGCCTGCACGCGAAAGTTGCCGGGCTCAATGGAATCTCTTTGCTCCATGGAGCTTGCTTGAGGCTCGGAGTTTGCTTGTGCGTTGCTGGGCATGGGGGCAAGACGCTGGGGCAGGGTGATGGCGATGAGGCTTAACGTGACACCGGCCGGCCGCTGCGTGCAGCGGCCGGCCGGTTGGTTTCAATGCAGAGTCTTGCTCTTGCCGGTCAGCACCTGATCCAGGTCATCCAGCCAAGGCTCGGCCAAGTGGCGGATCTCGGCATCGTTGACCAAGATGCGTTGCATGATGCGGGTCTTCAGCTTGTTCTCATCCGGCGCCAGTTGCTCGTTGGACGCGGCATGCTTGAGTTGCGAGATCAGCAGCACACAAGCGCCCTCAAGCTTGACGACTTCGTCCCAGTTGCCCGTTCGGGCGGCGCACAACATGTCGGCGCTGGCTTGTTCAATGGCTTCGTAATAGCTCAGGAGATGGGTGTTCATAGCGAGTTCCGCCGGAGACTGATGGGTGGATGGGCTTTTAGTTGACTTGGGGCTGCTGCGTGGTTTCATGCCGCGCGCAAAACTTCGGGTGCTTGCGCGATGGCCGTCCAGGCTTCCCGCACGGGCGTCAGGATGCGCTGACATTCCTCGATGGCAGCGATGTCGCCGTGCAGATTGGCCTTGGTCAGGCGCATGCACAAATAGGCATAGAGGTCGTTCAAGTCGTTGGCAAGTGGGCCGGCTTGCAGATTCAAGCTGGCCTTCAGGCCTTCGTCCAAGATCCGCACGGCGCGGCTCAAGGAGCGATTCTTCAACTCGGTATTGCCGTTTTCAATCCCGGCACGAGCTTGGCTCATGGCATCGAAAACGCCATCAAACAACATCGTGACCAGTCGGTGAGGGGAGGCGCCTTGCACATCGGTCTCCAAGCCAACCTTGCGGTACATGGAGGCGCGCTGGGTTCGCGTGGCAAAAGGTGATGAGGCGTTGCCGTACATATGATTCTTTCCGAATGTGCCGTGTTGAATTGTTTTCGACCTTCGGAGGCTGAACTTAAGTGATCCGAGCTTGCCGAAAACCCTGCAAACGCATCGATGTGCAAGTCGCAAGCCTTGGCGTGAAATAGTGCCTGCAGGCACCATGAAAAATGGCGAACTCGAGCGAGTTCGCCATGCTTTGCGGCCACAAAGGCGCGCGGCCCCGAGGGCAAGACTAATTGCCCATCGCTTTGAGTTGCTGGGTCACATAGTTTGACAGTCCGGTGAGCTGGCTCATCTGGGTGTCGAGCGCGGTGTAGCGTGCGCGCAGGCGCTTCTCGGTCAGACTGACCTTGGTCTCTAGTCGCTCGGTGCTCTTCGCGTCGTTGTCAATGGCTTTTTGCAGGCCGCTTTGCCGGTTGGTCACTCGGCCGTCGAAGCCCAGGGCCTTGTCGGCAAAACTCTGCAATTGTTTGGCCAAACCGACATTGCTCGGATTGTTGCTGTCCGTCCCCATGAACAGCGTTTTCAAGCTGGCCAAATCTCCCAATGCCGCGTCCAGCTTGCCGGTATCGGTCTTGAACACACCGCCGGTACTGGGGTTCAGGCCAATTTCGGCGAACCGCGAGTATTTGCCGCCGACCGAGCTGGTGCCGCCGACCAGTCCGCGCATCTCGAACTGAAGCCCGACGACCGAAGAGTCACCCTGCAAGGCGGCGCCCTTTTTTGTCGCAGCGTCATACTTGGTCTGGTCGCCCATCAAGGTTGCAACAGCGTTGTAGGCGGTGGCGAAGTCGTTGATGGCTTTCTTGATGGAATCCTTGTCCGGCCCTATCGTCAGATTGACCTCGGCAGTGCTCGCTTTGAGCAAATTGATCGTCATGCCTTCGATGGAATCCTTCAGGGTGTTCGATTCCGAATCGACCGAAAGGCCATTGAGCAAGACACTGGCGTTGCCTGCCGCTTGGTTGCGCGTCATGGGGGTAAGCGATGTGCCGGGGTCATAGGATAGAGCCGACAAGCCTTCGCCGTCCGGCTGCCCATCTGAATTCGCGACCTTGATACGAAAGCCATTGGTGGCGCCGGTTTCACTGGAGCGAATGACCAAGCGTGGGCCGCTGCTGTCGGTCACGATCGAGGCCACCACGCCGGCGTTACTCTTGTTGATCTCGTCGCGGACTTGGGCCAGTTGGTAAGGTCCGGCTGGCAAGTTGATGTTGATGGGGCTACCACCTGCTTTGGGGTCGAAGGTCGGTGGCGGCACGGGATCGTTGGGGTCGGCAGGGGGCGGCGCTTCGGTCCATTTGCCCAGTTCGATTGTCATCGTGCCTTGTCCTACCGCTTGGCCGACGGGGATCACCTTGCTGGACACCGATTGCGCCGATGCCAGCCGATTGACCATCACAGCGACATTGCCAGTGGGTGCAGACGCACTCGGACTGACCGAGACTGCTGTCGCATCGCTGGAATTGCCCATGCTGGCCGCCCAGGTGTCGGGTTTGGTCAACTTTCCCGCTGCATCCCGCATTGCGGCGAGCGCGCTTTGGATCTTGCCGTAGGCCGACAACTGCGTCTTCAGACCATCGGTATGGGTCTTCAGCTGGTTGATCGGGGTTCGTTCAACGGCGACCAGCTTGCCGATCAGGGACTCGATGTCGAGCCCGCTGCCGATGCCGGCTGAGGTGATGCTGGGCATGATGATGCTCCACTAAGCGCCACATGGTGGACGCTTAAAAAATGACGAATGGTCGATAGGCAAGTGCACTATCGACCATTTCGGGTTTTTCTTGAGGGTCAATGAGACCCTGATTGAGGCCTTAGTTCAAGCGTCAACCGCCGCGCAGCAGGCTCAAGACTTGCTGTGGCAGTTGATTCGCCTGTGCCACCATCGCATTGCCGGCCTGTTGAAGAATCTGCGTACGACTCAAATTCGAGGTTTCCGATGCATAGTCGGCATCCATGATGCGGCTGCGCGCCGCGCTCTGGTTCTCCACCGAGACCTGCAAATTGGAAATCACCGCCTCAAAACGGTTCTGCGACGCACCCAAGGTGGCGCGTTGGCTACTGACTGTGTTGAGGGCGATATCCAGGTTGTCGATGACGACCTTCAGGTCGGCCGTCGTCGAGGCATTGCCGATAACGGAGGTCGTCACCGCGAGGATGGTGGCGTCGGCCGTGAGATCCGAGGTCGCAACCGTGATGGTGTCTTCTGCGCCGGTGTTCGGGCCGACCTGGAACTCTTGCGGCAGCGTTGCGTCTACGCCGAGGATCTTTTTGCCGTTGAAGGTCGTACCGGCCAACACTCGGCTGATTTCTTGGGCCAACTCGCCGAATTCCGCGCCGATGGAGTCCAAGTCGGTGGTGGTGTTGGTCGCATTGCGCGACTGCACCGAGAGCTCTCGCATCCGTTGCAGCGTGTCGCCGACCTTGGACAACGCGCCTTCAGCCGTTTGCGCCAGCGAAATACCGTCGTTGGCGTTTCGAATCGCCACATTCATGCCGCGCACCTGGGCGTTCATTCGTTCGGCAATCGCCAGGCCGGCTGCGTCGTCCTTGGCGGAGTTGACACGCATACCCGAGGACAGACGCTGCATGGACACCGCCAGCGATCCCTGCGACATATTGAGATTGCGCTGCGCGTTGAGCGAGGCAATATTGGTGTTAATGGTCTGGGGCATTTGAGCACTCCTGCAAAATTCGCTAACTTCCGGTCAAGCCGGCGTCTTGTGGTGGCGGCAAACCCAAGGTTCCTCCGTCGCCATCTCCGCCCGGCCATTTCAAGCATTGCCTTCGCAAGGTCGCCGCTTGTTCCGAACGCCGGGTCTGCAAAAATTCCAAACCCGATGAGCGAATTTTCTAAGTGCTCGGCTGTTTCAAAGCTCCGAAAAAGGGGTGAAACATCGCCCATAAAAAAGCTCCCCGCCCGACGCTGGGTCGGGGAGGGGAGCGCTTGAGTTGGGCTACTTGATGATTGCGGTGTCAGTAACTGCTTAGCCGCCGCGCAGCAGAGACAAGACTTGCTGCGGCATCTGGTTGGCCTGGGAGATCATTGCCGAACCAGCTTGCTGCAGGATCTGTGAGCGACTCAAGTTGGCGGTCTCAGAAGCGTAGTCGGCATCCATGATGCGGCTGCGTGCCGCACTCTGGTTCTCCACCGACACCATCAAGTTGGAGATCACGGCTTCGAAGCGATTTTGCGCGGCGCCTAAAGTGGCCCGGCTGGAACTGACGGTGTTGATGGCCGCATCAATTTGTTCGATCGTGGCCTTCAGTGTGGTCGCGTCGGAGGTGTCGTCAATCTTGTCGTCGGTCACGGCCTTGATCTCGGCATTGGCCGTCATGTTCTCGGTCGTCACCGTGACAATATCGTTGGCGGTTGTGTTGGCTCCAATCTGGAAGATCTGGGCGCCAAAATCACCACCCAGAATAGCCTTGCCGTTGAATGTGGTGCCTGCCAGAACGCGTTGAATCTCACTGCCCAACTCGGTGAACTCCTTGCCGATGGAGGCAAGGTCGGTGGTCGTGTTTGTCGCGTTCCGGGCTTGAACGCCCAGTTCACGCATGCGCTGTAGCGAGTCGCCCACTTTAGACAAAGCACCTTCAGCCGTTTGCGCCAAAGAGATGCCGTCATTGGCGTTGCGAACGGCCACATTCATGCCGCGAACTTGGGAGCTCATGCGTTCCGCAATGGCGAGTCCTGCGGCGTCGTCCTTGGCCGAGTTGACGCGCATGCCGGACGACAGACGCTGCATCGACGTGGCCAGAGAAAGCTGTGTGCTTGACGCGTTACGTTGTGCGTTCAGCGAAGCAATATTGGTATTGATGATGGAGGGCATTTTCAATCCTTTCGGTGTCTATGACTTGCCGGAAAACCGGGCTCACGGTTCGATAACTAGGCTGCATGAGGAGGCAGCTTTGCCAGCAAAACACGCAGAAAAATCTGCCGCTTTGCACCGTCCGCTCCTGTCCTGTGGGCCCCAATTGCTTGGCGCTTCACAGGGCCGGTTGACCGGACCACGTAGTCCATTCACTTCCTCGGACCCGTTGATTTGTTATCGGTGACACCTTGGATTGACTTAAACAGTTTCTTTCAAAAAAACGCCACCCATTGCAGGGGTGCTGCTCAAATTAGAAATTATGAGCGGCCGAATGGGTGACATTAAGGGGCTTGTGCTGGAGGGGTGAGGCTATCCGTTCCTGCGCCGACGGGTGTACTCAGGGCCAGCTGGGCTGGCCCGGGGTCATCGAAGCAATGACAGGACTTGTTGCGGCATCTGATTGGCTTGAGCAATCATCGCCGTACCGGCCTGCTGCAGGATCTGCGAGCGGCTCAAGTTTGCCGTTTCCGTCGCGTAGTCGGTGTCCAGAATCCGGCTTCGTGATGCAGTCTGGTTCTCCACCGACACCATCAGGTTGGAGATCACCGCATCAAAGCGATTCTGTGAAGCACCCAAGGCGGCGCGTTCGGAGCTGACCGTGCTGATGGCGGTGTCGATCTGATCGATCGTCGTCTTCAGGGTTGTTGCGTCCGATGCGTTGTCGATCTTGTCATCCGTGACCGCTTTGATGTCGGCGTCAGTGGCCATATTCTTGGTGGTGACGGTGACCGAGTCGTTGGCCGTGGTGTTCGCGCCAATTTGAAACAATTGAGCGCCGGATCCGCCGCCCAGAATGGCTTTACCGTTGAAGGTAGTACCCGAGGCAACGCGTTGGATTTCCGCGCCGAGCTCGGCGAATTCCTTGCCGATCGAGTCCAAATCGGTGGTGGTGTTGGTGGCGTTACGGGCCTGCACACCCAACTCACGCATGCGCTGCAGCGAGTCGCCGATTTTGCCCAAAGCGCCTTCCGCGGTTTGCGCCAAAGAGATGCCGTCGTTGGCATTCCGAACCGCCACATTCATGCCGCGCACTTGTGCGGTCATGCGTTCTGCGATCGACAAGCCGGCGGCATCGTCTTTTGCGGAGTTGACTCGCAGTCCAGAGGACAAGCGCTGCATGGATACAGCCAGCGAGTTTTGTGAAGTCGCAACATTGCGTTGCGCATTCAGAGAAGGGACATTTGAATTGATGATTGCGGGCATGATGTGCTCCTGTTTCAGCTACGAAGATTCCCGGCTAAGCGCCGACGTGATTCGGAGAATCAAACGAAACTCCGAGATTCGGGCCATCGGCCTTGCGACCTTGACCCGCCTCGCCCGGCGCTAGGTAACCGTTGCTGCTTTGTGCCCCATCAAATGAAGTACTCAACTTGGCGGCTTTCCTACCGGACCACGCATCTGTTTCCAGACCCGTTGAATTGGTATCGGCCAGCGCAAAGACGAACTTAAGCGCTTTTGTCAAGAGGCTTGATCTGTTGATAAGCGCCGGGGTTCTTGCTCTGTTCTTGGATTTGCGGCCGCCGTCCTGGTTTGGATGGGGCGCAAAGCTGCTGAAGTGGCAGGTCGGCGCTGGAGCATTGGGCTTTGCGGTTCTTCGGGTTCCTTGGAATCTTGCGTTAGGGAGTAGCTGAAACAGGGGCAGTGCTGGAGGAGCGTCCAGTATTGCGAGCCCTGATTTGTTTTCGGCCGTAGCGGGAGTGGGGAGGGTTTGATAAGCGCCACCTGGCCCTGCCTATTCAATGAATTGAAGCTAAAGGGGCGGGGCATTTCCATCCCGGGCCGTCGATCGACGCGCGCAGCAAGCGGGGTATGAAGTCCTGGAGCGAGGGCTTGGGCAAAGCGGGAGCGATGCTTGTCGCTCTGGCTGGCTTGATCCGTGGTGATCAAGCATTGCTCGCTGGGGAAGCGAGCTCCCAGATGGGTGTGTACGAGCCAAGCGTGCAGGCGGGCGCATGTGCCGAGGGCACAGTAGCGGTCTGTAGTAGCCGCCTGAAAACGCCGTTATCTTCTTGCCATTCAATGGGTGAAGAAGCGAGAAGAGCCGGAGAGAAGGGGGAGGGGGGGGGCTGCGCCTTGGGTTGAGCTGAAGTGCATTCAGTCAAAAAGACGCCGCCCATCTGCGGGCTGCTGCTCAAGGGCAGCATGAGGGGCGGCGTCAAGGGGCTTGTGCTGGAGGGGTGAGGCTATCCGTTCCTGGTCCGACGGGTGTACTCAGGGCCAGCGAGGCTGGCCCGGGGTCATCGAAGCAAAGAAAGTACTTGCTGCGGCGCTTGATTGGCCTGCGCAATCATCGCCGTGCCTGCTTGTTGCAGGATCTGCGCTCGGCTCAGATTGGCCGTCTCCGTCGCATAGTCGGTATCCAGAATCCGGCTGCGCGATGCGGTTTGGTTTTCCACCGACACCATCAAGTTGGAAATCACCGCATCAAAGCGGTTTTGTGAAGCACCGAGTGACGCGCGTTCGGAGCTGACCGTACTGATGGCTGTGTCGATCTGATCGATGGTGGTCTTCAATGTCGCTGCTGTAGAAGCATTGTCGATCTTGTCATCGGTCACGGCCTTGATATCGGTGTCGGTGGCCATGTTTTTGGTCGTCACCGTGACCGCATCATTGGCCGAAGTGTTGGCGCCAATTTGGAACAGTTGAGCGCCTGCGCCGCCGCCCAAAACAGCTTTGCCGTTGAAGGTGGTGCCTGAGGCGACCCGCTGAATCTCGGCGCCTAGTTCCGCGAATTCCTTGCCGATCGAGTCCAAGTCGGTGGTGGTGTTGGTCGCGTTACGCGCCTGCACACCTAGCTCACGCATTCGCTGCAGCGAGTCACCGATCTTGCCGAGTGCGCCCTCCGCCGTTTGCGCCAGCGAGATGCCGTCGTTGGCATTTCGAACCGCCACATTCATGCCGCGCACTTGAGCGGTCATGCGTTCGGCGATCGACAAGCCGGCGGCATCGTCTTTGGCAGAGTTGACACGTAAACCCGACGAGAGCCGCTGCATGGATATGGCCAGCGAGTTCTGCGAAGTTGCAACATTGCGTTGCGCATTCAGCGAGGGGACGTTTGAGTTGATGATTGCGGGCATTGTTGTGCTCCTGGTTCAGCTACGAAGATTCCCGGCCAAGCCGCCGACATGATTCGATAAGCTCCAAAGAACTTTCGAGAGTCGGGTCTTTGGTCTTGTGACCTTGACCCGACTCGTCCGGCGCTGTGAACGCATTGAAGCGTTGTGCTCAAGCAAAAGAAGAGCACGACTTCGCAGCAGACCAACCGGACCACGCATCAGTTTTACAACCGGTGTATTCCTATCGGCCAGAGACAGGCGAACTTGAGCACTATTCTCAAGAAGCTTGATCTGTAGATAAGCGCCGGGTTTGTGCTGCTGTTCTTGAATTTGCTGCCGCTTTACCTGTGAGGTGCGGGGCGTGAAGCTGCAAGAGGAGCAGGTCGGCGATGGCTGGAAGGGCTTTTCGGTTCTTGCGGGGTCCTTGGAATCTTGTGTGAGATGTAGCTGAAAAAGGGGCCTGACCGGAGGAGCGTCCTGTCTTATCTGCCCTGACTTGTTTTCGGCCGGGGCAGTTGCACCGAGGTTTTGATAAGCGCGCTCTAGCCGGCGCTTTTCTGCCGAATAGCCTTGCCGAGCGGCCCTAAAGTTCGCTCCATTGCCGTCGAGACGCGTGCGCAGGCGCGCATTTCTATCAGCAAGCTGTTTGACCCTAACGTGCTACTGCATGGACCGGGGTGAACTGATCGGATCGTGAATGGAACGCCGGGCTCTGCCCTTTCAATTTGGCAAACCGTTGAGTTTGTTGCTTGAATAGGCGAGCGGCGCAGGCGATGACTGGACTTAACCTCTCGGAGAATCACATGCATGCAATCACGCAAGCGATGACGAAAGCCCCCCAGCAGGCCATGGCGCTCAAGCCGGAAGCTCGGGAAATCAGTGAAGAAGCGGCTTGGCTCTTGGCGCAAGCCCGCAATGCGGCTTATGCCGAGGCTGCCCATGGGCGAGTCGGGCAAGGCTTGATGGTGCTGATGGATGCGCTGGAGCAAGAGCCGATGGCGCATGACTTGCTCAGCGATATGGCCGCTTTGCTGCTGAGCGCGGGCGAGTTGAAACATGCCGAGTCCTATGCCAAACAGGCCTTGGCCATATCGGCCAACCATGGGGCGAGTCTTTATTCCTTGGCTTTTGCTCAGAGCGGTCAGGGCAACGCGCTGCAGGCCAGGCAAACGCTGCGACAGCTGCTGCAGGGTGAGGCCTTGCTGAGCTTGATGAGTGAGGCTCCCGATCTGTATCCGGTGGCGCAGACCGAATTGGCGCGGCTCGATAAGCTCTTGGGCTGATGCCACTTAGGCTCCCAGCGCTGACACTCATGGCGCTGGGGCAGCTTGAATGTTGGCAGGCAAGCCTGTAGGAGTTTGCCTGACAAGGCTCTGGGAAGAAGCCAGACTCAAGGGCTGGATTTAGGCTGATGTTGCGACCCTGTTTGTGTCTTCACAATCCGTTTCAAGTTGTTACGAATCGTGTAGCCAAACAAACCGGAGCCCCAGCATGAACGCAGACCAAATCCTCGCCGAAATTCGTGAAGCCAATCTGTCCTACCTGATGTTGGCGCAGAACCTGATTCGCGCCGACCGCGAGCAGGCGCTCTACCGCTTGGGCGTGTCCGACGACACGGCGACGCTGATCGCTACGCTGAGCCCCGCTCAGCTGATGAAGATCGCCTCCGGCAACACCTTGCTGTGCCGCTTCCGCATGGACGACGATCTGGTCTGGGGTTTGTTGACCAGCCATAGCAAGACCACCACCAACGACGGTGTTTCGCGCCTTCACGCCAGCATCCTGATGGCCGGCCGCCATCAAGAAGCCGCCTGATTCCTTTAGCCCCAGTTCACAAGAAAACCGAGACTCCACCATGCGCGCCAAAAGCATCGTTACCGAAGCAATCCAGATCAACCGTGCCGTTACTTTGATCAATCTGGGCGCACGCCTGCAGGTGTTGGAGTCCGAAACCGATATGTCCTACGAGCGCTTGCTGCGCTTGTACAAGGAAGTCTCAGGTAAGAGCCCATCCAAAGGCCAACTGCCCTTTTCTACCGATTGGTTCATGACCTGGCAGCCCAATATCCATGCCTCCTTGTTCCTCAACGTGCATGAGTATCTGAATAAGGTGTCGGAGCTGGATGAGATTGATGCGGTCATCAAGGCCTATCAGCTCTATCAGGAACAAACGCAGGCGCAGGGCCTGGAAGCGATGCTGTCCGTGACGCGTGCTTGGCGCTTGGTGAAGTTCATCGATAACGGCATGTTGACGATGACCAAATGCTCGGAATGCGGTGGCCATTTCGTCACCCATCCCCATGAGATCGCCCGTCACTATGTCTGCGGCATGTGCAAGCCACCGGCCCGTGCCGGCAAGGGCCGCTCGCAAGGCTCGATCCAGATGCACTGATTAAGCGAGTCTGAGATGGCCGGTGCAGCGGTGGCGATGCGAACTTGCTTGGTGGTGATTGCGCGCGACGAGGCCGCACGCATCGAGCGGCTGTTGAACTCGCTGCGGCCTTGGGTCGACGAGATGCTAGTGCTAGATACCGGCTCGGTCGATGCGACGCCGAGCTTGGCTGCGGCCTGTGGTGCACGCGTTGAAGGTTTTTCCTGGTGCGATGACTTTGCGGCAGCCCGCAATGCGGCGCTGGACGCGGCCGCGGCCGATTGGCATCTGCTGCTCGATGCCGACGAATGGCTGATCAGTGGCGGCGAGGCTCTGCTCGCCCTGCGTCAAACGCGGCCCGACTTTGTCGGCACGATCGCTTTGCAGGATCATTTTTTCGATGGCGAGTTGCGCCATGCGCATTCCAGGCTCTCACGGGTCTTGCCGGGTGCGGTGCGTTACACCGGCCGCATCCATGAGCAGCCGCAACATGCGCTGCCGGTCAAGCCTTTGAGCATTGTCGTGGGGCATGACGGCTATTTGCCCGAGCGCCTGCAGGCCAAACGCGGCCGCAACCAAGGGCTTTTGCAGCAAGAATTGCAAGCTCATCCCGAACAAGCCTATCTTTGGTATCAGCTCGGCAAGGACTGCGCGGTTTATGACGAGCATGAGCGCGCCGAGCAGTGTTTCGAGAAAGCGGCGGCTCTGCCGCACCCGGAACAGGGCTGGTGGTTTGACTTGGTGACGCGCAGGCTCTTCGCGCTTAAACAGCTCAAGCGGCATGAGCAGGCCGTCCAGTTCGCGCAGACGCAGTTAGGGGTTTGTGCCGCGTCGCCGGACTTCTTCTTTGCGCTGGGTGATTTGCTGCTGGACTTTGCCGCCGATGCGCCTGATCAAGCGCCGCATTTGCTGCCCATGATTGAAGATGCCTGGCGGCGCTGTTTGGAGTTGGGCGAGCGGCCCGATCTGAGCGGTGCGGTGGCGGGAAGGGGCAGTTATTTGGCGGCCCACAACCTGGCCTTGGTGCTGGATGGCACCGGGCGTGCTCAGGAAGCCGCAGATTTGCGGCGTGCATTTGCCGGCTGAGTTCGCGCGCCGCCGCGTTAAGGCGTTACGCTCGCAGGCAATTTTTGGACTTGGGGTTGATGAAGATGGGTAAATTCAGTCCGGTCGCACAAGCGCCACGCTATTTACAACAGTTTCAATGCGTGGGTTCGGCCTGTGTGGAGAACTGCTGCACGGGCTGGCAGGTCAGCATCGACAAGCCGACCTATCAAAAGTACCAGGCGATCAAGATCGAGCCTTTGGCGAGTTTGCTGCGCCAGCATGTGCAAAAGAATTCCGGTCCGGTGTCGGTGAGCGGCAGCTATGCCTCGATTGCCCTGAAGACCGAGGAGGCTTGTCCGTTCTTGGATGAGGCCAGGCTTTGCCAAATCCATGCAGGCTTGGGCGCGCAGGCCTTGTCCAATACCTGTAGCGAATATCCTCGCATCTACACCTTGGAGGGTGTGCAGGCGGGGGTGGCGGCCAGTTTGAGTTGCCCAGAGGCGGCGCGCTTGGCTTTGGCCTCGGCCGATGCGGTCGAGTTGGACAGCTTCACCCTGCCTTTTGCCAACCTCAGTTTGGTGCCATTCAACCGCCGCGTTGGCCCGGTTGCGGAGGCCGAGCCCGATCTCGTGCGCCGGCACGCCCGACTGCTGCGTGAGGCCTTGATCATGGTCATCAAGCATCCCGACCTGACTGCGGCTCAAGCCTTGGTGGTGTGCGGTCTTTTGCTGCGCCAAGTTGCCAAGGTGGCCGCCGATGTGCAAGCGCAGGGTGGGGATGCGCTGGCCGCTGATCAGGGTATGTCAGACGCTTTCGAGCAGTACCTGAACCCGAACTTTTTAGAGCATGCGGCCGCCCATGTGGAGAGCCTGAACATTCCGAAAGAGTTACAGGCATCGTTACTGATGGGGGCAACGCAGAAGTTCTTGGCTGACAACGGCGGGCGCCCTTCGTTTCGCGCCTTGATCGCGGAGGTCCAGGCCGGCCTGCAAGCCCAGAGCTCGCAAGGTGCTGAAAGGCTCAAAGAGTTTGGTGCAGCGCATCCGCATGTGCTGAAGAACTATCTTGTCAACAGCATGGTGGTCTCCTTGTTCCCGCGCAACGGCAGCGCTGAGCTGGAAGCTGACTTCATGGCCCTGGCGGTGCGTTTCGCCCTGATCAAGTTCTATTTGCAGGCCCTCGCGGCACGCGCCGATCAGCCCTTTGGCATCGATGAGTGCGTGCGCGTGACCTATGTTGTGGTCCGCAATATCGAACACAACCGTCGCTTTATGCCCATGGTTTTGCAGTCATTGCGGGATAACGACGCCTTGCGCATGGAAGTGCTGGCCACCCTGGTTGGCTGACAGTTTTTGTCCTACACCGACAAGATCTTCATGGGGCGACCGGCAAAACATGCTGTCCCGTGTAAGAAGTTGCCTTACAGAGGTGAGGGAAGAAAAGGGACTCAAGCGCTGGAGATAGCCTGATGTTGCCGCCCAGTTCATGTCTTCACAATCCGTATCAAGTTGTTACGAATCACGAAGTCAAAACCCCGGAGCTCAACATGAACGCAGACCAAATCCTCGCCGAAATTCGTGAAGCCAATCTGTCCTACCTGATGTTGGCGCAGAACCTGATTCGCGCCGACCGGGAGCAAGCGCTGTACCGCTTGGGTGTCTCCGAAGACACGGCGACCTTGATCGCCACCTTGAGCCCCGCCCAGCTGATGAAGATCGCTTCCGGCAACACCTTGCTGTGCCGCTTCCGTATGGATGACGATTTGGTCTGGGGTCTGCTGACCAGCCACGGCAAGACGGCCGCCAACGACGGCGTCTCCCGCCTTCACGCCAGCATCCTGATGGCCGGCCGCCATCAAGAAGCCGCCTAAATTGTTGGCCCCGCTTGCGCTGATACGCGCAAGCACCCCCTAGGGGTCGGAACAAACAACGGGCTGAACCCGTTGCCCGTTCCGGACGGCGGTGCCGCTTGGGAGCGGCCCGGCGCTGGCCCCGCAAAGACTTAACAGATCCAAGAACCGAGACTCCATCATGCGCAACAAAAGCATCCTCACCGAAGCCCTGCAGATCAGCCGTGCCGTGACCTTGATCAATCTGGGTGCGCGTTTGCAAGTGTTGGAGTCGGAGACCGATCTGTCTTACGAGCGCCTGCTGCGCCTGTACAAGGAAGTTTCGGGCAAGAGCCCGTCCAAGGGTCAACTCCCGTTCTCGACCGACTGGTTCATGACTTGGCAGCCTAATATTCATGCGTCCTTGTTCTTGAACGTGCACGAGTACCTGAACAAGGTCTCGGAGCTGGACGAAATTGACGCCGTCATCAAGGCTTATCAGCTCTACCAAGAGCAGACACAGGCGCAGGGGCTGGAAGCGATGCTGTCCATCACCCGCGCATGGCGTTTGGTCAAGTTCATCGACAACGGCATGTTGACGATGACCAAATGCTCGGACTGCGGCGGCCACTTCGTCACCCATCCGCATGAAATCGCCCGCCACTATGTCTGCGGCATGTGCAACCCGCCGGCCCGCGCCGGCAAGGGCAGGGCGCAGGGCTCCATCCAGATGCATTGAGCTTGCCCGGCTTGCGAATCGACCGCGTGCTGTGCTGAGTTCTATGCACCTGTTGCGTTGGCCGCTGCCTGCTCTGCTGAGCTGGGCTGCAGCTTGGGCCAGCTTCACGGGCCTGATGGCGGCCGGCTTGACGATTGGCCCGGCCATGTCCGCCAGCGCGCTCCTAGGTGCTGGCCTGGCGCTGCTGCACCAAGCGAGATGGCGCCGCCTGATCGTGGCACTGGGCTTCCCGCTCTCGATGTTGGTGGTGCTGCGTTCTGCGGCCCTGCCTGCGTGGACCTGGCTCTTGCCGCTGGCTTTGCTGGCGCTGGCTTATCCGCGCCGTACCTGGAGCGATGCGCCCTGGTTCCCTACACCGCAAGGCGCTTTGACGGCGCTGCGCAAACTGGCACCGCTGCCTGCAAATGCAGCCATCCTCGACGCCGGTTGTGGCTTGGGCCATGGTTTGCGGGAGCTACACCGAGCCTACCCAGATGCCCGCATCGAGGGCATCGAATGGAGTGGCTTGCTGGCGAGCTTGGCGGCGATGCGCTGCCGCTGGGCCAAGATTCACCGGGGCGATATGTGGGCGCAGGACTGGTCGCCGTTTGCGCTGGTCTATGTGTTCCAGCGCCCTGAGACCATGGGCCGGGTTTGGAGCAAGGCCTGCCGTGAGCTGCCGCCCACGGCCTATTTGGTCAGCCTCGACTTTGAAATCTCCGGTCAAGCTCCATTGGCGACACTGGCTTTGGGTCGCGGACACAGCTTGTGGGTGTATCGGCCCGGGTCGCCAACTTCCGAAAGTCCTTGAGCCTGCTTTGCCCATGGCAATAGGCTCGATTGCACCGTCAAAACCGCTTTGATGCGCGGACCGACCGCAAAAACTATTGCCACACTCAAGGCCTCAAAGATCCCGCCGATAAGGGCAGGAAACCCTCAAAAGAAAGCATTATGTTTGTCTTCATCGGTTGGGCCGTCGCGATGGTTTGCATCTTCGGCGTCTACATATTCCACGGCGGCAATATCATGGTGATCTTGCACGCTTTGCCGTTCGAGATGATCACTATTTTTGGTGCCGCCATCGGCGCCTTTCTGGCCAACAATCAGATGAAGGTGGTGAAGGCAACGATGGCCGGCTTGGGGCGTTGCTTCAAGGGCAGCAAGTTCAGCAAGGCCCGCTATCTGGAATTGCTGGCGCTGATGTACGACATCTTGCAAAAAGCGCGCAAAGAAGGTCTGATGTCGATCGAAAAAGACGTCGAAGATCCGCACAGCTCGGCGCTGTTTCAAAAGTATCCGACCGTGGGCAATGACCACCATGTCACCGAATTCATCACCGACTACCTGCGCATGATGGTGTCGGGCAACCTCAATGCGCATGAGATTGAATCTCTGATGGACAACGAGATTGATACCCATCATGCTGAAGAGCATGCCGCCGTCGCGGCGATTCAGCGTATCGCCGGTGGTCTGCCGGCTTTCGGTATCGTGGCGGCGGTGCTGGGTGTGGTCAACACCATGGGCTCGGTGGGCCAGCCGCCCGCAGTGCTGGGAGGCATGATCGGCTCGGCGCTGGTCGGTACCTTCCTCGGCATTTTGTTGGCCTATGCCTTTGCAGAACCTTTGGCGGGTTTGCTGGAACAAAAAGTTGAAGACGCTGGCAAAGAGCTGCAATGCATCAAAACCACGCTCTTGGCCAGCATGCAGGGCTACGCCCCACAAGTCGCCATCGAGTTCGGCCGCAAGGTGCTTTTCTCTGGCGATCGCCCCACATTCGGCGAGCTTGAGGCTCATGTGAAGGGCAAGAAGTGATGCCTTTGCTCTTGCTTGAAACGCAGTCCCTGGGGGCTCCAGATGGCCGGTGACGCAAAAAAACTTCAGCCCATCATCATCAAGCGGGTCAAGAAGGGTGGCCACGCCAGCCATGGCGGCGCTTGGAAGATCGCTTATGCCGACTTCGTGACGGCGATGATGGCCTTCTTCTTGTTGATGTGGTTGCTCGGTTCCACCACCGAGGGAGACAAAAAGGGTATTGCAGATTTCTTCGGCTCGCCTCTTAAGGTGGCGATGCAAGGCGGCTCGGGCTCGGGTGACTCCTCGTCGGTGGTCAAGGGCGGCGGCAAAGACTTGACACGCGAAACCGGCCAGGTCAAATCCGGAGACGTCGAGGCGCAAAAACGCACATTCAATCTGCGCGCGCTGAAAGAAGAGCAGCGCAAGGCCGAACGCGCTCGGCTTGAAGAATTGAAGGACAAGGTTGAAAAAGTGCTGGCCAACAATCCTCAGCTGAGTTCGCTGGGCGGCCAAATCAAGCTCGATATGACGCTGGAAGGTCTGCGGATCCAGATCGCCGACGAAGAAGGGCGGCCGATGTTTGACAGCGGCAGCGCCGTCGTCAAACCTTATATGAAGCAGTTGCTGCGCGAGTTGGGCAGCGTTTTGTCCGAAGTCCCCAATCGCTTGACATTGGAGGGGCACACCGATGCGCAGCCTTTCTCCGCAGGTGATCGGGGTTACTCCAACTGGGAGCTGTCGGCCGACCGGGCCAACGCTTCACGGCGTGAATTAAGTCTTGGCGGACTGCCGGAAGCGCGTACGCTGCGGGTGCAGGGTTTGGCAGCGAGCAAGTTGCTGGACCCTAAACAGCCCGAGAGTCCAATCAATCGGCGTATCAGTATCATCGTGATGAACCGCGATGCTGAAGACGCGGTTTTAAAGAATTTGCCACCAGAAGACCCAGCGCCAGCGCCCGCTGACGCCAGCCCTGAAATAAGTCCCTCAAGTTCCGCCACCAAGCCCCGATAAATCTCTCTAGCCCTGCGAGGAAAGCCATGAGCACAGACATGAAATTTTTGGTTGTTGACGATTTCTCAACCATGCGGCGCATTGTGCGCGGCTTGTTGAAGGAGATCGGCTACAACAATTGCGACGAAGCGGAGGATGGTGTTGAGGCCCTCAGCATGCTCAAGCTGGCCAAGTACGACTTTGTCGTCAGCGACATCAATATGCCGAATATGACCGGTTTTGAATTGCTCAAGGCGATCAAGGAAGACCCTAACTTGAAGCATTTGCCGGTGCTGATGGTGACGGCCGAAGCGCGCAAGGAAGACATTGTGTTGGCCGCCCAGTCGGGTGCTGCAGGCTATATCGTCAAGCCTTTCACCAAGGCGACCCTGGAAGAAAAAGTGCAGAAAATCATGCAAAAACTGGCCGCTGCGGCCTGATTCTCAGGGAGACACAATATGTCAATCGAAGCACTGAGTAAATTGGACGCGGGCACCGATCCGCTGACGGTCTCGCCCGAAGTGTTCCAGCAAATCGGCACCATCACACGCGTTTTGCATGACACCATGCAGCAACTCGGTGTGATGCCCAAGTTGCAGGTGGCGACCGACGGTCTGCCCGATGCGCGCAGCCGCCTGAGCTATATCGCCACCAAGACGGCCGCGGCCGCGAACAAGGTGCTGAACTCGGTCGATGAGGCCAAGGTCGATCATGCCTACATCACCAATGCCACCAACGAGATTGCGGCGGCTTTGGTGGCCGACCCAGTCAAGGCAGTGGCCAGTGGCGCGGTGCTCAACTTTGTCAAGGAAGTCGAGGCTCGCACGGCGCGCATCGATGGGCATTTGACCGACATCATGATGGCGCAGGACTTCCACGATCTGACCGGGCAGGTGGTGGCCAAGGTGGTGACGCTGGCCAACGATCTGGAAGATAGCCTGGTCAAGCTGCTGGTCTCCATCGTGCCGCCCGAGCAGCGCGAAAAGGTCGATCCGAACATCTTGCAAGGCCCCGTCGTCAACCCCGAAGGCCGCACCGATATCGTGGCCGATCAGGGCGAAGTTGATGATTTGCTGGCGAGTCTGGGTTTTTAGCCCATTCCCGAGCAGCAAGCAAAGAACCCGCTACAGGCGGGTTTTTTTACGTCCGGCTATTTCTTAGACCGGATGACGTCTGTTTTTACCGAGCTTATTCGCCTTAAGTTTTTGGCCGGCCCGCCAACAATGGCTGCACGAGATTGCACCTGCTCGTTCAACCTGATCCATCATGGCCGACCAAGACGCACAAGACAGAAATTTACCGGCCTCAGCCAAGAAGATTGAAAAATCTCGGGCCGAGGGCCAGCTGCCGCGTTCGAAGGATTTGCCTCATTTCGCGATGATGGTGGCAGCTGCCGCTGTGCTGATGGTGGGTGGGCCGGCGATCAGTGAAGCCTTGCAAAACATGCTCGGCTTTGCACTTCGTTTTGACGCGCGTATGTTGGCTCAGCCCAACTTCATGGCCGAGCGCTTGTGGGACTTGTCCCTGCGTTTTCTGATGGTGATGCTGCCCATCAGCGGCTTTTTGATGCTGGTTGCCATCGCCAGCAATATTGCCTCAGGCGGTTGGAACTGGACCATGAAACCGCTGGCGCCCAAGTTCTCCAACCTCAATCCCATCACCGGCCTGGGCCGGCTGGTGTCCGGCCAAGGCGTCGGTCAAGCGCTGAAAGCGGTTGCTTTGGCCTTGATTCTGGGCGTAATCGGGGCAATGGTTTTGAAGGACCGAATGACCACCTTCGTCGGCATCATGTCCGTGCCGCTGCCCGCCGCCTTGGTCTATGCCGGACAGCAGTTGATGGGGGGCATGACGCTGCTCGGGGTGGCGCTGGCCTTGTTCGCCGCCATCGATGTGCCCTTGCAGCAGCAGCTCTACAACCGCCGCATGCGCATGACGCGTGAAGAAGCCAAGCAGGAAATGAAAGAGGCCGAGGGTAACCAGGAGATCAAGGCCAAGATCCGCGCCAAGATGCGCGAGATTGGCCGCCGGCGCATGCTCGCCGCCGTGCCGACGGCCGACCTGATCGTGATGAATCCAACCCACTATGCGGTGGCCCTGAAGTATGACGATGCCAGCATGGCCGCGCCGCGCGTTGTGGCCAAGGGGGCGGATCTGTTGGCGATGAAGATTCGTGATCTGGCGACCGAATGCAAGGTGCCTGTTTTGCAGTCGCCGGTCTTGGCGCGGGCTCTCTATGCCCATGCCCAGATCGACCGTGAAATCCCGGTCGAATTGTTTTCGGCCGTGGCGCAGGTGCTGGCCTATGTGTATCAGTTGAAGGCCGCCATCAAGAATCGCAGCGCCAAACCTGCCATGCCCAATCCGCCGGTGCCGCCGGAACTGGATCCGCACAACAAACCGGTCCCGACGGACAGCGATCTGGAGGATGAGCCCGTATGAATGCCTTGATCGCACAACTGCAAGCCTTGCTGGGGCCGCGCGCCGGCGTACTGGGCGCCTTGGGGGCGCCGATGGCGGTCATCATGGTTTTGTCCATGATGGTGCTGCCATTGCCGCCCTTCATGCTCGACCTGATGTTCACCTTCAATATCGCGATGGCGGTGATGGTGATGATGGTGGCCGCGCACATGATCAGGCCGCTGGACTTTGCGGCCTTCCCGACCGTCTTGCTCTTGACCACCTTGCTGCGCCTGTCGCTCAACGTCGCCTCCACCCGCGTGGTGCTGCTGGAGGGACATACCGGCACCGGTGCCGCAGGCAAGGTGATCGAGGCTTTCGGGCATTTCTTGATCGGCGGCAATTTCGCCGTCGGCTTGATCGTGTTTGCGATCCTGGTGGTGATCAACTTCATCGTGGTGACCAAGGGCGCGGAGCGTATCGCCGAGGTCGGCGCTCGTTTCTCCTTGGATGCGATGCCTGGCAAGCAGATGGCGGTCGATGCCGACCTGAACGCGGGCCTGATCGACGAGAAAGAAGCCAAGCGCCGCCGCGCCGAGTTGGGCGACGAGGCCGATTTCTTCGGCTCCATGGACGGTGCCAGCAAGTTCGTGCGCGGAGACGCGGTGGCAGGCATGTTGATCCTGTTCATCAACATCATCGGCGGCTTCATCATCGGCATGGCACAGCATGGCCTGAGTGCCAGCCAAGCGGCCGATTCCTACATCTTGCTGGCGGTCGGTGATGCCCTGGTCGCCCAAGTGCCCGCGCTGCTGATCTCGGTCGCTGCGGCCATGGTGGTGTCCCGCGTTGGCACCGACAAAGACATCGGCAGCCAGATCGGCCGCCAGGTCTTTGGTTCGGCCAAGTCCCTGGCGGTGACTTCCGGTGTGATCGGCCTCTTGGGTCTGATCCCGGGCATGCCGCACCTGGTGTTCTTGTTCATCGCCGGTGCCTTGGGCTATCTGGCTTGGTGGCTGCGCGTCAAGGATCAGCAGCAGGAGCGTGAGGCCAAGACCAATCAAGCCATCACGGCCCTGGCGCCGGCCGAGCCCAATACAGAGGCGACCTGGGACGATCTGATCCCGGTTGACACCCTGGGCCTGGAGGTTGGCTACCGGCTGATCAGCCTGGTCGACAAGACCCGCGAGGGCGACCTGCTCAGCCGCATCAAGGGCGTGCGGCGCAAGTTCGCGCAGGAGGTCGGCTTCCTGCCGCCGTCCGTGCATATCCGAGACAACCTGGAACTGCGGCCCAGTCAGTACCGGCTCTCGCTGCGCGGCGCCGTGGTGGGCGAGGCCGAGGCTTTCCCCGGCATGTGGTTGGCCATCAACCCGGGCCAGGCGACGCAAAAACTGATAGGCACGCAGACCACGGACCCGGCCTTTGGCCTGCCGGCGGTGTGGATCGATGACAAGCAAAAGGAAATGGCGCAAATGGCCGGATTTACCGTGGTTGATTGCTCGACCGTGGTGGCCACACATCTTTCACACTTGATGCAGGTCCACGCAGCCAAGTTGCTGGGCCGTGTAGAGACCCAGGCGCTGGTCGAACACTTGACCAAACAAGCACCTCAACTGATTGAAGACGTGATACCCAAAATGATCGGCATCGCCACTTTGCAAAGAATTCTCCAGCTGCTGCTGGAAGAGGGCGTGCACATCCGTGACATGCGTTCCATCGTTGAGAGCCTGGCCGAAAATTCCACTGTGACCGACCCAGCGGAACTGGCCCGCCGCATCCGCACCCACATTTCACCTGCCATCGTGCAGCAGATCTACGGTCCGGTGAAAGAGCTGGACGTGATCGCGCTGGAGCCCGAACTGGAGCGCTTGGTCACGCAGGCCCTGAATTCGCCGCATGGCGCCGCGCTGGATCCGGGTGTTGCAGATACGCTGGCCCGCAGCGCCGCCGAGACCGCTCAGGCGCAAGAAGACCGCGGTGTGCCCGCTTGCTTGCTGGTGCCCGACCTGATCCGCGCGCCGATGGCCAGGTTGCTCAAACGCGCCGCGCCGCGCCTGAAAGTGCTGGGTCATAGCGAAATTCCTGAAACTCATTCCATCCGTATTGGTTCCATCATTGGAGGCACGGCATGAACGTCAAAAGCTTTACCGCTAAAACCTCCCGTGAGGCCATGGCCCTGGTGCGCCAGGCCTTCGGCAATGATGCCGTGGTCTTGTCCAACAAGCCTTGCGCCGGCGGCGTAGAAGTGTTGGCGATGGCACCGGAAGGCATGTCGCAGATCGAACGCGTGGCGGCCACCGCCCCGCGTGTGGCTGCACCCAGCCGCCTGCAAGCCCGCCCCGCAGCCACCAGCGAGGCACCTGCCTCGCGCAGCTTTGCGGCCCGCACCGGCCAGCGCAGCGAGCCTAGCTTTGGCTACACCGACCCGGCTTCTGCGGTCGGCGATGACGTCCAAACTTTGGCGATGAGCACCTTGTCTTTTCAGGACTATGTGCGCGAGCGGGTGCTCAAGCGTCGCCAGGCCGAGTTGGACGGCGTGCCCGATCCACTTGCTCCGCCCATGATGATGGACCGCCCGCAAGACGCGCCCGGCGTCAGCTCCTTGAATGCGGCACGCCAACAGCGCGCCCAGAACGCCTTGCAAGCGATGCAACCCCGCCGTGCCGAGCCGGTAGCACCGCCGCCAGCCCCGGCCCAGCGCCGTGCGCCGCCGGTGTTGCGCGACGAAATCCGTGTGCCGGCGCAGCAACGTGAGTTTGCCGATCTGTCTGGTTTGGGCAATGCAGGCGAGCTGAACGACTTGCCCGGCCGTGGCCGTCGCGATCAACAAGACATGATGAACGAGCTGCGTTCGATGAAGGGCATGATCGAAGAGCGTTTCGGCGCTCTGGCCTTTATGGAAAAATTGCAGCGTCAGCCCATCCAGGCCCGCTTGACGCAGAAGCTGTTGGAAATTGGCTTTTCGCCCGCCTTGGTGCGCAAGCTGGTCGAGGGCTGCCCGGCCGAGTTCAAGGGCGGCCCCGGCGAGGCCGCCGATGAAACGAGCTGGGCCGCCAACGTGCTGTCGCGCAATCTGCAGACCGACGAGCACAGCCCGGCGCTGGAAGAGCAGGGCGGCGTGTTCGCGCTGATCGGCTCCACCGGTGTGGGCAAGACCACAACAACCGCCAAATTGGCCGCTGCATTCGCTACCCGTCATGGCGCAGCGCACCTGGGTCTGATCACGCTGGACGCCTATCGGGTCGGTGCCCATGAGCAGCTGCGCGCCTATGGCCGCATCCTCGGCGTGCCGGTGCATACCGCTCATGACAAGGCCTCGCTGGAAGATCTGCTGGAGCTGCTTTCGAGCAAGAAGATGGTGCTGATCGACACAGCAGGCATGGCTCAGCGCGACAGCCGAACTAATGAGTTACTGGACATGCTGGCACACCGCAGCGTGCGCAAGATCCTGGTCATCAATGCCGCTCAGCAAGGCGAAACGATCGAGGATGTGGTCAGCGCCTGGCGCGCCAGTGATTGCCACGGCGTTGTGCTGTCCAAGATCGACGAGGCCGTCAAGCTGGCCCCGGCGCTGGATACCTTGATCCGCCACAAGCTCAAGGTGCTGGGCGTCACCAACGGCCAGCGCGTGCCGGAAGACTGGCATCGTCTGACAAGCCAGGCCTTGGTGCAACGCGCCTTGCGTGCGGCCGCAGCCGGTGCTTGGCGCATGGACAGCGCCGATGTGAATTTGATCTTTGCCGGGGGGCCCGCGCTTGGCCTCAAGCATCCCGCTGCCATGGGTGCTTTCTAGTCCCCACTTCACAAGAGATACAGGACAACATCATGCGCGACGCTCACCGTACACATTCCCCGCAGGACCAGGCCGACGGCCTGCGCCGGCTTTTCGCCAGTTCAAGGGTGCGCTTCATCCCCGTCGTCAGCAACCCCCATGTGGTCGGTGGTGGCGTGCTGCTCGAAGGCCTGTGCGCGGCCTTTGCCGAGCTCGGCCTGCATACCTTGGTGGTTGACGCTGGCGAGAGCGCGCCTGTCCCGTCGGAGCTGGCCTCGGTCGATCTGAGCGCCTGTGTTGAGCGTCTGTCCAAGGACGTGTCTTACTTGGCGGCTCGCGGCCTGCCGATGCGCTATATCAATGCCAATGGCTCGGCCGCCCAGTTTCTGGAAGTGGTCAGTGATGCGGCACCGTTTGCCGATGTCGTGCTGCTGCACGCCAGCGCCGCCGAATTGGCGCGCGTGGTGGCGCTGCGCGAAGTGCGGCCGGTCTTGTTGGCCGATACAGACAGCATGAGCGTGACGCATGCCTACGCTGGCATGAAATGGTTGGCCAGCCGCGCCGGCCTGATGGTCTACAGCTTGTTACTCGCTTGCTCGCCGCAACTGCGTTTGTCCGATCGCATTGCCCAGCAGATCAGCAGCTGCGCCGATGGTTTCCTCGGCGCCGTGTTGCGCGACTGGGCCTGTATGGATCCGAAGAGCCCGTCGAGTGCCCCGATTTCCGCCGAGATCCGCCATTTGGCGCGTGAGCTTTTGATGGCCGCTCCCCCCGGCGCCGCCTTGGAAGCCTCGGTCAATGCCAGTCCTCTGCGCCCGCCCGTGCGAGCCCAGATGCACCGTGCCGCTGTTGCCACTGTTTGATTGCCGCTGGAGCTGATGATGTATACCGCCAAAGGCCGCCTCGATAATTCCTCCCTGATTCGGCAATACAGCCCTTTGGTGCGCCGCTTGGCGCATCAAATGATTGCCAAGCTGCCCGCCAATATCGAAATTGACGACCTGATCCAGGTCGGCCTGATCGGTTTGACGGATGCGCTGAGCCGCTTCGACATCGGTCAAGGCGTGCAGTTCGAGACCTTCGCGACGCAGCGCATTCGTGGCGCCATGCTGGACGAGTTGCGCGGCGGCGACTGGATGAGCCGCGGCTCGCGGCGCCAACAGCGTGAAATTGAAAGCGCTGTGCGCAAGCTGGAGCAAAAGCTCGGCCGCGCGCCGCTGGAGAGCGAAATCGCCATCGAGATGGGTGTGCCGCTGGAAGAGTACCAAGACCTATTGGGCAAGGTGCGCGGCACCCAGCTGGTCTATTTGGAAGACATGTCTGGCGACGAGGGCGATGAGGACTTCCTCGACCGTCATGTGGCCGACCATGCCAATAACCCCTTACTCAAGCTGCAAGACCACCGCATGCGCGAAGCGCTGGTGGCGGCGATCAAGAACCTGCCCGAGCGCGAGCAATACATGATGAGCATGTATTACGAGCACGATATGAACTTGAAAGAAATCGCGGTCGTGCTGAAGGTCACCGAGTCGCGGGTTTGTCAGTTGCACAGCCAGGCGATCGCTCGTTTGCGCGTTAAGCTGCGGGACTGGTAAAGGTATTTTCAGCGGCCGATGAAGGCCTGGAGCGGGAGAATCAATGTCATTGATGTGGTGGAAGCGCCGATCTGAAACTGCCCAGCCCGCTGTGCATGCAGCATCAGGCGCGTTGGATGCCTCGGCCAAGCTGGAGGCTGAGCCTTTGATGGCCCTGATCCGCAAGGTGGCCCGTTCGGTGTCAAGTGTTGGCAAAGATGCCGCCGAAGTGCGCGGTGTTTTGGAAGATACCCAAAAAGTGGTCGTCGCTCAATGCGAGGCGATGGGCGCCTTGTCCAGCGATTTGGCCCTGGTGCGCGGTGCTCAGCAGGCCATCAGTCATTCGACCGAACAGTCACGCAGCGCGGTCAGCCGAGCGGCCCACGCCTTGGAAGGGGTGGGTAACGAGGTCGGCGGCATTGTGCAGACGCTGCGGCAAGTGTCGGACGCCGCGTCCGAGATCACCAAAATCGCGCTGCAAACCCGTTTGGTGGCTTTCAATGCCTCTGTCGAGGCGGGCCGCGCCGGTGAGGCGGGCAAAGGTTTTGGCGTCGTGGCCGATGCGGTCAAGGCCTTGGCCGGGCAGGTCGAGAACTCATCCAAGTCCATCATGGGCACGGTCGCAAATCTGGATGCCCGCATCGAGCTCTTCAGCCGCGAGTTGCGTAACGATCCCAATCAAACCCAAAAGAGTCTGATCCATCAAGCCTTCGCGGATGTGCAGGCCGACGTGGGTCGGATTGCCGATTCGGCCAGCCAAAGTGCACTGACGATCGATTCCTTGTCCGGCCGTGCGGCCGAGCTGGAGCAGGAGGTTCAGCAGGCGATGATCAGCCTGGATACGGCTTTTGCGTGCAGCGACCGATTCCTGAAAATGTCCGAGCAGTTGATCGAGCAGATTGCCGGCTCTGGTGTCGAGGTCGATGACGCGCCCTATATTCGTGCCGCGCAGGGCGCCGCCTTGGAGATCTCGACGCTGTTAGAACAAGCCTTGAAGACGGGCGCCATCAAGCCTGCGCAATTGTTCGATGACAACTACCGGCCGCTTGCAGGCTCCAATCCTGCCCAGCATGTGACCGGCTTTGTTGATTTGGCCGATCGGCAGTTTCCGGCGGTGCAGGAAAAGCTGCTCAGCCTCAGCGACAAGGTGGTCTATTGCATTGCCGTGGACCGCAATGGTTATGTGGCGACGCACAACAAAAAATACTGCCAGCCGCAACGCGCCGGCGATGTGGTTTGGAACACCGCCAACAGCCGATACCGGCGAATTTTTAATGACCGCACCGGCCTCGCTTCAGCGCGCAATCAGCGGCCATTTCTGCTGCAAACCTATCGCCGCGATATGGGCGGTGGCCGCTTCGTGCTGCTCAAAGAGGTCTCCGCGCCTATCGTGGTCAATGGCAAACACTGGGGCGGGCTGCGGCTGGCGTTTAACTTCTAGCGCTAGCCAAGGCAAGGCAAGACTGGTCCGGCAGTCAAGGCGCTACGCAAGCCCGGTTCTTGCCCGTGTGCTTGGCCTCGTACAAGGCCAGATCGGCCCGGTCGAGGGCGGCCTCTAATGTTTCACCCAGACGGTAATGGGTGACCCCGGCGGAGAAGGTGACAAACACGTCCTTGCCCTCATGCATGAACAAGCTGGCTGACAAGGCGCGCTGCAGGCGCTGCAATACCGCCTGTGCTTCGTCCAGCGGCGTGTTGGGCAGCATCAAGACAAACTCCTCGCCGCCGTAGCGGGCAACCAAGTCGCCGGGCCGCAACTCGTTGGAGACGCGTTCGGCCAATGACTTCAGGGCGATGTCACCGGCGCCGTGGCCCAGCGTGTCATTCAGGCGTTTGAAGTTGTCAATGTCCAGCAGGGCGAGCGCGATTTTTGCGCTCTCGGCAGCCTCGGGATTGTCTTCGCCGCTGCCGCGCTCCAGCTTGGCCTGCTCGGTCGCAAAGGCCGCCAGCAGACCGCGGCGGTTGGCTATTTGCGTCAGCTGATCGGTCTGCACCTCGCTCGACATGCGGCGCAACTCGCCCTCCAGCTCGACCACCTTCTGGCTCAAGTTACTGGCTCGCTCATGTTCCAGGCTCAAGCGGTCTTGCGTCTGGCGCACCAGCGACTGCACGCTGCGGCTTTCTTCCACCATCTCGCGCACCACGCCGGCCAGGCTTTCCAGCGAGTCGGCTTTTTCAATCACTTCGGCGTAGCGGCCGATGCTGTTCTGGAAGCGGTCGGTGTGTTGCCCCAATTCGCCCAATTCGGCGAGCATTTGGTGGATCAGAGACTTCAGTGAATCGCGGGCCCGGCTGCGTTCATCGCGCAGCTGGCGCTGGCGCTCGCGCGTGCCGCCCAGCATTTCGGTCACGGAGCGCACACCCCGGCCGCTCAAGCCCTGCTCCAGTGTGTCGTTCATGGCCTCGCATTGGCCGCGCGCCCAGGAGTCGTCCTCGGCGAGGTCCACCAGGCTGGCACTGAGTTCGCGGCACAGTTGGCCCAACTCGCCAAACATATGTTGGCGGTGATCAAGCATGTGGCGGGCGCGCAGGCACAGCGCATCAATATGCGCGGCGGCTTGTGGCGTGGCGCCATCGCTCAACAGTGCGCGATGCGCCAAATCCAATTCGGCCATCAAGGCGTCTGCATAACCCTCGGGGCTCTTCAGTGCATGTTGCACGGTGCCGTGCAGCGAAGTTTCGACCGCAGGCCATTGCTCGGTCATACTGCCCGCAGCGGCGGGGCCAGCGGCGTGCGTTGAAGTCAGCTCCTGCTCAAGTCCCTGTCCATCGCTTGCGTCCAGTTCGCCGAGCCCAAAGTCGTCGCCGGTGAAGAACTGGCTGGGCGTGCCTCCGCTGTCTTCGCCGTTGGTGTCCACACTGGCGTCGGCGGTGTCCGAATCCCAGCTATTGACCAAGGCCCGCATGCGCTTGAGCAGGCGCTGGGTATCGCTGCGATTACCTTCGAGCACCCGCTGCACGCCGTCCTTTTTCTTCGCCATCGTCCATTGGCGCCCGCCGCGCTCGAGGCCCCGGACCAAGCGCTCTATCACTTGCGCCCAGGCCTCGGCCTGGGCTGCCGGGCCTTCGCTTTGCTGCAGGCTTTCGACCTGGCGGATCGCATCGGCCCAACGCAGCTCGCGCATGCATACCTGCAAATCCAGGCGGGTCTGGCTGCTGCTCACGCCCAAGGCCAGCAGCTTGGCGACCAAGGTCAGGACGGGCTCGGGCAGGGCGGCAGGGGCCGCTTCGGTCCCGGACTCGACCGCATAGGCGCGGGCGTAATTCTCGGGCGTGGGCTCCAACTGCGCTTGGGCAAGTCGAACCAAGGCAGCCTTGGCAATTTGCGCAGCCGGCGCGCCGGTTGGCACCCGTGCCGCAGGGGGGCGACGCTCATCCATCGGTTACTCCTATCGAATGCCGCCGGTGGGGCGTTGGGCGTCTGACGGGTTGAACTCCAGGCCTGCAATCGGGTCGGCACTGGCCCGGGCAATCCAGGGTGCTTTGCGCGGCAGCACCGTTTGCGCCAGCCAAAGCTCAACCTCCTCGGGCGGCAGCGGTTTGCTGAATAAAAAGCCCTGCATCAGGCTGCAACCTAGGCGGTGCAAGACATCCATTTGCCGCATGGTCTCAACACCTTCGGCAATCACACGCAGCCCCATGGCGCGGGCCAGCGCAATGATGGCGGTGACGACGGCCGAGCTTTGCGGCGTGATGCCCAGATCGCGCACAAAGGTGCGGTCGATCTTGACCTCGGAAATTGGCAGTGTGGTCAGGTAGGCCAGCGAGGAGTAGCCGGTGCCGAAGTCGTCAATGGAGATCTCCACCCCGACCTCGTTCAGCCGGTGCAGCGACGGGATGACGTTCTGCAAGTCCTTCATCAAATTGTTCTCGGTGATCTCCAGCTGGATCGCCCGGTGCGGCACGCCGTAAGCGCTGACGCATTGATGAATATGTTCCACCAGGTCGGAGCGCTCGAACATGCGGCTGGGCAAGTTGACGGCGATCGAGTCGGCAAAGCCGAAGTTCAGCTGCCAAACCTTCGCCTGCCGGGCGGCTTCTTTCAGCGCCCATTCGGACAGCGGCACGATCAAGCCGGTTTCTTCGGCCATCGGAATGAAATCGCCCGGAGGAATCAGCTTGCCATCGCGCTTCCAGCGCATCAGCGCCTCGGCGCCGACCATGCGCGCACCGCGCACATCGACCTTGGGCTGGTAATGCAGCACGATTTCACCGCGCTCCAAGGCCTTGTGCAGCGCGCTCTCCAGCTCCAGCTTTTTGCGCCCGCTGCCGTCCAGTTGCGGCGTGTAGATGGCCGAGGCATTGCGGCCCTGCGCCTTCACCGCATACATGGCAACGTCGGAGTTGCGCAGCAACTCGGCCATGGTCTGGCCATCTCTGGGGAATAGCGCGATGCCTATGCTGGCGGTCACAAAGCATTCCTGGCCCGACAAAAAGATCGGCTCCCGCAAGGCTTCCAGCACCCGGTCGGCGACTCGCTCGGCGTCGCTCTCACCGGCCACCTCGGGCAACAGGGCCACGAACTCATCGCCGCCCAGTCTGCCCACCGCTTCCAGTGTGCGGTGGGAGCGCCCGCCAATGGTCTCCAGCATGCCCTCCATGACCTGGTCGGAATGCCTGACGCAGCCGCGCAAACGCCGGCCCACTTCGACCAGCAGCTCGTCGCCAGCCGCGTGGCCCAAGGTGTCGTTGATGATCTTGAAGCGGTCCAGGTCGATCAGCAGCAGGCCGACCTCATGGCCACCCTTGCGGGCTTGCTCGATCGCTCGCTCCACCCGCCAGATCAGCTGGCGCCGATTGGGCAGACCTGTCAGCGCATCGAAATGGGCGAGCTGACGAATGCGGTCTTCGGCATGGCGGCGGTCGGTGACGTCTTGCATCACGCCGGTGTAGCCGTTGGCATTGCCGAGCTCGTTGAACTCGGGCTCGGCTTCGATGTGGACCACCCGTTGGCGCCCGTCCAGCAGCGTGACGGTAAGGTCCGTCACCAGCACCGAGTTGTGTGCCATCACATCGCGCAGCAGGCGCAAGAACAGGGCGCGCTCTTCATGCGGCACCATGCGCATCACGCCGATGAAATCCAGGCCTTCATGCGGCCCCCTGCTGAAGACGCGCAAGGCCTCGGCAGCGAGGTGGAAGCCGCCGCCGGCGTGCCACTCGAAGCTGCCCATGCGGGCCAGGTCTTGAGCGCGCGCCAGCCTCGCCTTGCTGCGCTCCAGCTCAATGCGGGTACGCGATGAGCGCAGCAAATAGCGCAGTCGTCCGGCCAGCAAGCTCCATTGGGTCGACTTGACAAAAAAATCGGTCGCACCAACCTGGTAGGCCAGGCTGATCGACGCATCATCATCGAGACCGGTCAACATCAGCACCGGCGTTGACTCCAGGCCGGGTTTTTCGCGCAGCAGCTTGCAGGTCTCGAAGCCGTCGAGCTCGGGCATCATCGCGTCCAGCACGATCATGTCCGGCGACATGGCGGCCATCAGGGCCAGCGCCTCGCGTCCACTGCGTGCTTCGGTGATTTCAAAACCGCGTCCGCGCAGGGCGACGGCGGTCAGCAGCAAATTGACCTCGTCGTCATCGACGAGCAGCACTTTGGGCTGCTCCAGTAATTCGTCTTCTAGATGGGGCGGGGCGGCGTTCATGGAATATTGGGCAGCAGGCTCAGCAGAGCCTGCCTGACTTGGATCACTTGCGCGAGCATACCGTCTAGCAAGGGCTCCAATCCATCTGTTTGGCCAATCCGCGCCAATGTTTCGATCTCGGCGCAGCGCTCGGCCAAATCGAGGGCGCCCAAGCTGGCTGAGGACGACTTCAAGGTATGGCAAACATGGCGCACCACGTTCGGGTCCAAGTTGTCGCCGCGCGCGCTCTCAAGCTCGGGCAGCAGGCGCTCAAGTGACTTCACATAGGCCGTAATCACGCGTTCCATCAGCTTGTTGGCGCCATTGGGGTCGAGTTCTTGCAGGCGCGCCAAGGCTTGCGCGTCGAGGCAAAAATTGGCCGCAGAGGCGGCCTGTTGATCGGGGTTCGGTGTGGACGGCATGGGGCTTCCATTTTTGGCGGGCGGGTGCTGGCGTCAAAACTGTTTATCTCTACGGCATTGTCCTCGTTTGGCCTTGACTATGAATTGCTGTCCAGCATAAGCGCTGTGCTTGAATCTGAAGGCCTGTATCTGATAAGTTAGGGCGCTCATCGCACCAATCCAGGGCCAGCAATGCAAGTCGCGTGGCTGGGCTCGCCGCAAGCTTGGTAACTGCGGCCTGAATCCGGTATCGGCGCGGCCGCGTTTAACTTGAGGGCTCGGTCCTTGCTTGATCGTTGTTGGCAAGGCCCGCGTGCGCAAAAAAGGCAATTTGCATCCCTACAATGTTCCTTATGAACAGTCTCAGCGATGCCCGCATCAGTAGCCGCCGCTTGCCCGGCCGGGGTGTCGCGCTTTTGCTGGGGCTGAGCTTGGCGGCCGGGGTGCTTTGCCTATTGGCTTTGGTATTGGCATTGCGCCAAGGTGAGGGTCTGGGGCTGCTGGTACTGTTGTTGACGGGGCTGTGCACAGCCTTGGTCTTGTTGGTCGTCGCGGCCTTGGCTTGGCATATCGGCGTGCGTTTGACGCGCCAGCAGCTTTCTGAAGCGCTGCGCGAGGCGCGCATGCAGGCCCAGATGTTGGCGCAGCTTCAACCTCATTGTCAGTGGGCGAGCGATGCCCAGCACCGTCTGGTGCGCTGGCAGGCGCCGCAAGCAGTGCTGAGTTCGCGTTGGGCGGGTGCTGCCGCACCGCAAGCGGTGTGGGAGCGCTTCGGTCTGCTTGACGGGGGTGCCCAACCCTTGCGTGAACTGCTTGAAACGCAGGCAGCGCATTTGGACCTGCAGATTGTGTGTGGCGACGGTAGCGGGGCGCGCTGGCGCTTACGCGCCATCGCCTGTTCGGACGAGCAAGGCCGCTTCAGCGGCTATTGCGGGACGGCCGAGGCGCTGCCGCAGGCTTCGCACGCCGACAGCGATAGGCGCTGGATGGAGGCCTTGCCCGGGCCGGCCTGGATCTTGGATGATGATGCGTCCGCTAAGGGTGATGGCAAGGTGCTGGCTCAGAACAGCCAGGCGGCGGCTTTGAGCGCTGGGGCAGGCGCGGTGGGCGCCAGCTGGGCCGACTGTTTGAGCCGTTTGCCCGAGCCAGTGGCGGCTGCCATGGCCGTGCAAGCTGCACAAAACCCAGGCCCGCCAAACAGCTTTGCGGACGAGGGTGGCAGCTACAAACTGCTGGCCCTGTGGCCGCAGTCGGCGCAAGCCGGCCCCTTGGCGCGGCCCGAGTCGGGCATGTCACCCCAGGCGCAGCAAATGGCGCATGAGCACGAGTCTTTCAGCTTTACCGTGTCGCATGATTTGCGCGCACCGCTGCGTGTGGTGGAGGGTTTCACCCGCATCTTGAAGGAGGACTACGGCCGTCTGCTGGACCGCATCGGCAACGACCATCTGGACCGGGTGATGGGGGCGGCGGCGCGTATGAACAGCATGATCGATTCGCTGCTCTCGCTGGCGCAGCTGTCGGCCCAGCCCTTGGCGCGCCAACCGGTCAATTTGTCACAGCTGGCCGGCTTTGTGGTCGAAGAGCTGGCCCGCAGCAGTCCCGAGCGCAAGGTCCATGTCCATATCCAGCCGCATATGCTGGTGCAGGGCGACCCCACCCTGTTGCGCATGGTGCTGGAGAACTTGCTGGGCAATGCCTGGAAGTACAGCGGCAAATGCATGCAGCCCATCATCCGTTTCGAGGCCCAGCAAGAGGACGGTAAGTGGATCTACCGTGTCAGCGACAACGGCGCGGGTTTTGATATGCGATTTGCCGACCGCTTGTTCGGCGTCTTTCAGCGACTACACAGTGCCAGTGAATTCCAAGGCACCGGCGTGGGACTGGCTTCGGTGCGGCGCATCGTGCGCCGCCATGGCGGCGAGATCTGGGCTGAGGCCGTCGTCGGCGAAGGCGCGCAGTTCTACTTCACGCTGGCGGGCTGAGCCAGCATCTCGACTGCCTCGACCAGCAGCCGGGCCTGCAACTCGGTATCACGACCCTCGGCGGCAGCCAGCTTTTGCAGCCGCTCAAGCGCGTCCTGGCGCGACAAAGAATAGCGGTGCATCAACACGCCGACGGCGACCGGCAGCAGCTCATGCAGTGTCGCTTGAGTCACCTGTGCCACCGGCGTCACCGGCGCGCAAGCGGGCGGGCTTGCCGTTGCCGCCTGCTTGCGGTTGGCAAAGGCGGCTTCGACGGCCGGCACGATCTGATGAATGTCCAGCGGTTTGACCAGATAGGCCACCGCACCCAATTCCTTGACCTTGGCGACGGTTTCTTCGTCAGCAAAAGCGGACAGGAACATAAAGGGAATGTGCAGGTATTCGCGCAGGTATGCGGCGACATCGAAGCCGCTCAGACCTTCCATGCGAATGTCCAGCAAGGCGAGTTCGGGTCGGTGCTCACGCGCCAGCAAAATGGCGTCGTCGCCATTGTCGGCATCAATGACCTCGAAGCCGGCTTGCGCCAGACCATAGGTCAGCGTCGCCAGTACCAGGCGGTCGTCGTCTACGACAAGAATCTTGCCCTTGTTGCTCACCGTTGGAGGTCCCCCGCTGTGCTGCGTCTTCTGTGTCTTGGTGGGCTGCTGGCCCACCTTGTTTGCCGCATTGTCGCCCAAACTGCGCTTCGGTGGTCGGCGAGCCCAGTTGGCGAGTTCTTGAGGTGTTCAGGGCTCGCTCAAAAGGCTGACGCTGGGCGCCAGCAACTCCATCCGGCAGACGACAAATTCCTCGCGCTGATCCAAGGTCAGCAGGGCGCTGCGCCGCGGCAAGAGCGCGCGCACCAAGCCCAGACCCGAGACCCCGCCGGGTACTTGCGCCAGACTGAAGTCGGTGGGCAGCCGGCCTGTATTGATGATTTCGACCGCCACGCTGTTGACGCCGCAAATCAAGGTGCAGGACACCACGCTGTCTTGGCTATGCTTGATTGCATTGGTCAGCAACTCGTTGAGCGTCAGCGCGACCGGAATCGATTCGGCCTCGGGCAGCGCCCATTGATTGGCTTGGGCTGCGCTCACGCCTTCGATATGCGTGGCAATGCTGCGCCCGGACATGCGCTGCACCGAGCCGATGATGGCGTCCATCACGCGGCGAATCCTCAGCGGCCCGGAGCCGCCCACTTGCAGGCCATAGACCTGCGCGATGGCATGCACCTGCCCGACCGCTTCGTTGATGACGCTGGCCACCTCGGGGCGGCGCGCAGCAATTTGCTGCAGCAGGCCGGCCACACCTTGCAGATTGTTCTTGATGCGGTGATGTACTTCGCGCACCAGCAGCTCGCGCTGCGAGATGGCGGCCTGCAAGCGCGCTTCTTCAGCGGCCCGGTGCTCGGTCACATCGCTGGCCACCAGCAAGAGTTGCTCGGGCGCGCCGATTTCAGCCGATTCGGAGCCCTCGCTGGTGCCGGCCAGATGCAAGAAGCGCGCATCCCAGACGCGCATTTGCTCGCCACTGCCCAGCCGGTATTCGTGCTGCGTCACGGCACTGGCCTGCAAGGCTGCCAACATATCGCGGCGAATCAGCTCGCCCTGCTCGCGGCCGAATAAATCCTCGGGGCTGGCACCCATCAACTCGGCCTCGCTACGCCCGGCCAGTGCGGCGGCCGCCTGGTTGATCTGCTCGACCCGCAGCGTCTTGGCGTCATGCAAGCTGATGGCCAGCGGCGCGGCCTCGATGATGCGGCTCAAGCTGGCCTGGGCCTGCTGGGTCTGCGCCTCGGCCTGGCGGCGCCGGTCGATGTCGAGCAAGGCATAGGTCAGCTGCCGGCCGGTGGCGCGCGCGCCGGTCACGACGGCATTGCCGACAACCCAGAACTCGCGCCCGTCGCAGGCCTTCAGGCGGCACTCAAACGCTTCGGTCTGGCCTTCGGTCAACTCGTCCAGGTAATGGCTTTGCCTGAAGGGGTGGTCGGACGCGGGCGTAGCGACGATGCTCATGGGCTGGCCGGCGAATTCGCTCAGGTCGCCGCCGAACATGCGTCGCGCCGAGCGGTTCATCCATTCGATGCCGCCGCGCCCCACCGTGACGATGCCGACCAGCACCGAGTCCAGCACCGCGCGTTCACGCTCGGTCTGCAACATCAGCGATTGCTGGGCACGCCAACGGTCATCGACATTGACATAGGTGGCGATCAAACCCTCGTCCGGCGCGCCCGGGCGCATCACCCGTTTGCTGACCTGCATCCACAGCCCGGTGCCGTCTTGACGGCGCACGCGTCGCTCGCCGCGCCACAAGCCATAGGTGTTGAGCGCGCTTTCAACGGCGTCGTTCTGGTTGTCGAAATCCAAGGTGCTGTCAAACAGCTCCTGGTGATCCAGACCGCTCAACTCATGGATGCGGTAGCCGGTCAGCTGCGCCAGCGCATCGTTGGCGCGCGTGACCCGGCCATTGCGCAAAATGGCAATGCCCACGTCTGAGAGGCTGAACATCATTTCGCGGTCTTGCACCAAGGCCTCCAGTTCGGCCTGCTGCGCCTTCAGGCGGCTGATGTCGCTGATGACTGCAATGCTTTCCTTGACCTCATCCAACTCAGGGGCCTCGCCGGGGCGCGTGACGCGGCGCAAGCTCAAAGACAACCAGCGCGGCTGCTTCTCCTCGCTGCCGACTTGCAAGAACTCCGCCTCGAAGGTCTGCTGTTCAAGCAGATTGGGCAAGGCCGCCTGCACCTGAGTGGCCAATTCGGGCAGGGCCGCAAACAGTTGGCTGACGGCCGTGCCCACGATTTGCGGGTCGCTCAGGCCCAGCATTTGCTCGAAGCCGCGGTTGCAGCGCAGCAGTTGATCGCCGCGCAAATAGGCCAGACCCAGGCTGGCGCTGTCCATGATGGTGGTCAACTCGTGCAGCAGTTGCTCGCTGCGGTCTTCGGCCTGCGCCTGCGCCGTCACGTCCAGCGTGACCACCGAAGTGGTGCGCTGGCCCGATTTGAGCTGACCCGGCTCAACCCTTGTGAGCAGCCAGCGCCGCCCCAGTTCCGGGTGCCGCACCGCGTATCTGACTTCGATCCGGTCGCCTTTTTTGAGCGATTTTTGCAGGCGCTCAAATTCGGGCAGGGACGCCGTCTCCACAATGTCGCGACTGATGCCTTGCAAGCTCGCCATCGGGTTGCGGGCGGCGCCCGGGGCTCCCGCAGGGGCGCGTGAGGCGCGCGGGCGCAGCCAGCCAGCATCCTGCGCAAAAGTGGCCAAGCCGACGCCTGCGGTGTCCATCAAGGCATCGAGTTGCTGGTGAGCCAAGTCGCGTTCTTGCTCCACCGAGCGATCTTCCAGCACAGCCAGATAGCGTTGCGGCAAGCCGCCTTGACCCCCGTTGAAGGCTTGCACGCGGCCCTGCAGCCAATGCGTGCGGCCATTGGGGCTGTGCAGATTCGCCTGAGTGTGCAGCGTGGCTTCGGGCTCTCGCAAGGCGAGCAGTTCATCGGCCAAGCGGCCGCTCTGCCAGGCCAGCAATTGCTGGATGGCCGGGTCGGCTTCATGCAGCGTGGCCGGCAAGCGCAGGCACAGGGCCGCAAAAGCCGCATTGTTTTTCAGCAGCAGGCCTTGGGCATCGAACAGCACCATGGGCAAGGGGCAGAGCTTGAACCACTGCGCCAGCTCGGCATGTTCTCGGCTGCTTACTCCATCGCTGCAGGCTTGTTGCAGCGCCTGAGTGGACGGCGAGACGGCAGGGCTGCTCTTGGCGCGCGGCTTGTCCTCAACGCGGGCGTGCAGCAGCCAGCGCGCCGGGTCGGTCTCGTCTTGCGGCGGCAGGGCCACCAAGCTGAGCGGTGCGCGTTGCCCATTGGGGAGCTTGATGCTGGGAGCGGGCGGGCCTCTGCGGCCCTCGCTGATGGCCCGGCTGGCCAGTCGCAACCAGTCGCCCAGGCGCCCGCCGTGGCTGGTCTGCAGACCGTGCAGACCCTTGCCCGAAGTTTGGCCGGGCGGCTGCTCCAACACCGCCAAAGCGCTGGCGTTGGCCTCCAACAGGTCCAGCGATTCGCTCAACAGCATCAGCGGGTCGCTGATCAAACCAAACAGGCCGCGCAAGGCGGCCAAGTCTCGGGGCAAGAGGGAGAGCTGTTCTGACATTGGGCCCGAGTTTACGGGCCAGCCGAGCTTGGGGCTGCTCACTCCAGTTGCGCGGCCTTGCTCAAGGCCCGCAGAACGCACATATTGACTTCCTCGGCGCCCAGCATCAGCTGTTCGGCGGCGCTGCGGTAGTCGTAAACCGACGCATGCTCGACGGCGCGAACCAGTTCCAGATAGGGCTGATAGGGGCCGGTCTCATCGACCAGGGCCTGGCGCACGCGCTCGGGCATAGGGATCGACTGCAAGAGCTTGCTGAAGGGCTGCTTCAGCATATGGTCCAGCAAGGAGAACAGGCCGCAGATGAACATTTCATCGCGCAGTTCGGAGTCGCTCATGCCTTTGGCCAGTTCCTCCATCAATAGACCGCGCCGCAAGGCCGCGAACATGATGGGGCGCATCGCATGGTCTTTGCTGGCCGTTGTCAGCAACAAGGCCAACCAACGCTTCATGCGCGCATAACCGAGCAGCATGATGGCATGGCGGAAGGAGGCCACTTCCACCGGCAAGCCGAAAGCGGCCGAATTCAGATAGCGCAGCAGCTTGAAGGCCAGACTCGGGTCGCGCTTGAGGGTTTGTTCCAGCCGCTCGACGTCCTCGCCCTGGTCGATGCGTGACATCAATTCGACAATGACCTGCAAGTCGGCCTGGACTTCGGACTTGCCGGGCACGGCCGGGGCCTCGTAAGCACCCTGCATAGGCCAACCGATGACCCCGTGCACGCCACGGGCAAAGCTCGCGTCAATGTCGGCCGCGCTGCGCAGGCCCGACTGCAGCTTGGGCAGGCCGGTGCTGTCGGTCGCGCCGCGACTCTCATCGTCCAGATCCAGCACCACATGGGTGAAGCAAGGTTTGACTTCGGCCGCCAAGGCCGTGCTCGGCAAGCCTTTCAGCAGCAGCGGGGTGGCGTGTTTTTTCAGGGCCAGAAAAAGCTCACCGTGGGCGGCGTCGCTGGCCATAAAGGCCGGCACTTCTATCATCACATTGGCCGAAGGTGCGGTGCGCAGCAGGCTCTCGAGCAGGTCTTCGCTCAAAACATTGAGGATCACCTGAGTGCCCCCGGCGGGCCAGACCTCGGCCACGGCCGCGAGCAAGTCGCTGGCCTCCAGTTTAGCGTCGGGTCGCAAGGGAATCACGGTCAGGCGGGTGGCCGTGACCATGCGTTGGCGGTCGATCAAAGGGGTATAGCCCAGCGCAACTGCGCCCAGAATCTGATGGTTCATTGAATATGGCGGGTCGGTCGGATCGGTGGAGGTGATGCGCGCAAGGTTTAGCTGATGTATTGGAACAAGGACATTTTTTGCACCATTGCATAGGTCTTCAAGGCGGTGTCGTAGCCGTTTTGCTGATTCTGGAAGTCGGAAATGCCTTGCACCATATCGAGATCCTCGGCGGCCGAGCGTTCGGCCTGGTTGTATTGCTTCAGGGCGGCCATCCGGCTTTCGGTGCCGTCCAGATTGTTCAGCCGCTCACCCAGCTGGCTGCGCACATTTTGCAGGTTAACCATTACCGCATCAATATCGCGCACGCGACCGGAATTGGACTGCGTGATCTCGGCGCCGGCACGCAAGGGCATGCGCAGCTCGGCCACGGTTCGGTCCAGCACGTCGAAGAGTTTGAGGGAGTTGGTGGATTGGGCGAGGTCAAACTGATCCCCGTCGGCCAAGTTGCCCGAGATCGTCACCGACATGCCGTCGAAGGTGATCGCCTTGCCAGTCTGATAGGCGCCGGACAGAACCGAAGCGCCAGTGTCGACGTCCAGCACGTCATAGGTGGTGGCGGGGGCCGTGCCGCTGATATTGATTTGATAGCTGTGGCCGGTCAGTGCGGCCGGATCTGACACCCGGCCGGCGTCTATCCAGCCTTTGGGCTGTGCGCCCGTGATCGTGTTGGGCTTGGGGATAGTCTCAAAATTGCCATTGCCGCTGCGCGCCTGCTCGAAAGCCATGCGCCCGTCCACGGTCAAGGGGAAATTGTCGATATTGCCGGTTTGAATGCTGCCGGACATGCCGTTGAAGCGCACGCCCCCGGCCTGGTCAAGAAACGGCGGGTCGCTGGAGCCTTGGCCCGAGAAGAGAAAGCCGCCGGCGCCGTCGCCGCGGTTGGCGATGGCCAGCAACTGGTCGCGCAGACCGGCAATCTTGTTGGCCAGGCCGATGCGCTCGGAGTCGCTGTAGCTGGCGTTGCCGGCGGACACCATGGTTTCCCGCATTTGTTGCAGCAACTCATTGGCATCGCCCAAAGCGGCTTCGCTCAAGGTGGTGCCGTTGCGGCTGGCTTCCAGTGCGCGCTGATTGGCATCCACCCGGCTGATGGTCGCCATGGCCCGTTCGGCCCGCGCTGCACCGGTGGGGTCGTCGCTGGCGTTGGCGATCTTCTTGCCCGAAGTCAGCTGAGTCTGCGAATTCTGCATCTGCTGCTGACGGCGCTGCAGCGTGGCGATGCTGGTGTCGAACATATTGGCGGTGGACAAGCGCATGATGGCTAACTCCTTGACTGATCTGATTTAGCGGGCTGCAATTCTCAGCAGCTCGTCAAAAATGGATTGGGCCGCTTGCAGCACCTTGGCGGCCGCTTGATAGCCTTGCTGATACTGCATCAGGCGAGAGGCTTCTTCGTCGATATTGACGCCGGCCTGGCCGGCGCGGCTGGCCTCGGCCTCGGCCGCGACGCTGACCGACACGCCGGACAAATAGGTCGCTCCCTGCACGCGTGAGCCGATCTCGCTCATCGAGGACGCATAGGCCTCATTGATGGTGGAGCCGACGGCCAGACTGCCGTCGGGCTGCAGGCGCTGACCAATGAACTTCTCGGTCTGGATGTTCAGGAAGGCCTTGGCGTTGCCGTTATTGGTCGCCGGATATTTGGTGACCTCGATGGAAATGGTGTCATCCTTGCGCGGCACCCCGTTCAGGCTCAGCTCAAAGCCGAGATCAATCGGCGGCACGGCATTGGGCTCATTGCCGATCCGTTGACCGGCCGCCCAAGTACCGTTCAGCACCGACCCATCGGCCAGCGTCAAGGTGTACTGGAGTTTGGCCTGGTCTAGCGGGTCAGGGTCGCCAAAGGTCAAGGTCATCGGCGCCTGGGTTTTGTCCAGTTTGTCGTTGACGGCGTACATCGAATTGACCGTGGTCGAACCCTTGTTGTCGATATTGGTCGCAGCGCTCAGCGGGGAGGCGGCGGCGATGCCCGAGGTTTGATCCAAGACCCGGCGCATTTCGAGCGCGGCTTGGCCTACCGGTTCAAGAATGTAGGTGTCGCCATTGCCGGGCGCGCCGGAGGTGAAGTCCATCTTGAAGCCGTCCACCGTGTCGCCGTCAACGATATTGGTCTGGACACCGTCGCTCAAGCGCGTGAGCAAATAGGTGCCGGGTGCGCCGCTGGAATTGGCCTGCAGCTTGTAGGCGCTGGCCTGCAATTGGCTGGAATTGGTGATGGTGAGCTTCACATCGGTGAGAAAGCGGCCCGTGCCGTCGCGGCCGTTGGTGGCCGAGGGCAGGCTGCGCGGCGCGCCGACGGCGAACAGCGGCACACCTTTGCCAGGGGGGACCGACAAGTCCATGCCCAGCGCCTGTTGACCATTGACCCGACTTGACATGGCCGCAGCCATCTGTCCCAGCAGATTGCGGGCGTCTTGCAGGTCTTTGTTCTGAAACTTGAGCAGGGCAGTCAATGAGCCGCCGGTCAGCACCGATTCGTCAAGTTCACGGCTGCCGGTGGCATCGCCAATGCTCAGGGTGCCTCGCTTGACGTCGTAAGGGTCGACGCTGACGGACAGGCGCTGCGCTTGTGCACCGAGCACCAAACTTTGCCCGCCGCCGATGAAGACGCCGACCGAGCCGTCGCTGGCCGCCAGGGTAGAGACCTGGATGTACTCGCTCAAGTTCGAGATCAGGCGGTCACGTTTGTCGAGCAAGTCATTGGGCGTGTGGCCGGTGCCAATGGCGCCGGAGATCTCGCGGTTCGCAAATGCGATCTGCTCGGCCAATTGGTTAGCCACATCGACATTGGTGCGCATATCGCTGATGACGCCGGCTTGCAGTTCCCCCAGTTGTTGGCCCGCACTGGAAAAGCGCGAGGCCAGCTCGGTGGCGCGGCCCATCACGACTTGCCGTGCCGAAGGGTCAGACGGACGGCTGGTCACATCGACCATGGCACTTAAAAACTGCCCGGCGGCCGCACCCAGGCCGGTTTCGCCGGGTGGGAAGACTTTTTCCAGCTGGGACAGCTTGTCCATGCTGGTCGAATCCATATGGGCCAATGCTTTGGAACTGATGGCCCGCGTGGTCAGGAACTCGTTGTGCGCCCGTTCAACCGTCTGCACATTGACGCCTCGACCAAAAAAGCCGCCCCCGGTGAATTGGCCGTTAGGGGTTGTCAGGATCACCGACTGGCGCGAGTAGCCCGGTGTATTGGCATTGGCGATGTTCTGACCGACCGACTGGATGGCGGCCTGATTGGCCATCATCGCGCGAATACCGATCGAAAGCAGGGAACCCATGCTCAGTGCTCCTCAGCGCGCGGGCTCAAGCCAAGGCGCGTTGCACACGCACCGTGGTGTTGATGACGCGGGCCAGCTTTTGCGCGTACTCGGGGTCGGTCGCGTAGCCGGCTTTTTGCAGGCCGCGCGCGAAGCCTTCGGCGCCGCCGCTCTGCGCCTGCGCCACGACCTTGCTATAGCGTTCGTTGGTGCCAATCATCTTGGCGTAGTCCTTGAAGCTCTCTTCATAGCTGGCGTAGGCGCGGAACTTGGCCATGACTTTCTGAGGCTTGCCATCGATGAATTCGGTAGTTTGCACTTCAGCCACACGGCCGGTCCAACTGGAAGTCGCCTTGATGCCGAAGACATTGAAGGAGGGCGTGCCGCCGGCACCGGTGATCTCACGCTTGCCCCAGCCCGATTCGTGGGCCGCTTGCGCCAACATAAAGCTGGCCGGAATGCCGGTCTGCGCCTCGGCGGCCTTGGCGGCGCTGTCATGCTTTTGAATAAAACTCTGCACATGCGGCGCGATGCCTTTTTGGGCCAGTGCAGGCAAGGCTTGCACAGCGGACTTTTCGGCAGTTTTGTCACCGTCTTTGCCACTGATGCCCAATTGGCGTTGCAGGTGGCGCTCGATCGCGCCCGACAAGCCGCCGGGCAAGCCGGTCATCTTGCCGGCGAACTGGGTGTCCAGCATCTCGGTGCCCAGCTTGGTGGCCGAGTTATCCATCATTTCGGTGGACATGGTGGCGGCGCGCATGCTCTTCATCACTTCTTGCATGAAGAGTGACTCAAATTGCTTGGCGGTTTCGCGGATGCTTGACTTGGGGTCGCGTACAGCCGACCCGCGCAAGGCGTCGAGCGAGCGGAAATCATTACCGCCCGAGGGGAGGGACGTGGTTGACAGGGAGTTGGGGGACAGTGCCATTTCAAATTACCTCCAACTCGGCGTTCAAGGCGCCCGAGCTCTTCATCGCTTGCAAAATGGCCAAGAGGTCTTGCGGCGTGGCACCCAGGGAGTTGAGTGCTTTCACCACATCGGCCAATTTGGCACCGGCCGGCAGTTGGATCAAGTTGCCGGGTTCTTGTTTGATGGCGATGTCGGTCTTTTCGCTGACCACGGTCTGCCCGCCCGACAAAGCGTTGGGCTGGCTGATCACCGGCGTTGAGCTGATCGTCACCGACAAGCTGCCATGCGCCACCGCGCAGGCCGCCAAAGTAACGGCTTGGTTGATGACCACCGAGCCGGTGCGCGCGTTGATGATGATGCGGGCGGCGGGCTCGGACAGCTCGAAGCTGAGATTCTCCATATCGGCCATGAAGTTGACGCGCTCATCGGCGTCCATCGGGGCGCGCACGCGCACCACGCGGCCGTCCAGGGCTTGTGCCACACCGGCGCCTTTGGCCTTGTTGATGGCGCGTGCCACGGCGCGGGCGGTCGTGAAGTCGATGGAGTTCAGGTCGAGTTGGATGAAGTCGCTGTTTTGCAGCGGGGTGGCCACGCTGCGCTCGACCAGGGCGCCTGAGGGAATGCGGCCGGCGCTGAGGTGATTGACCTGGACCTTGGAGCCGCCGGCTGCGGCGCCGGCGCCGGCGATGATCAGATTGCCCTGGGCCATTGCATAGACCTGACCATCGGCACCGCGCAGAGGCGTCGAAATCAAGGTACCGCCGCGTAGGCTCTTGGAGTTGCCGATCGAAGCCACGGTGATGTCGATCTGCTGGCCCGGTTGTGCAAAGGCTGGCAGTTGCGCGGTCACCATCACGGCGGCCACATTCTTGGGCTGAATCGTCACGCCAGGCGGCAGGGTCACACCAAACTGCTGCAGCATGGCAGACAGGCTTTGGCCGGTGTATGGGGACTGGGTGGTCTGGTCGCCGGTGCCGTCCAGGCCCACCACCAAACCGTAGCCGGTCAAGGCATTGTTGCGAACGCCCTGGACGGAGGCGACCTCTTTGATGCGGGCCGCTTGGGCCGGCTGTGACCACCCAAGCAGGCTGCTGAGCAGCAGCAGGGCCGTGATGATCGGGCCAAAGGCGCTGAAAGAGGGGGTTTTTGAGGAGGTTTGCATGATGGTCGTGAAGGGGGACTTCTACGACCGATTCTGCGCAAACTTAAATCGGAGAAAGGTTCAAAAAGAAGCGTGAGAACCAGCCTATTCCATGTATGTCGGCGGTGGCTCCGCGGCCCTTTTGTTCGATCCGAACATTGGCGACCGAGGCCGACGCAATGATGTTGCCCTGCGTGATCATGTGCGGGTCAACCTGGCCTGAGAAACGTAGAACATCGACGTTATGGTTGACGCCAATTTGTTTCTCTCCGCTGATCAACAAGTGGCCGTTGGGCAGCACGGCCGTCACCACCGCGGTGATGCTGCCGGAGAAATTGTTGGAGTTCTCGTTGCTGCCTTTGCCGGCCGCGACAGTGGCCGAAGTGCCAGCGGTCGAAGCGCGCGCGAAGGCCTTGGGGCTGACGAAGGGGATGGCGGTGACCTCGCCGCTGACCGTGCCACTCTTGTTCAAGGCACTGGTCGAGCTTTGGCTGGCGCTGATTTTCTCGACGATCTGCACGATCAAGGTGTCGCCGGCGATGCGTGCGCGGTGGTCCTCAAACAGCGGGCGGTAGCTGGCTGCCTGATAAATCGAACCGTTGCTGGGGCTGTTTTGCGGCAGTGAAGGCAGTGTCACCACCGGACCGGGCTGTAGGTCGACTTGGGGCACGGGGTAGAGCGTGCCGCAAGCGCTCAGAGCGGCGCTGAGCCCGAGTGCCAGGCTGATCTTGGCCGAGCGCCGAAAGAATCGAGTGTTAGTCATGATGCGCCTCAAATTTGTGCGAGCTTTTGCAGCATCTGGTCCGAGGTCTGTATGGCCTTGGAATTCATTTCATAGGCGCGCTGGGTTTGAATCATCGCCACCAACTCTTCCACCACATTGACGTTGGATGTTTCCACATAGCCTTGCTGTAGCACGCCTAAGCCGTCCGAGCTTGGCGCGCCGTTGGTCGGCGTGCCGGAAGCGGCTGTTTCGGTGAACAGGTTTTGGCCCTTTGGGTCCAGGCCGGCCGGATTGATGAAATTGGCCAGCTGAATCTGCCCGACGGTTTGCGGTGTCGGATTGCCGGGCACGGTGATGCTGACCGTGCCATCGGTGCCTACGGTCACGCTCTGCGCATTATTGGGAATGGTGATGCCCGGCAGCAGCGTGTAGCCGTTGTTGTTGACGATCTGGCCGGCCGAGCTGAGCTGAAAGGAGCCGTCGCGGGTGTAGGCGGTGGTGCCGTCCGGCTGCTGGATCTGGAAGAAGCCGCTGCCCTTGATGGCAATGTCCAGATTATTGGTGGTTTGCTGCAAATTGCCTTGGCTGTAGATGCGCGCAGTCGCCACGGGACGCACGCCCAGGCCAACCTGCAAGCCCGTGGGCAGCTGCGTTTGTTCGGTCGTGTTGGCCCCGCTTTGGCGCAAGTTCTGGTACATCAGGTCCTCGAAAATGGCGTGCGAACGCTTGTAGCCATTGGTCGCGACGTTGGCCAGATTCTGCGAGATGGTGTCCAGCTGCGTCTGCTGGGCTTCCATGCCGGTCTTGGAGATGTAGAGGGAGCGAATCATGATGATTGTCCTTGAATATCGACGTTAGGTGGAGCCGAGCAATTTGGCCGACTGCTGGCCCTGTGTCTGGGCAATCTGCAGCAACTTCATCTGCTGCTCAAACTGACGGGCGGCGGCAATCATGCCGACCATGGTCTCGACCGGGCTGACGTTGGAGCCTTCAAGCGCGCCGTCTTGCAGGCGTGCGTCAGCATTGGCGGTCAAGTCGCCTTCTGCGGCTCTGAACAGACCATCCGGTCCACGCGTTAGAGGCGCCTCCGGTGTCACGAGCTTGAGCTTGGCGACGGTGCTGGTCTTGCCCTTGCTGTCTTTGGCGCTGATGGTGCCGTCGGTGCCGATGGCGAGTTCGGTGTTCTGCGGCACGGTGATGGGCCCGCCGTCGCCGATCACCTGCAGGCCATTGCGCATCACCAGCAGGCCTTCGGCATTGACATCGAGCGAGCCGGCCCGGGTATAGGCCTCGGTGCCGTCCAGGCCTTGCACGGCCAACCAGGCGTTGTCCTTCATGGCCACGTCCAGATTGCGCCCGGTCGCTTGCACCGGCCCGCCGTTGGGGTTGTAGCCGACGGTGGTTTCGAGTGCATAGGCGCGTGTGCTGGCGCCGTCACCATTGACCGGCACCGCCCGGAACGCCTGCAGCTCGGCGCGAAAGCCATTGGTCGAGACATTGGCCAGATTGTTGGCGAGCACGTCTTGGCGCTGCATCGAGGCCTTGGCGCCGGCCATCGAGAGGTAAATCATGCGGTCCATGGTGGGCCTCCTTCAGTCCGGCATTGGTCGTACAAATTCATCAACGCAGGTTGACGATGGTTTGGAGAACCTGGTCCTGCGTTTTGATGGTCTGTGCGCTGGCTTGGTAGGCGCGCTGCGCCGTCACCATATTGACGAGTTCGGCGGTGAGGTCGATGTTGGATTCTTCCAGCGCGCCGGATTGAATGCGCCCCAGATTGCCGTCACCGGCCACACCCACGACCGCTTCACCCGAGGTCAAGGTGCGCGCCCAGCGATTGCCGCCCAGCGGTTGCAAGCCCTGCGGGTTGATGAAATTGGCCAGTTCGACTTGACCCGCAGGCTTGGATTGACCGTTCGAGTAACGCGCCGTCACGACCCCCGTTCCCTCGACCACGATGCCGGCCAACTGGGCCGGGGCATAGCCGTTTTGGGTCAGATTCGTCACGCCAAAGCTGGAGCCGTTTTCGCTGGCACCCAGCACGTTCAGCGAGATACCGAGGATCTCCAAGCTCGACCCTGTCACTGTGGAAGTGGCGGGTATTTGCATCGCCAATTCGGTCAAGGGTGAAATCGGCTTGCCCCCTTTGGGGTCGAATTCGAGCGTGGTGTAGGGTGAAATCATCCGCGCCACGGTCGGCGGGATGGCGGCCGGATCGGCCGGCGTTGTGAGGATGGGATTACCGGCCGAGTCTTTGGTGAAGAACTCACCATTGGCGGTCGCAAACACATTCCATTTGGTGGTTTCCAAGGGGTCAACCGGGTCGGTCGGCGGGTCAGCCAAGGGGCCTGTGACCGGCTGAACTTTCTGGAAGTAAAAGGTCACCGCAACGTTTTGTCCCTTGGCATCAAAGGCGGTCATCGACGTGGCGTTGTTATAGGTCTTGGCGTCTTTCAGGTTGATGCCTGGGTCTGTTGTCTTGCCTGTATAGGAAGCCCTGGAGTCAAGATTGAACTCCATCTTGACTTCGGTGGTGGGCTTGGGCGCGATGCCGGCGGTCGGCAAGCGCAAGGTTTGTGCCAAGCCCGGTTGAATGACGCCGGTGGCATCGGCCGGATAGCCCAGCAATTTGAAGCCTTCGCCGTTGACGATAAAGCCTTCTTGGCTGACCTTGAATTGCCCATTGCGCGAGTAAGACACCGGGCTCTTGCCGTCGCCGACTTGGAAAAAACCACCGCCATTGATGGCCAGATCCATGGGGTTGTCGGTGGACGTGATATTGCCCTGCGTGAACTGCTGGGAGACCGAGCCCAGTGTCACGCCGATGCCGATAGGGCTGCCCCCGGCGCCGCTGAGCGCACCGGCATAGACCTCCTTGAATTCGGCCCGCGAAGACTTGGCGCCGTAAGTGCCGGCATTGGCGATATTGTTGCCAATGACATCGAGGTTCTTGGCGGCGGAGTTGAGACCGGATAGACCTTGTTGGAAACTCATGATGGTTCCTTGTTCTGTGCTGCGTTGGGAGTTAAATCAGTCGAAAGTCTTGACGCTGCTGTAGTCAACCAGGCCAGCGTTTTGGAGCTGCAACTGCAGCTTGGCGCCGCCGGTATTCACGGCAAGGACCTTGTCTAGGCTGTAAGTGGTGTTGGACACGGGGGCTGTTCCCTTGGTGGCGGTGATGCGGAAGTTGTACTTGGCGCTCGGGTCGTTTTCGCTCGGCTGCCAGTCGAAGCTATGCCGTCCGGCCCCTTGGGCACCGAGTTGCACCGTGTCGATCACATTGCCGCCGGGGCTGAGTACTTCCAGCTTGACGGCGTCTGCGGGCGCGCCGATTTCGAACACGCCGGTGCCGACGCCTTGATCCATCTGCAGACGATTGCCTTCGACGCTGACGTCGCGGCCGACCAGCGAAACGCTTTGTAGCGCCTGCATCTGCACGAACTGCGCTGACAGCGATTTGATGCTGGTGTCCAGATTGCTGACGCCGGTGACCGTCTCGATCTGCGCCATCTGACTGGTGACCTGCGCGTTGTCCATAGGGTTCATCGGGTCCTGGTTCTTCATCTGAGCGATCAGCAGCTTCATGAAACGGTCCTGCGTTTCGGCCGCATTCTTGCTGCCTTGCGGTATCAGCGAGTCCGTGGAAGCCTTGGTGGTCGTCGTGGTGTTGGAGACAGCGCTTGCAGCCATGATGAGCTTTCTGATTCAGTCCTCAGGACTGACCGAGTTGCAGGGTTTTGAGCAAGAGGCTTTTTGCCGTGCTCATCACTTCGATATTGTTTTGATAAGAGCGCGAGGCCGAAATCATGTTGACCATCTCTTCGACCGTGTTGACATTGCTATAGGTCACATAGCCTTCGGCATCGGCCTTCGGGTGTTTGGGGTCATGCACGCGCCGACCCGGTGTTTGGTCTTCGCTGATGGTGCTGACGCGCACGCCGGCGCTGGCCGGGTCATTGCCCGCGCCCATCAAAGCGGTCTGAAACACCACCTGGCGTGCTTTGTAGGCCTGGCCGTCAGGGCCCGCCACGGTTTCGGCATTGGCCAGGTTGCTGGCCACCACATTGAGGCGCTGGCTTTGGGCGCTGACCGCGCTGCCGGCGACATTGAAGATTTGGAACATTGACATCGAGGACTCCTGTTCTCAAGTAAGCAGACCAGGCGGCGTTATGCCGAGTTATGCGACTTCATCGCATCCAGCGCGGTGCGCACCGAGCCACTGATGAAGCGCAGCGTCGCTTCGTACTTCACGGAGTTGTCGGCGAAGTTGGCGCGTTCGCGGTCCATGTCGACGGTGTTGCTGTCCAAATTGGTTTGTGCCGCCGTGGAGTACAGCTTTTGCGACTCGCTGCGCGCACCGGCCGGCGGCGCCATATGGCCGCTTTGCGTCGTCCGCAGCGCGCCCGGTTGGGCATTCTCGGAGCTTGCCTCGCGCAGAGCTCGGGCGAAATCCATGTCTTTGGCCTGGAAGCCCGGCGTATCGGCGTTGGCGATATTGCTGGCCAGCAGACGCTGCCGCTCCGACCGCAGGGTCAGGGCCTGGGTCTGGAAGTTCAGGGCATCGGTAATTCGGTTCAGCATGATCGGCTCCTAGGGGTCGCGGCCGGCACAAGTAGAGGCTTGTGCCCTGCATTCCTCGATTTGGCCGCGGGCCGAAAAGGGGGAATAGGCGATGTGAACGGATTGTGTTGGTGGCCCTTTGAAAACATTAGCGAAATAAGCAGGCGCTTTGCTGTGCATATCGCAGCAAGGCCAGGGCAGGGTGAGGTCTAAAGTCCAGACATGTTCAAGCTTCGCCCAACCCCCCTCCAACTGCGAGCCCACCGCGCGGCCCGCATGCTGGGTCGGTGCAAGCGCTTTTTGTTGGGCTTGGCTGTCTGCTCCTCAACTGGCATGGCCCAGGACATGCGTGGCCTGAATACTGAGCTGAGCACCGAATTGAGCGCGCAAGTGCAACAAATCGCTCAAGCGGGCGCGCGGGCAGGCATGCCGGCGCAGGCTCGAGTCGATGTACAAGTCGGCCGGTTGGATCCGCGTTTGAAACTTGCACCCTGCCAGCAGGTGCAAGCCTATTTGCCACCCGGCCTGCCCATGTGGGGTCGCACGCGTATTGGCATCCGCTGCCTAGACGGGACGGTGCGCTGGAATGTCAGTCTGCCGGTGACGGTCAAGGTCTATGCGCGCGCCTTGGTCGCGGCCGACGCCTTGCCGGCCGGGGCTGTGCTGACTCAAGCTCTGCTTGGTTCAGCCGAAATAGATATAGCGGCCGAGGCTGGGGCGGTATTTTCGGATGCCACCAGCCTGGTCGGACGTACGCTCATCCGCCCTTTGGCGGCCGGGGAAGCCGTACGCAGCAACAGTTTGAAGGTGCGTCAGTGGTTTGCCGCTGGGGACACCGTGATGGTGCGGGCCGTGGGCTCGGGCTTTGCGGTGGCTAGAGAAGGGCAAGCCATGACGGCGGGACTGGAAGGACAGAGCGTCAAGGTTCGTTTTGAAAATGGCCGGATCATTTCCGGCCGGGTGGTTGGTGAACGTCATGTGGAGATGCTGCTATGAGCGCCGCACTTCCGCTGCGTTGGCCGGCAGCTTGGCAGTCTCGTCGCCATGGCTTGGGCGCCATGACGCAGGGGTGTTATTTTGTCGAATGTTCTAAAGTATTCTTTGCCCGCGTCGATATACCGAAAAAGCCGCTCAGTTTCGAGAGAATCTGCGCTTGCTTGATCAAAACCTGGAAAGGCTTGGGCGTTTGCCAAGTCTGTGGAGAGCACCATGAAGATCGGTAACAGTCCTGAACTCTCGTCAACCCCGGTGGGGGTAGACAAACCCGCTGCGGCCCAAACGGGGCGGACAGCGGCCAATGGCGGCGGCGCTCCGGTCGGAGGCAAAAAAACGCCCGAGGCGAGTGCCAAGCTGGAGTTGTCCACCAACGCGACACAGCTTTTGCAAGGTGTGCCCGATGACGGCAGCTTTGACGCGGCCAAGGTCGGACGCATTTCTCAGGCGATCACGGAAGGAAAGTTCACCGTGAATGCCAATGTGATTGCGGAAAAACTGATCGCCAATGCGCAAGAAATGCTTGGGCGAATGACGCCGCATTGAAGCGTAGCCGTGGCGCAAGCCGCGGCACATGGTTGACTCGAATTTCTCTTTGACCTGAACGCTGGATCAGCGCGTTCTCAACGCCTTATGGCGGGGACTGTCATGCAAGCTTTGCCCACCTCAGACTCAAACGCCGCGGCGGTCAGCCAGCAGCTTGAACAGCCCTTGTTGGAGGTGGAGAGCTGCTTGAATTTGCTGGGCGACGCCTTGCTGCGCCGCGACACCGGCGCGATCGAGCAATATGCAGCCAAGCTGCACCAAGCCCTGGCACAAGCAATTTCGTGCTTCAGTGACGCGGCCCGCAGTGGCTCGGTGCCGCCTAATTTGCGCCATCGTTTGGCGCTGGCAGGTGGCCGTGTGGCGGCTCAGCGCGAGTCACTGGCTCGCGCCACGGCAGCGTTGGACCGAGCCATTGATGTGTTGATGCCGGGTGAAAGCACCGGCCTGTATTCGGCCTCGGGCAAAAACGAGCGCAAAGCCTTGGGAGGTTCCATTCAGGTCTGATGAGACTTGAATGGGCGCCAAATAAGAGCGCGGGAACACGCTCCCGATTCAAAAAGCCACGCTAGCGACGCGTGGCTTTTTTGCTGACGCAGTCCAGATATTGATGACCATCTGGGGGTAGGCCACTGCGCTGCGAGGCCCAAATCATTTCCCCCAAGCATTCCATCGCCGCATGATGCGCTTCATGCAAAGAGTTGCGTCTGGCGGCCAGTAATTGGATTGCCTGCGCGATGCCGTGGGGCTGATCGATCGACTGCTGCTCACTGATGGTCAGGTGCATCGATAGGTGCAAAAAGGGGTTGGTGCGGCCGTCCTCGACGCTGTAGACAGCCGCCAAGGCGGCTTCCTCATCGGCCAGCTCGGCATGGTATTCGGGATGCTGCTCTATCCATTCGGCCGCGATCGCCTCCATCGGAATCAGGGGTAACTGCTCGCGCAGCTTGCGATAAGTAGCGCAAAAAAAACGTCGAACGTCGAGTTGGGAGGGGGCAAACATGGGACTATTGTCGCAGCATGCGCTGTGCGTCCGTGCCCGGTCCAGCTCGTCATGCTGCGTGAATCAACTGCGTGTAGCAAGCGGGCGGCTAACATTGCCGGCCTGAATCGGAAGCTAGGAGTACTTGTCATGCCTGTGATCTTGATCGCCAATCCCAAGGGCGGTGTGGGTAAAAGCACGGTCGCCACCAACACGGCCGGGTATTTGGCGCGGCGCGGTCATGCGGTGATGTTGGGTGATGTGGATAAGCAGCAGTCGGCGCGCCGCTGGCTGGCGCTTCGCTCGGCCGACTTGCCCACTATCCAGGGCTGGGACTTCGACGGCGAGCAAACCGTCAAACCCCCCAAGGGCGTCAGCCATGTGGTGATGGACAGCCCCGCGGGCCTAAGCGGCAAGAAGCTGCGCGCGCTCTATAAGCTGGCGGACAAGATTTTGATCCCCTTGCAGCCGAGCTTGTTTGATATCCAGGCTACCTACGATTTTGTGAACAGGCTGCAGGAACTGCGTGCCGAAAGCGCTGGGGCGGACCGACATCCGCAACTCGCCATCGTCGGCATGCGTGCCAAGGAAGGCACTCTGTCGGTACAACAGTTGCAAGATTTTTTGCCCGAGCTGGCGGTGCCGGTGCTGGGCCTGCTGCGTGACACACAAAACTATGTGCAGTTGGCGGCGCGTGGGCTGACGATCTGGGACGTGGCACCCAGCCGCGTCGAGCGTGACCTGCAGCAATGGCAGGCTTTGACTGCTTGGCTGGAGGGCGGTTCTGCCTGAGTTGACGAGCGCCCCATCTCACTCAAGATCAGCTCAAATCACACAAGAGGGCGAGGCCCAAAGTGAGCTGCCTGACCTATCATTTGCACCCATATGAATACACAGACACAAAGCCAGCAAAAGGTGAGCGCATGAAGGTCTTGCTCATTGATGATCACCCCTTGATCTTGTCGGCGTTGAAGACCGTCATTGAGGGACTGGACGAAAGCGTCGAGGTGATAGGCGCGGACAGCGCCGCCGCCGCAAGGCTGGAGCTCGGCAAGCACGCTGATTTTGATTTGGTGTTGCTGGATTTGCAGTTGGGGGACGCCAGTGGCTTTGACGTGCTGGATGAATTCCGGGCCGCATATCCGGCCCTGCCCGTGGTGGTTATTTCAGCCTCGGACCGTGCCAGCGATGTGATTCGCGCCATCGACCAAGGCGCCATGGGTTTTGTGCCCAAACGCGCCGGCACCGAGCTGCTTTCCCAGGCGCTGAAACTGGTGATGGCCGGCGGTATTTATGTGCCACCGATGAATTTAGGAGCCGAGCCCAGTGTTGCGACTAGCGGCAAAGCGGGCAGCACGCAAGCCAAGCTGGCGCAAATTCAGCAGCAGGCGATGGCCTCGAATTACCAGGCGTCAACCGGGCTTGAAAGCTTGGCCCTGACGCCTCGCCAGACCGATGTGTTGGCGCTGCTGTTACAGGGCAAGCCCAATAAAATCATTGCGCGCGAATTGGGCATTACCGTTGAAACGGTCAAAGATCATGTCGCGGCCGTGTTGAAAGCCCTTGGTGTGGGTTCGCGTACCCAGGCAGTGCTGGCGGTAGGTCAAATGGTTCAGCACCAACCCGAAACCATGTTCTCCACCTGGCGTGGTGGCGCCGCGTCTTGAGGGGGCGGGCTTTCAGCTAGGGCTGTAGGCCAGCCGCACATAGATGGGCGCAAAGGCCTCGGCCTGGGTAATTTCCAGCAGGCGCTCACGTGCCAATTCCAGCATTGCAATGAAGGTCACCACCAGCACCGCCTGGCCGCGGCTGACGTCGAACAGGTGTTCGAATTCCAGAAACTTCTGACCCTGCAGGCGGCGCAGCACGATGCTCATATGCTCGCGAACAGACAGCTGCTCGCGGGTAATTTTGTGATGTTGGTTGAGCTTGGCACGGCGCAAGATATCGGCCCAGGCATCGCGCAAATCATTGGCGTTGACGTCCGGGAAGCGCGGCTGCAGCGACTGTTCAATATGCACTTGCGCGAGCTGAAAATCGCGCCCGGCCACCGGCAATGCGCCCAAGCGGGCAGCAGCCAGCTTGATCTGCTCATACTCCAGCAAGCGTCGCACCAACTCGGCCCGGGGGTCTTCCGGCTCTGAGCCGTCGTCGGTCTTTTTGGGCGGCAGCAACATGCGAGACTTGATCTCGATCAGCATCGCCGCCATCAGCAAATACTCGCTCGCCAACTCCAGATTGTGCTTGCGCAACTGGTCGACATAGCTCAGATATTGCCGCGTCACATCGGCCATAGGGATGTCCAGAATATTGAAATTCTGGCGCCGAATCAGGTAGATCAGCAGATCCAGCGGGCCCTGGAACGCTTCTAGAAACACCTCCAGCGCGTCCGGCGGGATGTACAGATCCAGCGGCATCTGGAACAGGGGCTCGCCGTACAGTCGCGCGACGGCCACGCTGTCCACCGTCTCGGGCAAGCCGGCCAAGGCGGGCGCCAAGGGGTCGAGCTCGGGCAAGCTCAGCAGGGCTGCATGGGCTGCCGTGCTGTCGGGGGCGGCGCTCATTCGCCGGACAACACTTACTTGGCGCTGGTCTGGTAGACGTAGGCCTGTTGTGCGACCCGCGCGGCGCGGAAGTCCGCTTGCTCGGCGCGGTCCACCTGCTTTTCCCACAGCAGCGCACGACCGGCGCGCTGTTCTTGCTCCAGCGTTGGCTTCTTGGCCTTCAATTCATCGATGAAGCTGCTGACTTCGGACTTGTAGGGTTTCCAGAACAATGGCATGGCGGTGGCTCAAAAGCGTTAGTGGTTGTTGGGAGTTTAGCCTTGCGAAGGCTTGGCCAGCCGGGCGCCTTAGCGCACACGCATACCGGGTTGCGCGCCTGGGAAGGGCTCCAGCACAAAGATGCCGGGGTTGACCTTCTCGTCGGCATGCGATGCGGCCAGCACCATGCCTTCGCTGATGCCGAACTTCATCTTGCGCGGCGCCAGATTGGCCACCAGCACGGTCAGCTTGCCTTCCAGCTGCTCGGGCTTGTAGGCGCTCTTGATGCCGCTGAAGACATTTCTCATGCGGCCTTCGCCGGCGTCCAGCGTCAGGCGCAGCAACTTATCCGAACCCTCCACATGCTCGGCCTTGACGATTTTGGCAATTCGCAGATCGACCTTGGAGAAATCATCGATCTTGATCTCGGGTGCGAGTTCCTCGCCACCTGGCACGACCTTGGGCGCTTCGGGCGCCTCAAACAAGGCGTCCAGCAACTTGGCATCGACGCGTTGCATCAGATGCTGGTAACTGCCGATCTGGTGCGGGCCCATCGCACGCGCCGCGTCGGCGAATTGCAAGGGCTCGATGCGCAAAAAGGCCTCAACCTTGGCGGCCAGTTCCGGCAAGACCGGCTTCAGATAAATCGTCAGCAGGCGGAAGGCCTCGATGCAGACGCTGCAAACATCGTGCAGCACGGCGTCCATGCCTTCCTTCTTGGCCAGGTCCCAGGGCTTGTTCTGGTCCACATATTCGTTGACCCGGTCGGCCAGCAGCATGATCTCGCGCAGTGCCTTGCCGAACTCGCGTTCCTCGTACAGCTCGGCAATTTGATCGGCATGCGCGCGCAAGCCGTCCAGCAGCGTGCGGCCCTCGACGCCGAGGTCGCCCGACAGATGCCCGTCAAAACGCTTGGCCAGGAAACCGGCTGCGCGCGAGGCGATATTGATGTACTTGCCGACCAGATCGCTGTTGATGCGGGCGCAGAAGTCTTCCGGGTTGAAGTCGATGTCCTCGACCTTGGCGTTCAGCTTGGCCGCGATGTAGTAGCGCAGCCATTCGGCGTTCAGGCCCAGGCCCAGATATTTCAGCGGGTCGAGGCCGGTGCCGCGACTCTTGCTCATCTTCTCGCCGTTGTTGACGGTCATGAAGCCATGGACATAGACATGGTTGGGCGTTTTGCGGCCGCTGAAATGCAGCATCGCGGGCCAGAACAGCGTGTGGAAATAGGTGATGTCTTTACCGATGAAGTGGATTTGCTCCACCGTCTCGTCGGCCATATAGGCGTCAAAGTCGCCGCCGGTCTTGGCGAAATAGTTTTTCAGCGAGGCCAGATAGCCGATCGGCGCGTCCAGCCAGACGTAGAAATACTTGCCCGGAGCGTCCGGAATCTCGATGCCGAAGTAGGGGGCATCACGGCTAATGTCCCAGTCGCCCAAGCCGCCTTTGCCCTCGTCATCTTTGGCAAACCATTCCTTGATCTTGTTGAAGACCTCTGGCTGCAGGCGCCCCGGTGTTTGCGTCCATTCTTCCAGGAAGGCGACGCAGCGTGGGTCGCTGAGCTTGAAGAAGTAATGCTCGGAGCTCTTCATCACCGGCGTCGCACCGGACAGCACCGAGAACGGGTTCTTCACCTCGGTCGGCGTGTAGACCGCGCCGCAGACCTCACAGGAGTCGCCGTACTGATCCTTGGCGCCGCATTTCGGGCATTCGCCCTTGATGAAGCGGTCGGGCAGAAACATCTGCTTCTCGGGGTCGAAGAACTGATCGATGGTCTTCACGTCGATCAACTCATTGCGACGCAGTGCGCGGTAAACATCGCGGCTCAGCTCGTGGTTCTCGGGCCCGTCGGTCGAGTGCCAGTTGTCGAAGCTGATGTGAAAGCCGTCGATATAGGTCTTGCGGCCGGCGGCGATATTGGCGACGAAGGCTTGTGGCGTGATGCCGGCTTTTTCGGCCGCGATCATGATGGGTGCGCCATGCGCGTCGTCGGCGCAAACAAAATTCACTTGCTGGCCGCGCATGCGCTGGAAGCGAACCCAGATATCGGCCTGGGTCCATTCCATGATGTGGCCAATATGGCAGTTGCCGTTGGCGTAGGGCAGGGCGGTCGTGACGAAGAGCTTACGGGTCATGGTGTCTTTGCGGTCCCGACAGCAGTGCCGGGCAGGCCGGCATTTTAGGGCCTGCGCGAGCCAGGTCTTGGCTTCACCGCGTTAAAACACCGGGCCAAGCTTTGCGACCGGGTGATCAAGACCCGGTCAAGTCTCGCCCAGGATTGATGCTTAGGTGGCAGCGGGAGGGGTGTCCGGGTTCGCAGTGGCCTCGCCTGCAGAGTCGCCTTCAGCGGTCTCACCGCCTTCGGCAGGCTGGCCATCGCCGTCAACCTTGCCGCCGATTTTGCGCTGGCGCTTTTCTTCAACCTTGCGCTTCTTGGCCAATTCGCGCTGGCGTTTTTCGTATGAGTAGTTGGGTGTTGCCAATGCTGTGCTCCTGCAAGAGTCCGCGAGGCGCGGATTTGCCTTCACTGTAACCGCTGCGAGCGCTTATTCCCGCTGTCGATGTTTGCGCAGCGCCTCCTTTTGGCCTTGTTGACTTAGCGTCGAATGCTCCATTTGAGTTGAGACACGCGGCTTAAGTCTATGATTTTTAAGGGCTTCAAAGGCTATCCACCTTTGCTGTGGATAACTTTGTGGACAAGCCTTGTCTGCCGGCGTCAAGCCCTTGAAATGACGCGCTTGGGCTTAGCCTGCCTCATTTCGAAGCACTGTCCCCAGTCTTATATAAATCAAGTACTTAGCGTGCTCGCCTCGCTCCGCTTCGGGCTGTTACAAAAATCCCTCCCCGGTGCTTGACCTTGGCGTGAAATGGGGATAAGTCAAGGCTGCAGTGGCAAATGTCACGAAAAACGGTGACACATGGTGTGCAAAGGCGACTGTTTTTTCCACATTGCCTGTGGATATTTATGTGGGTTGCTTCCGCAAAGGCGCGCTAAGTGCTTGATAGCGTTGGAAGTTTGTTGCCTTGCCTGATTTTGTCGCAAATGTATGACGCGGCTTGGGGGCAACGCCTAGGGATGCTGGCGCGCGGCGCGGCTAAAATCGCGCCCTTTGCACAACAGCAGCACTCGATGTCTCAGGCACAGCAAGGTACACAGCAAGGTCGGACGGCGTCAAAAATAGCCGATGTATTCGAGTTGAAGAGCGCTTCTTTGAGCCTGCTCTCCTTGGTTCTGAAGTCGGCCGATTTGAGCGTGCTGGCAGCTGCCCTGCATGCGCGCTTGGGCGACACGCCGGATATGTTCAACCACGAACCTTTGCTGATCGATCTGACCCACCTCGTGCGGGCAGACGCTGCGGTGGCGGGCGATGCTGCGACGCCGACGCAAATGAATCTTGACGACGCGCCGCAAGGCGGCGCGCTCGACCTTGCCGCTTTGCAGGACTTGCTGCGTGGCTACAAGATGCAGCCGGTGGCGGTGCTCGGCGCCAATGCGGCAGAACTGGCGCAGGCGCTGGCGCTGGGCCTGGCGGATTCGCCGGAAGCCGATTTCGTTCAAGGCAACGCTGCGCTGTCAATGGCTGAGCTTGAGCCGACTGAGGCGGGTGAGCAGGTGAGGGAAGTGCGGGAGGTTCGGGTCGAGGTGATCCGCGAAGTGATCCGTGAAGTTGCAGTGCCGGCTGAGGCGGCCAAGACCATGATCATCGACAAGCCCTTGCGCTCGGGCCAGCAGATCTATGCCAAGGGCGGTGATCTGGTGGTGCTGGCGCTGGTCAATCATGGCGCCGAGGTCATTGCCGATGGCAGCATCCATGTTTACGCACCGCTGCGCGGCAAGGCGATCGCCGGCGCCAAAGGTAATACCGATGCGCGCATTTTTGCCACCAGCATGGAGGCCGAGCTGATCGCGATTGCGGGCACCTACCGCACGACCGAGAACCCTTTGCCTGATACGGTGTTTGGCAAGCCGGCGCAAATTCGCCTGGAAGGCGAGAAGCTGGTGATGGAGCCGCTCAAGCTTTGAAATGAATGCAAGCAGGTCGCCGAACTTTTTGGCGGCGCATGGAACTATCAATTTTTAAGGATTTGATTCGATGACAAAAATCGTCGTAGTGACTTCGGGCAAGGGCGGCGTAGGCAAGACCACCACCAGTGCCAGCTTCGCAACTGGCCTGGCCCTGCGCGGCCACAAGACCTGCGTGATCGACTTTGACGTCGGTCTGCGCAACCTGGACCTGATCATGGGCTGTGAGCGCCGTGTGGTCTATGACCTGATCAACGTCATCAATGACGAGATCAAGCTCAACCAGGCGCTGATCAAGGACAAGCAACTGGACAAGCTGTTTATCCTGGCCGCTTCGCAAACGCGCGACAAAGACGCGCTGTCGGTCGAAGGCGTCGAGCGGGTGCTGGAAGAGCTCAAGGCGATGGACTTCGAGTTCATCGTCTGCGACTCACCGGCCGGCATCGAGACCGGTGCCTTGATGGCCATGCATTTCGCCGACGAAGCGATCGTCGTGACCAACCCCGAGGTCTCCTCGGTGCGCGACTCGGACCGCATCCTGGGCATGCTCAATAGCAAGACCAAGCGTGCCATCGAAGGCAAGGAGCCCGTCAAGGAGCATCTGCTGATCACGCGTTACAACCCCAACCGGGTTGAGGGCGGCCATATGCTGTCGCTGGAAGACATTCATGAGATTTTGCGCACGCCGCTGATCGGCGTGATTCCTGAGTCCGAGATCGTGCTGCAGGCGTCCAACCAGGGCTCACCAGCCATCCATATGGCGGGCAGTGATGTGTCCGAGGCCTATAAGGACGTGGTGCGCCGCTTCCTGGGCGAGGAGCGTCCGATGCGCTTTGTCGAGGCGATCAAGCCGAGCTTGTTCAAGCGCTTGTTTGGCGGCAAGTGAGGAGTTTGAGATGGGATTTCTGAGCTACTTCCTGGGCGAGAAGAAGACCACCGCCAATGTCGCGAAAGAGCGTTTGCAGCTGATCTTGGCGCATGAGCGCAATGGCCGCACCGCCAGCCCCGACTACCTGCCGCAATTGAAGAACGAGTTGCTGGTGGTGATCTCCAAATACATGAAGATCGACCCGGATGACATCAAGGTGAGCCTTGAGCATCAGGGCGATTTGGATGTGCTGGAGCTGAAGATCGAGCTGCCCGACGGGCGTTGAATTTAGTTGCGTTGCTCGCGAGCTTGCTCGCGCAGCATGAACAAGTACAAGCTCTCCACCTTGGTGCGGGCCCAAGGTGTTTTGCGCAAGAACTTCAGGCTCGAGGCCACGCTCGGGTCGATCACAAACGATCTGATCTCGATGCGCTGCCCCAGCTCTTCCCAGCCGAAATAGTCGACCAAGGCGGTCACGATGGCCTCCAGCGTCAGGCCGTGCAGCGGGTCTTTGGACTTGATGGGATTGTTCTCGTTCATTGATGGTCGAACTGTTGCCAGTTCTTGCCCTTGAATTGCGCGTAATAGGCCTTGATGCGGACCATGTCTGCCTCGATGTCGCCGGTCGGGGTGAACACGGGCCCGAGGCCGCTGAGTTTGCGAGGGTAGTCCATGTACGCCATCACGATCGGGACTTGCGCTGTGTGGGCGATCCAATAAAAGCCGGTCTTCCAGTAGCGGGTCTTGCTGCGCGTGCCTTCGGGTGGCACGATCAGCTGCACTTGGCCATCTGCGGCCACCAAGGCGGCGGCGGAGGCTGCGACTAGATTTGTCGACTGCTCCCGGTTCACCGCAATACCGCCCAACCAGCGCATCAAGCCACCAAAAGGCCAGCGAAAAATCTGGCTCTTGCCCATCCAATACGGCGTTAGCCGCAGCGCGAAGGCCACCATCAAGGTGTAGGGCAAATCCCAGTTGCTGGTGTGCGGCGCAGCGATCAACACGCATTTGGCTTGGCCAGGCTGCAGGCTGCCTTCGATCTTCCAGCCCTTGAGCTTGAGGAAGGCCAGCGAGGCGCCGCGCAGCAAGCTGTTGATGACAGGCGTGGTGAAAATGGTTCGGTGCATGGGGCGAGCCGGTTGGCGATCAAATCAACGGGGCCATCAACAAATTGCGCCGGCCACGCAAGAGGCAGGGATTATCCAGTGCCCGCCGCACCCGCTGCGCAGTTTTCGGGCGCTCGATTCATATCCCTGGATAGCGAGTATTGGTGAGCAAGGGCGCAGTGAAAGCCCAAACAGCCTGCCTAGCCCGTAACTCCTCGGCGTTTGCGGCGCGCCGGAATCGGTGCACACTGCGCATTCGCCACGGAGTGTTCGCGTGCAAGCAGCGGTCGTCGCAACAAAATTAACCGATGTATGGGCGGGCTTGAGCGGCAAGACCTGCCCTTTTGTCGCGGCCGCATGCTTGCCGAGTTTGCGCGCCGACGACGCCTGTTTTTCACTGCCCATTGCCGATTGCATCACCGGTTTTTCCAGCCACCCGCATGCCTTGGTTTTGCTGATGCTGGGCGCGGCCGATGCGCAAGCACTTGCAGCGGCCATGTTCGGCTTGCCCAGCGAGCAGCTGCAGCCCGCCGATGTGCAAGATGCCGGGATGGAGCTGTGCAATATTCTCAGCGCCTGTTTGCTGCAATGCCTGGAGGACAACAGTCTGACCAGTTTGGGTCTGCCCGAAATGCTCAGCCAGCCGCAATGGCAGGCCTTCAGTCATTCGGGCGAAACGCGCGCTTTGTTTGTTTCCGCTGACCAGGCCCAAAGGCTGGCGGTGATGCTGACCGATATTCATGCCCAAAGGGACGACGCATCCGCCAGCGATGCGAGTCAAGCGGGCGGCCTTTCTAGCGAGAACTAAAACCATGCAAACAGCCACACATGCTCCGCTGCGTGTCCTGATTGTTGATGACAGTCGGGCCATTCAAGCCATCATCCAGCGGGTCTTGCAAACCGGGGGGCTGGGGCCCTTGATGATCGAGTTGGCCATGGACGGGGAACAAGCGCTGCGTCTGGTGAGTGCATTTGAGCCCGACCTGGTGATCTCCGATTGGCATATGCCCAAGATCGGCGGCCTGGAATTGCTGCAGACGCTGCGCCAAATTGGCCGGCATGAAATCAAGGTCGGTTTCGTCACCACCGAAACTGCCACCCGACACCTCGATCAGGCACGCAGCAACGGCGCGCTGTTCGTGATCAACAAGCCCTTCAAGGACGAAGATTTGCTGCGTGAGGTGAAGAGCGCCTTGGCGCCGCGCTTGGCCGAGTTGCAAGCGCCGCCCGGTCCAGCGCCGGCCCTGGCTTCGGCCGAAGCGCTGAGCGGCCTGGTCAAGTCTTTTTTGCATGACATTCCGTTTCGGCTGATCCCCGCCCCGGGCCAGCAAATGAGCGATCTCAAGCTGCCCCACAACTTGGCCATGTATGTGGCGGCCGGCCACAAAACGCCGCATGCGCTGGGCGTGCTGGACGTCAACTGCTGCTGCATCCTGGGTGGCGGCGGGGCGCAGATGCAGCCCGCGCCGGTGAGGGCGTCCATGCAGGTGGGCGCGCCCACGGCCGAGATGATGAAGTTCGCCGATCAATTCATGCATTCCGCTGCGGGCCTGTTGGTCAAGTCCAAGGGCTCGCCCGAGGTGGCGCTGAAGGTGGCCAATTTGATGAGCAAACCGTTCGAGAAGATGGGGGCTTTAATGGCGCGCGGCCATGGGCGTAGCGACTACCGGCTTTCGGTGCCGGGTTACGGCGAAGGCCGGCTCGCTTTTGTGTTGATCTGATCCCGGAGACTTGCGAAATGGCGCTCACGCTTGAAAACCTCGCGGCCTTGTCGCTATTCCTGGCCAATGTGATTGTGATCATCGTGGTCATTGGCACTTATTGGCGCATGACCCGCTACGAGGAAAGTAATCACATCCATATCGTCAATGCGCTGCGGGAAACCCGCGAAGCCGGCCGAGCGATGAAGTCGGCCTCGAATGAATTGATGCGGGTGGCAGAGCGCGGTTTGGGCGGGGGCTCAGGGGGTGCCGGTGGAGGCGATCATTTTTCCCCGGCAGACATGCGTGGCTTGACCGAGTTGCCCTTGCTGATGCGGCAGTTGCTCAATACCTTCGGCTTGGACGGCAGCACGGATGCAGCCGGGGCCGACAAGGACGGGGTGGACCGTCTGCCCTGGCCCGAACATGCCAGCGATATGAATGAAGAGGGTCTGGAGGCGCTCAAGCGCAGCCACCGCAATGAGGTCGAGCGTATGGTGGCGCAGCGCCGCCGCGTGCAGCTGGAGTTGGCGCAGGCCCGCGAGCGGCTGGAGGAAAGCTCGCGGCTGCTCAACAACTTTCGCTCCCGGACCAGCCAGACACTCAATGACCAGGCCGAGATCAACGCGGCCCGTCAACGCGCCGAACAAGCGCGCGCGCAGATGCAGCAGTGGCAAGAGAAGCACGGCATGGCGGAAACCCGCGCCGAGCGGGCCGAGCGGACTGCCGCGCGCTTGCAGCGCGAGTTGGAGACTCTGGCCCTGAACCCCGACGCGACGGCGGCCAGCCCAAGCGTGGCAGCAGCAGCGGTGGACCCTGGTGCCTTGAAAAAGCTTGAGCGCGAAGCCAAGGCGCAGCGCGAGCAACTGGCGCAGGCCGGGGAGACGATCGAAAAACTGCGGCGCGATCTGGCTGTTTTGTCGGCCGACCCACCGCAACACGATGGGGAAGAGCCCGATCAAAACCAACCGAGCGATCTCGACGATGCCCGCAAGCATTTGGAGAAGGAGATCGAGAAATTGAACGGCCGGGTCGAGGAGCTTGAAGACTCCTTGCGCCGCAATTTGGTGGAGAAGAACTTCATCGAAGAACATTACCTGGCGGAAACCCGCAAACAGCGCGAGGAAGAAGCCGCCGCCTTGGAGGCTGCTGCCCTGGCAGCACCTGCCGCCGCGCAAGACGCACCGACTTCGCAAGCTCAAACCTGATGGCCTGAGCTTGAGCTTGAGCTTGAGCTTGAGCTTGAGCCTGAGCCTGAGCCTGCGGCTGGATCAGGCTTCGGTGGGCCGCAGCAAAACCAGGTCGCTGCGCGCCTGCGCGACGCAGGGCAGAAACCAGCCCTCGGCCTTTTCTTCGGCGCTCAGCCCCGGCCAGTCGATCACATAAGCGATCTCGCCTTCTAGAAGCCGGCATTGGCAGGCGCGGCAAGTGCCGTTGCGGCAGGAGCTCAGCAGCCCACCCCCACCTCTGAGCGAAGCGCGCAAGACCGTCAGGCCGGGCTCGGCCCAGAAGACGGAGGATTCGCCCGCCAGCGTGATTTTGAAACCTTTTGCCATTGCCATCATCATCCCAGAAATGCCGAAAATGCGGAAAATGGCCCGCAGGCGCTATGCTCTCGGCCCTCGCAGACTCCACAAGAGCATCGCCTTCATGCAGACCGCCCAAGCAACAGCCCGTGCATTCTTCCAACAACTGAACAGCGACTACAACGCGGTCCACAAGACCAAGGAAGACCTGTTTTGGGCCACCTATATGGCCACCAGCGACGACCAGGCCGGTTTTGCCGTGGCCGAAGGCGCTTACAAGGATTTCATCTCCGATCCGGCCAAACTGAGCCGTACGCGGGACCATATCGCGGCGCTGCAAGCCTTGCCTGTGGCGGAGCAAGACGCGCCACTGCTGCACGGGCTGAAGGGCTGGCTGGCGCTGTTCGAGGCCAATATCATCGACAACGACGCCGCACGCACGCTGATGAGCGAGATCATTCAAGCTGAGGCGGCTCTGTTTGCCAAAAAGCGCGATCTGCAGCCCACGCACCTGAACCAGCAAGGGCAGATGGAAGTTGCCTCGCTGACGATGCTGGCCACCAATTTGGCGACCAATCCGGTTGAGGCCAGCCGGCGCAGCTCGTTTGCGGGTTTTCAAGAGATCGAGCATTGGGTCTTGGCCAATGGCTTTTTAGAGCTGGTCAAACTGCGCAATCGCTTTGCGCGTGCGCTGGGCTTCGACAACTATTTCGAGCTCAAGCTGCGCAAGAACGAGCGCATGACGCCGGCGCAGCTGAGTGCCATCCTGGATGACTTTGTCGCCCGCACCGATGAAGCGCATGCGCGCACGCTGGGCCATCTGCAGGCCCGCCACGGCGCGGACGCGTTGGCGCCCTGGAATCTGCGTTTTTATTCCAGCGGCGACGTCGTGCGCCGCATGGATGAATACATGCCTTTCGGGCCGGCCTTGCGGCGCTGGGTCGAATCGTTTCGGCGCCTGGGCATTCAGTACCGAGGGGCGACCATGCAGTTGGATCTGCTGGAGCGCAAGGGCAAGTATCAAAACGGCTTTTGCCACGGGCCTGTGCCCAGCTATGTGAATGAGCAGGGCGAGTGGGTGCCGGGGCATATCAACTTCACCGCCGAGGCCAAGCCCGACCAGATGGGCAGCGGCCTGCGCGCCATCAATACCTTGTTCCACGAGGGCGGCCACGCCGCGCATTTCGCCAATGTGGCGCAAAACTCGCCTTGCTTCTCTCAGGAGTTCGCTCCGACCTCGATGGCTTATGCTGAAACGCAGTCGATGTTCTGCGACAGCCTGCTCGGTGATGCCGATTGGCTCAAGCGTTATGCCAAGAATGCGGCCGGTGAGGTCATCCCTGATCAGCTGATCCATGACCGCATCGCCAGTAGCCAGCCCATGCGAGCTTTTGATGAACGTTCGATTGCGGTTGTGCCCTATTTTGAAGCCGCGCTCTATGCCATGGCTGATGAGGAACTGACGGCGGAGGCAGTGCTGGCCTTGGCCCGCGCGACCGAGCATCGGGTGCTGGGTGTGGTCAGCCCACGCCCATTGCTGGCGATCCCGCATCTGCTCAATCAAGAGTCGGCGGCCAGCTACCAGGGCTATTTGCTTGCCCATATGGCGGTCTATCAAACCCGAGCCTTCTTTTTGCGTGAGCATGGCTTTCTGACCGACAACGGAGCGATTGGCCCGCTCTTGGCCGAGCATTACTGGCAGCCCGGCAACAGCATTGACCACGACGCAACGCTGCGCAGCCTGACCGGCGAGGGCTTCTCGGCCCGCTATCTGGCCGAGGCTTGCAACCAGTCGGTTGAATCTTGCTGGGCTCAGGCGCAGGCCAGCTTGGCTGCAGCGGCAACGCGCGCCTATTCCGAGGCGGTGCCGGCCACGCTCGATGCGCATATCCGCATCGTCCACGGCGAACAGTTGCTGGCCGACAGCAGCGCCGGCGAAGCCGCCATGTGTGAGCGTTTTGAGTCCTGGATCGGCGAAAACTACGAAGTCCCCGCAAAACCCTAAGGTCGCAGTGAAGTCATTGAAGTATCTGGCCGGCTATCCGGCCGAAACTCTGCAGCAAGTTCAAGCCCTGATCGACGCCGGGCGGCTCGGTGAGCTGCTGGCGCGTCGCTACCCGCTTGGGCATGAGGTCCGCAGCGACAAAGCCTTGTTCGACTACACGCAGGACTTAAAGCTGCGCTATTTGCGCAATGCCGAGCCGCTGAACAAGGTCTGTTTTGATGCCAAGCTCAAGGTCATTCAGCATGCGCTGGGCACGCACACGCGGGCCTCTCGCGTGCAGGGCAACAAGCTCAAGGCCAAGCGCGAAATCCGTATCGCCGGCCTGTTCAAGGAGGCGCCGGCCGAGTTCCTGAAGATGATCGTCGTGCACGAATTGGCGCATTTGAAGGAGCTGGATCACAACAAGGCTTTTTATCAGCTCTGCCAGCATATGGAGCCTAGCTACGGGCAGCTGGAGTTCGACTTGCGCCTGTATCTGACCCAGCAAGACATTGCCGCCGCGCAGGAGCAGGCATGATGGGGTCGAGCGCCGGGCCGCCCCTAGCCGACCCCCATCCCCTCGGGGGACCGCCCGCCCTTCCTGACGTCCGCGGTGGGCGAGGGGTCATTCTTCTAGCACCTATGGAAGGGCTGCTCGATCACATGCTGCGCGATGTGTTGACCCGCGTCGGCGGCATCGACCGCTGCGTGTCCGAGTTCATCCGCATCACCGATCGCTTGATGCCTAACCGTGTATTCACGCGCATCGTGCCTGAACTCCTCAACGGCGGCTTGACGCCGGCCGGTGTGCCGGTGCGCGCGCAGCTGCTGGGCTCGGACCCGGTCTGCATGGCGGAGAACGCAGGCAAATTGGCGGCGCTCAAGCCCGCCGGGATTGACTTGAACTTTGGCTGCCCGGCAAAGAACGTCAATCGGCATCGGGGCGGGGCAGTGCTTTTGGATGAGCCCGAGCTGATTTTGCAGATCGTCAGCGCCGTCAAGCGCGCGATGCCGCCTGGCATGCCGTTGTCGGCCAAGATGCGGCTGGGCTATATGGACGACTCACGCACGCTCGAATGTGCGCAGGCCATGGTGGACGGTGGCGCCGAGGAGTTGGTGATCCATGCTCGCACCAAGGCTGACGGCTACAAACCGCCCGCCTACTGGGAGCGCATTGACGCGGTCAGAACGAAGGTGGAGGTGAGCGTGGTCGCCAATGGCGAGGTCTGGACGGCTGCCGATGCACGCGCTTGTTTGCAGCAGTCCGGCTGCAGCGCCCTGATGCTGGGGCGCGGCATGGTGGCCGACCCAGGTTTGGCGCTGGCCATCTGCAGGCCCGCTGCTGCCGCCTTGAGCTGGCAGGAGCTCTTGCCCTTGATGCGTCTGTTTTGGGGCCAGGTGATGGTGCATATGCCGGCCAAACACCAGGCCGGGCGGCTCAAGCAATGGCTGCACTATCTGCGTCGCCGCTACCCCGAGGCCGAGGAAGCCTATTTGCGCGTGCGCACCATCAATTCGCCGTTTGAGTTGCACCTGCAACTGTTCGGCATGCCAGCGGAGGCCCCGATATGAAATCCAACAAACCCTTGAACGGTCTGGGCGCATTGGGCGCTTTGAGCGGTCTGGTCTATTCCACCGAAACGGGCCGCACCTGCCCCGATTGCCGCCAAGCCAAGGCCGACTGCCGCTGCGGCCGCCCGGTGTTACCCAAGGGGGACGGCGTTGTGCGCGTCTCCCGCGAAACCAAGGGACGGGCCGGCAAAGGCGTCACCCTGGTCAAGGGCGTTCCGCTGGATGCCGAAGGGCTGGTCGCCCTGGGCAAGGAGCTGAAGACCGCATGCGGCTCGGGCGGCACGGTCAAGGACGGCGTGATCGAGGTGCAGGGCGACCACTGCGAGCGAGTGGTCGAGCTCTTGAAGAAAAAAGAGCCCAAGTGGCAGGTCAAGCGCGCCGGCGGCTGAGCCGGCAAAGAATCGGCTGACCCTCGGTACACCACCGGCAAATAGCTGGCAAATAGCTGGAAAACGCCCCCTATATCGCCGCTTCCCGACAATGGTATTTTTACCCCTTTGCAGGTCGGCGCTATAGACTTGAATCCTGCTCATTCGCGGGGTCGGTCCATCATGAAGCACCAAGGATTGCTGCGGTCGTTCACCTTGATCAGCTTGGGAGCCCTCGGTGCACTTCAGGGGCGTGCGGCCTCTTTGTTGGACCTGGACATTGACGCTTTGTCGCAGCTGGACGTGCGCAGTGCGACCGGCTTCAAGATGCCCGCACGCGAAGCGCCGGCGATCGTCTCCATCGTCACCGCCTCTCAAATCGAGGCTATGGGCGCGCGTACGCTCGAAGAGGCCCTGACCGGCGTGGCCGGCTTGCACATCTCGCCAAAGAATCGGCAGCCGCTGTTCGTCATCCGCGGTATGTATACGTTTGACAACCCGCAGGTCTTGGTGACGCTGAACGATGTGCCGATCAACCAGGTGTTTACCGGCGCTTTGGGGGCTGGCGTGCGCTTGCCTCTTGCCGGTGTAGAACGTATCGAAGTGGTGCGCGGGCCCGGTTCCGCCGTCTTTGGGGCCGATGCCTTTGCGGGCGTCATCAATATCGTGACGCGCGACCCCATGCGCGAACCCGAGACGGCCGCAGGTGTCAGCGCCGGCGCCTTCAACTCGGCCGGGCTGTGGGCGCGCAAGACGAGCAAGTTCGCCGACTGGGGCTTGATGCTTTCGGCCGAGGTGCAGCGCAGTGATGGTGACCGCGCACGCCGCATCCCGGCCGATCAGCAGACCGAGTTTGACGGTATTTTTGGCAGTCAGGCCTCACTCGCCCCGGGGGCGCTGGATACCCAGTACCGCTTGAGTAATGTGCATGTCGAGCTGGCCCGTGCGGACCTGCAGCTGCGCCTTTGGCATTACCGCGCCGACAAAATGGGCGCCGCCTGGGGTATTGCCGGCGCATTGGATCCCAGCTCGCAATCCGAGGCGCGGCAGTCCTTGGCCGAGCTGCGCTGGCAGTTGCCGGGTGGCAGCGACGCGCTGCGCTCGGTGCTGAGGGCGTCTTGGGGCCAGCATTGGTTCGACGCAAACTACCGCGTCTTCCCGGCCGGTGCGGTGTTGCCGGTGAATACGCGTGGCGAGCTGTTCGGCGCGGGCGAGTCAAGCCTGTTCACCTTCAAGGACGGCGCAATCGGCAACCCCGGCTCAGAAGAGAACAGCTACCGCTTGGACTGGGAGTCGCAGTATTTGGGCTGGGATGGCCATCGACTGAGGCTTGCTTTCGGGGTGAACCGGCAAGATTTCCATGCCTGGGAGAGCAAGAATTTCAGCAATGGCGGGCCTGTTGGCATCCTGGTGGATGTGACCGGCACGCCAGCTGTTTATGCGCCCGATCTGTCGCGCAGCACGCGTTATATGTCGCTGCAAGATGTGTGGCGGCTGAATGACGCCGCTGAGGTGACGCTGGGCCTGCGCGCCGACCGTTTCAGTGACTTTGGCACGACCATCAACCCGCGTGCTTCGCTGGTGTGGCGACATGCGCCCGAGTTGGTCAGCAAATGGCTGTATGGCAGTGCTTTTCGCGCGCCGTCCATGAAGGAGCAGTTCGTCGCGTCCAACCCGGTGAACATCGGCTCAAAGACCTTGCGCCCGGAAAAGGTCGACACCCTGGAGTGGCAAATCGACTGGACGGCGGGGCCCACCTTCAATCCGCGCCTGGCCCTGTTCTATTACGAAATGAAGGACTTGATTCGACTCGTCCAGGGCACTTACAAGAACGTGGGCGAGTTATCGGCGCCCGGCGTCGAGTTGGAGCTGGATTGGCGCGCGACGGAGAGTTCGCGCTTGGCATTCAACTACGCTTATCAGCGGGCCAAAGACGGCAATGGCGACCCCGCGCCTTTTGCGCCGCGTCACAGCCTGAGTTTGAGCCTGGATCAGCGTTTGCTGCCTTCCTTGACAGCGAATGGGCAGGCGCGCTGGGTGGGGGACCGGCCGCGACCCGCGGGCGTGACAAAGTCGCCTTTGCCGGCCTATGCCTTGCTCGATCTTGGGCTGCGTTGGCAGGCGCCGGGCGAGCCCTGGTCTTGTTCAATGGGCCTGAAGAATGCGCTGAATGCCCGTGCCACTGAGCCACTGGACTCGCAGGCCATACCGGGGGATGCACCGATGCCGGGTCGGGAGTGGCGACTTGATTTCAGGATGGCGTTTTGAGCTGGGCCAAGCCAAGTTGCAAGCAAACATGTAAAGCGAATGCACGTCGCTTGCATCTGGGTGTGTTGTGGCTGTTCGCTTGGATCGGCGCAGCCCTGCAGGGTCAGGCTGCCTATGCCGCGCCCGATGAATTGCCCAGCGAATACCGCCTGAAGGCAGCGTTTCTCTACCGCATCGGGCAGTTCGTGGAGTGGCCCGAGACCTCGCAGCGCACTGGGGATGCGGCATTCACCATCTGCGTGCTGGGCAGCAATCCCTTCGGGGAAAGTCTGCGCGAGCTCAGCACCCGTTCCTTGGGCGCGCGCCCGATAGCTTTGCTCTACCCCAGCTCGGCCTCCGAAGCGCGCCTGTGCCAGATTGTCTACACCGATCTCCCGACCAAGAAGACCGTGCTTGAACTCAGTGCCCTGTTGGCCGACTCGCCCGTGCTGACCGTGGGAGGGGCGGCCCAGTTTGTCGACGCGGGCGGCGGTATTGGGTTTGTGGTGGTTGACGGCAAGCTGCGTCTGGAGATCAATCTGGACGTGCTCAAACGCGCCAATTTGAAGCCCAGTGCCAAGCTGGTCGAGGTTGCGGTGCGCACCGTTGGCGGCGCGAAAGGGCGGCCATGAAGCGGCTGGCGAATATGCCGATTCGCAGCCTCAGCGTCATGCTGATCATGGCGGTATGCGTGGGCACCTTGCTCTTGTCCAGCCTCATTCACATTGCCTACGAGTCGCGCAACGCAAAGCAGGCCTTGGGGCTTGAGCTCACCACGGTGGCTACATTGCTGGGCAACCGCAGCACGGCGGCGATCGCCTTTGATGACCGCAAGACCGCCAACGAGAACCTGGCCAGCTTGCGCGACGTGCGGCATGTGGTGCTGGCCTGCCTTTACGGCGATCAGGGCGAGTTGTTTGCGCAGTACCAACGTGATGACCCCTCGGTGGCGCCGAATAGGCGCTCTATGTGCCCGCCAGCACCGCCGCCGGAGCAAGATTTATTGCAGATTCAAGCCGAGGCTATCCGGGTGCGCTTCCCCGTGAGCATTGACCAACAAAGGTTGGCGCAGCTGTTCATAGATTCCTCGCTCGAAACGGTCAACGCGAGCATCCTGAGGCAGTTGAAGTTGCAGATCGGCGTGGTGCTGCTGGCTGCGGTGTTGGCCCTGTTGGCGGCCTTGCGCATGCAGCGTTTGATTTCTCGCCCGATTCAAGACCTCAGCGGCGTGGCCAGAGCTATCGTCAGCACACACGATTATTCCTTGCGGGCAAGCCCGGCGGGTCCTGTCGAATTGATCGCGCTGGCGAGTGCTTTCAATCGATTGATCGCCACCATCGAGCAGCAAAACGCGGAGCTTGAATCCGGGCGCATCGCCGCGCTGGGCCGCTTCGAGCGTTTGCGTGCCGACCAGGCGGTGCTGTCCGAACTGGCCAAATCATCGGCCGCTACGGGCGCCGATGTGGCCTTGTTGGCGGGTCTGATGTGTCGGCGTTTGCTGGGCTTTTTTCAGCTGGGGCGCGTCAGCGTAGGCGTGCATAGCGAGGCCGATGGCACTGACTGCTTCGAGACGGCCAGCAAAGCAGCAGGCAGCGTCGCCGCGCAAAAGGCGGGTGAGGGCGTTTTGCGCCTCGGGATTGCTCACTGGGCTGCCAGTGGCGAGCGCTATTTGGCCGTGTCTGACTGCGCCTCGGAGTCGCGTCTTGGTCCGAATGAGCAGCTGCTGCTGGGCGCCTCCGGGCCGGCAAGCTTTTTGTGGGCGGCTGCGGGCAGCAGCCAATCGGGGCAGTTGAGCTATGTCTGCTTTGAGGTGTTCGGCCCTGAAACACGCAGTTGGAGCAGCGACGACATCGCCCTGGCTTGCGAGCTGGCCGACCTGATTGCCTTGGTCGAGCGAGACAGTCGCCGTCGCCGTGCCGAACGCTCTTTGCGCGCCAGCGACGCTTACAACAAATTGCTGTTTCGAGAGTCTTGTATGCCGCAAGGCATTTTGGATCCGACGGCGATGCGCTTTGTGGATTGCAACCGGGCCGCTTTGGCCGTGTTCGGGTTCTCGCGGCCTGCACAGTTGTTGGGTTTGTCGCCCGCCGAGGTTGCGCCGGCCTTGCAGGCCGATGGCGGGGCTTCTGCCGACTTGTTGGTGGCGCATATTCGCGCGGCCTTGCATGGCGAGCTCAGTGTTTTTGAGATGCAACTCTTGCGCGCCGGGCAGCCGCCCTGGGAGGCGGAAGTGCATCTTGACCGCTTTGAGTCCGAGACGGCCACGCTGGTGCAGTTCAGCTTGATCGATATCTCGACCCGGGTGCAGGCGCAGCGCGCGATGGCCTCTCTCAATCAGGAGTTGGAGCTGCGGGTGGAGCGGCGCACTGCCGCCTTGTCCGACGCCAATCAACAGCTCTCCGACACCTTGGAAACCTTGCAAGAAACCAAGGACGAGTTGGTCCGCAATGAGCGGCTGGGCTCGCTGGGTGCCTTGGTGGCTGGCGTTGCGCATGAGCTCAATACACCGATAGGCAACAGCCTGGTGGTGGCCTCGACGCTGCAAGACGGGGCCGGCACGCTGGCCGCAGAGGTGGCCGCAGGTACGGTGCGCCGCTCCAGCATGGCGAGCTATCTCGACATGGCCAAGGAGAGCAGTGCCCTGCTGATGCGCAATCTGCAAAGGGCGGCCGAATTGGTGTCGCGTTTCAAGCAGATGGCGGCGGACCAAACAAGCGGTCAGCGCAGGCAATTCGAGCTGCGATCGACGGTGGAGGACATGGTCAATGCCCTGCAATCGCAGTTTGCTGCCACACCCCACAAGCTGCTTGCCGACATACCCGCTGGCATCCACATGGACAGCTGGCCCGGTGATCTGGAGCGCGTGTTGACGCAACTGGTGGGCAATACCTTGGTGCACGCGCATCAGGGTGAGAAGGCGGGCTGCACTCGAATCAGCGCCAGCTTGCATGACAAGGGGCAGCGTGTGCGTTTGATCGTTGCCGACGATGGCCGGGGCATTGACCCCAAAAGCCTGCCGCGCATTTTTGATCCCTTCTTCACCACGCGCTTGGGCTCGGGCGGCAATGGCCTGGGCTTGCACACGGTGTTCAGCTTGGTCACCAAGTCCTTGGGCGGGCGTATCTCGGTCGAGAGTGAGCTGGGCCAAGGCAGCCGCTTTATTGTGGATGTGCCCTGCGTCGCGCCCCAAGCCTCGCAGTACCGAGACTTCCCACATTGAAACGGCCAAATTCAGGCGCTTAGCAAGGGCACGGTCAAGGTGAATCTGGCGCCATGGCCGAGTTCGGATTTGACCACCAGGCTGCCATGCATCGCCTCGGCCAAGCCGCGTGACAGGGCCAAGCCAAGGCCCGTGCCGCCATGCTCGCTGCTGATTTGCGCATTGGCCTGGCGGAATTTCTCGAAGATATGCTCCTGCACTGCCAGCGGAATGCCGGGCCCGGTGTCATCGATATGAAAGGCCAGCAAGCCGTCCGAGATGCGCTCTACCGATAGCGTGACGGCGCCGCTAGCAGTGAATTTGATCGCGTTGGAGAGCAGGTTGTTGAGGATTTGCTTCAGGCGCAAACCGTCGCAGCGCAAATGGCTTGGCGCGTTTTCATCCACCCGTACCTCCATCTCCAGACCCTTGTTGCTGGCGCTGAGGGTGAAGAAGTCGGCACAGCCCTGCACCAGGGGACGCAGCTCATGCTCTTCCAGCGCCAGTTTCAGGCCTCCGGCCTCGACCTTGGAGAGATCGAGAATCTCGGTCAGCAAGGTGTTCAGGTGCTCGGCGCCTTTGCGGATCAGGCCGGCCTGTTTGCGGAATTTGGGGTCCTCCAGGCGCTGTTCCATCAACTCGGCAAAACCGCGAATGCTGGTCAAGGGGGTTCGCAGCTCATGTGACATCGCGGCCAAAAATTCGCTCTTGGTCTGATTGGCGGCATGCGCCTTGGCTTCGCTCGCGCGCAGCGCTGCCATGCTGTCGTGCTGGCGGCGCAGGCCGGTCAACAGAGTGGCGGCGGCGCCTATGATGGCGGCCGACAGCAGCAGGGTCAGGCCGAGGGCAACATTGCGAAAATGGCGCCATTCGTTCAGCGCTTCGTCCAAGCCGGTTGAGACCAAGAGGTAGAGCGGGTAGTTGTCGACCTGGCGGGAAATGATGATTCTGCTCACGCCATCCACCGAGCCCGTACCAATGAAGTTGGCCTCCTGTTTGCCCAAGCCCTGGCGGGCGAAGATCGAATCGGCCGGTATTGTGAGGACTTGCTTGGTACTTTTGCCGTCAAGCACTCTGGCGCGAATGTTTAGATCATTGCCTACCAGCGTCATCGCCCCCTGATGACCGAGGTCGACCCGGCGGTAAACCTCCTCCAGATAGCCGGGGTCCAGCGAGGCGACCACCACGCCCAGAAAACGGCCATCGGCCGCGACGATGCGGCGGGACAGTTGAATCGTCCAGACTTGCGAGACCTTGCCGAGCACCGGTTTGCCGACAAAGAGCCGATCCGGCTCCGCCAGGCGTGCAACTTCGGGCGGCTTTTGCCGGGGCAGATGGATCTTGATGTGTTCGCGCTCGGACAGGTCCATGCGCTTGCTCTTGCTGCCGTCGGGGTCGAGATTGCTGGCGACCATCAGGCCATCGGCATCGACCCAGGCCATCTGCACCAAGATCTTCGGCGTCAGCCCGGTTTCATTGGCGTAGCGGATCAAATCCTCACTTGATGCCTTGCCCACTGCGACCTGATCGCGCCAGCGAATTGTGGCCTGGTCGATGGTGGCCAGCAGCCGCTCGGTTTGCGCGTCGAAGACGCGGGCCAGATTGGTGTTGGCTTTGATCTGGCTGTCGAGTTCATCCTGGCGCAGCACCAGAATCAACGCGATGACAATGGCCCAGGCCATGACCAGCGCCAAGATACAACCGCCGATGATGGTTCGCCGCAGTTTGGCGCCCGCTTCTGGGGCGTCGCTGGGCGGCTTTGGGGCGGCTTCGGCGTCTGGTTGGAGCATGGACACATCCCTGTGAAGACTTGTGGCTTGAATTTGGCCAAGCGATCGGCCGGGCAGCAACTTGTTTGCGCTCTTGATAGTAGACATCTTGCCCATTGCCTGGCCAGTGAACTGGCCGGTGATTCAAGGCTTGATGTTCTGTTCGCGCCGCGCTGGGTGCGGCCCGCAAGCGCTCTCAGCGGGCGGTGCAGGGATAATCGCGCAATGAACGCACCCCTGAACGACAAGCTCTCCTTCGCTCAACTCCCCTTGAGCGCCGCCATGCAGGCCAATCTGGCCCAGCTCGGCTACACCGAAATGACGCCCATCCAGGCTGCCAGCCTGCCGCTGGCGCTGGCGGGGCAGGATCTGATCGCGCAGGCCCAAACCGGCAGCGGCAAGACCGCCGCTTTCGCTCTGGCCCTGCTGCACAAGCTCGACGCAGCGCGCTTTGACGTGCAAGCCTTGGTACTGTGCCCGACCCGCGAGTTGGCCGACCAGGTCACGCAGGAGATCCGCCGCCTGGCGCGCGCCGCCGACAATATCAAGATCCTGACCCTGTGTGGCGGCTCGCCGATGAAGCCGCAGATGGATAGCTTGGGCTTCGGTTGCCATATCGCCGTGGGCACGCCGGGCCGGGTGATGGATCATCTGGAGCGCGGCAGCCTCAATTTGAGCGCACTGAACACGCTGGTGCTCGATGAAGCCGACCGCATGCTGGATATGGGGTTTTTCGACGACATCGTCACCGTCGCCAAGCAAGCGCCGAAGAAGCGCCAGACCCTGCTGTTCTCGGCCACCTACCCGGAGGGTATTGCCAAGCTGAGCGCCCAGTTCATGCGGGACCCCAAAGAGGTCAAGCTCTCAGCGGCTGCGCAACAAGCGCCGACTAGCATTCGTCAGCTCGCCTTCGAAGTGACGGAAGGAGAGCGCCTGCATGCGGTGTCGCTGCTGCTGAACCATTTTCGCCCGGCCAGCACGATCGCGTTTTGCAATACCAAGGCGCAATGCCGGGATCTGGTCGATGTGTTGGTGGGCCAGGGTTTCGTCGCGATGGCCTTGCACGGCGACTTGGAGCAGCGTGACCGCGATCAGGTGCTGATTCAGTTTGCCAACCGCAGCTGCTCAGTCTTGGTGGCGACCGATGTGGCCGCACGCGGCCTGGACATTGCTCAGCTGGAATGCGTGATCAATGTCGAGGTCACGCCGGACATGGAGGTGCACACCCACCGCATCGGCCGCACCGGCCGCGCCGGCGCCGATGGCTTGGCGCTGAGCCTGGCCAGTCTGGACGAGATGGGCCGCATCGGCCGCATCGAGCAGATGCAAGGCTATGTCTTTGTCTGGCAAAAGCTTGAAACCCTGATCCCCGCTCCCGGCAATGTGATGCAGCCGCCTATGGACACGCTGCAGATTCTGGGTGGTCGCAAAGAGAAGATCCGCCCTGGTGACCTCTTGGGCGCGCTGACCGGCGAGGCCGGCTTCAAGTTCGAGCAGGTCGGTAAGATCAATATCACCGAATTTCACAGTTATGTGGCGGTGGAGCGCAGCATTGCCCGCGAGGCCGTCAAGCGGCTGTCCGAGGGCAAGATCAAGGGGCGCAAGGCCAAGGTGCGGCGCATGGCCGATTTGGCCGATCTGGCCGACTGATGCCCTACTGATGCCCGACTGATGGGCGCAAGCCATAGCCGGTTTGTGTGACATTTTCTTGTCAGCAAAAGTCTTAGTCCACCGCGAGTGTTCTTCCGACGTTATTTCGAGACGTATGCACATGGCCTCCCCCTCAGATGGGGTCTAGTCTTCAAACATGCGGACCGAGATCATGGTGACAGCTCAGGAGTACTCAAGATGGACACCACCCAATTCATGCAAACCAGTTTTAAACCCAAGCTTGCCCAAGTCCCTCAAGGGGAGCAAGCGGATCAAACTAACGATCAATTCGAGCTGCGTTTCCAGTCGCTCTTCCATTCGGGCAAGGCCTTGGCCTTCCCCTGCGACTCGCAGGGCGACGTGATGCTGGACCTGTTGAGTGCCAGGGCGTTGGAGAACTATTTGTTCGCCCGCGCCGTGGTGGGGCATGAGTACGCGAACCCGGTGATCCAGGTTCGCGAGGACTAAAGCCGCTGACGCCGTTCTACTTCGACCAGCCGTCCTTCAGCCCGGTGATCTTGTTGAAGACCGGTTTGGCAGCTTGATGGTCAATGCGGTCGGCGACGAAATAGCCATGCCGCTCAAATTGGAAGTGAGCACCGGCGGCAACCTGCGCCAATGAGGGCTCCAGATAGGCGGACACGACGCGCCGACTCTGCGGGTTGATGAAGGTCAGGAAGTCGGCGTCCCCGCTGTCCGGCTGCTCCACGGTGAACAAACGGTCGTAGAGCCGCACCTCGGCCTCGACCGCCTCGTGCACGCTGACCCAGGTGATCGCACTCTTGACCTTGACCGCGTCTGCGCCCGGTGTGCCGCTCTTGGTGTCGGGCACCACGGTGGCCAGCACGGCGGTGATCTTGCCCTCGGCGTCTTTCTCGCAGCCGGTGCACTCAATCACATAGCCATATTTCAGCCGCGTCTTGTTGCCGGGGTAGAGGCGGTGATAACCCTTGACCGGTACTTCCATGAAGTCATCGCGCTCGATCCAGACCTCATGCCCGAGGCTGAATTCGCGCTGCCCCAGTTCAGGGACATTCGGATGCGCCGGTGCGCTGCTGTGCTCCACATGGGCGCTGCTGCCGAACAACTCGGCCCAGTTCGTCAACTTCAATTTGAGCGGGTCCAGCACCGCGCAGGCGCGCGCGGCCTTGCCTTCTAGGTCGGTGCGCAGGCAGCCGTCCAGCACCGAGTAATCGAGCCAGGCATTGCTCTTGGTCACGCCGGTGGCCTCGACCATCGCTCTGATGCTGCTGGGTGTGTAGCCGCGTCGGCGCATGCCGACTAGCGTCGGCAGGCGTGGGTCGTCCCAACCGTCGACATGACCTTCGTCCACCAATTGGCGCAGCTTGCGCTTGGAGGTGACGACATAGGTCAGGTTGAGGCGGCCGAATTCATATTGATGCGGCAGCGGATGGGCCAGCAAGCCCCCATCGGCCAAATGGCCGAGCAGCCAGTCATAAAACGGCCGCTGATCTTCGAACTCGAGCGTGCAAAGGCTGTGCGTGATGCGCTCCAGCGCGTCCTCGATTGGATGCGCGAAGGTATACATCGGGTAGATGCACCAGGTATCGCCGGTGTTGTGGTGGGTGGCGCGGCGGATGCGGTAGAGCGCCGGGTCGCGCAGATTGATATTGGGCGCGGCCATATCGATCTTGGCGCGCAAGACCATGGCACCGTCCGCATGCTTGCCGCCGCGCATTTCTTGGAAACGGGCGAGGTTTTCGGCCGGGCTGCGGTCGCGGAACGGGCTGTTGACGCCGGGGCGGCCGAAGTCGCCGCGATTCGCTCGCATCTCCTCGGGCGTTTGCTCATCCACATAAGCCAGGCCGGCCGACACCAGATACTCGGCGGCGCGGTACATGAAGTCGAAATAGTTGCTGGCGAAGAACAGGTGCGAGCTGCCGCCCGCGTTCCAGTCCCAACCCAGCCAGGAGACCATCTCCTGGATCGCGTCGACATATTCCTGCTCTTCTTTTTCCGGGTTGGTGTCATCAAAGCGCAGATGGCAGATGCCGCCGTAATCCCGGGCCATGCCGAAATTCAGGCAGATGCTCTTGGCGTGGCCGATGTGCAGATAACCGTTCGGCTCGGGCGGAAAACGGGTGCGGATCTTGGCCGCATCCAGCGGGCCGGCCGCATGGTGGGCGGCATCGCCGGGCGTGCCGGCGAAGTGGCGCTCGGGCTGCCCAGTCTGTGCCAAATCCCGCTCGATGATGCTGCGCAGGAAGTTGTTGCTGAGGGCGGGCTTGTTGTCGTCGGACGGATGAGACATCGGGTAGGGGCAGGGCAGCGGGGCTGCGCCGTCAAAGTGGCAGGTTTGCACCGATTTTATCGGTCTAAGCGTCAAGCCCCGTCCAGGGCTACATGCCTTTGAACAAATGCGTGTACATGCGGCTGACGCTCAAGCGGTCTTTGCTGCCATGCAGGTGCAGGCTTAGCTTGCCGGCTTCGTCGCGCACGGCCCGGTCAATCGCGTCGGCGCGAACGACCACGCTACGGTGGACTTGCCAGAAACGAGTGGTGTCGAGCTGGGGCAATAGCTCGCGCAGAGATATGCGCACCAAATGCTCTTTCTCTGCGGTCAAGACGCGCACATATTTGTCCGCCGCTTCGAAGTACAGCACCTCTTCGACCGGCAGCATTTTGATGACGCTGCCCTGCGCTATTTGCAGCAGGCGCAAGGGCGGCTGCCGCGCTGCAGCAGCTGGTGCTGTGGCGCCGAGCAGCAGGCGCAATTGCTCGACGGCTTGATTGATTTTGTCATCAGCTTGCTGTGCCGGCTGCTCCGCGTTGTGGGCCGGCCGAAGGGCCAGGGCCGCCTGCAGACGCTGGCAGGTCAGCGCCAGGCGCTCGGGCTGCACCGGTTTGAGTACATAGTCGACGGCGGCGCGCTCGAAAGCCTGCAGCGCATATTGGTCATAGGCGGTGACGAAAACCAGCAAGGGAAAGGGTTTCCCCTCGGGCCAGTCCTCCGCCATCGCTTGCGCCGCTTCCAGGCCGCTCAAGCCGGGCATGCGGATGTCGAGGAAGCAGATGTCGGGCAAGAGTCGCAGTGCGGCGTCCAATGCCGCCTGGCCATGCGGGGCCATCGCGACGATATGCAGCTCCGGCCACAGGCGCGCCAATTCCTGGCGCAGGCTTTCGGCCAACAGGGACTCGTCTTCGGCAATCAGGGCTGTGGGTTTCATGCGGCTTGGATGGGGATTTGGATGGTGACGATGGTGCCGCCATCGGCGGCTGGGGCAAGCGCCAAACTGGCTGCGGCGCCATATTGGGTCGCGAGGCGTTCGCGCACTTGGTGCAAGCCGAACTGCGTGCCTTCGTTTGAACTGCTGGCGCTGGCCGCCTGGCTCAAGCCCACGCCGCTGTCTTGCACGACCAACAGCAATAGCTGGCCCGTACGGCGCGCCGAGACGCGCAGCTCGCCGCCGTCGACCGCCGGCTCCAGCCCATGTTTGATGGCGTTTTCAACCAGCGGCTGCAAGAGCAGCGGCGCGATGGCCAAGTCGCCCAGTTCGGCCGGCAAATCCAGCACCGGCCGCAGCCGGCTCCCCATGCGGATTTGCATCAGGGCCAGATAGTCGCGCAGGCGAGCGAACTCGTCGCGCAAGGGGTGGCTGCTGCTGCGCGAGGCATTCAGGGTGGCGCGCAAAAAACCAATCAGCTGGTCCAGCATCGCTTGCGCACGCACCGGGTCCAGACCGATCAGCACGCGCAGATTGGCCAGGGTGTTGAACAGCATATGTGGCTCGAGCTGCGACTCCAGCAGGCGCAGCTTGTTCTCGGCTGCCAGGCGCTGGGCGGTCTGTGCGCGCAAATTGGCTTCGTCCAAGTGGCCGCGAGCGACGAAGTAGATCGTGATCAAAATGCCCGGAATCAGGGCGATCAGCAACATGACCGTCCCGCGACGCAGCCCGGCGGTGAGTGGGTTTTTGTAGTTATTGCCCAGCAGCCAGTTGCCGGCCTCCATGCCGATGCTGAAGCCGGCCAGCGTGCCGAGCAACAGGATGCACATCATCAGAGGCCAGCCTATCCATTTCTTGGCGGGCTTGCCGCTGCGCGCACGCAGACGGTTGCTCAGCATGGAGGCGATGTGGGTCAGCGTCTGAATAATGCTCGAGCAGCCCGCGCTGATCAGCAGTGTGTAGACGAACTCGGATTTGAAAGTGGCGCTAAATTTAGCCCAACTCGCGCCAGAGATCAGCAAGAAGATGAGGTTGACAATCAGCGCAATCGCCAGCACCAGCAAGGCTTGCCTGAGCAACCACAGCCAACGTTTGCCGGCGTAATTCTGGAAGTTGAAGATTGAGCCATTGGCCGACGGGGGCTCAGGACTAGGATCAGGAAGCTTCAAGTTGGCCTTCAATCATTGAGTTGCTGCTGTTCAGAATATTGCGCGAACGACCCAAGAAGGCGCCGCCGAACGCGCCAAACAAAGCGCTGAAGCTGCTGGCGAAGGCGCTGGAGTCGAGCAGCTCGGGCTGCAGCGCCGCGCTCATGCCGACCGCAAACTTGGCCATGAATATGCCCAGCATCAGCGCCAAGGGCAGCCAGCTGCCGGGTACAAAGAACTGGCCGCGGGCGCTGTCGAAGCGGCAGCCACCCGGCCAGCCGCTGCGGCGCACCAGCATCTGGCTGGCGACCAGCCCAAACACCCAGGCCAAGACCGCCCCGGCCGAATAGCCGAAGCTGCTGACGACGCCCCAAACACCATAGGCCAGCCAGATCGTCGGCACCAGCATCAAGCGGCGCCTGGCCATCCATTGGTCGCGGCTTTGCAGCAAGCCCATCATCAAGATCAAGGCCAAGATGGCCCAGACAAAGGTGGGAATATGGCCGAAGATGTCAGTGATGTCGGGCGTTTGCATGCTTGAGCTGGGCGTTGGTTTGAATTGGCAATGCCCGTATTCTTGAGGCCGCGGCAACGCAAGGGCAGCCGCTTGCGATCAAACGCTGCCCTCTGGTGCGAAACGCCGCTCAGCGGCGCCGACTGCTGCTCCCACCCAACAAACTACCCAGCACGCCCCGCACAATTTCGCGGCCGACCGAGCTGCCCATGGTGCGCATCGCTGACTTGGCGGCCGTCTCAGCAAGCCCCGGGTGATGGCCGCCGCGCGGGCCGGTTGTTCCAAATAGCAAGTCTTTGAGGCCGCCGAGCATGCCGCCATCGTCGTCACTTATTGGTGCGGACTGGCTGCCGCCCGGCGCTGCGGCCGTGCCGGTCGTGTTGGCTGGCCCGCCCTTGAGTTTTTCAAACGCCGACTCGCGGTCGACCAAGGCCTCGTACACGCCTGCGACCAAGGAGTTCTTGATCAAGACCTGGCGCTGCTCGGGCGAGATTGGGCCGATCTGGCTTCCCGGCGGCAGCACGAACACGCGCTCGGTCACACTGGGCCGGCCCTTCTCGTCCAGCAGGCTGACCAGCGCTTCGCCGACGCCGAGTTCGGTGATGGCTGTGGCGATGTCCAAGCCAGGCTTGGCGCGCATGGTGTCGGCCGCCGCTTTGACGGCTTTTTGATCACGCGGCGTGAAGGCGCGCAGCGCATGCTGGACCCGGTTGCCGAGTTGGCCCAGCACGGCGTCCGGAATGTCGAGCGGGTTTTGCGTCACAAAATAGACGCCGACGCCCTTGGAGCGCACCAGGCGTACGACCAGCTCGATACGTTCTACCAGCGCCTCAGGCGCGTCCTTGAAGAGCAGATGCGCCTCGTCGAAGAAGAACACAAGCTTGGGTTTCTCCAGGTCACCGACCTCGGGTAGGGTCTCGAACAACTCCGACAACATCCACAGCAGGAAACTGCCGTACAGGCGCGGCGCATTCATCAGCTTGTCGGCGGCCAGCACATTGATGAAGCCCAGGCCCGCTTCGGTCTGCATGAAGTCGGCGATATTGAGCATAGGCTCGCCGAAAAATTTGTCGCCGCCCTGGGCCTCGATCTGCAGCAGGCCGCGCTGGATCGCACCTATGCTGGCGGCCGATACATTGCCGTACTGGGTGGTGAATTGCGCGGCGTTGTCGCCGACATGCTGCAGCATCGCGCGCAAATCCTTCATGTCGATCAACAAAAGGCCGGCGTCATCGGCGATCTTGAAGACCATCTGCAAGACGCCTTGCTGGGTTTCATTCAAGGCCAGCATGCGAGCCAGCAAGAGCGGGCCCATATCGGAGATGGTGGCGCGCACCGGGTGGCCTTGTTCACCGAATACATCCCACAGCGTGGTCGGGCAGGCCAGCGGGGCAGGGGCCTCGATGCCGCGCTCTTTGAGCGTTGCCAAGAGCTTGGGACTGGGGGCGCCCACCTGCGAAATGCCGGTCAGGTCACCCTTCACATCGGCCATGAACACCGGCACGCCGATGCGGCTGAAACTCTCGGCCAGGGTTTGCAGGCTGATGGTCTTGCCGGTGCCGGTGGCGCCGGTGATCAAACCGTGCCGATTTGCTAACGCTGGCAGCAGATGACATTCAATTTGACCGTGTTGGGCCAGCAAAATCGGATCGGACATGAGGGTTCCCTGAGCTCAAGACTAAAATCGCAGTCTATCCAACTAATGTGGGTCGCAAATTTGCAGACCCAGCAGGAGCAAAAGCCACATGGCTGGTCATTCCAAATGGGCCAATATTCAGCATCGCAAAGGCCGCCAAGACGAAAAGCGCGGCAAGATCTGGACCCGCATCATCCGTGAAATCACCGTCGCTGCTCGCTTGGGTGGCGGCGATATCAAGGAGAACCCACGCCTGCGTCTGGCGGTGGAAAAGGCCAAGGGCGCCAATATGCCGGCCGACCGCATCAAGTACAACGTCGACAAGGCCACTGGCAATCTCGACGGTATCCATTACGACGAAATCCGCTATGAGGGCTACGGCATCGGTGGCGCGGCGGTGATCATCGACACGATGACCGACAACAAGGTGCGTACCGTCGCCGAGGTGCGGCATTGCTTCAGCAAATGCGGCGGCAACATGGGTACCGAGGGTGCCGTGGCCTTCCAGTTCAAGCATTGCGGCCAGCTGGTGTTTGCGCCCGGCAGCTCGGAAGACAAGATCATGGAAGTGGCACTGGAAGCCGGCGCCGAGGATGTCATTACCGATGATGACGGCGCGATCGAGGTGCTGACCGCGCCGGCCGATTTCGAGACCGTCAAGAACGCGCTTGAAGCCGCCGGCCTGAAGGCCGAAGTGGCCGAGGTGACGATGCGGGCCGAAAACACCGTCGAGTTGAGCGGTGACGACGCGGCGCGGATGCAAAAGCTGCTGGATATGCTGGAAGACCTGGACGATGCTCAGGCCGTCTACAGCAATGCCAACATCAACGAATAAAAAGGGAAGTCTGCGCATGAAGGTTTTGGTAATTGGCAATGGCGGTCGCGAACATGCGCTGGCCTGGAAGCTGGCACAGGGTGAGCGGGTCAGTCAGGTCTATGTGGCGCCCGGCAACGGCGGCACAGCGCGTGATTCGCGCCTGACGAATATCGCCATCACCGATGTCAAGGCACTGGCCGACTTTGCCATCGAGCAAAAGGTCTCGCTGACCGTGGTCGGCCCGGAGGCTTATCTGGCCGCCGGCGTCGTCGACGAGTTCCGCTCGCGCGGCCTGCGCATCTTTGGGCCGACCAAGGCCGCCGCGCAGTTGGAGTCGTCCAAGGCCTTTGCCAAGGACTTCATGAAGCGCCATAACATCCCGACGGCCGCCTACGAGGTCTTCAGCGATGTGGCTGCAGCCCATGCCTATGTGGATGCCCAGGGCGCGCCCATCGTCATCAAGGCCGATGGCTTGGCCGCCGGCAAGGGCGTCGTCGTCGCGATGACGCTGGCCGAGGCGCATGAGGCGATCGACTGGATTCTGGAAGACAACAAGCTCGGTGTCGTGCACAACGAGGGCGTGGCGCGGGTCGTCATCGAGCAGTTTCTGCAAGGGGAAGAAGCCAGCTTCATCGTCTTGTGTGACGGCAAGAACGTCGTTTCGCTGGCCACCAGCCAGGACCACAAGCGCCTCAAGGACGGCGACGAAGGCCCGAACACCGGCGGCATGGGCGCTTATTCGCCCGCCCCGGTCGTGACGCCCAATGTCCACGCCAAGGCGATGCATGAAATCATCATGCCGACCATCCAAGGCATGGCGCGCGACGGCATCCCCTTCACCGGTTTTCTCTATGCCGGCTTGATGATTGACGCTCAGGGCCAGCCGCACACGGTCGAGTTCAATACCCGCATGGGTGACCCCGAAACGCAGCCCATCATGATGCGGCTCAAGAGCGATCTGCTCGAAGTGCTGCTACACGCCACCGACGGCACGCTCGATCAGGTCGAACTGCAGTGGGACCGGCGCGTGGCACTCGGCGTGGTGATGGCCGCCGGCGGCTACCCACTCAGCCCCCGCAAAGGCGACGCGATCAGCGGCTTGCCGGCCGATGCGGAGGACCATATGGTTTTTCACGCAGGCACCGCCGAAGTAGACGGGCAGCTGCAGACCTCGGGCGGGCGCGTGCTGTGCGTGACGGCTTTGGGCGAGTCGGTGCGCAAGGCGCAGGCGCTGGCCTATGAGAGCCTGGTCAATATCCAGTTCGAAGGCAAGCAGTACCGCCAAGACATCGGCCACCGGGCGGTGAAGCGTTGAATACGCAACTCGTACGGGACTATCTGCTTGACCTGCAGGCGCGCATTGTCGCGGCCTTGCAGGCGGCCGATGGCGGCGAATTCATCAGTGACGGCTGGACCCGCGAGCCGGGCAGCCGGCTAGAGGGTGACGGCCTGTCGCGTCTGATCGAAGGCGGCGCGGTGTTCGAGCGCGGCGGCGTCAACTTCTCCCATGTTCGGGGTCGGGTCTTGCCTCCTTCGGCGACCCAGCATCGCCCCGAGCTGGCTGGCGCGCCGTTCGAGGCGATGGGGGTGTCGCTGGTGATTCATCCACACAACCCCTTCGTGCCAACGGTGCATATGAATGTGCGCATGTTCGCGGCCTTCCCCGTCGATGCCGAGCCGGTCGTGTGGTTCGGCGGCGGCATGGATCTGACACCGTATTACGGCTTCGAGCGCGACGCGCAGCATTTCCACCGCACCTGCGAGGCGGCGTTGATGCCGCATGGCGACGAGCTGTATGGGCGCTTCAAGCCCTGGTGTGATGAGTATTTCTATCTGAAGCACCGCGACGAGCCGCGAGGCATCGGCGGCATCTTCTTTGATGATTACGCCGAAGGTGGCTTCGACGCGGCGTTTGCGATGTTGCGTTCGGTCGGTGACGCTTTTGTGCCGGCCTATCTACCCATCGTCGAGCGCCGTCATGGCCTGGCCTACACCGAGCGCGAGCGCGACTTCCAAGCCTATCGGCGCGGTCGTTACGTCGAGTTCAATCTGGTCTTCGACCGCGGCACCTTGTTTGGCCTGCAGTCGGGTGGGCGCACCGAGGCGATTTTGATGTCGATGCCGCCCATCGTAAAATGGCGTTATCAGTGGGCGCCGGAAGACGGCACGCAAGAGGCCAAGCTGTATAGCGACTTCTTGCGGCCGCGCGATTGGGCGCATGAGTCAGCCACCCATTTATGGCTGTAAAGCTCGGCGGAGCGGGCCGTACCGGCCTGTTTGGCGGGAGTTTTGATCCTCCTCATCTGGGGCATTTGAGCCTGGCGTATTGCGCCTTGACTCAGCTGGGTTTGGATCAATTGCTGTGGATGCCGGCCGGCAGGCCTTGGCAAAAATCCGGCCGAGGTTTGGCCGCACCCTTGCACCGGCGCGCCATGGCCGAGCTGATGGTGGCGGGCGAGCCGAGGTTTTTGGTCGACGACGGCGAGCTGGAGCGCGATGGGGCGAGCTACACCATCGACACCGTGCGGGCTCGCTTGGCCGCGCACCCAGACGAACAATTGTTCCTGGTGATTGGCCAGGATCAGTTCGAGCGCTTTCACACCTGGCGCGACTGGCGGGCCTTGTTAAGTCTGGTGACGCTGGCGGTAGCAGCACGTGCGGGTCAAGAAGTTCAGGGTTCGGCCGAAGTCATGGAAGTCGTCCACGCCGAACCCAACAAAATGCTGAAACTGGCGATGCCGGCGATGCAGGTTTCATCCACCCAAGTGCGCGAGTTGGCCTCGCGCAACGAGGAACTAAGCCCCTTGGTGGGCGACGCGGTGGCGGGGTATATTGCCCTCCACCGTCTTTACAGTGAGTAGGTACTGAATGGACATTCGTAAGCTGCAACGCGCCATCGTCGATGGTTTGGAAGATGTGAAGGCCCAAAATATTTTGGTCTTCAACACCGAGCACCTGACCCCGCTGTTCGAACGCGTGATCATCGCGTCCGGCACCAGCAACCGGCAGACCAAGGCTTTGGCTTCGGCCGTGCGGGTCACGGTCAAGGAGCGCGGCATGGATGTGCTGCGTTGCGAGGGCGAGGAAAACGGCGAATGGATCATCGTTGACTGCGGCGCCGCCGTTGTGCACGTGATGCAGCCGGCCATTCGTGACTACTACCACCTCGAAGAGCTGTGGGGCGACAAGCCGGTCAAGATGGCGCTGGGCGACGGCAAGACCAAGCTGGTCAAGGCCTCGGAAGAAGACGACGAGGAAGAGGCCGCACCTAAGAAGGCAGCCAAGAAGACCGCCGCTAAAAAGGTGGTTGCAGCCTCGCTGCCCGGCAAGCCAGGCGTGGGCAAGAAGGTCGCCGCCAAAGCTGCTGCCGAAAAGCCCGCCGTCAAGAAGCCTGCGGCAAAGAAGCCGGTGGACCGTTCGTCCACCAGCAGCCGTGAGGTGGATCACAAGACGCCTGCTACCAGCACGCTCAAGGTCGGCGCGGCCAAGCCTGCGGTGAAGAAGGCTGCGGCCAAGAAGTCTGCCGTGACCAAGACCGTCGGCGTCAAGCGGGCAGCACCGAAGCCGGCCGTCAAGGCTGCGGTCAAGAAGGCCGCCAGCAAGAAGAGCAGCGACGCCTAAGCTTCGGTTCCGGCATGCGTTTGCTTTTGGTGGCCGTGGGCCAGCGCCAACCGGCCTGGGCCGATACGGCCTATGAAGACTTCGCCAAGCGCTTTCCGCCGGAAATGCGCTTGGAGTTGAAGGCCGTCAAGGCCGAAACACGCGGCAGCAAGACGGCCGAGCAATTGATGGCGGCTGAAGCGCTGCGCATCGAGGCCGCCCTGCCACGCGGTGTGCGCCGGCTGATCTTGGATGAACGCGGCGAGCGCCGCACCAGCATGCAGTTGGCCGAGCGGATGAAGCTGTGGATGGGGGACGGCCGCGATGTGGCGCTGATCATTGGCGGCCCGGATGGTTTGGCGCCGTCATTGAAAGCCACTGCCGACGAAACACTGCGTTTGTCCGACCTGACCTTGCCGCATGCTTTCGCTCGCGTGCTGCTGGCCGAGGGCTTGTACCGCGCTTGGACGGTGATGACGGGGCACCCCTATCACCGAGAATGATTTGTCCGTGATTTGTCCGTGATTTGAGCCCATGAGCGCAGCTTTCGACTTCATCTATCTTGCTTCACAAAGCCCGCGCCGGAGCCAGCTTTTGCAGCAGCTCGGCGTGCGCCATGACCTGCTGTTGCCGGGCGCGGAAGAAGACGCTGAAGGCTTGGAAGCGGAGATCGCCGGGGAGTCGCCTGAAACTTATGTGGCGCGAGTCACCGAGGCCAAGTTGGATGCCGCCTTGGCTCGCTTGGCAGCGCGTGGCCTGCCCGCAGCGCCGGTCTTGTGTTCGGACACGACGGTGGCGGTCGATCAACAAATCCTCGGTAAACCGCTGGATAGCGCCGATGCCTTTCGGACCTTGCGCTTGTTGGCGGGTCGCAGCCACCGTGTGATCACCGCTGTTGCCCTGGGGCTGGGTGAGCGGCGCAGCGTGGCCGTGAATGTGTCCCTGGTTGACTTTGCGCCGCTCCGCGATGAGCAGATCCAGCAGTACATCGACAGCGGCGAGCCCTTTGGCAAGGCCGGCGCTTATGCGATTCAAAGTCAGGCGGCGGCATGGATTTCTCGCATCGAAGGCAGCTATTCAGGCATCATGGGCTTGCCCTTGTTTGAGACTGCGCAATTGCTGAGGCAGTGGGGTGTACGTTTCTGATGCCTAGCGTTTGAATCGTGTCTTGACGCATGTCGGCGAGTTTGCCCGCATGCGTCAACATTCGAGATTAGGGCCATGGAAGATATTCTGATCAACTGGTCTCCCCAGGAAACGCGTGTGGCCGTGGTTGAAAACGGCTCGGTCCAGGAGTTGCATGTCGAACGCGCGCTCGAGCGCGGCTTGGTCGGCAATGTGTACCTGGGTAAGGTCGCCCGCGTGCTGCCGGGCATGCAGTCGGCCTTCATCGACATCGGCTTGGAGCGTGCGGCGTTCTTGCATGTGGCCGACCTGCATGTGAATGGTGCGCCCAGCCATATCCGAAGCCAGCATGCCGAGGGCGGCGTGGCGACGCCTATAGAGCGGCTGGTCTTCGAGGGTCAGACCTTGACCGTGCAAGTCATCAAGGACCCTATCGGCAGCAAGGGGGCAAGGCTGTCGACGCAGATCAGCATCGCCGGGCGCATGTTGGTGTTCTTGCCGCAGGACGATCACATCGGCATCTCGCAAAAAATTGGCTCGCCCGAAGCGCGTGAGTTGCTGCGCACGCGCATGCAGACCTTGGTGGGCAAGCCCGAGGATGGCGGCGGCGGAGGCTTTATCTTGCGCACCAATGCGGAGGACGCCAGCGACGAAGAGTTGGCGTCCGACATCGCCTACCTGCGCAAGGCCTGGGCCGCGATCCGCGAGAAGGGCTTCAACTCCCCACCCGGCAGCCTGCTGCATCAGGACCTGAGCTTGGTCGAGCGCGTGCTGCGCGATTTGGCCAACGAGCGGACCGGCTCGATTCGCATCGACTCCAAGCTGCAGTACGACGTGCTGCACAGCTTTGGCGAGCTCTTCATGCCGGCGGCGACCGCCAAGCTGGAGCATTACAAGGGCGAGCGGCCGATTTTTGATTTGAACAATATCGACGCCGAACTGAGCCGGGCGCTGGCGCGGCGCGTCGACTTGAAATCCGGCGGCTATCTGATTTTCGATCAGACCGAGGCAATGACGACGGTCGACGTCAACACCGGTGGCTTTGTCGGTGCGCGCAATTTCGACGATACGATTTTCAAGACCAATCTTGAGGCGGCCGGCGCCATCACGCGGCAGCTGCGTTTGCGGAATCTAGGCGGCATCATCATCGTCGACTTCATCGACATGACGCGCGAGGAGCACAAGTCAGCGGTGCTGACCGAGTTCCGCAAGCAACTCAGCAAAGATCGCACCAAGGTCACGCTGGGTGGCTTTACGCAGCTCGGCTTGGTGGAAATGACCCGCAAGCGCACGCGTGAATCACTGTCCAGAATGCTCTGCGAGCCTTGCCCGACCTGCGAGGGCAGGGCGCAGGTCAAGACCGCTCGAACGGTGTGTTATGACATCATGCGCGAGATCTTGCGCGAGGCGCGCCAGTTCTCGCCCAAGGAGTTCCGCATCGTCGCCGCCGCCAACGTGGTGGAGATGCTCTTGGACGAGGAAAGCCAGCATCTGGCGGGGCTGTCGGACTTCATCGGCAAGCCGATTTCTTTGACCGCGGAACCCAGCAATCAGACCGAACATTACGATATCGTGCTGCTCTGAGTGCTTAAAAATCAGGCGTGGCGGCCCTTCATGCCATTGAGCTGATCTATAAAACCGGAGATATCGTCGTCGGTACGTTTGCGGCTCAGTTTGTGCTCGTACATGGCACGATCTGCCTGGGCCAGCAAGGCATCAATCCCCTCGCCTTGGCGCGGGAAGCGTGCCACTCCCATGGAGCAACCCACTTGAACGCTGGCGTGAGTGCCGTTGAGGGCCAAAGTCATGGGGCGGCTGATTGACTGCGATAACTTGCTCAGCAAATGGTTAACGTCCTTTTCAGGCGGAGCCTCCGGAAATAGTATTGCGAACTCGTCACCACCCAGGCGCGCCACTAAGTCCTCTGCCCGCAGCAGCTTGCGCAGGCGCGTGCCGACTTGTTGAAGCACTTGGTCACCCGCTGCGTGACCATGCTCGTCATTGATGGCTTTGAAGCCGTCCAGATCCAGGTAGACGATGGCCAACTCGCCGCTCAAGCTTTGCGCGCCGGCCAATGCCGCGCGCAGGCGCTGCTCAAAGCGGCCCCGGTTGGGCAGGCCGGTCAAGTTGTCATGATTGGCTCGGTGCTCGTGTCTCTGAGCGCGTTGCTGCAATTCGGTGACGTCCATCAAGGTGCAAATAAAGCCTACCGGCACCTGATTTGTATCCCGAATTGGCCCCGCCTCCAGTCGCAGCCAACGCTCGTCCCGACCCTTGCTGATTTGGAATTCCTCGGTCAAGCGTGTCGCTGATTCCGTGGCCGCTTTCCATCGACGGTGGAAGGCTTCGGCCTCCTCGGCTGCCAACGCGCTGGTCCAATTGCTGCCCAGATCCGCAGGGAAGTTCAGGCCCAACAGTTCCTGGCCACGGTCATTGCAATAGGTCAAGCGGCCCTGCATATCGGTCTCGAACAAGCCCACCGGCGCCAAGCGGGCCATCTCGCGAAAGCGCAGGCTGTGACGTGCCAAATCCTCTTGTGCTTGCTTGAGCCGCGCCAGTTCTTCGGCCAATTGGCGGGCTTGCAGCTTCAGCAGGGCTTCGCGCCGGATGGTCTCGCTCATGTCGCGAATCTGCAGCAGGCATTGCCGTCCTGCGCTGGAGCTCAAGGCGCTGACGTCGATCGACTGATGAATGCGCTCGATGGCCGCACCGCGCAGGGGGTAGAGCGGCAAGGGCATCGGGTGAAAGGCATGCGAGAGCCGGTTCGAGCGGCCGCGGTTCAAGGCATCGTCGACCACCTGCAACAAGCGCGGATCAATGGCGTCACCAAATGCCTCGACCAAGCTCATTCCCACGACCGATGGGCTTAAGCGGCCATGCGAGCTGATCCAGCGATTGACGATCTCGATCTTGCCTTCGGCGTTGAGCAGCACGACACCGAGGTCAAGCACTTGGACGGCGGCGTCATGCATGGTTGGTGGTGCCAGCTTCAGTTGGGGGCAGCCGCATCGTCGGCGAGGCCGAAGAAGCGCTGTATCAGGCTGATGACGGTTTCCAGCGAGGGCAAGTCCATCAGGAACAAGACAAAACCGGTCACATCTTGGCTGCTCATGCGCATGCCTATGCGCGCCACCAGCACGATATCGCCTTGGCTTTGCTGGCCAAACAAATCCAGCGGCAATACCCGCTCGACGCTCGGCAAGGTGCCAATCATCTCGGTTTTGAAGATGCCGGCCAGACTGCTCATGCAGCTGTTGATGATGATGTTGCCGATCTCTCCCAGAGCGTCTTGCTCCAACTCGCTGACATGCTCAAGTGGCGTGCCGGTGTCGCCCAGCATGCGACGCACGATCTCGAGGCCGCCGCGCTCAGGGAAGAGCAACAGGGTTTCGGTGGCCAGTTGGGTGTCGGCGCTGTGAAACGACTGCGAGATGCTGCACAGCGCCGGGTTGCTGTCGGCCGAGGGCAGACCGGCCAGTCGCTCCACCAATTGCTGACGCGTGAGGATTTCTACCTCGGGCACGCTGACATGGACCTCCTCGTTGACGATGTCGGCAAAGGAAGACGCCGCTTCGCCCAAGGCCAGGTTGAAGGCCTCGGCCAGCGCGTCTCGCTCCAATTCACCCAGCTGCGTTCTCATGCGGGCCCCAGCAAGGCCAGGATCTGATCGATGACTTCTGCCTTGGCGGGCTTCTTGAAAATGGGCACACCAAGCGCCTCGGCCTTGTTGCGCATCGCGTCCTGCACATTGGCAGTCAGCAAGGCGATGCGAAGCTGGGGTGCTTGCGCTCGCAGCACCTCGGCCACTTCGATGCCACTCATATCGGGCATATTGATGTCCAGCACCACCAGGTCGGGCAGCGCCTCCAGGGCCATGGCGAGGGCGCTGCGCCCATCTCCGGCCTCGGAGATCGCAGCTTGCGGCAGGCGGTTGCGGATCAGGCCGCCGACCACCGTGCGCGAAACCTTGCTGTCATCAACCACCAAAATGTTTGTCATAGTGGGCATCAAGAACCGCCTTTTGATTGGGCTTAGAGGGCTTCTGCTTCGATTCGTACGTTGTGAATGTCAGCGACGTAGGGCTTGAGTGGATTCTGCGTCAAAGACGGTGTCGAACTGAAAAAATGTGGCCCTCAGTAGTTGCCTATTTCCTTGCTTTGGCTTCTTTGCTTTGGCGGGCGAGGGGTGGCTGAATCTGCGAAAAACGCCATTCAGGCAGAATAGACGGCAGTTTGAATCCGTACCGATAGGTGCATTTGATTGCGAGCCCCATGCCCGAGCAACCCAACCTGAATCGATCTTCGCGCTGCATCAGCCGCCGCACGGCCTTGCTGCATTCAAGTGGCCTTTTTGTCGGGGCCTTGGCCGCGAGCAGCTTCAGTCTGACGGCGCAAGCTCAGTTCCGGGTCGATATTTCCGGTGTCGGCGGCACGCAGATGCCAATCGCTTTGCCGGATTTTCGTGATGAGGCGCGCGCCGGTCAGCCGGTGGCGGCCATCATCCGCTCCAATCTGGAGCGCAGCGGGCAGTTCCGCATCATTGACGCGCCTGCCGGCATGTTTGAGGGCAGTCAGCCGGTTTGGTCGGAGTGGCGGGCGCGCAATGCCGATGCGTTGGCGGCCGGTTCTGCGGCCCGCTTGGCCGATGGCCGGGTTGATTTGCGCTACAAGCTTTGGGATGTGGTCAAGGGCCAAGACCTCGGCGGCGAGGCGCATGCCGTGGCGCCCGAGGATGTGCGCCTGGGCGCGCACCGGATCGCCGACACCATCTACCAAAAGCTGACCGGCGAGCGCGGCATTTTCGCCACCCGCATGGCCTATGTCACCAAGGCCGGCGGGCGCTACAGCCTGCGCATCACCGATGCCGACGGCGAAGGCGGCCAAGTCGCGCTGGCAAGCCCTGACCCCATCATCTCGCCGGCTTGGTCGCCAAGCGGCAAAGAGTTGGCCTATGTGTCGTTTGAGTCGCGCAAGGCGGTGGTGTGGATTCAGGATGTTCAGACCGGGCGCCGCCGCGTGTTGGCGGACTTCCGCGGCACCAATAGCGCGCCGGCGTTTTCGCCCGATGGGCAGCAGGTGGCCTTGACGCTGTCGCGCGAAGGCGGCTCGCAGCTCTTCATCATGAACCGGGATGGCAGCGGCTTGCGGCGGCTGACGCAGAGCTCGGCGATCGATACCGAGTCGGTGTTCTCACCCGATGGGCGTTCGATCTATTTCGTCAGCGACCGAGGCGGCGGCCCGCAGATCTACCGCATGGCGGTGGGAGGGCAAAGCGGCACGGCCGAGCGGGTGACGTTTAACGGCGCTTACAACATCAGCCCGGCCATCAGCCCGGACGGCCGCACCATGGCCTTTATCACGCGGCAGGGCGGCAATAGCTTTCGCCTGAGCGTGATGGACTTGGCCTCCGGCGCGGTGCAGCAGATCAGTGATAGCCACGATGACGAAAGCCCAAGCTTTGCGCCGAATGGGCGCTTGCTGGTCTACGCCTCGCGGGCGGGCGGCAAAGACGTGCTGATGACCAGCACCTTGGACGGCAAGATCAAGGCCAAATTGATCTCGACCTTGGCCGATGTGCGCGAGCCTACTTGGGGCCCCTTTGGCCGTTGAGGGCGGGCTGTCAAGCCTTGATGCTAACTTGTTGGATAATCGCCACTGTAGTCCGCTGAGTGCTTGGCGCGCGGTGGGCCATATGGGTATGGATCTGTGATCGTTTTTGAAGGAGTGACCCGAATGAAGATGAGTCGTTTTGCGATGAGCTTGGTGGTGCTGGCCGTGATGGCCGGATGCAGTTCGCCTGTCAAGCTGGATGAGCCGGCGCCTGTGGAAACACGCCCCGTGGCACCCAATAGCTCGGCAACCAGCGGTGCCAGCAGCATGCCTATGGCCGAGTCCAAGGTCGCGACCGTTGATTTGGGCGCTCAGCTGACCGCTGCCGTTGCCAACCAGCGCGTGGTCTTGTTCGACTTCGACAGCTATGTGGTCAAGGATGAATATCGCGGCTTGGTCGAAACCCATGCCAAGCGTCTCGCCAATGACCGCAAGCTGGCCCTCAGCCTGGAAGGCCACACCGACGAGCGCGGTGGACGCGAGTACAACCTGGCCTTGGGTCAGCGCCGTGCCGAGGCCGTCGCCAAGTCCTTGAGCCTGCTGGGCGTGGGCGCGGCGCAGGTCGAGCCGGTCAGTTTCGGCAAAGAAAAGCCTGTGGCGCAAGGCAGCGACGAGGCCGCTTGGGCCAAAAATCGCCGCGTTGAGCTGAAGGACAAGTGAAGTGAGGCTGCAGCGTCAGCAACTTTGCCGGAGCTTGACGGCGCTGGCCGCCAGTGCGCTGTTCAGTTTGTCGGCGCAGGCAGCCCTGTTCGATGACGACGAGGCGCGCAAGGCCATTCTGGAACTGCGCAATCGGGTTCAGCAAAGCGAAGATGCTCAGCGCCTGCGTGTCGAGCAGCTCGCTGCGCAGTCGCAGGAGCAGCTCAGCCCTTTGCGACGCAGCATGCTGGATCTGAATGCGCAGATTGACACCTTGCGTCTTGAGATAGCCAAGTTGCGCGGCCAAAACGAACAGCTGGCCCGCGACCTGTCGGAAACCCAGCGCAAGCTGAATGATCAGGCGCAGTCCTTGGATTCGCGCTTGAAGCCGTTGGAGCCTCAAAAGGTTCAGCTGGACGGCAAAGAATTTCAGATCGAACCCGAGGAGCGCCGGCAGTATGAGGCCGCGATGGGGCTGATTCGGCGAGGAGACTTTGCCGAGGCTGCGACCGCGATGGCGGGCTTTTTACGTCGCTTCCCGGCCAGTGGTTACGTCGACTCTGTGCGCTTTTGGCTCGGCAATGCCCAGTATGGCAAACGCGACTACAAAGACGCGATAGCGACCTTCAAGACTTTCATCTCCGGCAATCCGCAGCACCCCCGTGCCGCTGAGGCTTTGTTGGCCCTGGCGAACAGCCAAATCGAGTTGAAGGACGTCAAGTCGGCGCGCCGCAGTCTGGAAGACTTGATCAAGGCTTACCCCGGCACCGAGGCCGCGCAGGCGGGCAAGGAACGGCTGGCGGCTTTGAAGTAAAAAGCGAAACAAACCTGCTTGACGAGGCCCTGCTTGCGGGGCCTTTTTTCTTCAAGCTCTTCATCCTCACTCGACCTGCTCAGATTCCAGCTATGCAAGACAGTTTTCACATCAAGGCGGATACCGAGCGGCGCTTCGGTGGCCTGCGCCGCCTCTACGGCGACGCTGACTACCAGCGCCTGCGCGGCGCACACTTTGCTGTCGTGGGACTGGGCGGCGTTGGGTCTTGGGTGGTCGAGGCCTTGGCGCGCAGCGGGGTTGCGGGTCTGACCCTGATCGACTTTGACCAAGTGGCCGAATCGAATGTCAACCGCCAGGTGCAGGCTTTGGGCTCAACTCTAGGCATGGCCAAGGCGGAAGCGCTGCGCTTGCGGATTCAGGACATTCATCCCGAATGCCGGGTCAGAGTGATTGAGGAGTTTGTCGACGAGCAGAACTGGCCCGGTCTGCTGGACGGCGCGGAGGCGCCCTTGGACGGTCTGGTGGATGCCTGTGACCAAGTTCGAGCCAAGGCTCAGTTGGCGGCTTGGGCGCTGCAGCAGCGCCTGCCTTTTGTCGCGGTGGGTGCGGCCGGCGGCAAACGAGAGCCGCATTTGATGAGCATCGAGGACTTGGCCGACACCAGCCACGACCCCCTGCTGGCCAGCTTGCGGCAGCGCTTGAGGCAGCATCATGCGGCGCCGCGCAAGGGCAAGATGGGGCTGGCCTGCGTGTTCTCGCGTGAACCTGTGCATCGCCCGACAGTCGGTGATGGTGACGAGACCTGCGCCGTCGACGGTAGCCTCAACTGCCATGGTTATGGATCAAGCGTCGCCGTCACGGCGAGCTTCGGCATGGCTGCAGCGGCAGAGTTGATCAAGATTCTTTTGAAGAATTCGCATAAGTCTATTGCGTGACACCGGGAATTAAGATTAGAATAGTGAGCTTCGCTTGATGGGTCGTTAGCTCAGTTGGTAGAGCAGCGGACTTTTAATCCGTAGGTCGCAGGTTCGAGTCCCGCACGACCCACCAAATCTAGCAAGCCTGTGAATTGAGTATATGTTGGCTGAAAAGTTAATATGTACAAAAAATAGGTTATACTGCGAAGCTGAGTGAACTGAGGTGAATTAATACTATTCACTGATAGTTTGCGCAAAGCGTAGGGCTCTTAGCTCAGTTGGTAGAGCAGCGGACTCTTAATCCGTAGGTCGAGTGTTCGAGTCACTCAGGGCCCACCAAAAATAAGAATGAAATCAAGCACTTAGCGGAGACGCTAAGTGCTTTTTTCTTGCCCTTCGAATACTCGGTGGTCGGCTTTTGGATACTCGACGGGATTTCAGTTGGATGTCTTTGCCCCGTGCTCTCGCACCGCGTGGGCTGGAGCGGCGTCAACAAGAGTCTTCAGCGCTGTCTGGGTGTTCAAGTCGCCAGCGTCATCTTGTCAACAACACTGATGACACCCGGCGTAGCCCAGGCCGAGCTCGTTGCTGTTTCCCGCTCCGCCCAGCTGTGAACCGTGCCCGACAGTGTCACGTCGGCGCCGCGAACCACAACACTGATCTTCTTGGCATCAGCGAGCGCGGCGCGCTTCAGCGCGGCTTCGATGTCAGATTTGACCAAGGTTGCTGACAAGCTCGGCATGATGCTGATCTGGTTGCTGACACCGACGACGCCCATCAGGAAACGTATGCTGTCGGCCGCTGCCTGCTTCTGAAATTGCCAGTCCACATCGCCTGAGAGGGTGACCCAGCCGCCTTCGACCATCACCTTGAGGCCGCCGGCGGGCAGCAAGGAACTCCACTCCAGCACGTTATCGACGGCCGCCGCAATATCGGTATCCGTGCGTTTGCTCAGACTGGTGAGATGTACCTTCAGCTCGGTGCTCATGGCCTTGACGCCAGCCACTCGCAGCGCGGCGCTTTCGGCACTCCATTTCTCCGCATAACTGTCAACTTGACCCGCCAGGGTGACGACACGGTCTTTCACTTCAACGCCGATGCGCGCGGCATGCACCGAGGGTTCCCATGTCAACTCTGCGCTCACGTCTTGCTGCAATTGACTGTCGGTTTTCATGGCGGTGTTTCCTGAGGGTTGAGAGAGCCGCAGCTTGAATGCCCGAGCTTCGAGGGTCTGTGCGACAGCGCACAGGCGCCACGGATCCAGTCCGCAGCGATGCAGCGCGCGACGAATTTTGAGCGCTCGGAAAGACCGGCAAAGCCCTGCCTGCTCGGGGTCTGGCGACGCGCCGCAGGCCCCAAACTGCTTTCACGATGGCATCCCCACAGCACACACCCGAAGCACCCAAGCATGCGCTCTGGGACCTCAAATTCACAAAGCTGGCGCAGGACCTTCAGCCGCAGTTGAATGCCCTGAGGCTGGAGCTGCTCCGCCGCTACAAAGCGATTGGCTTGGCCATCGATACGAACGTCCGGCAAACGCCGCGCGGGCTGTCGACCCTGCTGGCTCTCGTCGGTCAACGCGGCCTGATCTGCATCGTGGACATCACGCTGATCGATGGCATGGCGGTCGGCCACGGGCCTTTGGCCTCACTCGACATACGACTGCTGGATGCTTGCGGCGATGTGGCGGCAGAAGGAATTGGCCGCAGCGCGCTAGGACAAGCTTTTTGCGCCAATCTGGCTGCTCAGGCGCTGAGCGCTGAGCAGCTTGACCGGGCGGCGACGGCGGTGTACGTGGCGAGTCTGGCGCACTTCGATCTGCTGCGGCCCGCCTCTGCAAACGCCGGCAATGCTCACTGAAGGTCCGCCGCTTGCTGGGTCAGTCCCGCAGCCAGGGGGGCTCAAAGAGATCATCGGGCAGCAAGACTGCCGAAGGCGGCCAACCGGTCAGTAGTTCAGGTTCATCTTTTCGAGGCTGTGGCGCACGCCGGCCGTGCCCAAGGCTGAGCTCCTTGCGAGCTCGCATTCGGCCCAGTTGTGGACGCTGCTTGGCCTTGCAGCCGGCATCGTATGAAGTTCCGGCAGAGTCGCCAGCGTGGCGGAATTGCAGGCTTTGTCTTCGCCAGCTTCATTAAGCTGCGCTCAGTGCATGGGGACATCCAGTCTTGGGTGCGGCAACGAACAGAAGGCACGCGCTCGAACGCGCAAGATGAGTGCATGAGTTCGACCATCACGCCCTCCCAAACCGCAAGGATCTGCCCATCATGATCGCCTTTCAAGTCAGTGATATGAGCTGTGCTCGCTGCGCCGGTGCCATCACCAAGGCGCTCAAAGAAACCGATCACGGCGCGCTGGTGCGGGTGGATATGGCCACCTTCACGGTCGAGATTGAACCTAGCCGCGCCAGCGCCCGGGAGTTAAGCGACGCGATCAAGCGGGCCGGCTATTCGCCGGTGGCGGCATGAAGACCTTTGCGGTGTCCAAGGTCGGCTTGGACGCGGGCGGGCGCATCACCTCCGTGCTCTGGGGGCAGGTGGATACCGAGCGGAATGTCTGGGCTGCGCCCGAGGTTGAGGCACCTGTGCTCGCGGCGGTCGAGGCCCTCAGCGCGGGCGACCGTGTGTTCGCGTTGTTCCCTTCATTGCACGGTCATGTCCCGGAGCGTCAGTTCGTGGTGGCAGACTATGACGGCGGGCGGGCGACCATTGTGATGGATGGCCCCGCAACCCACGAACGCGAGGTTCACGATATGGACCGGCTTGGCTGAGCAGCAAGATATGAACACCCTTACCAAACTCGCCTTGGGCCTGATGGGAAAGCTCAAGCCCTTGCCACCAATAGGCGATGCAGTCGCGCGGCAGGCCTTGCCGCCGCCCTCGCTCACCGGCGGCATGCCGCTGATTGCGGCGCTCGCGAGCCGGCAATCGCGGCGCGAGTTCGCGCCCGAGCCCTTGCCCGAGCAGCAGTTGTCCGATTTGCTGTGGGCGGCGGCCGGCATCAACCGCCATGTTGACGGTGGCCGCACCACACCCAGCGCGATGAACTCGCAGGAAGTGCTGCTCTATGTGGCGATGCCGCAAGGCTTGTTTCTTTACGAGCCGCACGAGCATCAGCTCAGCTTGGTCGTGGCCAGCGATGTGCGCCGGGTCACCGGCCAGCAGGACTTTGTGGACAGCGCGCCGCTGGATCTGGTTTTTGTGGCCGACCACTCGCGCATGAAGCTGGTGCCGGCGGCGCAGCGCGAGGCCTATGCCTTCGCGGCAGCCGGTGCGATGGCGCAAAACGTCTATCTGTTTTGCGCCTCGGAGGGCTTGGCCACCGTGATACGCGCCTGGTTTGACCGCACGGCTTTGTCGCAGGCCATGGGTTTGCATGCCGATCAGCAGTTGCTGCTGTCGCAGACGGTGGGGGCGATCAAACCGGGAGAGGCGGCGTGACGAGCGCTCAATACCCGCACTCCGCTCCGGCAGCGCCGAGCCAGGCGACCAGGGAAATCTCCTCTACTCGCGGCTAGCACAGGCCGTTCGAACGCGGCCTGTGCTCAGCAGCTTCTAGGGCCTACTTGACGCCTGCGGAGATGTGGTGGCACAGGGTCTGAACCATGGTGACCAGATCCATCCTTGGCACGAAAATTCGTTCGCCGAGCCGCTCGCGCGGCAGGCCTGAAGTCGCAACGCTGCTGGCTCAGTCCAACAGCACCAGATGGCCATGATCTTGGGCGGCTTCGATGTCTTCGATCGGCAAAGCCACGGAACTCTGCCCCCGCGTGCCCCAGATGATGTCGATGGAGCGCCCGCCCAGGCTTTCCACCAGGCAGGGGCCGATGGGAATGTTCTGCTTTCTACCTCTGCCGGCCGTATAAGAAACGGGGCCGGTGATGCGCGCGCGATGTGTCGTGATGTCCATGTCCATTGCCTCGTACTTGGTCTGGTCTTGATCGCTTAGACGAGGTTCATTTTGTCAACGACATTGCGCACACCGGCGCTGCCCCAGGCGGAGCGCGTGGCGAGGTCGCGTTCGGCCCAGCTGTGCACGGTGCCGGTCAGGGTCACATCGGCGCCTTTGACCTCGACGGCAATGGTCTTGGCATCCGCCATGGCGCGGCGCTTGAGCGCGGCCTCGATGTCCGATTTGACGACCGTGGCCGATAGCGAGGGCTTGATGGCGATCTGGTTGCTGACCCCAATCACACCCAGCAGGTAGCGCACGCTGTCGGCAGCGTCCTGCCGCTGGAATTGCCACTCCACATCGCCCGACAAGGTCAGCCAACCACCTTCGACCAGCACCTTGACCGCGTCCGTCGGCAGCGAACTCGTCCAGCTCAAGATATTGCGGGCCGAGCCGGCGATGTCGGCATCGGTGCGCTTGCCGAGCTGTGACAGTTTGATCGTCATGTCTACCGCCAGCGCCTTGACGCCTTGCACGCGTTGCGCGGCACGTTCGGCATTGAGCTTCTCGGTGTAGCTGCTGACCTCACCGGCCAGCGTCACCACGCCGTCTTTGACTTCGACGCCGATCTGCGCTGCATGCACAGAAGGCTCCCACTTCAGTTCGGCCATCACGTCTTGCTGCAGCTGTGAATCAGTTTTCATCTTGCTTCATCCAGGTCGTTAAGGAAGCTTCAGCATGCGCGCGCCAACAGGGCCTTTCTGTGCGACAGCGCACGCTGAACGAATTTGAAGTTAGGGGGGCATGGCAGGCTTGTTCGCACCATGTGCGCTGTCGCACAGTCGAAGGCGCAGGCTCTGATTACGCTGCAGTTTCCAAAGCTGTTTGCCTCAACCTTTGATTGGAGTTCTTGATGAACAAAAAGTACCAAAGCCCCTGGCTCTCACCAGTGCCCGGGCGCCCTGCGAATCTCCTGCAGTCAAAGGTCTCGAGTAAGCCGCAGTCAGGGCAGAGCGGGCCAGCTGCCCTGACCCAACCGAGCGAACCGAACGAGGTTTTGGGCCGGCACAAGAACACCGGTCAAAAAGACCACAAGGGCGCACGATGAGCCGCGCCAGCGTCAGCGCGTTCTTGCCGGCCTCCGCAGGCCCGCAGGCCGCCGAACTCGAAGTGCCCAGCGGGCGCGGTTTCATCGCCTTGCTCGAGGCTTTCCGCGCAACCGGCGGCACGGCGCCGGCTGAGATCGTGGCGCGCTTGCTGGAGGAACATCAGCCTGGCCCGGCCACCAGCCTGGCCCAACGGATCTACACCGGCCAGGTCTTTGGTTTTGAATGGCGCGCCAGTCTGTGGATCCCGATGTTCCAGTTCGAAGCGAATGACCTGGCCTTGAATGCGGCTGCACAAGCCGTGCGCGCCGAGCTGCCGACGGTTTGGTCAGGCTGGGCCTTGGCGGCTTGGTTTGCGGCCGCTAACGCGCAACTTGAAGGACACAGCCCCGTTGATATGCTGAGGTCGGATCTGGACGCTGTGCTGCAGGTGGCGCGGGCTCAGGAAACTGCCGATGAATTTGTGCCCTATCACGCGCGCCGTGCAGTAGGTCTTGGCCGGCACGTGTGATCGCAAGTTAGGGATTCGGTCAAGTGCTTAGTCGGCCCTGCAAAACCCCGCCAACCCCCATGGCTACTGACATCTCGGGGTGAATGCCAATGGCCAGAACTCCCAAAAAGATATTCAATCGCTATTGATTTTTGGGAGTTCTGGAGGGT
>NZ_JAQQXT010000013.1:0-156138 GCF_028595345.1 Roseateles albus | reverse complement strand
GTGGATCGAGTCGATCTGCCCGATGCCGCGTGGGCCATTGGTGATGTTGACGGGGTGCTCGAGGTTGTTCAAGAAGACCCGGATGATTTCACCAAAGCCCAAGGTCACGATGGCCAGATAGTCGCCGCGCAGTTTAAGCGTTGGCGCACCCAGCAAGATGCCGAAGAGGCCCGCCAGGCCAGCCCCCAGCGGGATGATCAGCCACAAGGGCGAGTGCAAGCCGTCGGGGAAGGCGGCGCGGAAGGACTCGAAGTTCTCGCTCAGATGCGGGCTGGCCAGCAACGCGAACATGTAGGAGCCCACTGCATAGAAGGCCACATAACCCAGATCCAGCAGACCCGCGTAGCCGACCACGATGTTGAGCCCAAGCGCCAAGAGCACATAGAGCAAGGCCAGATCGATGATGCGCACCGGGCCATTGCCGAACTGCTGCGCGAACAAGGGCACCACCAAGAGGCCTACGGCCGCCAGCAGGAAGACGAAGACTTTATTGCTTTGTTTTGATTGCATGAAATTCTCCTCAGCCGGATCAGGCACGGTCCGCCACACGCTCACCCAGCAAGCCCGAAGGCCGCAGAGTCAGCACCAGGATCAGCGCCACGAAGGCGAAGATGTCGGCGTAATGGCTGCCTAGCACGCCGCCGGTCAGGTCACCCAGATAGCCCGCGCCGATCGCTTCGATCAGCCCCAGCAAGATACCGCCCACCATCGCACCGGCCAGATTGCCGATGCCGCCCAAGACCGCCGCCGTGAACGCCTTGAGCCCCGGCATAAAGCCCATCGTGTGCTGCACAGTGCCGTAGTTAGCGGCCCACATCAGGCCGGCCACGGCGGCCAGGGCCGCACCGATCACGAACGTGGTGGAGATGATGAAGTCAGGCTTGACGCCCATCAGGCCCGCAACCCGTGGATTCTCGGCGGTAGCCCGCATAGCGCGGCCCAGCTTGGTGTGATTGACCAGCCACATCAAGGTGGCGAGGATCATCACCGTGCTGCCCAGGATCACGCATTGCGTGACCGTGATGACCGGGCCTCCGAGGTCGATCGGCGTGGTCGGCAAGAGCAGCGGGAACGGCTTTGGGTTCGGCTTCCAGATAATCATCGCCAGCGTTTGCAAGAGCAGCGACATGCCCATCGCGGTGATCAAGGGTGCCAGGCGCGGCGCATTGCGCAACGGCCGGTACGCAATCTTCTCGACCAGGAAGTTCAGCGTGGTGCAGACGACGACGGCGCAGGCCAAGCCGATCAGCATCATGGACCAGCCCGGCATGCCCGAATCGGCCAAAGCACTGACCACGGTCCAGCTGACCAGCGCACCAACCATCAAAATCTCGCCGTGGGCGAAATTGATTAGGTTGATGATGCCGTACACCATGGTGTAGCCCAGCGCCACCAAGGCATACATGCTGCCGAGAACCAAGCCATTGATGATTTGCTGGAAAAAAGTTTCCATAGACGTCTCCGGTTTCGCGCGCCGACAAAGGTATGCCGAACGCCTAATTCATTGGGCTGAAAGACAAGCAAATAAAAAAGCCCGCCGCAAAGTCGGCGGGCCTTGATCGGCCATCAATTCCTGCAGGCTGAGCGGGATTGTAGGAGTGCGTAAGGCTCAAGAATCGCGGGTGTTTACCCGTATCGCTAACGAGCAAAATCGTGCTTATTCCTGGGAGGACTGGTGGGCTGCATTGAGGCGGCGCAACTCGGTCAAGCGCTCACCAATACGCAACTCCAAGCCACGCCCGACGGGCTCGTAAAAGCGCTGCTCCTCAAGACCTTCAGGCATATACCTGACCCCTGCAGCAAAGCCTCCCGGCTCGTCATGTGCGTAGCGATAGTCACGCCCGTACCCCAGGTCGGTCATCAAACGGGTTGGAGCGTTGCGTAGATGCAGCGGCACGGCTCGGCTACCGTCCGTTTTGATCAAGGCTCGCACCGCCTTGTAGGCGCTGTAGACCGCGTTCGATTTCGGCGCAACCGCCAAAAACACCACCGCTTGCGCCAGTGTCAACTCGCCCTCGGGCGAGCCCAGGCGCTCATAGGTTTCGGCCGCGTCAAGGCAGATGCGCAGCGCGCGCGGATCGGCCAGGCCTATGTCCTCGCTGGCCATGCGGATCAGACGCCGCGCGATATATCGCACGTCTACGCCCCCGTCCAGCATGCGGGCGAACCAATACAGCGCGGCATCGGGGTCAGAGCCGCGCACCGACTTGTGCAGGGCGGAAATCACGTCATAGAACTGCTCCCCGCCCTTGTCATAACGGCGCAACTGCTCACCTAGGGCACGCTCCAGCATGGCCTCGTCAATCGCGGTCGCAGCTGGAGGCGCCAAGGCCGCCGCCGCGTCGACCGCATTCAGCAGGCGCCGGGCATCGCCGTCCGCATAGGCGGCCAGACGCTTGGCGGCGGCTGGGGTGAAAGGCGGGCTGGCCAGCACCTGCACTGCGCGCTCGACCAAGGCCAACAACTCAGCCTCATCCAAGGACTTCAGCACATGGACGCTGGCGCGCGACAGAAGCGCCGAGTTAACCTCAAAGGACGGGTTCTCGGTGGTGGCACCAATGAAGGTAAACAGGCCCGACTCAACATGCGGCAAAAAGGCGTCTTGCTGCGACTTGTTGAAGCGGTGAACCTCGTCAACAAAAACAACGGTGCGTCGTCCCTGCGCGGCCACCGCTTGCGCCCGATCCACCGCCTCGCGGATCTCCTTGACACCGCCGAGCACGGCCGAGATGGTGATGAACTGTGCATCAAAGGCCTGCGTCATCAGGCGCGCCAAAGTAGTTTTGCCGACGCCGGGCGGGCCCCACAAAATCATCGAGTGCAGGCGCCCCGACTCGAAGGCGACGCGCAGCGGCATGCCCGGGCCGAGCAGTTGACGCTGGCCGATGACCTCATCCAGATGGCCAGGCCGCAAGCGCTCGGCCAAGGGCTGGTTCAGATGCGCTGTTGGGCTCGCACCGGGCGAATCGGCGAACAGGGATTCAGTCATGGCCAGGCCTTTTACTGCTCCAGCAAATCAGCGCCGGCCGGCAGCGTGAAGCGAAATCTATCGACTGCCAGAACCGGGTTCAAGGCCAAGGCCGTGAAATCCAGGCGCGAACTTTGGCCAAAACCGTCGACGATCTCCAAGGCGGCCAACTCGCGGCCCTTGAAGCCGACCTTGAGCGACTGGAAGCCGCTGTCGGCCTGCTTAGGCATCGCTTGCACCCAATCGAGCCCGGCCTTGGAAGGCAGCGCCTTGAGCGTGAAGTCGCGTTCCAGATTGCCGCCGGCAAGCAGAGCCGCAGGCGTTGCCCCCAAGGCCTGCGACATCGGGTGAGAGCTGGCCTGTTTGAGGCCCGGGTCATACATCCAGACCTTTTTACCGTCGGCAATGATCAACTGCTCGGACGGCGGCAGGTAAGCAAAGCGAAACTGGTTGGGGCGCTGGAACTCGAAGCTGCCGCTGGTGGTCTTGGTGCGCCCGCCGTCGGGCGAGGTGACGATTTGGCTGAATTGCGCCCGGCCGCTCTTGACCTCGCGCACAAAATCTTTCAAGGCATTCACCGCATCGGCCCGCGCCTGAGTGCTCAAGCTCAGCAGCAGCACCACCAACCATCTGTTTAATTGCATCATTCTTCTCGTTTGGGCAAAAGCAAATCACGGTTGCCGTTGCTGCCCATGCTGGACACCAGGCCTGACTTCTCCATCTGCTCCAACAAGCGAGCCGCCCGGTTGTAGCCAATGCGCAGATGGCGCTGCACCAACGAAATCGAAGCGCGCCGATGCTGCAAGACGATGGCCACTGCCTGGTCATACATCGCATCGGATTCACCCTCGCCGGCACCGGGCACACCGCTCTCACCGCCCTCGCCTTCGAGCACGCCGCCCTCGAGAATGCCCTCGATGTAATTGGGCTCGCCCTTAGACTTCAGATACTCAACCACCCGGTGCACCTCGTCATCGCTGACAAAAGCGCCGTGCACGCGGATCGGCAGACCTGTGCCCGAAGGCATATAAAGCATGTCACCCATGCCCAACAGCGCCTCGGCGCCCATTTGGTCAAGAATGGTGCGGCTGTCGATCTTGGAACTGACCTGGAAGGACAAGCGGGTCGGAATATTCGCCTTGATCAAACCGGTGATGACATCAACGCTGGGGCGCTGCGTGGCCAGGATCAAGTGGATGCCAGCGGCGCGTGCCTTTTGCGCTAAGCGGGCAATCAGCTCTTCAATCTTCTTGCCGACCACCATCATCAGGTCGGCCAACTCGTCGATCACCACCACGATGAAAGGCAGCCGCTCCAAGGGTTCGGGCTCCTCCGGCGTCAGGCTGAAGGGGTTGCCTATGCTTTCGCCGCGCTCCTGGGCTTCGTCGATTTTCTTGTTGTAGCCGGCCAGATTGCGCACACCCATCTTGCTCATCAGCTTGTAGCGGCGCTCCATCTCGCCAACACACCAGTTGAGCGCATTGGAAGCCTGCTTCATGTCCGTCACGACGGGTGCGAGCAAATGCGGAATGCCTTCGTAGACACTCATCTCCAGCATCTTGGGGTCGATCAGAATCAAGCGCACATCGCGCGCCTCGGCCTTGTAGAGCAGAGACAAAATCATCGCGTTGATGCCGACCGACTTGCCCGAGCCGGTCGTGCCAGCCACCAGACAGTGCGGCATCTTGGCCAAGTCAGCCACTACCGGCAGGCCGACGATGTCTTTACCTAGGCCCATGGTCAGCTGAGACGGCGCGTCAGCATAGACCTGCGAGCCCAAAATTTCGGACAGGCGTATGGTCTGACGGCGCGCATTGGGCAACTCCAAGGCCATATAGTTTTTGCCCGGAATCACCTCAACAACTCGGATCGAAACCAGGCTCAGGCTGCGCGACAAGTCCTTGGCCAAGCCCACGATCTGAGAGCCCTTGACGCCGGTGGCCGGCTCGATCTCATAGCGGGTGATCACCGGCCCCGGCGAGGCGGCGACGACGCGCACCTCGACCCCAAAGTCGCGCAGCTTCTTCTCGATCATGCGCGAGGTCATCTCCAGCGACTCCGGCGTCACCGACTCCACCCGCACCGTTGCTGCGTCCAACAAATCAACCTGCGGCAGCTTGGTGTCGCTGGCGTCGACAAACAGCGCCGACTGGCGCTCCTTGGCCACACGCGTGGACTTGGGCACCTCGAACACAGGCGCCTCGATCACGATGGGCACATGCTCGGCGACCACTTGGCGCTCCACCTCGACCACCAAGTCCTGCTCTCGCTCTTGCACTGCTTGCTCGCCGAAGCGCTGATCCTCGGCTTGCTCACGCCGTTGCAAATAGCGTTCACGCCAGTCGTCCAGGCGACGACCGGCTTGTTCGGCCAAGCGCAACCAAGAGAAATTCAAGGCCAGGCCAGATCCTATCAAGAGCAAGGCGATGCTCAGCAGCCCCGAACCCGCAAAACCCAGGGCACGCATGCTCCACGGCCCGAGCGCGAAACCCAACACCCCACCGGCATGACCGGGCAGCCGGGACTCCCACAGATACAAGCGCGTCCACTCCAGGGAACAACTGGCGCACATCAGCAGCACGACGCCAAGAAGCACCAGTCCGGTAGAGGAGTTTGTTTGCGGCGCCGGCTCAGCCTCGGCTCGCAGCAGCCCAGCCAAGCTGCTCAGCCAAGCGCGCAAGCCCACGAGCAGCAGCCACCAAGCCGAGAATCCGAAGCTGAAAAGCAGCAGGTCGGCAATCCAGGCACCCAGAGCACCAAAACGGTTGGCGTACAACTCGCGGCTGCCTGAGATGGAAAAAGCAGCATCATGGCGGTCGTAGGACAGCAAAGCCATCACCACCAAACACCACAACAAGCCGCCGAGCAAGAGCCACACCGGCGTGCGCAAGGTGTTTTGCTTCACCGGCACGGCAAGAGCCGCCTTTTTGCCTTGGCGCTTATAGACTTTATCGCTGGCGCCGGCCTCATCGCCGCGCAGCAGGGAACCCAGGGGAAAACTCATGCCGCCATTGTGACCTAAGCGCTCAGCGCTCCTGGGCATGAGTTTCACTAAACCTCAAGCCAGCATTTCAACTTGAGCCTCCGACGCTGCGCACAAGGCCTGCGCCGGTTGATGCGGCATCAGTCGGGAAAGCGCTGCTTGATCACTACCGAGCCGTTTTCAAGCGTTTCGATCACGCCGCGCTCTTCCAGATCCTTCATCACGCGGCTGACCATCTCCCGCGAGGCACCGACAACCTTGGCCATATCCTGACGCGAGACCTTGCCGCGGATGATCTTCAGGCCCTTCTCTTCCTCGGACATATCTAGCAAGGTTCGCGCTACGCGACCGTAAACGTCCAGCAGGGCCAGCGATTCAATCTGGCGATCGGCATTGCGCAGACGCGCCACCAAGCCGCGCAGAATGGCATAGGACAGACTGCTGCTATCGGGCAAGCAGCGTGCAAACTCATTGCGCCCCAGCACCAACATATCCGTTTGCACCTCGGCGCGCACGGTAGCCGAATGGGGCTCATGGTCGATCAGACTCATCTCGCCGACATAGTGACCCGGCTGCAACACAGCCAGAATCACCTCTCGGCCTCGTGTATCGGCGGTCAGCACCCGGGCCCGCCCGTTCAGCAAGATGAACAGGGCATTGGACTTGGTGTTTTGCTCGACGATCAACTCGCCGCGCTTGAAACGCCGTTTGACAACACTGTCCGCGATGGACTGCGCCTGATCGGTGGTGAGCAGCGAGAACAAGGGCACCCTGCGGATCAGGTCCAGATTTGACAGCATCGCCATAAACAGCCTCCATTGACTAAGGATTGAAACCGGCTGACCCTCTCGATTGCGTGGCCATGCCTAGAATGCGCAAATTGTGCACATTCGCGCAAGCATTCAAATCAGGTCAAAGCCGGATAAAACCGCCTAGTCTTCTTGTCTGCACGGCCCGCAACCTCATATAACTGTCATGAACCAAGCTACCCAACACCATTCGCTGCTGATTTTGGGCTCAGGCCCGGCCGGCTACACCGCTGCCATTTATGCGGCGCGCGCCAATTTGAAGCCCACGCTGCTGACCGGCATGGCGCAAGGCGGCCAGTTGATGACGACCACTGAGGTCGACAACTGGCCGGCCGATGTGCTGGGCGTACAAGGTCCCGAATTGATGGAGCGCTTTCAAAAGCACGCCGAACGCTTTGAGACGCAAATGGTGTTCGACCATATCAATGAGGTTGATTTGTCGCAGCGTCCCTTCAAGCTCAAGGGCGACAGCAATAGCTATAGCTGCGACGCCTTGATCATCGCCACCGGCGCTTCGGCCAAATATCTGGGCCTGCCCTCCGAGGAGGCTTTTATGGGCCGAGGCGTCAGCGGCTGCGCCACTTGTGATGGTTTTTTCTATCGTGGCCAAGAAGTTTGCGTAGTGGGCGGCGGCAATACCGCCGTTGAAGAGGCGCTGTATCTGTCAAACATTGCCGCCAAGGTGCATGTCATCCACCGCCGCGACAAGTTCAAGGCAGAGCCCATCCTGGTCGACAAGCTGATGGCCAAGGCAGCCAGCGGCAATGTGGTGCTTCATCTGTGGAACACCCTGGACGAAGTGTTGGGGGAGCAAAGCGGCGTGACTGGCGTGCGCATCAAGAGCACCAAGGACGGCAGCACGCAAGACCTGACCCTGCACGGCTGCTTCATTGCCATTGGTCACTCGCCGAACACCGACATCTTCAAGAATCAGCTGGAAATGAAGGATGGCTACATCCTGACCCGCAGCGGCTCCAACGGTTTCGCGACCATGACCAGTGTGCCCGGCGTGTTTGCGGCTGGTGACGTACAGGATCACATCTATCGTCAAGCGATCACCAGCGCCGGCACCGGCTGCATGGCCGCCCTGGATGCACAACGCTTCTTGGAACAAGAGCAAAGCTGAACGAAAAGGCAAAAGGCGCTGCAGGCCTAGCGCATGGGCCAATGGGGCCATGCGCTAGGCCGCTCGCGACTTCGCCATCCAGAACTGGGCCGGCAAGGCCGTTTTCTGCTATACTCTTAGGCTTGCTTGCTGGATAGACCGCGCTCGAAGCCTTTTTCAAGTTAGCAAAACAGCTTGAAACCAAGACTTCGGGTTTAGCAAAGCATAAAGCGGTTATGAGGCCACCCCTTGCACTTGCATAGCAAGTATTTGAGCGGGATTGGCCGGTCAACAACTCAAACCGGAGAAGCGTCATGGCACGCGTCTGTCAAGTCACGGGCAAGAAGCCCATGGTTGGGAACAATGTTTCCCATGCCAACAATAAAACCAAACGTCGGTTCTTGCCGAATCTGCAGTACCGCCGCTTCTTCCTGGAAACAGAGAACCGTTGGATTCGTCTGCGCATCAGCAATGCTGCTTTGCGTTTGATCGACAAGGTCGGTATCGACCAAGTCGTCGCCGATCTGCGCGCCAAAGGCGAGCTCTGATCTAGCACTGAGTATCAAGGAGCACAATCATGGCCAAAGGCGCACGCGAAAAAATCAAGCTGGAGTCGACCGCAGGTACGGGTCACTTCTACACGACTGACAAGAACAAGAAGACTACGACCGGTAAGCTCGAATTCATGAAATTCGACCCGAAGGCTCGTAAGCATGTTCTGTACAAAGAAACCAAGCTGAGATAAGTCAGCCCTGACCTCACAGTCAGACACAGAAAACCCCGCCAGCTCAAGCTGCCGGGGTTTTTTTACGCTCCAACTGGCCAACATTGATTCGGAATAACCCAGATGATTGAGCTATGTACAGATCCAAAGTCACTGCAGTCGCCGGTGCAATCTGCACCGATCCCAGGATCACTCAGACAAAAAAAGAGACGCCACCTGGGCGTCTCTTTCACATCCAAGGCTGCCTAGTCACAGGCGCCCATGTGGAGCGCGGCTAACTACTGCGCGCGCGCCGTACGCAGGCTCATCGAGAAGTTACGCAGCTCGGCAATGCCGCTCTCTTCGGCGCGACGGCACCAGGCCTGCAAATCACTGACCAGTTGCTCAGCCGACACATTGGTCCGGGTCCAGAGTTGACGCAACTCTTCGCGCATCGTGACCAGTTTGTCGAGCGAAGGGCTCGCTGCGCGCAGGCTGGCGATCTGCTCCAACATGGAAACGGGGATACGCGCCTCGTCACGATGCAACCAGCGGCTAGCCGACTGGAACTGCGCCCACTGCGCACTGCGCTCCTGGCCTTGGGCCTTCATCTTGGCCAATTCGGCCGCGCAAGCCGCCTTCAAGCCGCGGCCGTAACTGGCCATCACTTCATAGCGATTAGCGATAACGGCTTCCAGCGTGTCTTTGTCGGCCGGCTTGATTTCACCCAGGCGCAGCTTGGGCGCGGTCTTGCGAACCTTGGCCCAACCCAACATCTCGAACGCGCGGATATAGCCCCAGCCGATATCAAACTCATATTTCTTGACAGAAAACTTGGCCGATGTCGGATAAGTGTGGTGATTGTTATGCAGCTCTTCGCCGCCAATCAAAATGCCCCAAGGCGAAACATTGGTCGACGCATCGGGTGCCTCGAAATTGCGGTAACCCCACCAGTGGCCCAAACCATTGATCACGCCGGTGGCCCAAACGGGAATCCACACCATCTGAATCGCCCAGACCGTGGCGCCAATCGCGCCGAACAGGGCCAGGTTGATGATCAACATCAAACCCACACCCTGCCAGCTGAAGCGCGTGTACAGATTGCGCTCGATCCAGTCATTGGGCGTGCCGGTCCCGTATTTCGCAATCGTCTCGGGGTTCTTCGCCTCGGCACGGTAAAGCTCGACGCCGGTCAGCAACAAGGCTTTGAGCCCGCGTGTCTGCGGGCTGTGCGGGTCTTCTTCGGTCTCGCATTTGGCATGGTGCTTGCGGTGCACGGCGACAAATTCCTTGGTCACCATGCCGGTGGTCAACCACAGGCAAAGCCGGAAGAAATGCGAAGGAATTGGCCCCAGATCCAGAGCCCGGTGCGCCTGCGCACGGTGCAAAAAGATCGTCACACCCAAAATCGTAAAGTGCGTGATCACCAATGTATAAGCAACGATCTGCCATGCAGATGCGTCTAACAAGCCGTTGGCCAACCACTGCACCAAGGCATCATGGATCGTCATCAAGAAGTTCATTAGTTCCTAACCCTGCCCCTAGGAGAGCAGCAAAATGGACGTACGTTTGCCAATTGTAGGCGAGCGACTCTAATTTTCGGCGGCATTAAGTCCGGCCAAGCCAAGCTATCAAGCCACTTGGAGCCTACTGGCGCTCCCAAACAGCTGCAAAGAAGCCATCCGTCTGATGTAGGTGGGGCCAAAGTCGCAAATATCCATTCTCGACCAGACGATCTGCATGCTCGACATGAGCGCGCTCCAGGGCTTCATTGGCCGGCAAGGGCTTGAACTGCGGGTTCGCCGCGCTGAAGGCCTCGGCGATCACTTCGTTCTCATCATTCAACAAGCTGCAAGTGGCATAGACCAAACGGCCACCGGGCTTCAGCAAACGCGCGGCTCCGGCCAAAATGGCGGTTTGCTTTGCTTGCAGCTCCTTGATCGCAAACAAAGATTGACGCCATTTCAAGTCCGGGTTGCGACGCAAGGTACCCAGTCCAGAGCAAGGCGCATCAACCAAGACGCGGTCGATCTTGCCGGCGAGACGCTTGATGCGGTCTTCGCGCTCGTGCGCAATTTGCGCCGGGTAAACATTGGACAAGCCGCTGCGAGCCAAGCGGGGCTTCATGGCGGCAAGCCTATGGCCCGAGGTGTCAAAAGCATAAAGCCGGCCGGTGTTGCGCATGGCCGCGCCTAGCGCCAAGGTCTTGCCGCCGGCCCCCGCACAAAAGTCAACCACCATCTCGCCGCGCTTGGCGTCAAGCAGCAAAGCCAACAATTGGCTGCCTTCGTCCTGCACTTCAATCCCACCGCTGTTGAACAGCTCGAGTTTGCTGAGTGCCGGTTTGCCATGAATGCGCAGGCCAAGCGGTGAAAACGGCGTCGGCGTGGCCTCTATGCCAGCGGCGGCCAACACAGCCTGCGCTTCCTCGCGCTTGGCTTTCAAGCTGTTGACGCGTAAATCCAGCGGAGCCTGCTCATTCATGCTGGCGGCCAACTGCCAAAACTGCTCCTCGCCGAGGCGCTCCATGAGCGGCTGGGCCAGCCATTCCGGCAAGTTATGGCGCAGCTTGGGAGCCAGGCTGGACTTATCCAAGGCCTGGACCTGCTCCAGCCATTGCAGTTCGGTTTGATTCAAACCGCCGCGCAAAAAGGCCGCATTGCCCTGCCAAGCCAGCAGCGTCAGCCGGCGCTCGGTCGGGCCGCTGCCAGACTGTGCCAAATGCTGAAGCAAAGGGCGTTGCCGCAAAACCGTGTAAGCGGTCTCTGCCAAGGCGTGGCGTTCACGCTGGCCAAGGCCTTTGTGTTTACGAAAAAAGGCGGACACAACGCTATCAGCGGGGGTATCCAGTTGGAGCACGGCGCGCAAAAGCTCGCAGCTCATATCGATGAGGGCATTAGGATGCATCTGCAGATTATCCCGCACCGTAAGCGCAGCTTCCTAAAAGCGTCACAAACTAGCTCAAGATGACATCCGACCTCACTCCCCTACCCGACACACCGCTCGGTCACTACCGCCACTACAAAGGTGGTCACTACGAGGTGATAGGCGCGGCGCGCCACAGTGAAACATTGGAGCCCTTGGTGGTCTACCGCCCGCTCTACAACGCCACGGGGCTTTGGGTCCGGCCCCACGAGATGTTCTTCGGCACGCTGCTGATCGACGGTCAAATGGTGCAGCGCTTCACGGCCCTTTCAAGCAAGGCCTGATCAGCTGAAAGCTTGCGCCTCGCCGTCGATGTGACGCACCACACCGTCACTCACGGCCAGTTTGCCTGCGACAAACCAGCGCACCGCTTGCGGATACATGCGGTGCTCCAGCTTGAGCACCCGTGCCGACAAGCTAGCTTCGTCGTCGCCTGCGATCACCGGCACAACCGCCTGCGCGACGATGGCGCCGTGATCGAGCTCGGCGGTAACGAAATGCACCGTCGCACCCACGAACTTGCAGCCCATCTCCAGCGCTCTGGCATGCGTGTGCAGGCCCGTAAAGGCAGGTAGCAAAGACGGATGGATATTCAACATACGCTGGGCGTAATGCGCGGTGAAGGCCGGCGTCAGGATGCGCATAAAACCGGCCAGCACCAGCAAATCCGGGCTAAAGCCGTCGATCACCCGCTGCAACTCGGCGTCAAAGGCCTCGCGGCTGGAAAAACCCTTGTGATCGACCACCGCTGTCGCAATGCCGTGTTGCGCGGCAAAGTCCAAGCCGGCCGCACCGGGGCGGTTGCTGATGACGGCGGCAATGCGCGCGGGCCAAGCCTCCGTTGTACAGGCACGCACGATCGCCTCCATATTGGAGCCGCGCCCTGAGATCAAAATCACAATGCTTTTCATGGGCAATAGTCTAGCTGCCTACAATGCCGCTCCACCCGAAGAGCCATGCCATGAGCCCCGCCAGCACCCAAGTTCAGCCCCAAGACAAACCCCAAGAAGCCCTCACGCGCCAGCGGGTGCTGTCCGGCATGCGCCCGACCGGCGCCCTGCATCTCGGTCATTACCATGGCGCATTGAAGAACTGGGTGCGGCTGCAGGCCAGTTACGACTGCTTTTTCTTCGTAGCCGATTGGCATGCGTTGACCACGCATTACCAGGACCGAGAGTCTATCGAGCGCAATGTCTACGACATGGTGGTCGACTGGTTGGCGGCCGGCATCGACCCCGAGCAAGCCACGCTGTTCATCCAAAGCCGCATGCCCGAGCATGCGGAGCTGTTCACGCTGCTGGCGATGAGCACACCGTCGAGCTGGCTGGAACGCATTCCCAGCTACAAGGATCAAGTCGAGAAGAACCGCGAGCTCGCCACCTATGGCTTTTTGGGCTACCCGCTGCTGCAGGCCGCCGACATCTTGATTTATAAGGCCGCCTTCGTTCCCGTGGGCGAGGACCAGACCGCCCATGTGGAAGTGACGCGCGAGGTCGCGCGCCGCTTCAACCGCATTTACAGCCCCGACCGAGCGATCTTGCCCGAGCCTTTGGAGCTGCTCACCGACACCGCCCGACTGACCGGCCTCGACGGCCAAAAAATGAGCAAGAGCTCAGGCAATGCCATTGCCATGCGGGATGCACCGGAAGTGGTGGAAGAAAAAATCCGCACCATGCCGACCGACCCGCAGCGCGTGCGCCGTGCCGATGCGGGTGACCCGAAGCGCTGCCCGGTCTGGCCCCTTCACCAGCTCTATTCAAGCGCGGAAGTGCTGACTTGGGCAGACCAAGGCTGCCGCTCTGCCGGCATCGGCTGTCTGGACTGCAAGCAGCCCTTGATCGAAGCGATTCAAAAAGAGCAAGCGCCCTGGCGCGAGCGCGCCAATGAGTACTTGTCCAACCCCAAGCAGGTGCAATGGATTGTGGAGGTCGGCACCGAACGTGCGCGCGCGGTGGCGCGCAAGACCTTGCGCGAAGTGCGCTCCGCCATCGGACTGAGCTACTGATGATTACCGCTGTCCTTCAGCGTCGGCGGGCCGAGCGCCGGGCCGCAACCCCCTTGGGGGACCGGGCGGCTTACCCACCGTCCGAGGGCTAGACATCTTGGCCGGCATCCACATCACCGACATCGAAGCGGCCATCAATTGGTGGCGCGAGCGTGCGCCCTCACCGGATGGGCTGAACGCCTGCGCCGAGGTGCGCGCCTTGGCCGAGGTCTATGGCCTGCTGGTCTATTACCGCGAGACCGAATGCGCCGAATTGGGCATGCCGGCCGAAGCAAAAGCCGCTTGGCTTACTTGGTACGAAAGCACACCCGACGCGCCCTGCATAGCCATCTGCTCCACCAGCCAAGGCGACGCGCTGTGCAAGGGCTGCGGCCGCACCTTCGACGAGGTGCAGCATTGGCCGTCAATGACGCCGACCGAGAAGCGCGTCACCTGGCGGCGCATATCGACCGAGGGCACCGCCTGGCGCTTCAACCGCTACGCCGAGCGAGCGCACGAATTCAAGGGCCAAGATCATCCGCAGCAAGGTCAGCTGACTGACAAATCATTGACCGTCGGGCGGGAAAGTTAGCACAAAGCAGCTGCCGCCGCCCTGACGCGGCTCACAGCGCACATGGCCGCCATGGGCCTGCGCAATCTGCTTGACCAAATTAAGGCCCAGACCTACCCCGCCGGCTTGTTCCGCGTGCCCGGGCAGTCGGAAAAAGGCCTCAAAAATCCGCTCCCGCATGGCCTCAGGCACGCCCGGCCCCCGGTCGCAGACCCGCAACTCGGCCGCGCCTGCGGCGCCTCGGCCGAGCTGCAGCAAGACTTGCGTGCCGCCATAACGGCGAGCGTTTTCCAGCAAATTGCGCAGCGCGCGGCGCAGCAACCGTTCTTCGCCCCGCACCATCAAATTGCCCAGCCCTTCGGCGGGCTCAAACTCGGCGCCTATACGGGCCGACTCCTCAGCCGCCAGTCCCAAGAGGTCGACCCGTTCGCGCTCCATCACCGCGTTAGCAGCCTCCAGACGGCTCGCCAACAAAACCTCCTCCACCAAGGAGTCCAGCTCAGCGATATTGGTGTGAATCTCTTGACTCAGGCGCTCGCGCTGCGCCGGCGCAATATCCGGCTCGCTCAGCATGGAAAACGCCATCTTCAAGCGCGCCAAGGGTGAACGCAACTCATGGCTGGCATTGGCGAGCAAGGACTTCTGCGAGCGCAGCAAGGTCTCGATCTGGCCCGCCGTACGGTTGAAGCTCGCCGCCAAGACTGCCACTTCATCGCTGCCCTCGGCATCGACGCGGTGAGTCAGATTCCCCGCGCCAAACTGTTCAACTCCGGCTCGCAGAGCCTCCAGCCGACGCGTCAAACGGCGAATGACCGGGTAGGCACCAATCGCCACGCCCAGGAACAAAAGCAGCAGCAAGGCCAACAAGACTCTGAGCTCGGGCCGCGGGCCGAGCAGCGGTAAAAGACCCGAGGGCGGCTCGGGCCTGCCCCCTGGCCCCATGCCAGACCCCATGCCTGGTCCGGCCCCAAAATTCCGGCCGGGGCCCTGCATACGCAGCAAACCCGGCGGCATGCGCAGCATGCGCATCAACTCAAGACTGCGCCCATCTTTGAGCGGCAGCCGGATGGAAGGCGTCGCACTGTCCTCGTCCAAACGCCGAAGAAAGAGCTCGGAGCTTGCGATGCGCCGACCTTGCGCGTCATTGAGTGCCACCGGCATACGCAGGCGCTGCCCCCAGTCTTCCAAAACCTCGGCCTGCTGCTCGGTCGGCGCATCGGCACTGGGCAGGGCCAGCGACAGCAACTCCGCCATCGCCGTCATCCGCTCATTGGCGACCGACTCAAAACTGCCGCGCTCCTTGTCCAGATGCTGCTGAAACAGCCATGTCGAGCCAAAGGCAAACGCCAGCAGCAAGACCACCAAGGTCAGGTAGATACGGAGATAGAGTGATTTCATCCGACGCTTGAACTCAGGCTGTGCTCAGTTTGGGTCAGCGTCTTGTTTGCGAGCAAACACATAACCTGCCCCTCGCACGGTCAGCACACGCCTGGGCGCTTTCGGGTCATCTTCAATCAAGGCGCGGATGCGCGAAATATGCACATCGATCGAGCGATCGAAGGCATCCAGCGGATGGCCCTTCAAGGAGTCCATGATCAGGTCGCGCGACAGCACCCGCCCGGGGCTTTGCGCCAGCACGACCAACAAGTCGAACTGGTGACCGGTGAAGTCCAAGGGCTGTCCGTCCAGGCGCGCCATGCGGGACGCCAGATCAATCTCCAGCCGACCAAAGCGCAAGACATCGGCCTCGCCCGCCTCAGGCTCCAAGCGACGCAGCAAGGCCTTGATGCGCGCCTGTAGCTCGCGCGGCTCGAAAGGCTTGGCCAAATAGTCATCGGCGCCAAGCTCCAGACCCAGGATGCGGTCCATGGACTCGCCGCGTGCGGACAACATCAGCACCGGCAAGCGGCGCGTGTGAGGGTCGGCGCGCAGTTCACGGCAAAAGTCCAGCCCATCACCATCGGGCAGCATCAGATCCAGCACGGCGAGGTCAAACGGCGCGCCAGCCAGGGCTTCCCGCCCGGCACTCAGTGAGCCGGCCACCTGCACCTCGAAACCGGCAGCGCCAAGGTAGTCACTCAACATGCCGGTCAAGCGGGCATCGTCATCAATCACCAAAATTCTGTGCGTCATGAGTCTGTGCAGAGGGCCTTGGCTCAGTTTGCGAGCAAACAGGCTTTGGCCTTCTGGTCTATGGGAGACGCTAAGCATATGCGACATGGTCCCGATCAAAGCGCTCAGTTGCCTTTGCCAGCAGCATGTTGATGCTCGCCACGAGCCGCTTGCATCCTGGCATGCATCTTCTTCATGCGCTCAGCCAGCTTGGCGCGCTGCTCGGGCGTCAGCACCCGGGCCACGTCCACCATCGCCTGGCTCATGCGCTTGCTGACCAGTTCATGCTGGGCCGACATCTGCACACGCAAGGACTCGATGGCGGCCGCGTCGATGTTTGGCGCGCTGAACAGCGCCAAACCTTGTTCATGCAGGCTGCGCCCGCCGCTGTGTTGGGATTTGATGTCTTGCTTGGCTGAGTCCATGATTTGCTTGATCTGAGCGCGCTGAGCGTCGCTCGCGTCCACCATATCGAGCATGTGCTCAATATGGGCACCCGACATCATGTCGCCTGCGCCTGGCCCGCCCATGCCAGGGCGGCCGCCGCCCATGCCACCCATGCCACCCATGCCACCCATAAGCCCCATAGCCTGCGCATTCATGGAGCCAAGGCTGCTCAAAACCAAAACCGATGCGAGCATCAAGGTCTTGCCGGTGCGGATCAATTTGCTGGTGTTGCTGAGGTTCATTTCAATACTCCCGAGGGGTTGAGAAGCGATGAAGTGATCATCTGTCAGCGACGTAAGCGATCCATGCCTAGGCGGTAAAGATCTGTGAAGCGCATAAAAAAAGGGGCCAATGGCCCCTTCTGGATACTCGACTGGCGCGCCAGCTGATTACTTGATCGGCTTGAAACGCATGCGCTTGGGCCGTGCGCCCTCTTCGCCCAGACGCTTCTTCTTGTCGGCTTCGTATTCGTGGAAGTTGCCGTCGAAGAAGAACCACTGCGAGTTGCCTTCGCAGGCCAGGATGTGAGTACAGATGCGGTCCAGGAACCAGCGATCATGCGAGATCACCATCGCGCTACCGGCAAACTCCAGCAGCGCTTCTTCCAGCGCACGCAGGGTTTCGACGTCCAAGTCGTTCGACGGTTCGTCAAGCATCAAGACGTTGCCGCCCTGTGCCAGCGTCTTGGCCAAATGCAAGCGGCCACGCTCACCACCGGACAGGCTGCCGACCAGCTTTTGCTGGTCATTGCCCTTGAAGTTGAAGCGACCCAAATAGGCGCGGCTAGGCATCACGAACTTGCCGACCGTGATGTTATCCAGGCCGCCCGAGACGTCTTGCCAGACGGTCTTGTCGGCGTCCAGGCTTTGGCGGCTCTGGTCGACAAAGGCCATCTTGGCGGTCTTGCCGATCTTGACCGTGCCGCTGTCCGGCGTCTCGGTGCCTTGCAACATACGGAACAGCGTCGATTTACCGGCACCGTTCGGGCCGATGATGCCGACAATCGCGCCGGCCGGCACCTTGAAACTCAGGTTGTCGATCAAGACGCGGTCGCCGAAGCTCTTGCTCACGTTCTCGAACTCGATCACTTCATTACCCAGGCGCTCGGCCACCGGGATAAAGATCTCGTTCGTCACATTGCGCTGTTGGTACTCGACGTCACTCAATTCCTCGAAGCGAGCCAGACGCGCCTTGCTCTTGGCCTGACGGCCCTTGGCGTTGGAGCGCACCCATTTCAGCTCTTCCTTCATCGCCTTCATGCGGGCGTCTTCGGACTTCTGCTCGCCTTCCAGACGCTTTTCCTTCTGGTCCAGCCAGTCGGAGTAGTTGCCCTTCCAAGGAATGCCGTGGCCACGGTCCAGCTCCAAGATCCACTCGGCCGCGTTGTCCAGGAAGTAGCGATCGTGGGTAATCGCGACCACGGTGCCGGGGAAGCGCTGCAGGAACTGCTCCAGCCACTCGACCGATTCGGCATCCAAGTGGTTGGTCGGCTCGTCGAGCAAGAGCATGTCGGGCTTGCTCAGCAGCAAGCGGCACAAAGCGACGCGGCGCTTCTCGCCACCGGACAGCACGCCGATCTGGGCATCCCAAGGCGGCAGATTCAGCGCGTCGGCGGCCAACTCCAGCTGTAGATCGGTATTTTCCGAGCCTGCCGCTGCGATGATGGACTCCAACTCGCCCTGCTCGGCGGCCAGCGCGTCAAAGTCGGCGTCTTCGTCCGCATAGGCCGCATAGACCTCGTCGAGGCGCTTCTTGGCGGCCAGAACGCCGCCGATGCCCTCTTCGACCGCTTCACGCACGGTCTGCGTTTCGTTCAGGCGCGGCTCCTGCTCCAGATAGCCGATCTTGATGCCGGGCATCGCAATCGCTTCGCCTTCGTACTCTTTATCCACCCCGGCCATGATCTTCAGGATGGTCGACTTGCCCGAGCCGTTCACACCCAGCACGCCGATCTTGGCGCCAGGGAAGAATGAGAGCGAGATGTCCTTGAGGATGTGGCGTTTTGGGGGAACCGTCTTGTTGACGCGGTTCATGGAAAAGACGTATTGCGCCATAGCGGGGAGTTCCTGTCCTGGAGTTTTGTTGAATTGCTCGTGCGGCGCGCCGAAAAGCTTTTGGCGCACGCGAAGCACTCGATTGTCGCAGCTTCGCGTCCACGGCCTTCAGAGCGAGCGTCACAAGTTCACACACTGCGACAGCAAAAGCCGCTTTGATACGGGGTTTCCCTGAGGGCCAGCTATACTGCAGCCCAACGCCGCGGCTACCAGTCTTCCGCGGCGTTTTCTTTTTTTGTCATCTTGTGCGCCTCCTATCGCAGGCTCGAAGACTGGCGTTGCATACCCTGCAGCGCGGCCCAGCAACCTTTGATGCGCGCTCACCAAAAAATCAATGAGCTTTGAATCTCTGGGCCTTGCCCTGCCTTTGCTGAAGGCCATCGCCGACGCCGGCTATACCACCCCTACTCCCATCCAAGCCCAGGCCATTCCGGCCGTCATGCAGGGCGGCGACTTGCTCGCAGGCGCCCAGACCGGCACCGGCAAAACCGCCGGCTTCACCTTGCCCTTGCTGCACCGTTTGAGCACCGGCGAGCCCGTCACCAACAAGCGCGGCAAGCCGGCCATTCGCGCGCTCGTTTTGACCCCTACCCGCGAACTCGCGGCCCAGGTCGAGGAAAGCGTCAAGACTTACGGCAAATACCTGCCCCTGAAGAGCATGGTGATGTTCGGCGGTGTCGGCATGCAACCGCAGATTAACCGTCTGCGTGACGGCGTTGACATCCTGGTCGCCACGCCCGGCCGCCTGCTCGACCACGCGCAGCAAGGCACCTTGGACCTGAGCCAGGTGCAAATCCTGGTTCTGGACGAAGCCGACCGCATGTTGGACATGGGCTTTGTGCACGACATCAAGAAGGTGCTGGCCTTGCTGCCGGCCAAGAAGCAAAGCTTGCTGTTCTCCGCGACCTTCAGCGATGACATCAAGAACCTGGCCGACCGCTTGCTGAATGCCCCCGCGCTGATCGAAGTCGCGCGCCGCAACCAGACCAATGAGTCGATTGCGCAAAAGGTTCACCCGGTTGGCCGCGAGCGCAAGAAAGAATTGCTGGCGCACCTGATCAAGACCGGCAATTGGCACCAAGTGCTGGTCTTCACCCGCATGAAGCATGGCGCCAACCGCCTGACCGACTATCTGAATGACCAAGGCATCAGCGCCATGGCCATTCACGGCAACAAGAGCCAGGGTGCGCGCACCAAGGCGCTGGCCGAGTTCAAGACCGGTGACCTGCAAGTGCTGGTGGCGACCGACATCGCCGCGCGCGGTATCGATATTGATCAGTTGCCCCACGTGGTCAACTTCGAGTTGCCCAATGTGTCGGAAGACTATGTGCACCGCATCGGCCGCACCGGCCGCGCCGGCGCTCTGGGCGAAGCGGTCTCGCTGGTTTGCGTGGACGAAAACGGCTTCCTGCGCGAGATCGAGAAGCTGATCAAGCGCGAGATCCCGAAGGAAATCGTGCCCGGTTTTGCGCCAGACCCGAGCGAGAAGCCCGAGCCCATCGTGCTGGGCCGGATGATTCTGAACAACAACGGTAGCCGCTCCGGTGGTGGTGGCCGTGGCGGCCGCCCAGGTGGCGGTGGCGGCGGTCGTCCATCGGCACCGCGTGGTGCGGGCGGGCATGCGCCGCATGGTTCGCGTGACGGCGGTGCGCCGCGTCAAGCCGCACCACAGGGCCAGCGTGCGGCTGGCGGTGGCGCAGGCGGCGGACGTCCAAATGCTACGGGTGGCGGTGGCCGACCTGCTGGTGGTGGAGGCGGCGGCCGCGGCGGCAACTTCAGTGGCCGCTCGACTCAGCCCAAGCGCTAAATAGAAGCGCCTTTGCTGCGCCGGCAGCAAGCAGTACAAAAAGCCCAGCTGGAAACAGCCGGGCTTTTTTTTCTTTCTCGGCGCCTCCTTCAAGCGGCATAACCCTGAGTCTTTGCGTTATTGCGACGTTCAGGACCAAACAGACTTCGAATCAGCGGCAGTTGCGTCACTCACACCCCACAATGCCAGCTTGACCGACTCCGGCGAGGAATCAAACGCTGCGTCTTGTACGCCAGCCGGTTCTGAGCTGCTGTCAGGAGAGTTCAAGCATCAATGAGCCGAAGCTACACATGAGTCACATCAAACAACAAGTATGGCTGGCCGGCGCTACCGGCCTAGTGGGCCGAGCCTTGTTGGCGCAACTGCTGCTTGAGGCCAATCAGATTCACGCTTTGTTGCGCCGCTCGGCCAAGGATTTACCCCATAGCCCCAGACTGCACCAGCACCTGCTTGATTTCACCAAGCCCGATCTGGCAGCCGCAAGCTTGGCAAACTTAGGTGAGCCCGACGCCGTCTACATCTGCTTGGGCACCACGCTGGCCGTGGCCGGCTCGCAAGCCGCCTTCCGGGCGGTCGACTTTGACGCGGTCGTCAACGTAGCCCGTGCGGCGCGGGCGGCGGGGGCAAGGCGATGCGCGGTGGTATCAGCTCTCGGTGCGGACCCGGCTTCCCGTGTGTTCTACAACCGCGTCAAAGGCGAAATGGAGCAAGCCCTGATCGCGCTGAAGTTCGAGCGCTTGGTGATCGCCCGGCCCTCGCTGCTGGCCGGCGAGCGGGAGCGACTGGGCCAAGCCAAGCGCAGCGCCGAGGCCTTGGCCTTGCGCCTGAGCAAGCCATTCCTTGCCCTGATTCCCGCCAAATGGCGGCCGATTCAGGCCGAGGTGCTCGCCCGAGCGATGATCCTTGCCCTAGGTCAAGACGGCCCAGCGCTGCAACTGCTTGAATCAGGTCAACTTCAAACCTTGGGCGCGCAATGAAACTCAGCTTCCTCGGCGCCGCCGATTGTGTGACCGGCTCGCGCCATCTGCTTGATCTGGGCGGCCAACGCTTGCTACTGGATTGCGGCCTGTTCCAGGGCTTCAAACAACTGCGCGAGCGCAACTGGGCCGGGCTTGGCGCTGCGGCAGCCAGCATTGACGCCGTGCTGCTCTCACACGCCCATCTGGATCACAGCGGCTATATCCCGGCGCTGCGCAGCCAAGGTTTCAAGGGGCAGGTCTTCTCAACACAAGCCACCCGTGATCTCTGCGAGGTCTTGCTGCTGGACAGTGCCCATCTGCAAGAAGAAGACGCCCGCCGAGCCAACCGCCAGGGCAGCAGCAAACACGCCAAGGCTTTGCCGCTTTACACCGTCAACGACACCAAGAAGGCCTTGACGCATTTTGTCGGCCTGCCGCGTGATGGCCGGATCAAGCTGGGTCATGGGCAAAGCCAGGCTGAAGTCCGCTTCACACCGGTCGGTCACCTTTTGGGTGCCTGCGCTATCAGCGTTAGGTCGCAAGGCAAGACCTTGGTCTACTCAGGCGATGTCGGCCGCAACAACGATCTTTTGATGCCCGGGCCCCAGCGAGTCGAGGAGGCTGACTATCTCTTGATCGAGTCGACCTATGGCAATCGCTCGCATCCGCCCGAGGACGTGCAGGCCCGTTTGGCGCAGATTCTGCGCAACACCTTCAAACGCGGCGGCACGGTGCTGCTGCCCAGCTTCGCCGTGGGTCGCGCGCAGGCCTTGCTGCTGGTCTTGCAGCGCTTGCGCGAAACAGGAGAGTTGGACCAAAACATACCGATCTATCTCGACAGCCCCATGGCGCTGCAGGCCACCGAGCTGACGATCAAGCACAAAAAGCTGCTGCGCATCGGCGCGTCCGACGCGGCAGGCCTGTGCGACGGGGTCAAGCTCATCACCAAGGGCGCCGATTCCTTGAAGTTGGCAGGCCAGCTCGCCTCGCCCCGCGCGCAGCCGTCTATCGTCATCTCGGCCAGCGGCATGGCCACCGGCGGGCGCGTGTTGAACTACATCGAAACCCTGGCCCCACAGGCCCGCCACCACATCGCATTCCCTGGCTTTCAGGTGGGCGGCACCCGTGGCGCCAAGATGGTGGACGGAGCGCGCGAGATCAAGTTGCACGGCAAATACATCGCCGTCAACGCCGAGGTCAGCCACCTGGAGGGCTTCTCGGGCCACGCCGATGCGGACGGCTTGATGGCTTGGCTGCGCGGCTTCAAAAAGCCCCCATCCCAAGTCTTCGTCGTCCACGGCGAGGCGGCCGCCAGCGACGCGCTGCGCAGCCGCATCCAGGATGAATTGGCATGGCCAGTGAGAGTGCCGCAACATGGAGAGACCGTCGAGTTGTGAATGCGATCGAGCAAGCCTTCGGCGATCAAGGCACATTTGCGATGGGATTATTGGCCGCACTGGGCAGCGGCCTGCTGATTGGGCTGGAGCGTGAGCGCCACAAGGGCCGCGGTCATAAGGGCGGGCGCAGCCTTGAGCCGGCGGGGCTGCGCACCTTCACCATCGCCGCGCTGGCCGGTGCTTTGGCCCATGGCTTAGCCGTACCTGGTCTCGTCGCTGTAGGTGCACTGGCGGTCACGGTGCTGGCCGCCATGGCCTACTTTCGCAGCAGCGAACAAGATCCGGGCTTGACCACCGAGATGGCCATGTTGGCGACTTATTTGATCGGTGTGCTTTGCGTGCACGCCCCCCTCCTGGGCGCGCCGGCCGCCGTGGCCCTGACCGCCTTGCTGAGTGCGCGCACCGGCTTGCACCGCTTCGCCACCCGGGTTTTGCGCGAGGATGAACTGCACGACGGCCTGCTGCTGGCCGCACTCGGCCTAGTGGTGCTGCCCTTGATGCCGACCGAGCCCCTGCCTTGGCTGGCCGGCATGAAGGCGCATTCTTTGATGGGCCTCTTGCTGCTGCTCTTGGGTCTGCAGGCCGTCGGTTATGTGGCGCTACGTTTGCTCGGCGCACAGACCGGCTTGGCGCTGTCAGGTCTGCTGTCCGGCCTGGTTTCCAGCACGGCCACCATCGCCACCATGGGGCAGCGTGCAAGGAGCCAGCCACAGCTGCAACTGGCCTGTGCCTCGGGCGCGGTGATGTCCACTGCCGCCACCTGGTTGCAGGCTTCGCTGATGTTGCTGGCGATGGCGCCGCAGGCTGCGCTGCATTTTTTGCCGCTGGGCGCCGCTGGCATGCTGGTGTCGGGCGGTCTGGGCCTGCTCTTGGCCAGGCAGGCGCGTCGCAGCTCGGCTACTGCCGGGCCCGCTGCCCCACAGACAGGTGGACCGCTGCGATTGAAGGAAGCCGCGTTGATCGCCTTGCTGCTCAGTGGCGTGGCGGTCTTGGTCAGCTGGGCTGAAAAGCAGTTCGGCAGTGCGGGGCTGATGGCTGCCGTTGCGCTGGCGGGCTTGGCCGACGCGCATTCGCCGGTCGCATCGCTGGCCGGCCTGGCGCATGCCGACAAGATAGACGCCAGCCTGATGTGCCAGGGCGTGTTGATCGCCATCGCCAGCAATAGCGTGACAAGAACCATCACTGCGGGGCTGACCGGCGGGCGCCGCTTTGCCCTCATCATTGGCGCGGGGCTGGCCACATCACTGGCACTGGCTGCGGTCTTGCTATGGGTCATACTGCCGACCCTCAGATGAAGCCCCAGCCAGCCCTCTCTCCCGCCCGAATTGACTTCACCGACCCGGCCGCGCCCTTTGCACCGGCCTTCGGCGATGTTTATCACAGCCGCGCCGGCGCGCTAGAGCAGGCACGGCATGTTTTCCTGGGTGCAAATGATTTGCCGGCGCGTTGGGCGGGGCGCCAAAACTTTGTCATTCTGGAAACCGGCTTCGGCCTGGGCAACAACTTTTTGGCCACTTGGCATGCCTGGGCCCAAGATCCTGAACGCTGCCAAACGCTGAGCTTCATCAGCATCGAAAAACACCCACTGCGCCTAGCTGACCTGCAGCAAGCCCATCTGCACAGCGCCTTGCCCGAGTTGGCGGCGCAGCTGTGTCAGGCCTGGCCGGCGCTGACGCCGAATTTGCACAGACTAGAGTTCGCCGCTGGTCGCGTCCAACTGCTGCTCTGCCTGGGCGACGCGCAAGCCTGGCTGCGCGAATTGGTGGCCGAGGTGGATGCGTTCTACCTGGACGGCTTCAACCCCAAACAGAACCCCGAGATGTGGGACAGACATTTGCTCAAGGGGCTGGCCCGGCTCGCCGCGCCCGGCGCCAGCGCAGCGTCTTGGAGTGTGGCACCGCAGCTGCGCGAAGGCCTCGCGACGGCGGGCTTCAGCGTCGAACGCCAACGTGGCTTTGCCAACAAGGGCGGCATGTGTGTGGCCCGGTTCACACCCAGGCATGCCATTCAAAAACCCGCTGCGCGCCTGGCCCTCGCCCCACAAGCCCGCCAAGCGCTGATCATTGGCGCCGGCCTGGGCGGCGCTGCTTGCGCCTGGGCACTGGCTGAGCGCGGCATCCGCAGCACCGTGCTGGACGCCCAGGCCGGGCCGGCCATGCTCGCCTCGGGCAACCCGGGCGGCCTCTACCACGGCACTTTGAACCCGGACGACGGACTGCATGCGCGCTTCAATCGCGCCTGTGCATTGGAGACCGAACGGGTCTTGCAGCGCCTGCCCGCCTTGCCTTGGCATCAGCGCGGCTTGCTGCGGGTCGAAACCTCGCGCGACCTGGCGCAGATGCAAGCTTTGATTGAGCGCTTGGGCCTGCCGCCCGACTATGTGCAGGCAATGCCGCAGGACGAGGCCAGTGCCCGCAGCGGCTTGCGCCTGGGCGGGCCTGCCTGGTTCTATCCGGGCGGCGGCGCCCTGCCACCGGCCGCTTATGTCGCTGCCCTGCTACAGGCCAGCGGCGCGGAGCAAAAGTTCGGTTGCAAAGTCGCGCGCGTGAAGAGTCAGGGCGGCATTTGGCAGGCATGGTCGGGTGACGGCCAATTGCTGGGCGAAGCGCCGCTCTTGGTGCTGGCCGGCGGCCAGCAGGGTCAAGCCTTGCTGCAAGACCTGGCCCCCGGCCTGCCCTTGATGGCGCAGCGAGGGCAGATCAGCCATATCGAGGCTTCGGCCACAAGACCCTTGTTGCCAGTGGCGGGCCTGGGCTACGCGATCGCCGATCAAAGCGCCGGCCTCTGGTGCGGCGCCACCAACCAAGACGGTGATCTGCGGGCCGAACTGCTGGACGAAGACCATGCGCACAATCAGGCCCAGTTCGCGCGACTAGCAAATCTGGACGCGGCCGAGGCCGCGAAGTTGCAAGTCAGTGGCGGGCGAGTCGGCTGGCGCCTGGCCACGCCGGACCGCTTACCCTTGGTTGGCGGACTGCCTCACTTGGACTCACAGGGCCAGCCGATGCTGGCCGAGCAGCTGCGTTTCATTCCCCGTCAGGCCGGGCTGGGTATTTGCACCGGCCTTGGCTCACGCGGCATTGGCTGGGCAGCCTTGTGCGCGCAGGTGCTGGCAGCCCAAATCAGCGGTGAGCCCTGCCCGCTCGAAGCCAGCCTGCTGGATGCGATCGACCCAGCCCGCTTCGCAGTCAGGGCCCAGCGTAAGCAAGGCTGAAACCCCGTGCGTCAGCGCTGCCCTACACCTTAGTCGAAGCGCAGCGTCTTGACGCCTTCAGCGGTGCCCAGCAAGCAGACATTGGCCCGGTTGCGAGCGAACACGCCGACCGTCACCACGCCCGGCCACTGGTTGACATCGGACTCGAAAGCGCGCGGCTGGGTGATTTGCAGACCGGTCACATCCAAGATGTGGCAGCCGTTGTCGGTCACCACGCCAGCGCGCAAGGTCGCGACGCCGCCCATATCCGCAAAGCGCCGAGCGATCTGCGCAGCGGCCATCGGGATCACTTCCACCGGCAAGGGGAATTTGCCCAGCGCCTGAACCAACTTGGATTCATCGGCGATGCAAACAAACCGCTCGGCCAAATCGGCCACGATCTTCTCGCGCGTCAGGGCCGCGCCGCCGCCCTTGATCATGTGGCCCCCGTGGTCGATCTCATCGGCACCGTCGATGTAGACGCCTAAACGCTGCACCTCGGCAGCGTCCAGCACCGGGATGCCCAAACCCTTCATGCGCTCGGTTGAGCGCACCGAGCTGGATACGGCACCGGCCACCTTGATGCCGCTGGCGGCCAGCGCGTCAATGAATTTATCGACCGTTGAGCCGGTGCCAACGCCGACGATGCTGCCAGCCTCGACATAGTGAAGCGCGGCCTGGCCGACCAGGGTTTTGAGTTCGTCTTGGGTCATGCTGATTTGAAAACTGAAGCTCGTGGAGCAGAGCTTGGATTATCGGGCAAGCCCGGGCCAGGCCTTCGGTGAGGCTGCCGTTCAAGCCAGGCGAAACAACTGGTTGCATTTACAGCTGTTCAGATATACAGTTAAATCACTTCGACGAATTGCCGGGAGTGATGAACATGACAAGCACGAACAAACTAGCCAACGCACTGAAAACCCTGCTCAATCTGGGTCGAGATCCCCAGTGCTGGATCTCGATGTTGGCGGTGTTGACTGTGCTGGGCGTCAGCAGTGGTGCCCTGGAGACGGCAGACCACCCGGCCGACGCGGCCATGCAATACAGGCAGACGGCCGGGCCGGCGCCAAGCCAGCCCGTCGCCGGGCCTGATGAACAAGTGGCCAGCCTGGACACGAGCAAACTCTGAGCACCAAGCCCCCAGAGCAGCGCCAGGCGAAGCCAAGGTTGGCCAAGTCAAGTCGAGTCAAACCTAGGCCGCGTAGAACTTGCCGTGGAAACCGTAAGTCACCCAGTACGGCAGCCACACCCTCGCTAGCGGACCCGCACTGAGCGCCTGCGCATCAAACACCGAGGCGAAGGACCGACGCGCCTTGCAGTCATAGCCCAGGCCCAGCAACCAGCCCTCGCCCTCCTTGCTGCTGCCAGGCTTGGGCACCAGGACATGCTCTTCCACCACGACATCGCTGCCAAAAGAGAAGCGTTCGCGCCGGCCAGATTCGATATCCAGATGCATCAGGCCATTGAAGCCCCAACGGTCTCCAAGGTCGATGGCGGTTGGGTAATAGACATGGCGATAGCGCTGCGCGACCACACGCGGGTCCACCACCGGAAACTCGACCGATTCGTCACGCGCCTGCAGCTCGATATGCCCGCGCCCCAGGCCGCCAGCGCCCGCGCCATCGGAGCCCAGGCGAATGCGCATGAAACGTGGCTCTGAGGGCGGGTGGTTTTGCGCCGGGGGGCGCTGGCCCGCCATGATCATTCGCAGCCTCTCATTGACGGCCGGCAACGCAGGCGCCTCGACATAGTCCAGATGAATCTGCTTGCCATCGTCCCAGGCATTGCCAAAATGGAAGACCATCGCGGCCGGCGTTTCCAGCACCCAGCGGCGCTTGAAGTCGGCCTTGTCTATGACCAACACAAGCGTCGATTCATTGCCCAACCAGCGCATGGCATCCAACATGCTCTCCCCACCTCGCAGCGCGTTCATGTCCATGCCTATGGGCGACAGCAAAAACACCAAGTAACGCTGCGACACAGCAAAGTCATGCACCATGGCACTCGGGCCGGGCGCAGCAAAGACCTCGCTGCGCAAGACCTGACCCTGTGGGGAGATCTGATACACCACCATCCGGCCCGACTGCGTGCCGAAATTCCAGACCGTACCGTCCGCCTCGACCTTGGGGTGGGCCGAAAACGGCATGCCGGCGAGTTCCTTGGACCAGGCCCGCACGCCTTTTGTGGTCAGCGTTTGCGGGTCCAACTCATAGGCACTACCGCCCTCCCACAAGGCGTAGAGCCGGCCATCGTCCATCTTCATCACGCTGGTGTTGGCGGTGTTGACGTCATCAGCGCTGCGCACCGGCAAGCGAGACTCCTGATCGGCAAAACTGGTGCCAAAGGCCGGCAGCAAAAAACGCCCTGCTTGAGTTTCCGCGCGAAATTTCTGGGTCTTTACAAAGCGAGCTTTGTGCTGCACGCCGGCTTCGCCAAAGCTCCAAGCCTGCACCAAGCCATCGCCATCAAACCAATGCCTGTAGCGCTCACCGCCGCGAGCCATCAAGCCGGGCCCGTTGCGGTAATAGACACCACGCAAGCCGGCTGGCAAGCGGCCTTCAACGCGCAGATCGCTGGCGTCAAAGGCTTCGCTACCGGTGAAGCCCTGAAATGGCGCCAGCTCGGGGGCCGCCGTCGAGAATCGGGCCGCCGTAGCGCCGACCGCAAGAGCTTCTTGCAGCAGGCTGAGATTGCCAACACCGGCCAGTCCCAGCATCCCGTTTTTGATGAAATCTCGTCTTTGCATCACGGTGCCCTCCCCTCAGTTCAACTGCACATTGAGGCGCGCGCCGGCCTTGGCTTCAAACACTGCTTTCTCAAATTTTGGCGGGCCGAACATACCGGCCGCATTGTTTGAAAAGCCGTAAGGCTCTTTGGGCATGCCCATGGCATTGCTGTCTAACTGGCCATTGCCATTGACATCATGAAAAACACTCAGGGCCAGGCTGCCTTCGGGCAGGTTTTGCAGCTTGATCAACAACTTGCCGTCTTTTTGTTGATTCGCCTCGGCGGACGCGCCGGTAGCGGCCTTCTTTAACCAAGTGCCCGCATCGGTGAAGACGCCAACCATCACACGCCCCTCGGTCTGAGTCAGCCCGCTGACCTCGACCTCCACGTCAACCGCATGCGCCGGCGCGGCAACTGCCATGGCGCAAGCCAGGATCAAGAAAACAGCACTATGGGCTGCAAAGCGTTTGCTGGCATTCATCTGGAATCCTTGAGAACAGTGAAGATGACTGAACTCTAAGGACCCTGAATTACGCCCGACAGCGGGATGCGATGTGTGGCTAGGCAGACGCGCCAAGTGCAGATACCCGGCGCCAACGGTGGCGCGCTCGCCTGCTTGCTCAGGAAATTTACTGGCCGCGGCGCTGCCTCACCGCTCTACTCAGGTCACGCAAGAGCGGCTCGGTCTGTGTCCACCCCAGGCAAGCATCGGTGATCGACACGCCCGGTTTCAAGTCAGCCGAGCTCTGACCTGGGGCCAGGTCTTGCCGGCCTGCCTGCAGATGCGACTCGATCATCACGCCGGTGATGCGGGCATCGCCGCCGGCAATTTGCTGGGCAACGTCTTGGCCCACATCAATCTGCCGCTCATACTTTTTGCTCGAATTGGCATGCGAAAAATCCACCATCACCTGCTCGCGCAAGCCTGCCGCGCGCATGGCTTCACAGGCCGCAGCCACCGAGGCCGCATCGAAATTGGGCGCCTTGCCGCCGCGCAAAATGATGTGGCAGTCTTGATTGCCGCGGGTTTCAAAAATCGCTGCTGCGCCCATCTTGGTCATGCCGATGAATGCATGTGCAGCCGACGCTGCCAACACCGCATCCGAGGCCACCTTGATGCCCCCGTCGGTGCCATTCTTGAAGCCGACCGGGCAACTCAGGCCGGAAGCCAACTGCCTATGGCTCTGGCTCTCGGTCGTGCGCGCGCCAATCGCGCCCCACGCGATCAAGTCGCTGATGTATTGGGGCGACAGCAGGTCCAAGAATTCTGTGCCGGCCGGCAAACCCAGCGCCGTCACATCCAACAACAATTGGCGCGCCAAGCGCAGGCCTTCGTTCATGTGGAAGCTGCCGTCCAGGCGCGGGTCATTGATATAGCCCTTCCACCCAACCGTCGTGCGCGGCTTTTCAAAATAGACCCGCATCACGATCAGCAAGTCCTGCTTCAACTCATCATTCAGGCTCTTAAGAAGGCGCGCGTAGTCCATCGCTTGGTCATGATCATGGATGGAGCAAGGCCCCACCACCACCAACAAGCGGTCATCGCGCCCATGCAGAATCGCACTGATGTCTTGGCGCGCTTTTTCGACCAACTCGAGCGATGCATCGGGCAGCGGCAGCTGATCCAGCAGCAAGGCCGGCGAGATCAATGGGCGCACTGCACCGATGCGGGTGTCGTCGGTACGCGTGGTATCACGGGTCTCATCACGCGAGCCTACTTCACGATCTTGAGCGGGGTTATCAAGGAATTTCATCAGCAACAGCCTTTCAGTTGTTTCGATTATCTATGCCGCTCAAAAAGGCCAGCCCGTCAACACGGAATGCGACAATTCCTCCCATGTCTCTGATCCCCTACGCCCTCACCCGCCCCTTCCTGTTCGGCCTCGACCCTGAGCACGCGCATGAACTCACCCTCGGCGCCATCGCCAAGATGCAGAACACGCCAGCGCAATGCCTATGGTCCCAAACCCGCGTGCAAGACCCGCTGATGCTGGCCGGCCTGAAGTTCCCCAATCGCATAGGCCTCGCCGCCGGTTTGGACAAAAACGGCCGCTGCATCGACGGGCTCGGCGCCATGGGTTTCGGCTTCATTGAGGTCGGCACTGTGACGCCCAAAGGCCAGCCCGGCAACGACAAACCACGCATGTTTCGCCTGCCCCAGGCCGATGCCCTGATCAACCGCCTTGGCTTCAACAACGAAGGCCTGGCCAGCTTTCTAAGCAATGTGCAGCGTGCTCACAGCTTTCGCGCCGCTGGCGGCTTGATTGGCTTGAACATCGGCAAAAACGCGGCGACCCCGATCGAGAACGCGGCCGATGACTATTTGATCGGATTGGAAGGCGTGTTCCCTCATGCCGACTACATCACCGTCAATATCTCCAGTCCTAACACCAAAAACCTGCGGGCCTTGCAAAGTGACGAGGCGCTGGATGCCTTGCTGTCCACGCTGCAAGAAAAAAAGCTGAAGTTGGAGGCGGCAGGCAAGCGCAAAGTGCCCATGTTCGTCAAGATCGCACCCGACCTGGACGAAGCACAAGTTGCGGTGATTGCCCAAACCCTGCAAAACAACGGCATCGACGGTGTCATCGCCACCAACACCACCATCTCTCGCGATGCGGTCAAGGGATTGGCCCATGCCGATGAGGCCGGAGGCTTGTCCGGCAGGCCCGTGTTCGAGTCCAGCAACCGAGTGATTCGACTCTTGCGCTCAGCGCTGGGGAGCAACTATCCCATCATTGGTGTCGGTGGCGTATTGAGCGGTGCCGATGCACGCGCAAAGATTCAAGCCGGCGCCGACGTGGTGCAACTCTATACAGGCTTGATTTACAAGGGACCTGCCCTGGTCAGCGAATGCGCGGCTGCGCTGGCGCGCGTCTGAGTCGCCGCTGGAGTCTGCAGTCATGGGCATCGAAATCGAGCGCAAATTTCTTGTCATTGGTGAAGCCTGGAAACTGCACGACGCCGGCGAGTACATCAGCCAGGGCTATCTGAACCGCGACCCAGCCCGCACGGTTCGGGTTCGGATCAAGGGCGAACAAGCCTGGCTCACCGTCAAGGGCCAGAGTATTGGCGCAAGCCGTGCCGAATTTGAGTATGAAGTGCCCTTGCGCGATGCCGAACAAATGCTGGCCTTGTGCGACGGCCCTCGCGTCGAGAAGATTCGTCGCCAAGTCCCCTTTGGGGGCATGAACTGGGAGTTGGATGAATTCCTGGGTGACAACGCTGGTTTGGTCGTGGCCGAGATTGAACTGAGCTCACCCGACCAACAGTTTGATCTGCCGCCCTGGTTGGGCCAAGAAGTCACCGAAGAAACGCGTTACTTCAACTCGCAGTTGGCCACGCACCCGTTTTCGAGCTGGTGATCTCAGCGGCCGGCCCTGACGGGGCTGCTTCGACTCAAGCAAAAGAACGCAGCAGAAAAACAAAAAGCCACCGCTAGGGTGGCTTTTCTTCTAGGTAATTGACTCACCTAGATAATTTTGGGGTGGCTGATGGGGCTCGAACCCACGACAACAGGAATCACAATCCTGGACTCTACCAACTGAGCTACAACCACCGCAGAGCTTAAGATTATAGAACGATTCTCGGTTTGAATGCAAGCGTTCTACTGAAATTTTCTTTATTCGGCGATTTGCACTGAAACTCTACAAAGATCGGGCCGGCTAGCGAGGCAAAAACGCCCGCCCTCTCCCCTAAGTTCAGCGTGTCGCCCCCGAAGCTGCCGCTGCCGGCGCCTTGACATTGACCTTGAAGCGCGTCTTCATCGCGTCAAAAAAGGCTTCGGACTCGGCGGCATTCCATGCCTGAGCATATTGCTGCGCTGCACGCTTGGCATCCACCACGGCCGGGTCACGCGGCAAGACCTTGCTCAGGCTGGCCACAACAAACACGCCCTCGCCCGCATCGACGCCAAGCACTGCGGGCAGCTTGCTCGCATCAACGGACAGAATGCCGTCCAAGACTTTGCGCGGCAAATCGCGCGGCAAAGCCCGAGAAACAATCACGGGCGCGCTCAGCCCGGCCAAGTCGCCATCCTTCTTCAGCGCTGCCAGTCGGGCTTCCCCGGCCTTGACCGCTTCAGCGATCGCGAGCTTGCGCACCAGCTGCGCACGCACCTGCACCTTGACGTCGGCAAGCGGCTGCAGATGCGAAGGGTTGTGCTGGACAACGCGGGCCGCAGCCAGCTGATTCGAACCCGTTTCCACCGCCTCGGTGTTGCGCTTGTTGCGCAAGGCTTCATTGCCGAACACCGCATCCAGCAATTTGGCTGAAGCCAATGGGCCGGTCGCGCCGGGCGCAGGGTTGCGCTGCACGGTGGCGGTCGAAAGGGTCAGCTTGAACTTGTCGGCAGCCGGCTGCAGACTGTCTGACTGCTCATAAACCATATTGCTGAACTGCTCGGCCGCTTCGGAGAAACGTTTTTGTGCCAGTTGCTTGCGCACATCGGCCTCAATATCGCCGCGCACGGACTCAAAGCTCTTTTTGTCGCCGCCGCGAACACCGGTCAACTGAATGACGTGGAAGCCGAAATCGGATTCGACGATATTGCTGATTTCACCTTTCTTCAAGGCATAAGCGGCATCTTCGAAAGGTTTGACCATGGCGCCGCGCCCGAAGAAGTCCAAGTCTCCACCATTGGGCGCGGAGCCCTCATCCTGCGAGTTCTTCTTGGCTACTTCAGCAAACGAGGCTGGCGTCTTGCGCACTTGCGCCAGCAGTTCCTCGGCCTGTGCCTTGGCCTTGGCGCGATCGGCGGCGGAGGCGCCCTTCTCAGACTTGATCAAGATATGGCTGGCGCGGCGCTCTTCGGCGACCGAAAAGCGCGCGGCGTTTTCCTCAAAATACTTGCGCAAGTCTTCTTCGTTGACGCTGACGCCGGCCTTCAGAACCTCCAGGTCCAAGACCAGATATTGGATCTGCGCGCTCTCCGCCATTTGGAACTGCGCGGCATTGGTCGGGTCCTTGTAGAAGGCCTCAATTTGCGCATCTGTCGGCTCGATGCGGGCAGCAAAGTCCTTGGCATCAAAGCGCTGCAGCTGCACTTCACGCTGCTGCAGCAAGGCGTCAAAGGCAACCGTGGCGTTGGCCTCGGCCGACACCGTCATGCCGCCCACGCCGGCGGAAACTTGACGCAGGGTCAGGTCTTGCCGCAAGCGCTCCACAAACATTTGCGAGCTCATGCCTTGGGCTGCAATTACGCTCTTGTTGATCGAGCCATCAGCATTGCGCAAAAAGGCGAACTGCGGGTCATTCAAGAACATCGACTGCAAACGCTCGTCGGACACCACCAAGTGTTGCTTCTCTGCGGCGGCCTGCATCACACGCTCACGCACCAGACCGTCCAGCGATTCGCGCCGCACTTCGGGCGAGTCCAGCAACTTGGCATCCAGGTTGGGCATTTGACGGCGCATGCGTTCCACCTGCTCACGGTGAGCGGCGTCGGCCTCGGCCTGCGTGATCTTGCGGCCGTTGACGGTCGCCACGCCCGTATTGGAGCCATCCATGAAACTGGTATAGCCCTGCATGCCCACCAGAACAAAGGACGGCAAGATCAGAATCAGCAAGATGAACTGAAACAAGCGCGTGTGCTTACGGACAAATTCAAACATCAGTCAAAACCTCAAACATGCATGCATACGGGCAGACACGACAAAGGCGAACCGGGGTTCGCCTTTGCGGGGGATGGCAATTCAGCCACAGCCCTCGCCCAGAACTGTTCTGGGTCAGGGCAATTTTGGTGGGTGCTGACGGGCTCGAACCGCCGACCTGCGCCGTGTAAAGGCGATGCTCTACCAACTGAGCTAAGCACCCGGAAAACCGGAAAAATCGAAATCTAGACCTTCAGTTGACAGCGTCTTTGAGCGCCTTACCAGGGCGGAACTTTGGCACCTTGGCCGACTTGATCTTGATCGCGTCGCCGGTGCGAGGGTTGCGGCCTGCCCGGGCTGCTCGCTTGGTCACGCTGAAGGTGCCGAAGCCTACCAGAGAAACCGAACCATTCTTCTTGAGCGTGGTCTTGACGCCACCGATCAGCGCTTCCAAAGCACGGCCAGCCGCAGCTTTAGAAATATCAGCCTGTGTGGCGATGTGCTCAATCAGTTCGGACTTGTTCACTTCATTACCTCTCAAAAATCTTGAGCACGCTTGCAAAACCAATAAAACGCTGTAGCAAAACAGACCCCAGCTCTGACCAACTTAACTTGAGTTCGCTGCAGCGCTCAAGCCGCCGAACCCTTGGTCAAAATTTGCGGGGAAGCGCATTCTATGCGCATTTTTGCTTCGCACCAGACAAGTGAATGCCCTGATACGAAAGGCGCAGACAAACAGCGCGACTCACGCGTGCAGCGCGGGCTTATCCAAAGGGCTTATCAAAGGGCTTATTTCGCCTTGGCCCGGATCTCCGGCAAGGCCTTCCTGAGGTAGTAAACCATCGACCAAATGGTCAGCACCACTGCCACATACATCATCCCCGTGCCCCATGGCCGGGTGTGCAAGAGGCCAAACAGCGTGCCGTCAAAAAGCAGAAAGGGGATCGCGATCATTTGCACGGTGGTTTTCAACTTCCCCACCATATGAACGGCCACGCTGCCCGAGGCGCCGATCTGCGCCATCCACTCACGCAGCGCAGAAATCGCCAACTCGCGGCCAATGATGACCAGCGCGACCAACGCATTGACACGACCAAGCTCCAGCAAGACCAGCAAGGCCGCACAAACCAGGATTTTGTCCGCGACGGGGTCTAAAAAAGCCCCGAAGGCCGAGGTCTGATTGAGCTTGCGCGCCAGGTAACCATCCAGCCAATCGGTCAGTGCCATCAGCACAAACAAAACCGTGGCAAAAAGGTTTTGGGTGGCCGGCGCGAGGTCCAGGTAGAACACCCCGACGATCAAGGGGATGGCTACGATGCGAGCCCAGGTGAAGAGTGTTGGCAGTGTCAGGAACATGCGGCGATTGTGCACGGCAAAGTGCGGGCGCCAGCGCCCGCCCAAGAACAATGTGGCGTGAATGTCGCAAGCAGCGCGGGCAGGCGCTCAGTCCAGCGTGCGCGGTTTGAAGCGTCGCTCGTCATTGAACAAAAAAGTCTCGGTGAATTTCCACGGCGAAGGCAGGCGCGACAGGTCGCCATAGGGCGCAGCGCGGTGCAGCGCGTCTATTGCCAGCTGTATGGTGCCCGGCTCTGCATGCGGCTTGCGAAGCACCATGATGCGCTTGATCGAGCCGTCCCGGTTCAAAGTGACCTCAAGGACCGGAATCGCCAGCAAAATATCTGGCACTTTGCCGGTGTAGCTTTGCTGCGGATTGGCCTCCACCAAGCGATGAGCCGCCTGCAGACGCAACTCATCATGGCTGCGCGGCGGCTTCGGGGGCGCCAAAGCAACTCCCGCTTTTGGCGCCGTCGTCGGGGCTTGCGAGCCGGAACCGGCGGGCGTTGAACTTTGCTGGGCATCCGTGCTTGCTGGCGTGTTGGCACTGGTTACCGTAGTCACCGAAGCCGGCGCGCGCGGACTGTCCGAGCAGCCCGCCATGAGCACGATCAAGCCGAGACCGGCGCTAGCCATCAGCGGGCGCGCCAAGGAGCGGCCCTGCCCACCCGAGGCTCCCCTAGCGTCTGTTGAAGCCGAGTTGAACTTGGGTTTATCAATGCAAGACACGATAGATCTCCTCTGCCAGTTCTTTCGAAATACCTTTGACGGTGGCAATTTCATCCACGCTCGCCTCGGTCACGCCGCGCACGCCGCCGAATCTCTGCAGCAACTGCGCGCGCTTTTTCGGGCCTATACCGTCGATGTCTTCCAGCCGCGAGCCGCCGGTACGCACCGCCGCGCGCTTGGCCCGCATGCCGGTGATGGCAAACCGGTGCGCCTCGTCGCGAATCTGCGCCACCAACATCAGCGCCGCCGAATCTCGCCCCAGATATACCTTGGCCCGACCATCGGCAAACACCAACTCCTCCAACCCCACTTTGCGGCCTTCGCCCTTCTCCACGCCGACGATCAGGCTCAGATCCAGGCCAAGCTCTTCGAAAACCTCTCGGGCCATAGACACCTGACCGCGCCCACCGTCCACCAGCACGAGGTCGGGCAGCCGCGCGTTGCCCATCTGCGCGGCCTCGGCCATTTTGCTGTAGCGCCGAGTTAAGACCTGGCGCATCGCTGCATAGTCATCGCCGCCAGTGATGCCGTCGATGTTGTAGCGCCGGTATTGGGCGCTTTGCATTTGATGCACTTCGAACACCACGCAAGATGCCACTGTCGCCTCACCCGCGGTGTGGCTGATATCGAAACACTCGATACGAAAGCTCTCCAAGTCCTGCGCAGGCAGATCCAAAGCGTCCACCAGCGCCCGCGTGCGCGCTTGCTGCGAGCCCTCTTCGGACAGCAAACGCGCGAGTGCCAGCTCCGCGCCCTTGACGCACATTTCCTGCCAGATCCGCCGCTGCGCCCTGGGCTGCGCCTGCGTCGTCACCTTGTAACCAGCCTGCTCGCTCAAGATGATGCCAAGCGACTCATCGACCGCCTCGCTCACGATGATCAAAGATGGCACATGGGCGTCCAGATAATGCTGGGCCATAAAGGCCTCGAGCACCAAGCGCTCGGCCGACACGCTCTCGGCCTGCTCTTCCTCGGACAGCAAGACGGCGGTCGCCTCTTCAACATGCTTGGGGAAGAAGGCCCGATCGCCCAGATGGCGGCCACCGCGCACCATGGCCAAGTTCACGCAGGCCCGGCCGCCGTGGACCTTGGCGGCCAAAATATCGACATCGCGGTCGCGCCCGGTGGCGCTGTTCTCGTCGACCGACTGCTGTTGCAACACCCGCGCCAAGGCCGAAATCTGGTTGCGCACCTCGGCCGCCGACTCAAACTGCAGCCGCTCGGCAAAAGCCATCATCTGCGCCTGCAAGCCGTCCATCACTTCTTCGGTTTCTCCAAGCAAAAACCGCTCTGCATTGCTGACGTTGCGGGCGTAATCCCCGTCATGGCCTTGAGCGGTCAAATCGGGCACACAAGGCCCCGAACAGCGGCGAATTTGATACAGCAAGCAGGGCCGACTGCGGTTATTGAAAACGGTGTCTTCACAGGTGCGCAGCTTGAAGACTTTTTGAATCAGCTGAATCGACTCCTTGACCGCCCAGGCACTCGGGAAGGGGCCGAAGTAGCGGTGACGCCGATCCACCGCGCCGCGGTAATAGCTGAGGCGAGGGAACTCATGCGCGCTGAGCTTCAGATAGGGGTAGCTTTTGTCATCCCGGAACAAGATATTGAACTTGGGGTTCAAGGTCTTGATCAGATTGTTTTCCAACAGGAGGGCTTCTGACTCGGTACGCACCACCGTTGTTTCCAGCCGGGCGATGCGGGCCACCATCATGCCGATGCGGGTACCGCCATGGTCCTTCTGAAAATAGCTGGAGACACGCTTTTTCAGGTGCTTGGCCTTGCCGACATAGAGCACCTGCCCTTGCACGTCGAAATAGCGATAAACGCCCGGCAAACCCGGTAAAGCTGCCACCTCCAGCAGCAAGCGGGCGCGACCATCGCTGGCGGCTTGCTCCGCCACGGTCACCTGTTGAGCTTCGGCAGCCTCGATCAGCTTGCGCTCGGCCGTCCACTGCGCCTGTTTTTGCGCGCCAAGTTCGGCGGCGCTCAGTTTTTCAGGGTCGGATGGACTCAATTCAGGCTTGATGGGATCGGGCGCTTGCATGGGGCGCGATTGTGCCGCAGCCGATAATTCCGGCATGGGACAGCATTGGGACATTTTCTGCCGCGTCATCGACAACTACGGCGACATCGGCGTCAGCTGGCGGCTGGCCCGCGACTTGGCCGCACGCGGGCAGTCGGTCAGGCTATGGCTGGACGATGCCAGCGCCTTGGCCTGGATGGCTCCTGGCGGCCTTCCACCCGGCATCAACGTGCTGCCTTGGAATCAAAGTTCGAGCGCACAAGAGGCCGGTGACGTGGTCATCGAGACCTTCGGCTGCGAGCTGCCCGAGGCCTTTGTTCGCCGCATGGCGGAGCGCGCCAAGCCGCCGCTGTGGATCAACCTCGAATACCTCAGCGCCGAGCCCTATGTCGAACGCAGCCATGGCCTGAGCTCGCCGCAGTTCAGCGGCCCCGGCCGTGGCCTGCACAAACAGTTTTTCTACCCCGGTTTCAGCGCGCGCACCGGCGGTTTGCTGCGTGAGACGGGCCTGCTGGCCAAACAGATCGACTTTGACGCGCAGGCTTGGTTGGCAAGCCAGGGCTTGGAGCGGCGGCCCAATGAGCGCATCGTCAGCCTGTTTGCCTATGCCAACGCGGCCCTGCCGCAGTTGTTGGAGGATATGGCTTGCGAGCCGACCCTGCTTTTGGTCTGCCCCGGTGCCGCACAGACCCAGATGCTTGTATTGCAGGCGCAGCAAGCCTTGCCAACAGCCGGCTTGCGCTGGCAGGCCCTGCCCTATCTGAGCCAGGACGGCTATGACCGCTTGCTCTGGGCCTCTGACTTGAACTTTGTGCGCGGCGAGGACTCTTTTGTGCGCGCCCAATGGGCCGGCAAGCCCTTCGTTTGGCAAATCTACTACCAGCACGACGGAGCGCATGCGGCCAAGCTGGAGGCGTTCATGGACCTGTATCTGAGGGGCAGCGACGCGCATCTCGCCCAGCAAACCCGCGCAATTTGGCGCAGCTGGAACGGTCTGCAAGCCTGGCAACCGGGCCTGTTGAGCCAAGTCGCCGACCGCGCTCACGCCCTCAAGTGGCGTGAAGATTTGACGTCTCAAACCGACTTGGTCAGCCAGCTCCTCGGCTTGACTCACAAAACAGGCTAAAATCAGCGGCTTTGCTGCGTCGTTTGCGCCTCTTGAGGGGAACTGATGGCGCGAGCATGCATTGAGAGCATGCACCGAGAGCATGTCGACACAGGTTGATTTGGACAGACCCTCTGCATTGAATGTCTGCTCCGGTTGAAGCCCAGTCGGCCTTGAACCCTGGGTTTCGAGGCTGGCGCTGAAACCAGCATTTCAATCGCAAGGTTGCCTCAAAAACTTCTTCCCAAACATCGGAACACTCATGAAGATTGCACAAGAATTTCGCGCCGGTAACGTGATCATGCACGGCAAGGACCCCATGGTCGTGCTGAAGACCGAATACAGCCGCGGCGGCCGCAATGCAGCCACTGTGCGCATGAAGCTCAAAAGCCTGCTGAACAACTCGGGCACCGAAGTGGTGTTCAAGGCCGACGACAAGCTCGACCAAGTGATGCTGGAAAAGAAGGACTGCACCTACACCTACTTCGCTGACCCGATGTATGTGTTCATGGACGAGGAATACAACCAGTTCGAGGTCGAGGCCGAGAACATGGGCGACGCGATCCAGTATCTGGAAGATTCGATGCCCGTCGAAGTGGTGTTCTACGACGGCAAGGCTATTTCTGTTGAAGTGCCGACCTCCGTTGTGCGCGAAGTGATCTGGACCGAGCCGGCCGTCAAGGGCGACACATCGGGCAAGGTCTTGAAGCCTGCCAAGCTGGCCACCGGTTTCGAAATCTCGGTGCCAATCTTCGTCGCCCAAGGCGACAAGATCGAAATCGACACGCGTACACACGAGTACCGCAAGCGCGTCTAATGCTGTCTGGCGCTTAACTCAAGCGCTTGCAGTTTGCGCAAGGTATAAGAAAGGCACCCTCGGGTGCCTTTTTGCTTTGTCTCAAGCCTCGCTGGGCTGGTAGCCCCTGCCCTTGCCCAGCCACACCTCATGATGGCCGGCGCCGGCCGGGATCATGGGAAAGCAGTTTTCCTCGGCCGCCACCACCACATCGAGGAAGAATGGCCCGTCCGCCGCCAAGCATTCAAGCAGAGCAGCGTCCAGATCCTCGCGCCGCTCGACCCTTAGCGCCTGCCAGCCGAAGGCCTTGGCCAGCGCCACAAAGTCCGGCAGCGCCTCGTTGTAGCTGTGGCTGTAACGCCCGCCGTGGATCAACTCCTGCCACTGCCGCACCATACCCATGCGGCCGTTATTGCACAGCACCAATTTGACCGGGGTACGGTGCTGGACGGCGGTCGACAGTTCCTGAATATTCATCAGCACCGAGGCATCGCCGCTGACGCAGACAACCAGTTTGTCCGGGTGCGCGATTTGCGCGCCGATCGCGGCAGGCAAGCCATAGCCCATGGTGCCGGCCCCGCCTGAGGTCAGCCAGCGCCCGGGTCGCTCAATCTTCAGGTATTGCGCGGCCCACATCTGATGCTGGCCCACATCGGTGGAGACCACCGCGTCGCGTTGACCTATGGCTTGTTGCAAGCGCGTCATCAAGGCCTGCGGCAAGATCTGACCCTCGTTGGCATCGACGAAGCTCAGCGACCGCTCGGCACGCCAGCGCTCAATGCGCTGCCACCAATCGCTCAAATCCACCGCGCGACAGCCTCCTTCGGCCCACAGTCGCTCCAGCGCCAGCAGGCTGTCCGTACAGTCGCCCAGCAAGCCAAGCTCGGTTCGCACCACTTTGCCGATCGAGCGGGCATCGATATCCAGGTGAATCACCCGCGCATGCGGGCAAAAGCTATCCAGCCGACCGGTCACGCGGTCATCAAAGCGCGCGCCGACACAGACGATCAGATCCGCCTCATGCATGGCCAAATTCGCCTCCAAAGTGCCGTGCATACCCAGCATGCCGAGGAACTGAGCGTCGGAGGCCGGCAAGGCGCCCAGACCCAGCAAGGTCAGTGTGCAAGGCGCCCCGGTCAGGTGGACCAGGCGTTTGAACGCAGCGCAGGCCAAAGCACCGGCATTGATCAAACCGCCACCGCCATAAAAAATCGGCCGCTTGGCCTCGCTCAGCAAGGCGATGGCTCGCTTCAAGGTTTCGGCATTGCACTCAGCCTTGAGTGCCACTGACTCAAGTTCACCTACTCCTGCGCAATAGGGTTCGGCTTCTCTTCGCGTTTCGCTCTTGGCCAACTGCAGGTCTTTGGGGAAATCCACCAACACCGGCCCCGGCCGGCCGCCAGCCGCGCAGGCATGGGCTTTGGCAACGACCGCCGCCACCTCGGCGGCCGAGCGGATCTGCACATTCCATTTGGTCACCGGCTTGGAAATGCCAAGCGCGTCGCACTCCTGAAACGCATCGGTGCCGATTGCGCCAGTGGCCACTTGCCCGCTGATGCACAACACCGGCACCGAGTCACACAAGGCATCCAACAAGCCGGTGGTGGTGTTGCTCATGCCCGGCCCCGAAGTGACAAACACCACCCCGACGCGGCCGCTGCTGCGCGCATAACCTTCCGCCGCATGGACTGCCGCCTGCTCATGCCTCACTAAAACATGGCGCAGGCGCGGCTCGGCATGCAAAGCGTCATAGAGCGGCAGCACAGCCCCGCCTGGGTAGCCGAAGACGGTATCCACCCCCAGACTCAAGAGCGTCGCAATCAAGGTTTGCGCACCATTGAGCAGAGGAGCCGGCTGGGCCGCTGCATTGCAAGCTGCAGCGGAGAATGTTTTTTCAAGCAAGGTGTCCATATCAACACTTTGCCCAAACAGACTCAGCAAAGGCTGCTGTATTTTCAGGATACTTGGAGGAATTCAGGAAATCTTGCTGCAAATCTACAATACGGCAGCATGAACCTGGATAAATTCGATTTTTCAATTCTGGCTGCACTGCAGCAGGATGCGCGCATCAGCTTGGCCGAGCTCAGCCAAAAGGTCGGCCTGACCGGCTCGCCCTGCTGGAGCCGCATCAAGCGCATGGAAGAAGCCGGCGTGATCGAGGGCTACTCGGTGCGGGTCAACGCCGCCAAGATTGGCTTGGCCGACACGGTGATCGTGCAAGTCACCTTGGACAATCACTCGGACGAAGCGCTGTTCGAGTTTGGCCAGGCCTTGGAGCAAATACCGGAAGTGCTGGAGGCTTTTTTGGTCTCGGGGGACTACGACTATTACGTCCGCATTGCCGTCGCCGACACACGCGACTACGAGCGCCTGCTGCGCGAGCGCCTATACAAGATTCCCGGCATACGCCACAGCAAATCAAGCTTTGTGTTGCGGCAATTGAAGCAAAGCCAATTGCCGCTGAGGCGCTAAGGTCTTACATCGCTCTGACCCTGAGGCGCCAAAGACACTCAGTGAACTTTATGTCCGCTCTTGGCCTGGACCTTGCCCTTGGCCTTGACCTGAGCGCTCTTGGTCTTGCCTTTGCCGGTCTTCTTGGCATGCTTGCTGCCCTTGGCAGAGGATGTGCTCTTGGCGGCATGCTTGCCGCTCTTTGATTTCTTGGCCGATGCCGTGTGGCCGCCGGTCGAAGCCTTTGCTGCAGGCACCGCATAACGCTGCGCTTGCACCGCACCGGACTGGCTCGGCAGCGACTGCGCCAGGGCCATGCTGGAAACGAAACCGGCCAGCGCCAGAGCAATGATTTTCTTCATGGAATAACTTTCAACGATTGAGACAAAAACTAAACAAACACACCCGCACGCAACCATTTGGTTGCCACCCACTTTTCTCCCTCGCGCACCGGCGCACCGCCGTGCAGGCTTTGCGTTTGGGGGTGCGGTCTGTCGTAGCTGAAGAAGACCGCATTGCCTTTAACCGGCGAAACGTCCAGCTTGATGTCCGGGAAGATTGTCGCGCCGCCGGCCTGCGGCGTATTGAGGTACATCACGAGCGTGCCGACGCGCTGCCCGCCGCGCTTCAAAATGGCCGCCGCGCCGTCCATCGTCGGATCGAAGTAGTCATAGTGCGGCAGATACTCCGCACCGGGGCGGTAACGCAGCACTTGCAGGCCTTCGCCATGGTCGATAGGCCAATTCAATAGCTTGGCCAGGCGCGACTCGATGGTGCGAATCAGCTCACTCTCGCCGCGCTCGAAAAACATGCCGTCGCTGGTGCGCGCAGGGTTGATTTCGCTGCCGCCCGGCGTAGTCGCAACCGTCTCTGAGCGAGCCAAACGCGCGCTCGCCGCCGCGACCATGGCATCGCACTCCGCATCGGACAAGAGCCCGCCCAGCACCACGACACGCGGCTGAGTGATGCTCATCAAAACCTTGACCTCGTGCCCATCAATCCACAAGGTGGGCTGTCCGCCGCTGAGATCGAGCTCGGGCACTTTGCTTGCAATTTGTAGCTCTGCCGGCGTTTGCGCGTCGGAGTCGGTGCGCGACTCATCCAGCGCCCGGGCGGCCAAGTCCTCTTGCCAGCCGCTGCTTTTCATGGCGTCCAGCAATTGCGCGCGCGTAAAACCCTGCGCCAATTGCTCTTGAATCCAAACCCGCAGTTCGGGGCTGATTGCTTGCTGTTGAATTGATTGGTTTTGATGGGCGCTCATAAATTAGATGGCTCCAGCTTGCGTCTAAACACCAAACGTCCGGGCTCCGACAGGGCCGACTGGAAAGCATAACCCTCGGCCGCAAAATCCTGCAGGCCGGCGGGCGTATCAATCCGCTCGGTGATGGCGTAACGGGCCATCAGGCCACGCGCGCGTTTGGCAAAGAAGCTGATGATTTTGTACTGGCCGTTCTTCCAGTCTTCGAACACGCATTCAATCACGCGCGGCTGCAGGTCCGGCCGATTGGCGGCGCGAAAATACTCCTGAGAGGCCAGATTGACGATCACCGGCACCTGTGCGGCACGTGTGCGCGCATTCAGATGTTGGGCCAGGCGCTCGCCCCAGAATTTATACAGATTCGCACCGGCCGGGTTAGCCAAGCGACTGCCCATCTCCAAACGGTAGGGTCGAATCAAATCCAGCGGCCGCAGCACGCCGTACAGGCCCGACAAAATCGCCACATGCTCTTGTGCCCATTGCAGCTGCGCGATGCTCAAGCTATTGGCCGCCAAACCCTCATACACATCGCCGTTAAAGGCCAGCACCGCCGGCTTGCTGTTGACGTGGCTGAAGTTGGGCTTCCAGGCTGCAAAGCGCGCCACATTCAGCTCGGCCAAGGACTCGGACAGGTCCATCATGTTGGCAATATCGGCCGGCGTCTTGGCGCGCAGCAGCTTGATCAACTCGCTGGACTGCGGCACAAACTGGGGTTGGCTGGCAAGTTCCAGCAGATCCGGCGGTGTTGGGGTTTCGTAGTCGAGCGACTTGGCGGGAGAGAGCAAATAGAGCATGGACCTGATTGTCGCCGCTCCTGAGCTTACCCTCAGCTCCGACGGCCTTTGAGCAGCAAGACCACGCCCATCAGCACCACGCCAGCCGCCGCCCACTCGAAGCTGCTGATGTGCTCACCGGCAATCGCCACGCCCAGCAACATCGCAATCACCGGGTTGACGAAGGAATAGCTGGTCGCCAAACCTGCCGGCGCCTCGGCCAGCAAGACCATATAGGCGTTGAAGCCAATCAGCGATCCAAACACCACCAGATAGACCCAAGCCAGCACGGACTCCTGCTGCAGCGGCCATTGCAGCGCCTCGCCGCGCAGCAAGCTGATCAAGATCAGCACCACCCCGCCGGCCAGCATCTCGCTGGCAAAGCCCATCGCGCCCGGCGCCAAGGGGAACACCCGCTGCGACAACACGCTGCCCAAGGACCAGGTCAGGCAAGCGATGCTGATGGCCAGCAAACCGACCGGCGAGGCACTGAAGCCCTGCCCCTGCATCAGCATCAACACCCCGACCAGGCCGATGGCCATGCCCAGCATTTCCAGCCGTGTCGGGATCACCTTCCAGAACAGGTTCATCGCTGCCGTCATCAAGGGAATCACCGCGATAAAGGCGACCACCAGGCCCGAGCCCACGGTTTGCTCGGCCGTGGCGGTGAAGCCCATGCCGCCGCCCAGCATCAAAGCGCCAATCACCAGCGCGTTCAGCCATTGACGCGCGCTCGGCCAGGCCTTGCCGCGCCAGCGCATCCAAGCCGCCAGCAAGACACCTGCCGCCAGGAAGCGTGTGCCCATCTGGAAAAAAGGCGGAAAGCTGATCAGCGCGAATTTGATCGCCAGATAGGTCGACCCCCAGACCAGCCAAGTGGCCGCCAGGCAAACCAAGATACGGGGGCTCAAGCCCGCTTGAGTGGGGGCAACAGTGGTGCTATTCATGGCCGCAATCGTAAAGAAAGGCCGCCATTTATTGAAGGCAACTTCAAAGGCACTCAGCAGAATTCAAACTAACATTGAAGGAATTTCCGCAGCATCGCCTTCAAAAACATGGACAACTCCGATTTCGACAGCCACGACCACCGAATCTTGGCTGAACTCCAGGCCGACGCCCGCCTGCCCATGGCCGAATTGGGCCGGCGCGTCCACCTGAGCCAACCGGCCGTGACCGAGCGGGTGCGCAAGCTGGAGGACCTGGGCGTCATCAGCGGCTACCAAGCGATCGTCAACAGCGCCAAGCTTGGCTATGCGATGCGCGCAGTGATCCGGGTCGGCCGCTGCGATGAGTCGCGCGTATTGCGTGCGCTGGAGGCCAGCCCCGAGGTCTTGACGGCCTATAACGTGACCGGCGAAGACAGCTGGATCTTGGAGATCGCGGTGCGCGATGTGGCGCATTTGGACCAGGTGCTGCAGCGCTATTGCCAGCTGGCCCAAACCTCCACCGCCATCATCCTCAAGGTCTTGCGTGAACATGCGCCGCTGCGCCCGGCGCCGCCGCTTGAGCTCGATCCCAGTGAAGCTCCTTCGGCAAGCGCGAGCAAGCAAAAAAAGACCCGCCGAAGCGGGTCAGTTTGAGTTGGGCCGGCTGAGTCAGCCCGGACGCATCTCGCCGGCTACTTCTGGCCGGAAAACTTACTTACTTCACCAGCAACTGATTGGTTGCGGCCACATCTTCCGGCTTCAGCACGCCAGCCGCCTGGCGCAACTTCAGGTTCAAGAGCACCGCGTCATAGCGTGCCTTGGCCAGATCACGCTGGGTGGTGAAGAGCTGCGTCTGCGCGTTCAAGACGTCCAGATTGACCCGCACGCCGACCTTGAAGCCCAGTTGCGTGGCATCCAAGGCCAGCTTGGTCGAGGACTCTGCCGCTTCCAGCGCCTTGACCTGCGCAGCCTGCGACAAAGCACCGAAGAAGTTACTCCGCGTTCCCTCTGACACGCTGCGGCGCGCGTTGGCCAGATCCTGCCTGGCCTTCTCTTCCAGCACCAAGGCCTCTTTGATGCGGTTTTGCGTGGCGCCGCCGGTATACAAAGGCAGATTGACCGACAGCGCAATATTGCCGCTATTGGTCGTGCCGAGAATCTGCGAGCCATTGCCGCGCGCATTGATCACGCCTGCAGTAGCGCTCAAATCAGCCGTCAGGCCATCGGAGGCGCGGGCCTTGCCGGTTTCCAAGACCGAGGAGTCAACACCGACACGGGCCTTGCGGATCAGTGGATGCTGCTCTTCGGCACGCTCGACCCAAGGCTCGACGGAGGCCGGCGCGATCGCCGGCAAGGCCACCGGCAAGGCCAGCGCCTTAGGCGTGACCTGTTTGCCGACGACATGGTTGAGCTTCAAGCGCTTGACGCGCAAATCATTGTCGGCAGCGATTTCGGCGGCCGTGGCCAAGTCATATTTGGCCTGCGCCTCACGGGTGTCGGTGATGGTGGTGGTGCCGACCTCAAAATTGCGCTTGGCAGAGGCCAACTGCTCTGCAAATGCAGCCTTGGCCGCCTGCGTCGTTGCCAATGTGTCCTCGGCACCCAACACGTCGAAATAGGCTTGCGCTAGGCGCACGATCAAGTCTTGCTCGGCGCTCTCAAGATCGGCCGCCGCAATGTCCAGGCCCAGACGCGCTTGTTCGACGGTGAGGCGATTGCCCTTGTTGTAGAGCGAATACTTGCCGGTCAGTCCAGCTTGAAAGGTGCTGGCACCCACCCAGTCACGCTTAGGCAGATCGACCTGCTCGTGCTTGGCGGTGCCGCCAATACCCAGAGTCGGCTTCTCCAAGGCTTCGATCTGACCCACCCGATACTGGGCCGAATCAGCCTGAGCACGTGCAGACAAATAGGTCGGATCGAAGGCACGGGTCGCGTCGTACAGCTCCAGCAGACTCTGCGCCCGCGCACCTGCGGCAGCGCCGAAAGCCAAGGCCAAGGCCACACCAATCTTGGTCAGTGGGCGGAGCGAATTAGATACGCGTTGGTCTGACATGAACTTCCTCGTTAGCAATTACAAATGACAAGCGTCAATATCTCGGCACCGATGGGTCGGTCGAAAGCGACCACGCATCAATACCACCGGCGAGGTTATAGACGGAATCGAAGCCTGCGCGCAGCAAAAATGCGACGACTTGCAGACTTCTGACCCCGTGATGGCAATAACAGACGATGGGCTGCGCCCGGTCCAGCTCTCCAACGCGCGCTGGAATCTGCCCCATCGGTATCAACTCGCTGCGTAAACCGTCAACAACAATGCGGGACAGCTGCGCTTCCCAGGGCTCGCGCACATCCAGCAGCACAGGCGGATGGCTGCCGGCGCACATCGCCAGCAACTCGTCGGAGCCAATCTGCCGCATCTCAACAATCAGAAGCTGAAAGCGCTGACCGGCGCAAAGCCCTGCAAGCGGGGTGCGACGGTATCGAACAAATTGCTGGTGCGATAGTCTTGCTCGCCGACGCGTTCAATCAACTGCGCGCGCATCACCGGCTCCTCACCGACGATTGCCGCCAAACGCCCACCCAGCTTGAGCTGAGCCAAGAGCGCAGCCGGAACTTCGGCAACCGAGCCGGACAGCAAAATCACGTCAAACGGGCCTTCCGCCGCAAAGCCATTGGCGCCGTCCTGCTCACGCACGGCCACATTGGCCAGGCCTGCGCGCTTGAGATTGGCGGCGGCAAAAGCGGCCAGCTCGGGGTTGATCTCGAGCGAAATCACCCGCTGCGCACGGTGGCCCAGCAAAGCCGCCATAAAGCCGCTGCCCGCACCGACTTCCAGCACTTTTTCATGCCGAGCGACCTTCAACTCTTGCAGCAAGCGAGCTTCCACGCGCGGCACCAACATGCACTGGCCGCCGGGCAAAGGGATCTCGACGTCCATAAAGGCCAAGGCCTTGCACGACGGCGGCACAAAGTCTTCGCGCTTGACCACCGCCAACAACTGCAAAACGCCGGCATCCAGCACATCCCAGGGCCGGATCTGCTGCTCGATCATATTGAAGCGGGCTTGTTCGATATTCATGTCTAGTCCTTGGGAAAAGCTAATTCCATCAGCCCGGGATTCTAGGGCCTGCAAACTTGCGTTTTGCCCAAGCCCCGAGGTCATCCAGGTAGCAATAGATCACCGGCACCACCACCAGCGTCAGCAGCGAGGAGGTGATCACGCCGCCAATAACGGCCTGCCCCATCGGCGCGCGCTGCTCCGAGCCTTCGCTGAGCGCAAAGGCCAAGGGCACCATGCCAAAGACCATCGCCATCGTCGTCATCAAAATGGGCCGCAAGCGCACCTTGGCCGCATGAAGCAATGCTTCTTCACGCCCCATCGGCTCAGCATCAACGCCGTGGCCATGCTCCCCGGCGCGCGAGCGGATCGCAAAGTCGATCAACAAGATCGCGTTCTTGGTCACCAAGCCCATCAACATCACGATGCCGATGATGCTGAACATATTCAGCGTCGAGCGGAACATCAACAAGGCCAGCACGACACCGATCAAGGTCAAAGGCAGAGAGCTCATCAAAGCCAGCGGCTGCAAAAAGCTCTTGAACTGGCTGGCCAGAATCATGTAGATGAACACGATCGCCAGCGCCAAAGCGCCGACCGCATACTGGAAAGACTCGTTCATATTTTTGGTCGAGCCGCCGAAGGTGTAGCGATAGCCGGGCGGGAAAGCGGTTCGCTCGAGCACCGCCTTGATATCGCTCGACACCTCGCCGGAACTGCGGCCCAAGGCGTTGGCGTCGATGGTGATCTCGCGGCTCATATCGCGCCGATTGATCTGACTCGGCCCGCTCGACTCGCTCACCTCGGCCACTTGCGACAAGCGCACAACGCGCGCGGAGCCATCGGCCGCCGCCGTCACATTGATGGGCAACTGCTGCAAATCGGCCAAAGCCTTGCGTCCGGCGGGCCCTAGCCGCACGATCACGTCGTAGTTCTCGCCATCGAGCGCGCGCCAGTTGCCGACTGTGGTGCCGGCCAGCAAGGTCCGCAGCGAGCCGGCCAAGGCATTGACATTGAGGCCGGCATCGGCGGCGGCGTCACGCTTGACCTCGATCGCAATCGTCGGCCGGTTCGCCTTCAGCGAGCTATCCAGATCGACCAGCCCGGGGATCTTGATGATCTCGGCCTGGATCTGCTTGGACAGCCGCTCCAACTCACCCAGATCCGTCCCCTGAATCGAAAACTGCAGGCTTTTGCCACCGCCCAAATCGGTCGGGCCAATATTGGTGATGGTGATGGCCGGCACGGCGGCGAGCTTGTCACGCATAGGCTGGGCCAGATCGGCCACGCTGCGGCTGCGCTCGGCGCGGTTGGCCAGGCGCACATAAATCGCGCCGTAAATCTTGCCGGCCGCGAAGCCGCTATTGATCGTCGTGACGGTGTAGCGTACCTCGGGCAATTCGCGCAACAGCGCATCGATTTGGCGCGCCCGCGCCTCGGTGACTTCCAGCGCAGAGCCCACCGGCGTGTAGAAATTGATCTGCGTTTCGGACAAATCGGCCTTGGGCACGAACTCTTTGCCGACCCCGCCGAGCAAGACAAAGCTGAACAAAAACGTCCCAAACGCGATCCACAAGGTGGTGGCCTTGTGGCGCAGCGACCAGCCCAATATGCGCTGATAAGCGGCCGATAGCCATTCGGTGAAGCGATCTACCTGCAGAGTCAGGCGACCCAGCGTTTTGTCATACAGCGTCACCGGCGGCCCCCGGTGCACACCGTGCGCCTGCGGGTCATGCCAAATGCTGGACAGCATCGGGTCGAGCGTGAAGCTGACGAACATCGAAATCAGCACCGCCGCGACGATGGTGATGCCGAATTCATGGAAAAACTTGCCAACGATGCCGCCCATAAAGCCGATCGGCAAGAACACCGCCACGATGGACAAGGTGGTGGCCAGCACGGCCAGGCCGATTTCGGCCGTGCCGTCGAGTGCGGCCTGCCTGGGACTGGCGCCCATCTGCACATGGCGCACGATGTTCTCGCGCACGACGATGGCGTCGTCGATCAAGAGCCCCACGCACAGGCTCAGCGCCATCATCGTGATGTTGTTGATCGTGAAGCCGAAGGCATACATGAACAAAAACGTACCGATCAAGGCAATCGGTAGGGTCAGTCCGGTAATGACGGTGGAACGCCAGGAGTTGAGGAACAAAAAGACGATCAGGATGGTCAGCGCCGCGCCCTCGAACAAGGTGCGCTGCACATTGGCGACCGAGACCCGGATCGCGCGCGAGTTGTCGCGGTTGATCTCGGTGCGTATACCCGCCGGCGTCACATTGGCCGAGTCTTTCAGCGCACTCATCAAACCGTCAACCACCGCAATGGTGTTCTCGCCCTGACTTTTTTGCACGCTCAAGAGCACCGTGCGCTGGCCGTTATAGAGCGCCAGGCTTTCGACTTCCTGCGGCCCGTCGATCACATCGGCGACCTGCCAGAGCTTGACCGAGGCGCCGCCCTTGCGCGCCACCACGATGTCGCGAAAGTCCGCCGGCACCTTCAGCCGCGCGTTGATTTGCACGACCCGCTCCTGCTCATTCGAGCGGATCGTGCCGAGCGGCAATTCCTGGTTCTCGCTCTTGACGGCGGCCAGCACCTGATCAACGCCTACCCCCAGCGCTTCCATGTCTTGAGGGCGCAGTTGCAGCTGAATCTGACGCTGCAGCCCGCCGACGACCGACACCGAGCCGACCCCGCGCACGTTCTCAAGCCGCTTTTGCAAGACCTGGGTGGCCCAGGTGGTCAGCTCTTGTGTGCTTCGACTCTTGTCGTCAGCCAAGACCGCCACACTGAATATGGGTGTGCTCTGCGGGTCAAAACGAGAGATGCGCGGCTCCTTGACCTCGTCGCGCAGGAGTGGGCGCATCAGGGCGACCTTCTCGCGCACATCCTCGGCGGCCTTGCGGCCATCAACATCCAGATTGAACTCGATGATGACCACCGAAGTCCCCTCGTAGGAGCGCGAGGTCAAGGCACTGATACCGGCCACCGTGTTGACCGCCGACTCGACTTTCTTGGTGACCTCGCTCTCGACGATCTCCGGCGAGGCGCCGGGATAGTCCATCTGCACCACCACGGTGGGGAAATCAATATTCGGGAACTGATCGACCGACAGACGTTGATAGCTGAACAGGCCCAAGACCACCAAAGCCAGCATGACCATCACGGCCATGACGGGGTTGTTGATCGATACGCGGGTGAACCACATGGTGCCGGCTCCTGCTCAGGGCGCTGAAGCCGAAGCCTGCGCGGCGCTTGCACTTGCACGTGGCGGCAACGTCACCAGCGTGCCATCAGCCACCTGCCCCGCCGTGCCGGTCAAGAGCTGCGCACCTTCGGGCACGCCGCTGCGCAAGGCCTGTACCGGCTGGCCGCGCAGCTCGCCGCTACGCCCCAGCTCTACCTCGCGGGCCCGCGCCTTGCCGTCGATGATTTGCAGCACATAGGGCCGCGCCCTGTCGAAACGCACGGTCGATACCGGCGCCACCAAGCCCTCGCTCTCATCCAGCAAAATCCGTCCGCGCGCGAACATGCCGTGGCGCAAGCCCGCCTGACCGGCCACCTTCAGGTAGACCAGCACAGCCCGTGTACCGGCCTGAGCCGCTGGGTTGATGCGCACCACGGTGGCGGGCACTTCCTGCGCCATGCCGTCCACCTGCAGCAGCGCCTTGGCGCCAATCTTCAACTCGGCCGCCATTTCGGGCGGAATGGCCGCCTCCAGCTCCAGCTGGCTCAGGTTGACGATCTCCAGCACCCGGCCGTCAACGGGAACCCGCTCGCCCGGCTGGGCCAGGCGCTGTGAAACCTGGCCGTTGATTGGGGCAATCAATGTGGCGTCGCCATGGGCCTTACGCGCCAGATCGACGGCAGATTGGGCCGCCTGATAAGTGGCCTCGCTGCCGGCCATGCTCGCCACGGCGTTATCCAAAGCGGTGCTGGAAATAAAGCCCTGCCCGACCAAGGCGCGGTTGTTCTCCAGCGCGCGCCGCGCAATATCGAGTTGCGACTTGGCGGCGCGCGCGTTTTGCTCGGCTTGGCGCAGGCGCAAGTCCAACTCAACCGTATCGAGTTTGCCCAAGACTTGGCCCACACGCACGCTGTCGCCCTCACGCACCGTCAAGTTGGCCAGTTCGGCCGCCACCTTGGCCTTGATGATGGCGGTCTCAAAGGCCCGCAAACTGCCGGAAATTTCAAGCTTGCCCGCGAAGCGTTCGCGCTTGACCACAGCAACATCGATATCGGCCAAGCTCAGGCCGCTGCGCGGTTTGGCCTGCGCCTGAGCCTGCGCATCTTTGGCCGACTTCATCGCCTTCATTTGGCGCACGCCACCGACGCCAAGCAGGGCCACGACGGCCACCGCCAGAGAAATCTTCAACCAGGTTTTCATTGATCTCTTGCTTTCGAATTGCGGCTCAAAAGGCCTCGCAACATCAAGTCCATTTGCACCGCCAAGACGGCGGGCGGGTCGATTGTGGGGCCGTGCAGCTTGCAGGCGCCGAGTGAGTGTTGGTAAAGAATCATGTGCAGCATCGGCCCGACCAGCACATGCACGGTGTCGGCAACCGGCACCGGGCGAAACTCGCCGCTCTGGATGCCGCGTTCGATCAAGCTGCCCAGCAGTTGGTGCGTCGGCTGCACCACCTCGTCAACATAAAAGCGCGCCAACTCGGGAAAGTTGCGCGCCTCTGCCATCATGATCTTGCTTATCCCGCCGGCCGTTCCCAGGCCCACCTGCCGCCACCATTCCCCCATCACATGGCAAAGCAAATCGGCCACCGAACCCTGGTGCTGCGCGGCCAGCACGGCGGCCTCGGCGATGCGCGATGACAAGTTCTCACGCACCACCGCCTTGAACAATTCGTCCTTGCTCGGGTAATACAGGTAAAGCGTGCCCTTGGATACCCCCGCCAACGCCGCCACCTCTTCGGTGCGCGTTGCCGCAAAGCCCTTTTCAACAAACAGCGTCAATGCTGCCGCCAGCAACTCCTGCGGGCGGGCTTCCTTGCGACGTTGACGGGGGCTTGTACTCAAGTGCGGCTATACCTAATGACCAATTGGTCAGTAATATAGGCCAGGGCTCCGTGGGGGTCAACGGCGTAAACCGCGAAAAGCCAAAACCAAGGCTTCATTGGGCAGCACGGGCCGGCCCGAGCCGCGCGGATGGCTCTTCGCTCGAACTGGGTTTGGCGGAGATCGGATCAAGGCACAAAGTTTCGCGCTGAAGTCGGAAAAGCGGCCGGAGCGGGGATTCGACGGCCGTTCTGCCGCGCTCCGGGCACAAGGCCCACCTCGGCTCTCAATCCAGCGCCCCACGCAGCCACGCCGAAGATGGGTGGACATAGCCACTTGTTATCATCGCGCCCACTCAAAAAACAAGGGAGCCCCGTGTGGACGCCATTTTGCTGATCAAGGCCGCCGTCATGGGCATCGTGGAAGGCCTGACCGAGTTCTTGCCGATCTCCAGCACCGGGCATTTGATTTTGGCCGGCTCGCTGCTGGGCTTTGATGATGCAAAGAGCAAGGTCTTTGATATCGCCATCCAGACCGGCGCCATCTTTGCCGTCATCCTGGTTTACTGGCAGCGCCTGCGTGAAGTGGCGGCCGGTTTGGGCAATGACGCGCGGGCACGCCGCTTTGTCATCAACGTCGCTATCGGCTTTTTGCCGGCAGTGATCCTGGGCCTCTTGTTCGGCAAGGCCATCAAGGCTCATCTGTTCACACCCATCGTGGTGGCCAGCACCTTTATTTTGGGCGGCTTCATTATTTTGTGGGCCGAGAAGCGCCAGCAAGCGGAGGTCCGCATCCACTCGGTCGACGATATGACACCGCTGGACGCGCTAAAGGTGGGCTTGATTCAATGTCTGGCCATGATCCCCGGCACCAGCCGCTCGGGCTCCACCATCATCGGCGGTATGTTGATGGGCTTGTCGCGCAAAGCGGCGACCGATTTCTCTTTCTTCCTGGCCATCCCGACTCTGATTGGCGCCGGCGCTTACAGCCTGATCAAGGAACGTGCGCTGCTGAGCATGGCCGATGTGCCGATGTTCGGCGTCGGCCTGTTGTTCTCCTTCCTGAGCGCCTGGGTTTGCGTGCGCTGGTTGCTGCGCTATATCTCCAGCCACAGCTTCACGCCATTTGCCTACTACCGCATCGGCTTCGGCATCTTGATTCTGGTCACCGCCTACACCGGCGCGATTGTCTGGAAGGATTGATCAAGCTGCATGGGCATCGCTCACCGAGGCTTCCAACTCGGTGAAGGCCTCCTGCACATAGCGACCCAGCAGCGGCAGATTGGGCAACTCGTCGGTCGCAATCAGGCCGAAGAACAGCTCGCCCGCATAGCTGAACAGCGTGATATTCAGGAGGTTGCTCGGCGGCAAGGTGCTGATGGGATGCATTTCTTCCATCCGCGCGCCTTTGACGTACAGGTGCGACTTCGGGCCCGGCACATTCGACACCAGCGTGTTGCCCATAGGCGGCAAGGTGTTACTCAGGCCCAGCATCTCGGCGATCTGCGCCACCAGGCCGGTGATGATGGTGTAGGACTCGATCGCTTCGGCCGACACGCTGTCGATCATGGTCCGGACATTGCGCAGCGAGAAGCCGATATTGCGCAGGCGCACATAGGGGTCTTCGGTCGGCGCGGACAGCTCCACCTGGATGATGCCGATCTTGTTACCGGCGGTCTTCTCGCCCTCTTTGCGCAGATTGACAGGCATCTGAATCGTGATCGGCCGGCGTAGCTCCACCCCTTGGTCCAAGAGGTAGCGGCGCAAAGCACCATCCAAGCAGGTCAGCGCCACATGGTTGATGGTGGAGCGGGTGCGCTCACGAATGCGGTTGACACGGGCCATAGACACGCCAGCGGTGGTGAACTGGCGCCCCGACGTCACTTGGCCGGTCAGCGGTGTCTTGGCGCTGGACACAAAGGGCAAGGCGATCGCGTTCTTGGTCAGCTTGACGCTCTCCAAGAACAACATCGCCGCCAGGCGACTGATGCCCAGAATCCGCAGGCTGGTGCCGCTGAGTTCTTTCCAGACAGCGGCCAGCATCTCGTCTTGGCGTTTGACGCCAATCCGACGCTTGCCCTTGCCATGCCCGCCATGCTGGAGCGTCCACACCGGCGTCAGCTCCAGCTCTTCGGCCGAATCGGCCAGACCCTCGGCCGTCCAGCGCGCCATGGTGACGCCGTCGGCATAGGCATGGTGCATCTTTTGATAGATCGCGAAGCGCCCCTCGGTAAGCCCGTCGATCACATGCAAGGCCCACAGCGGGCGCGAGCGGTCCAACATCGGCTCATGCAGGCCGGCCACAAAAGCGTAGAGCGCCTCCCGGTCATTCGCGCCGCGCGGCAGCTTGTGATAAAAAATATGCTGGCTCAGGTCCACTTCGGCGTCTTGCCAGCAGGGCATGGCGGTGAGCGAAAAGCGGATCACTCGGTTGAAGGGCGGCGCCACCTCGGTGAAGCCCAGGTATTCGCGGTAGAGACTTTTGGCAAAGCTCACCGGCGCTTTGGCCGGCCGCTTGAACATCAGCAGCCCGCCCACATGCTTGGGGCTGGCCTGCGACTCGGCGACGAAGAAACCCAGGTCAAGCAAGGACAGTTTTTTCATGGTGTTGCGCGCAGAGAAATGGTTGCAGCGATTGTGTCGCCAGCGAGTCAGTCGCTTGTCCGTGGGTTTACCCGCGCCAGTGGCGGGTTTGCCTCACCCAAAGCCGGGTCAAAACAGCCATCAGCAACAACACCAAGAACCAGGCCAAATAGCACACCAGCAATGAAGGCTGATAGCCCGGCGGCGCCTGCCAGCCCTGATGCTCCAGCACCTGGCCGCCAAAGCGCCACTGCATATAGACCCAGGCCAGGGCATGAATCAAGGCGATGTGCACCAGGTAGAAAAACATTGGCCGGCTGCCGAACAGCATCAAGACGCGCAGCGGGTGTTGCACCCAACGCTCGATCAGGGCCAATGCCGCCAAGCCAAGGCCCAATGTGATGCACAGATAGAGCAGCGAGGGCGGGTATTTATGCACATCGACAAAAGCCATCAGCTCCAGCGCCAAGCCGCTGCCCTGCCCCAAACGCGCCTGCCAGCTATGCGGGTCGCCATAAAAATTGCCGCTGCGCAGCAGCACAAAAGCGAACAACAAGGCCGTTGCAGCGCTCAGCAAAAATCGCTGCCGGCGCGCGGGCTCCCAGGCCAGCACCGGCCCCAAGGAGTAGCCGGCCGCGATCAGCCCGACCCAAGGCATCAAGGGATAGGCAAACACGACGCCCAGGCCCGGCCAAAGCTGCCGGTAGCCGCCCTGATGCCAGGCCATCATCGGCCAGGAGGCGTCTTTGCCATGCCAAGCGTCCAGCAGGTTGTGCGGCAAGATCAAGGCCGCCGCCACCAGGGCAATGAGGGGCAGCGGCAGCCAGATCAACAAGCCCAAGACCATCATGGCCATACCGATCGCCCAGATCACCTGCAAGATCAGCACATTAAAGCCAAACTGCCAGCTGAAACTGACCCAGGTGAGTTCCAGCAAGACCAGCAAAGCGCCGCGCCCGAGCAAGTAACGCGTCATCTCGAGCTTGCTGCGTCGCTTTGAGCGCAAGTACGCCGACATGCCGGCCAGCAAGACAAAGATCGGCGCGCACAAATGGGTAATCCAGCGCGTCCAGAACCAAGCGGGTGAGCCCAGTTGCAGATCCAGGGGATTGAAGGGCGTCGGGGCAAAGAAATCGCGCGTGTGATCCAAAGCCATCAAGACGATAACCAGGCCGCGCAGCAAATCAATGGCGAACAGCCGCTGGGAGGGAGAATGATTCACGGTCGGGAGCTGATGTTGAGGAAGGCCGTTTGTTAGCTTGGATATTAGGTCGGCGATCGCCCCAAGCATCTGGGGTGATTCCCTCGGCACAGCGACGAGGCTTAGGCTTCCCCCAGTTAAACTGCGAGCCATGACGATCACGATCAAATCCGGCGCCGATATCACCGCTTTGCGCATTGCCGGGCGCTTGGCCTCCGAAGTCTTGGACATGCTCACGCCGCATGTCAAACCCGGCATCACCACCGACCAACTCGACAAACTGGCACACGACTACATCGTCAATGTGCAGCAAGCGATTCCAGCCCCCTTGAACTACACGCCGGCCGGCTACATCCCCTACCCCAAGTCGATCTGCACCTCGGTCAACGACCAGATCTGCCACGGCATCCCAAACGACCGCGCCTTGAAGAACGGCGACATCGTCAATATCGACGTCACCGTGATCAAGGACGGCTGGCATGGCGACACCAGTCGCATGTTTGTCGTCGGCGAAGGCTCGATCGCGGCCAAGCGCCTGTGCGCCTTTACCTACGAAGCGATGTGGAAGGGTATTGCCAAGGTCAAGCCCGGCGCTTACCTAGGCGACATCGGCCACGCCATCCAGACCTATGCCGAGAATGCCGGCTTCAGCATCGTCCGCGAGTTCTGCGGCCATGGCATCGGCCAGGTCTTCCACGAAGAACCGCAAGTGCTGCATTACGGCCGCCCCGGCACCCTGGTGCAACTGGTCGAGGGCATGGTGTTCACCATCGAGCCCATGATCAATGCCGGCCGGCGCGAGATCAAGGAAGGCAATGACGGCTGGACCATCAAGACCAAAGACAGATCGCTGTCGGCCCAGTGGGAGCACACGCTGATCGTCACCGAAACCGGCTACGAGGTGTTCACACTCTCGGCCGGCAGCCCGCCGCCGCCTGCATTCATCACTGCTTGATCAGGTGAGCAAGGGCGTGGGCAAGGCGGTCCCAAGTGTCGAGCCCAAAAGCTTGGCCGAGTTGCGCCAAGACTTCAAAGCCGGCAAGCAAGCGCTGGTTGAGGCTTTCCGCAAGGGCCGCCCTACGGCCGCGGCAGCGGCCGGTCTGCTCAGCGCACTGGCTGCGCATGTCGACGCCGCCCTGCAAGGGCTATGGGCCCGCAGCACCATGCCCGCAGGTGCCAGTTTGCTGGCCGTGGGTGGCTACGGGCGTGCTGAACTCTTCCCCTACTCCGATGTCGATGTCTTGCTGCTGCTGCCCGACGGTGTCGAAGCGCATCAATGCGGCGCGGTCAAGACCGGCATCGAGGCCTTCATCACCGCTTGCTGGGACATCGGCCTGGAGATTGGCTCCTCGGTGCGCACGCTGGACGAATGCCGCCATGAAGCTGCCGGCGATGTGACCATACAAACAGCGCTGCTGGAAGCGCGCTGGCTGGCCGGCGACCGGCCCCTGGTCCAACAGTTGGAAAAATTACTAACGGCCTCCATGGACGCCAGCGCCTTCTTGCGCGCCAAGACGCTGGAGATGAGCCAGCGCCACACCAAATACGACGACACGCCCTACTCCCTGGAGCCCAATTGCAAGGAAAGCCCCGGCGGCCTGCGTGACTTGCAAGTGCTGATCTGGATCGCCCGCGCCGCCGGCCTGGGGCAGACCTGGAAGGGTTTGGCGCAGGCCGGCCTGATCACCGCCTTCGAGAGCCGTCAACTGCAGCATAACGAAGGCCTGCTCAAGCTGATAAGGGCGCGCCTGCACTGCGTGGCCGGCCGGCGCGAAGACCGGCTGGTGTTCGATCAACAAACCGCCGTGGCCGAGAGTTTTGGCTATCAAAGCAGCGCCGGCCAGCGCGCCTCGGAAGTGCTGATGCGGCGCTACTACTGGGCTGCCAAGGCTGTCACGCAGCTGAACCAGATTCTGCTGCTGAATCTGGAGGAGCAGATCAACGGCTCGCAGCAAGGCCTGATGCGCCCGATCGACGCGCATTTTCTGGACCGGGCCGGCATGCTGGAGGTCGCCTCGGACGACCTTTATCAGCGCGAGCCGCATGCGATTTTGCGCACCTTCTTGGTCTATCAGCAGACCCGCGGCATCAAAGGTTTGTCGGCCCGTACCCTGCGCGCGCTCTACAACGCGCGCCAGCTGATGAATAGCGCGTTCAGGCGTGACCCGGTCAACCGCGCGACTTTTATGCAGATCTTGCGCCAGTCCGAGGGGCAGACCCACGCCATGCGCTTGATGAACCAGACCTCGGTGCTGGGGCGCTATCTGTGGGTGTTCCGCGGCATCGTGGGTCAGATGCAGCATGACCTGTTCCACGTCTACACGGTCGACCAGCACATCTTGATGGTGCTGCGCAATGTGCGGCGCTTCTTCATCCCCGAGCATGCGCATGAGTACAGCTTTTGCTCGCAGCTGGCCGCGCAATGGGCCAAACCGGAGCTGCTTTATATTGCCGCCCTGTTCCATGATGTAGCCAAGGGGCGCGGCGGTGACCATTCCGATCTCGGGGCCCTAGAAGCCAGGCGCTTTTGCCGCGACCATGGCCTGGACAAGGCCGATGCGGACCTGGTGGTGTTCTTGGTACAGCAACACCTGACCCTCTCCAGAGTGGCACAGAAGGAAGATCTGTCCGACCCCGACGTGATCAATCGTTTCACGCTGAAGATGGTCGATGCGCGGCATCTGACCGGCCTGTATTTGCTGACGGTGGCCGATATCCGCGGCACCAGTCCCAAGGTTTGGAATGCCTGGAAGGGCAAGCTGCTGGAGGACTTGTACCGTGTCAGCCTGCGCGCCCTGGGCGGCGCGCAGCCCAATTTGACGGCCGATATCGAAGCCCGCAAGCAAGAGGCCCGGCAAGCACTGGCCCTGCATTCGATGCTGCCCGGTACCGAAGCGCCGCTATGGCAAACGCTGGAGATCAGCTACTTCGCTCGCCACGAAGCGGGCGATTTGGCCTGGCATGCGCGCTCGCTCTGGCGCCATGTGCAAAGCCCGGTGCCGGTGGTGCAGGCCCGCCCCTCGCCGGTCGGCGAAGGCCTGCAAGTGCTGGTCTACTCGCCCGACGCGCAGGATCTGTTCGCCCGCATATGCGGTTACTTTGACGGCGCCGGCTTCAATATTCTGGATGCCAAGGTGCACACCACGCGCAGCGGCTACGCGCTCGACACCTTCCAGGTGCTGAGCCCTGATCTGGACCTGCACCACCGCGACCTGGTGTCGCTGGTCGAGAACAAGCTGACACAGGCGCTGCTGAACGCCGGGCCCTTGCCCGAGCCGCGGCGCGGGCGCTTGTCGCGTCGGGTCAAGTCCTTCCCCTATACGCCGCGCATCGCCCTGCGCCCGGATGAGCGCGCCCAACATTGGCTGTTGACCATCAGCACCAGTGACCGCGCCGGCCTGCTCTATGCGATTGCCCGCGTGCTGGCGCGCCACGGCATCAATCTGCAATTGGCCAAGATCTCGACCCTGGGCGAGCGGGTCGAAGATACCTTCCTGGTCGACGGTGCCGCTTTGCAGCACAACAAGGCTCAACTTCAAATCGAGAGCGAGCTGCTCGATGCAGTGGCGCTGCAAAAATGAACGCAGAAACCACAGCCAAACATGGCCCACCTTCGCCGCTGATAGCCGCCGAGGAAGCGATTAGCGCGCTGAAGGCCTTTGACGCCATCATCGACGTGCGCTCGCCGGCCGAATATGCCGAAGACCATCTGCCCGGCGCGCTCAATTGGCCCGTGCTGGATAACGAGGAGCGCCACCGGGTCGGCCTGCTCTACAAAAGCTCGCCCTTCGAGGCGCGCAAGATTGGTGCGGCTTTGGTGGCGCGCAATATCGCCCGTCATATCGAGGCCCATGCCGAGCCCTTGAGTCGCAACTGGCGGCCATTGGTCTACTGTTGGCGCGGCGGTCAGCGCTCGGGCGCGATGACCTGGTTTCTCGGGCAGATCGGCTTCAAATCACGCCAGCTGCAGGGCGGCTACAAAGCCTATCGGGCGCAGGTTCGCGAAGCCTTGCTGACGCAGCCGGCCGCCTTCGAGTTTCATGTGCTGTGCGGCCGAACCGGCAGCGGCAAGACCAGATTGCTGCAGACGCTTGCCGGCTTAGGCGCGCAAGTGCTTGACCTCGAAAAATTGGCGGCCCATCGAGGCTCAATCCTGGGCGCATTGCCGGATCAACCCCAACCCAGCCAAAAAGGCTTTGACACCTTGCTGTGGCAGCAGCTGAGCCAGCTGGACCCAAGCCGGCCGGTCTTTGTGGAAAGCGAAAGCCGCAAGATCGGCCAGGTCCGCATGCCCGAATCGATGTACGAAGCGATGCGGGCCAGCGACCACATTTATTGGCTGGAGATGCCGGGCGCGGCCCGTGTGGAGCTGCTCTTGCAAGACTATGCTCATTTCTTCGAGCGGCCCGACTACTTCTGCGCCAAGCTCGACGCCTTGATCAGCATGCGTGGCCGCGAACGCGTGCAAGGCTGGCAGGCACTGGCGCGCGCCGGCGATTGGAGCACGGTGTTCGCAGAACTGATGCGCGATCATTACGACCCCGGCTACGAGCGCTCCCTGGCCGGACATTACCCGCAGCTTGAGCGGGCAAGGCGCATCCAGCTCGCCGATGGCTCCGCCCCTTGCCTTCATGCCCTCGCGCTGGACTTGATGGCGGTCAAGGCCTGAAGCCCTGCTGCGTGGCAAGATACTTTATTCAAAGTGAGTACAGATGCAATTTCTAGAAACTGAAAATGCCCTGCGTCAATCACGCCAATTCGGGGTGAAGCCGGTGCCCGTGCTACGCCCCTTGGGTTGGTTGTCCCGGGGCTGGCAGGACTTGGTGCGCTGCCCCGGCCCCTCGCTCGCCCATGGCTTGGTGTTGGCGGCGCTCGGGGCGTTGATCTTTGTGTTGGCGCGCCAGCATTTCTGGCTGCTGGCCGGCGCCTTCAGCGGCTTCTTGCTGGTGGCCCCGATTCTGGCGACCGGCTTGTATGTGATCAGCCGCGACCTTGAGCATGGCCGCACACCGAGTTTTGCCGCCATCATCAAGGCCTGGCGGCCACGCGACGGGCGCTTGGTGGTATTCGGCGTGTTGCTGGCCTTTGCCGGCACCGGCTGGGTGATGACATCTGCCTCCTTGATCACGGGCTTTGCGGGCGCACCCATTCGAGAGCCGGCGGACTTTTTGCGTCATGTGGTGCTGAATGAAGAATCTCATTTGTTCGAGATCTGGCTGGCCATGGGGGCGGTCTTGGCTGCACCCATGTTCGCCTCGACCTTGATCGCCGTGCCGCTGCTGCTGGACCGCACGGACGTTGGCGTGCTGGGCGCCGTGTTCACCAGCTGGCGCGTGGTGATGGCTTATCCGGCGGCGGTCGCTTTGTGGGCAGGCTTGATCATGTTGCTGACCTTGCTCGGCATGGCCAGCCTGATGCTGGGCTTCGTCGTGGTCTTGCCCTGGTTGGGCCACGCCAGCTGGCACGCCTACCGTGACCTCGTTTCCAACACCGACTGACCGCGGAGGCCCAAGCACAGTATGTTCGGATACAGCGAGCAGCAAATTGCCCAGTTCGGCCTGAGCTGGGGCGTAGGCCTCTTCATGGTCTATATGGTGTTCATCATCTTGCAGCTGGCGCGCGAGTCCAAGGCCGGGCGTTTCGGCACTTTTGTCTTGCTCTTGGGCCTGGGCTTCGGCATGGTCGGCTACTTGGCCAAGGGCGCCATCAAATGGTTTATGACGGGCATCGGCGGATAGATTCCCGATGAGCCTGCGCGACACCATCACCCGCAGCTTCAAGCATTCCAGGCTTGAGGATGTGCAGGCCCTGCTCACCGGCACCTTGTTCGTCGCCCTGGGCGTGGCGCTGTTCAAGCAGGTGGGCATGTTGACCGGCGGCACGGTCGGCATCGCCTTCTTGCTTCATTACGCCAGCGGCCTGCCCTTCGGCGCCCTGTTCTTTTGCATCAACCTGCCTTTTTACTGGCTGGCCTATAAGCGCATGGGTCTGCCCTTTACCCTCAAGACCATCACCGCGGTCAGCTTGATGGCCGTGTTAGCTGAAGCACTGCCGCACTGGCTGCAGTTTGCCCAGCTCAACCCCTGGTTCGCGGCGATTGCCGGTGGCCTGCTGATTGGTGCGGGCATGTTGATTCTGTTCCGTCACCGCGCCTCTCTTGGCGGGCTGAATGTGGTGGTGCTTTATCTGCAGGAGAAATACGGCTGGCGCGCCGGCTATGTGCAGGCTGGCCTGGACCTGGTGATTCTGCTTTGTGGCTTGGCCTTTGTGCCACCCGATCGAATCGGCCTGTCAATTGTGGGCATGCTGGCCATCAACGCCGCGCTGGCCATCAATCACCGGCCCGGCCGCTACATGGCGGTGTAGTTGTTCACGCAAGTCCTGTAAGCTCGCTAACTTGCCAACTACTGGGACGCGCAACGATGAATGTCAGTAATATCGGCGGATACGGCAGCCTCGTCGCCGCCTCGCTTGTGCTGCTGTTTGGCCGCATGCTGGTGACACGCATTGCCGTTCTGAAGGCCTTGACGATCCCGGAACCAGTCGCGGGCGGCTTGGTGGTGGCTTTGCTGATGCTGCTGGTGCAGCAGCTGAGCGGCTACACGGTCAAGTTCGATACCTCTTTGCAAACCCCGCTGATGCTGGCGTTTTTCGCCACCATCGGCCTGTCTGCCAACCTTGCCAGTCTGAAGGCCGGCGGCAGCATCATGGTCAAGTTCCTGGGGGTCGTGCTGGGCCTCTTGTTGATGCAAAACATGATAGGCCTAGGCATGGCTTCGCTGCTGGGCCTGGATCGACATCTGGGCCTGCTGGCCGGCTCCATCACCTTGTCGGGCGGGCACGGTACGGGTGCAGCTTGGAGCAAGGTCTTCAGCGAACAGTTTGGCCTGCAGGGCGCGACCGAATTGGCGATGGCTTGCGCCACCTTCGGCCTGGTGCTGGGCGGCGTGATCGGCGGTCCGGTGGCGAAATTTTTGATGAGCAAGATGAAGCCTCAAGCCGCAGCGCAGCAGCCGGCTCAGGCGCCAAGCAACTTTGAAGAGCCCGAAGCCACCCGCCTGATCACGGTCAATTCCTTCATTGAGTCCTTGGCCTTGATTGCGCTGTGCTTGGCCGGCGGCGACATGCTCAGCGCCGCCATCGCAGGTACGGCGTTCGAACTGCCGACCTTTGTTTGCGTGCTCTTTATCGGTGTCCTGTTGCGCAACGTCTTGGCCGGACTGGGGCTTCACCAAGTTTTTGACCGCGAAGTTTCGGTACTCGGCAATGTCAGCTTGGCGCTTTTTCTGGCCATGGCCTTGATGAGCTTGCGTCTGTGGGAGCTGGCCAATCTGGCCCTGCCCATGCTGCTGATTCTGGCGGTACAGGCGATGGCCATGGCGGCCTATGCGATCTTGGTCACGTTCCGCGTCATGGGCAGCAACCATGACGCCGTGGTGCTGGCGGCCGGCCACTGCGGTTTTGGTTTAGGGGCGACGCCCACCGCAATTGCCAATATGCAGGCGGTTACGCATCGCTTCGGCCCCTCGCATCTGGCCTTCATCGTCGTGCCCATGGTGGGCGCCTTTTTTATCGATATCGCCAACGCGCTGATCATCAAGCTGTTCATGGCCCTGCCGATTTACTGAGCCCGCCAACTTCTTGTCAAAGCAATGCGCTATACCAGCGCAAGTCCAGCAAGCGCCGCGCCAGCTGGTGGCTGCGCCCTGCAGGGTCGGCCAGATCGTGCAAGATATCGAAGTGGTTGCAGCCCTTGATTTCTTCGCAAATCGGCACGACCCGGCGGCCCCAGGCCTGGCGGATCAAACGGTTTTGGCGTTTGAACTCCTCACTCTCTAGCGCGCCCACGATGGCATAGACCGGCGCCTCGGGGGCGGGAAACTGTGCCGGGCTGAGGCGGCGCACACTGTCGGCATCCAGGCGCAGATCAGCCTGCAAAAACGGGGCCTGGCGCAGCGGCGCCAGATCGTAGACACCCGAGATCGCCAACACGCCCTTGACGAGGTGATGGGGCAAATCCGGCGCGACAGCCTTCCAGTCGCAGCAATTGAGCATGCTCGCCAGATGCGCCCCGGCCGAATGCCCGACCAGCACCACCCGCATGGGGTCGCCGCCATATTCGGCCGCATGGCGCCAGACCCAGGCAAGTGCTTGCACCAGTTGCAAGGGAATGCGGTCCATGCCGACATCTGGGCAAAGCGAATAGTTTGGAATCACGACCATGGCCCCTTCATCGGTGAAGGAGCTGGCCACAAAAGAGCTGTCCGATTTATCCAGCGCGCGCCAATAACCACCGTGCACAAACACCAGCACCGGCGCGTTCGGCACGTCCGAGGGGAAAACGTCCAGCCTCTCCGCCGCAGACTCGCCGTAGGCCACATCAAGCAGGCAGCGCGACCGTTCACGCACCAACTGCGAGGCCCGCGCCCAGCGGCCCAGAATGTCGGCGCTGTCGGCCACGCGAGCGCGGTTGTTGTATTGCTGATCGAACCAGGCGGGGCTTTGACGGGGCATGCTCGGCTACTCCTTGCTTGAAGCTTAGAACTCAAGTGTCGATGCTGGCGGCGGGCCAGCCACTCGACAAAAACCCGCAGCATCGCACAGACCGAGCAGCCTCCTGGCGAGCAAATTGAGCGGGCAAGAAAAAACCTCGCGAAGTCGTCAGACTTGGCGAGGTTGATCTGGTGGGCGGTGCAGGTTTCGAACCTGCGACCCCCACAGTGTGAATGTGGTGCTCTACCCCTGAGCTAACCGCCCTGAATTTTGTGAATCAAATCCACCAGTCCATCTAAACGCACGGCATGCAGCCATGCTGATGATGTTCTGGTGGGCGGTGCAGGTTTCGAACCTGCGACCCCCACAGTGTGAATGTGGTGCTCTACCCCTGAGCTAACCGCCCGACTTTTTTCATCTCTTCGCTAACTGCGAAGCCCACAATTATGCCACGGATTTTGCTGGCGACTCAAGCAGATTGCCAGATTCTTTTTCCGCCGCTGGCCTTGTCCAGCTCGCCCAGCACGCGCTCATGGGCGAGCTGCTCTTCCTCGCTGGCCTGCAAAATCGGCAGCACAAAGCTGCTCAGATCAATCGCGGCCAGCTTGAATTCAGCCGACTGCGCATTGCCGCCCGAGTCATCCATGACCAGCGAATCCTGGCCGCGCGTCAGGCGGATATAGACCTCGGCCAACAACTCGGCGTCGAGCAAAGCGCCGTGCAACTTGCGGTTGGAGTTGTCAACCTCCAGCCTGCGGCACAAGGCATCCAGCGAGTTGGCCTTGCCCGGGAACAAATCACGCGCCATCAACAGCGTGTCGCGCACGCTGCCCACGGTGTCGGTGATGGGCGGGCGGCGCAGCCTCTTCATCTCGGCATTGACGAAGCCAATATCGAAGGGTGCGTTGTGGATCACCAGCTCGGCGCCGGCCAGAAAATCCAACAACTGATCGGCGATGTCGGCAAACAAAGGCTTGTCGGACAAAAACGCTTCGGTCAGGCCGTGCACACGCAGCGCGTCCTCATGGCTGGCGCGTTGCGGGTTGACGTAGAGGTGCAGGTTGTTGCCAGTCAACTGGCGGTTGACCATCTCGACGCAGCCGATTTCGATGATGCGGTCGCCGCCCTCGGCGGCCAGACCGGTGGTTTCGGTGTCGAAAAAGATTTGACGCATGGGGACTCGGGGAAAACTAGAAATCAGGCTTTGCGACGGCTGGAGTAAACCCAGATCAACATGCCCACCGCCACCATGGGCACGCACAGCCATTGGCCTTGGCTCAGGTTGAGCGCGCGCAGGCCCAGATACTCATCGGGCTCACGGAAATACTCGGCCATGAACCTGAAGATGCCGTAACCGATCAAAAACATGCCCGAGACCTGGCCGGTTTGGCGCGGCTTGCGCGCATACAGCCACAGCAAAACAAACAAAAGCAAACCTTCGCCGAAGAATTGGTAGAGCTGCGAAGGGTGGCGTGGCAAGGCTGAGCCCGACTGCGGAAACACCATTGCCCAAGGCAGGCTGGGGTCCGCCGCGCGCCCCCACAGCTCGCCGTTGATGAAGTTGCCCAGACGGCCCATGGCCAGCCCGGTCGGCACGCAGGGCGCGATCAGGTCGGTGACTTCGAAGAACTTGCGCCCACGCAGCTTGGCAAACAAGGCCATAGCGGCAATCACACCCAGCAAACCGCCGTGAAACGCCATGCCGCCCTTCCAGACCGCCAGCACTTCACCCAGGTTATGCATGTAGTAGTCAGGCTTGTAGAACAGCACAAAGCCCAGCCGCCCGCCCAACACCACGCCCAGCACGCCGAAGAACAAGAGATCGTCCACATCGCGGCGGCTCCAACCCAAGCCCGCAAACTGCGGCTGCGCGACCCGGCGGTTGGCCAAAAACAAAAACAGGCCAAAGGCGGCCAGATAGGTCAGGCCATACCAATGCACGGCCAGGGGGCCGAGCTTGATGGCTATCGGGTCAAACTGGGGGTGAACCCACATTGCGTCGTCCTTTGAAGAGCGCTTGAATGAATCTTGCTGCGCCGGGAAATCAGCCGCGCATCATAAGGTGCCGGCTCAGGCGCGCGGCCGGCCGGAAGCCTCAGCCCAGTTCGGCCAAGCTCTTGCGCGCATCTTTGGCGTAGTTAGGCCGGATATGTTTATCCGAGGCGGCGCGGCTGAAGGCTGCTTTGGCCGCGGCCTTGTCGTCCAGCGCCAACCAGGCCTCGCCCAGCCGGTGGTCGATGGGCAGCTGCTGCGCGCCGGCCAGGTTTTTAGCGCGCTCCAGATGTTGGACCGCCGCCTGGTTTTGCCCTTGATCCAACGCCAGACGAGCCAGGCAATAGGACGCCATGGCCTGGCTGGGTTGATCACGCTGCAACTGCTCGAACAAGCTGCGCGCCTTGTCGAACTGCTGCTCCCTCATCCAGTGCCGGCCCAGCTGCGACGTAGCCTCGCGCACATCGGCCAGCAAGGCGCCGTCACTGCCCGCACGCACGGCCATCAACTCACGCTCGGCCTCGGGCCATTTTTCGGCCGCAGCGGCCACCAGCGATCGCAGCAAGCGCGCCTGTTCGGGCTGGCTGGCGCGAATCTCGGCCTCCAGCGCCTTGGCCTTGGCCGCACTACCGCCCAACATCTGCGGCGTGAACAAATAGAGCTGCACCAGCTTGCTGCGCGCGGCATACAGCGTCGGGTCAAGTTCGAGTGCCTTGTGCAAAGCGTCCTTCAGGCGCCCCACCATCGCCACCGCTTTCAAGGGGTTGATCATTTGCACCTGGTGGCCCATCACCTCGGCTGCGGCGTAATAACAAATGGCTTCTTGCGGGCCCCGTTCGCGGCAGGTCTGCGCCAACTTGGCCGCAACGTCGAGCCGCGCCACGTCATAGGCATCACTGCTGCCCAAGGCCGCGCCCGCCAAGGCCTGCACATCGTCGGGCTTGAGCTTCAGGCGCACCTTAGAGGCACGCTCCAAGTCCTCATAACGGCCGGCGTCCAGCAGGCTTTGCAGCTGCGCATCCTTGAACAACGCGGCCTGCGCGGCGGGGCTCAAGCTCAACAGAGCGAGCAGGCAGATCAAGGAGCTTAGGGCGTGAATACGGCGGGGCAAGGGCTTGAAGGGCATAGGCAAAAATGACTCGAAGCGAGTTTGAAGTGATTTCGACAAAGAGAGTATGTCTTGATTGTGCGCATCCACGCTGCGCCCAGGCAAGTTCTGCGACGAAGTGCAGAAACAAACGCTTCAGACGCTGGTTCGAATTCAAGACAGCATCAAACGCTGAATATGTTCGACAAACCGCAGCACCGTCGGTGCGGCGTCGCGGCGCCAAATCAGGCTGGTTTCACACACCGGCGCCGCCCCAATCAAAGGCCGGTAGACGACGCCGGCGCGCTGAAAGGCCATCACGCTGGCCGGCACCCAGGCCAGGCCGATTCCGGCAGAAACCAGATTGACGATGGTCTGCATCTGAATCGCCTCTTGTACGACCTGAGGCTCCAAGCCATGCTGGCGATAGAACGCCAGCAGCGCATCGAACAGGGACGGCGCAATTTCGCGCGGGAATATCACGAGCGGCCGGCGCAGCACCGCCTGTACATCCAGGCTGGCGCTCACCGCCAAGGACTCCTCGCTGCTGAGCGCCAGCACCATGGCCTCGCTGGAAATCCTCAAGCTTTCAAAGCCGGGCGGCTGAGCGCCGGGCGCATGGATGATGAAGCCGGCATCCAGATCGTTCTGCGCGAACTCGCGCATTTGCACGTCCAAGGTCGCTTCGCGCAAGGTCAGTTCAATGTCGGCAAAGTCCTCGCGGAACAGCCTCAACCAGCGCGGCAAATCGCCAAAACCTACGGTCGATATAAAGCCCAGGCGCAGCCGGCCGCGACTGCCGCGCGCCGCCGCCTGCGCAAAAGCCGGCAAGGCCTCTGCCTGCGCCAAGATGGCGCGCGCCTGCGGCAGCAGGCCCAGGCCGGCCGCGCTCAAGGCGACCGAGCGGCTGCTGCGCTCGAACAGGGGCGTGCCCAAGCTGCCCTCCAGCTTTTGTATCGCCTGCGTCAAAGGTGGCTGCGTCATGTGCAGGCGTTCGGCGGCGCGCCCAAAATGCAGTTCTTCCGCCACGGCTACAAACTGGCGCAGCGTTCGCAACTCAATCATTGATATGCCAATTGTATTAATCAGAAGTGAATAATATATTTGAACAACAGGCAACGCCAACGCATACTGCCAGCATCCCAGCTTTTCAAGAACCGGAGACCACGCTCATGACCGCTGCCAACCGCCGCTCCAAGAACATCACCGAGGGCGTAGCCCGTGCGCCGAACCGTTCCATGTATTACGGCATGGGCTACCAGGAAAGCGACTTCGGCAAGCCGATGATCGGCATTGCCAACGGCCACTCGACCATCACGCCCTGCAACTCCGGCTTGCAAAAGCTGGCCGACGCAGCCGTGATTGGCCTCAAAGCAGCCGGCGCCAACCCGCAGGTTTTCGGCACACCGACGATCTCGGACGGCATGGCCATGGGCACCGAAGGCATGAAGTACAGCCTGGTCTCGCGCGAAGTGATCTCCGACTGCGTGGAGACATGCGTCGGCGGCCAATGGATGGACGGCGTGATGGTGATTGGCGGCTGCGACAAGAATATGCCCGGCGGCATGATGGGCATGTTGCGCGCCAATGTGCCGGCCTTGTATGTCTACGGCGGCACGATTCTGCCGGGCAAGTACAAGGGCCAGGATCTCAATATCGTCAGCGTGTTCGAGGCGGTCGGCCAGTTCTCGGCCGGCAAGATGAGCGAGGAAGATTTCTGCCAGATCGAGAAGCGCGCCATCCCCGGCAGCGGCTCTTGCGGCGGCATGTACACGGCCAACACCATGAGCTCGTCTTTCGAGGCGCTCGGCATGAGCCTGCCCTACTCGTCAACCATGGCTAACGTCGAAGACGAGGTGACCGAGAACGTCAAGAAGGCAGCGGCCGTCTTGGTTGAGGCGGTCAAGAAGGATCTGAAGCCGCGCGATATCGTGACCAAGAAAGCGATCGAGAACGCCGTGGCCGTCATCATGGCGACCGGCGGCTCGACCAACGCGGTCTTGCATTTCTTGGCCATCGCCCATGCAGCCGAAGTCGAATGGAGCATCGACGACTTCGAGCGCATGCGCCGCAAAACGCCGGTGCTGTGCGATTTGAAGCCCAGCGGCCAATTCCTCGCCATTGACTTGCACCATGCTGGCGGCATCCCGGCGGTGATGAAGGAGTTGCTCAAGCACGGCCTGCTGCATGGCGACGCGATGACCATCACCGGCAAGACCGTGGCCGAGAACCTGGCCGACGTACCGGACTTGCGCGCCGACCAAACAGTCATCCGCCCGGTCACCAACCCGATTTATGCCGAAGGTCATCTGGCGATCCTGAAGGGCAATCTATCGCCCGAAGGCTGCGTCGCCAAGATTACCGGCCTCAAGAACCCGGTGATGAGCGGGCCGGCGCGCGTGTTCGAGGACGAGCAGTCAGCGCTGGCCGCCATCATGGCCGAGAAAATCGTCGCCGGTGATGTGATGGTCTTGCGCTATTTGGGCCCCAAAGGCGGCCCCGGCATGCCGGAAATGCTGGCCCCGACAGGCGCCTTGATCGGCCAAGGTCTGGGCGAAAGCGTTGGCTTGATCACCGACGGGCGCTTCTCCGGCGGCACTTGGGGCATGGTGGTCGGCCATGTCGCGCCCGAAGCCTACGCAGGCGGCGTGATTGCGCTGGTGCAAGAAGGTGACCGCATCACCATCGACGCGCACAAGCTGCTGCTGGAACTGCACGTCAGCGAGGAAGAGCTGGCACGTCGCCGCGCGGCCTGGGTGGCGCCGGCACCGCGCTACACCCGCGGCGTGATGGCCAAGTTCGCCAAGAACGCATCGAGCGCCAGTTCAGGCGCGGTGCTTGACTTGCTGTAACGAAGCTCAGCCCTTCAACAAAGGCTCGATCAAGCGCTGCCGCACCAGCGGATGCCAGAGCTTGGCATCTTGCTGCAGTGCCGGCGGCGGCTGGTCCGGGTTGTTCAGGATCAGCCAGCGCCGCTCGGCCAGCTGCGCCTGCCTGACTTGCCAACCCACTGCCTTGTCGTGCAAGGCCTCAAAGCTGCCGTCGGCTTGCACCAGCTTCCAGCCATGGCGCAGGCGTTCGGCCAGTTCGGGCCGCGCATGGTTGACCATAAAGGCAAAGGTGGACGGGTAGGCCACCAGCCATTGCTTGAGCACCACCAGTTTGGGCAGGGCCTGCACGATGCCGAAAGCCTCATCCGAGGCCAGCAGAAAAACATCGAAGCGCCCCAGCTCCAACATCGCATCGAAAACGCCGAGCCTCTGAATCCGCTGCACCGGCCAGGCATTGCGCTCCAGCACCGTGGCGTCGGGCCAATGCGAGACCTGCGCGACGCGTAGTTTTTTGGCCTGCGCCAAGTCCTTGATGCCCTCAAGCTCGGCCTGCCGGCTGGCCAAGCAGACCGGCAAGCGCAAGCCATTCAAGCCACGCCTCAGACAGCCGCGCACCTGGATGCCGTCGGCCTCACGCGCTAGCGAGTTCATGCTGGCCACCACATCCAAACTGCCCGCACGCAACTCCAACATCGTGCGACTCTGGGTGATGCTGTCGCGCGGCGGCAGCGCTTCAAATTGATAGGGGCCGTAGCTGGCAATGGTCTTGTCCATCAACAGGGTCAGCACCGCCAAGGGAAAAGAATCGGCCTCCCCTTGCAGAGGCTGCATATCGTGCTTGACCGTCACCGGCTCGCCCTTGGTGGCTGCCATGCATGGCGCTGCATACAAGGTGGCGACAGAGGCCACAGTGGCAGTGAGCGCCAGCCGGCGGCTCACAAGTCGGGGCTCGAAGTCTTCATGCATGGACTGAGTCTAGATCAGGCCATAGGCGCGGCAGGACGCAATGCACCGAGGGTTTTCCCAAGCCGGCGGCTTTGCCACGCACAAATGGGCAAGAATGCGCAGGCGTCATTCAGCCAAAAACAACCCAACACGCGCCGTCAAGGCCCGTTCAATATGACCCAAACCTTGAGCCCCTCGGTGCAGCGCCTGCACGCCTTGTTTGATGCTTGTTGGGAACGCGAGTTGGCGGAGAACCCGCTGCAGGCGAGTTACATCGGCGATGCGCGCTTCAATGCCTTGTGGCCGGATTTGAGCCCCACCGCACAAGCCCGCATCACCACCGCCAATCAAGCTGCGCTTGCCGAGCTAGATGCCTTGGTGGAGGCCGGTTTGCCAACCGAGGAGCAGCTGAACGCCCAGCTCTTCAAGTACGAATTGCAGGCCCGTTTGGCCGTTGCAGCTTTTCAGCCGCTGGCCTGGGCAATTTCTGCGCGTGAGGGGCCGCAGTCGCTAAATGAAATTGCGGAATTCATGCCGCTGGACACGGCAGCGGATTTCGAGATCTGGCTGCAACGCATGCGCGGCCTGCCCGCCTACCTCGCTCAGTACGAAGCGCTTCTGAGCGACGCGGCCAGTAGCGGCCGCACGCAGCCCCGCCTCTTGATGCAGCGCGTGATGCCGCAGCTAGATTTGCAAGTGGTGGACGCCCCTGAGCAAAGCCCCTTCTTCAGCGCCTTCAGACAAATGCCGCCTCGCATCGGCGCCGTCGAAACAGCGCGGCTCGAGGAAGCGGCGCGTCAGATCATCGGCGAGCAAGTCGTGCCGGCTTACCGGCAGTTCAGGCAGTTTTTTGCCGCGGTCTATTTGCCCGCCTGTCGCGAGACGGTCGGCATTTGGGATAGCCCAGACGGTGCGGCCTATTACGCCAACCGCATCGCTTTTCACACCACCACCACGCTGGACGCCGAGCAGATCCACCAGATCGGCTTGGATGAAGTTGCACGCATCCACCGCGAAATGCAAGCGGTGATGGATCAGCTCAAGTTCGGCGGCAGCAAGGCCGAGTTCTTCGAGCATCTGCGCAGCGACCCCAAGTTCTATTGCAAGAGCGAGCAAGAGCTATTCACCGCCTACGTGTTGGCGGCCAAGAAGATCGAACCGGAGTTACCCAAACTCTTCGGCAAACTGCCGCGCACGCCCTACGGTGTACGCGCTATTCCCGCTACCAGCGCGCCCAACACCACTGCCGCTTATTACAGCGGCCCGTCCGACGACGGCCGACGCGCCGGTTATTACTACGTCAATCTTTACCGCCCCGAGATGCGGCCTATCTACGAGATCGAGGTGCTGACCGCCCATGAGGCGATGCCTGGACACCACTTGCAGATTGCCTTGGCGCAAGAGCAGCAAAACTTACCCAAATTCCGCCGCTTTGCCGGCTACAACGCTTATCTCGAAGGCTGGGCGCTGTATGCCGAAAAGCTCGGTTTCGAGCTGGGGCTCTACCAAGACCCCTATTCACATTTTGGCCAGCTAACCTATGACATGTGGCGGGCGGTCCGTTTGGTGGTGGACACCGGCTTGCACGCCAAACGCTGGACGCGCAAGCAGGCAATTGACTACTTCCGCGCCAATGCGGCCAAGACCGAGGTCGATATCGTCAACGAAGTAGACCGTTACATCGGCTGGCCGGGCCAAGCGCTGTCCTACAAGATTGGCCAGCTGCGGGTGCTGGCGATGCGGGCTCGTGCCGAGACGGCGCTGGCTCAAGAATTCGATGTCCGGGCCTATCACGACATGCTGCTTGATGGCGGCGCACTGCCGCTGGATCTGCTGGACCGCAAGGTGGACGCCTGGATTGCCGGGCAACATTGCCGAAGTACATAGGCAATGCAGAAAATGCATATAGAGGGGTTTTTCAGACAGCCAGACCCTTTGGCGCCTGCCGCCTGAGGCACACTGCCGGGCACAAGCTGAGCATGGCCACGAGCCCACGGCCTTACTGATTCCTAGGAGACAAGCAATGACTGAACCTCTCAACGCCCTACAGAGCGAACGGATCGATGCGGTGCTGGCGCTGGCCGCCACGCGTCAAAAAACGCCCGAACAAGCGGCGATGATAGAAAGCTTCGGGCGCGAGTATTTCCGCCGCGTCGACACCGAAGACCTGCTGGCCCGCACACCCGAAGACCTGCTGGGCGCCCTGCTCTCGCATCTGCAGTTCGGCGCCAAGCGCCAGCCGGGCCAGACCCTGGCGCGGGTCTTGAGCCCCAGCGTCGCCGACAACGGCTGGGCCTCGCGCCATTCGGTGATCGACATCATCAATGACGATATGCCGTTTTTGGTCGACACCACGACCATCGAGATCAACCGCCAAGGCCTAACCTTGCACCTGATCGTGCATCCGATTTTTGGCGTGGAGCGCGACGCCGACGGCCAACTGCTGGCCATTCGCCCACGCAGCGAGGCGGCTGACGCGCCGGGGCTCAAGCGCGAGTCCTGGATGCATATCGAGGTTGACCGCATCATCGATGCCGGGCAGCGCCATGAATTGCTGGCAGGCATCGAGCGTGTGCTCGGCGACGTGCGCGCGGCCGTGCAGGACTGGAAGCCCATGGTCGGCGCCTTGCACGCGGCCATCACAGAGCTTGAGCAAGCACCGGCTGCCCTGGACAAAGCCGAAGTCCAGGAAAGCCTGGCCTTTTTGCATTGGCTGGCCGACGACCACATGACCCTGCTGGGCTACCGCTGCCACGAGTTGGTCAGCGAAGCTGGTGCGGACGCCTTGCGCCTGATTTCCGGCAGCGGCCTGGGCCTGCTGAGAGAAACGTCGGAGGAAAAGCTCTCCAGCAGCTTCTCGATGTTGCCCGCCAATGCCCGCGCCCTCGCACGTGCGCCCTCGCCCTTGCTGGTCATCACCAAGGCCAATACCCGCTCCACCGTGCACCGCGCAGGCTACACCGACTACGTTGGCATCAAGCGTTACAACGCGGCCGGCGAAGTAACCGGCGAGCACCGTTTCATCGGCTTGTTTACCTCCACCGCCTACAGCGCGCGCGTCTCCGAGACCCCGCTGCTGCGCGGCCGCGTCGGCGCCATCACACAGCGCGCCGGCTTGCCTGCGGGCGGCCATTTAGCCAAAGCTTTGCAGCATATTCTGGAGACTTATCCGCGCGACGACCTCTACCAAATCTCCAACGACGAGCTGTACGAAACCGCGCTGGGCATCCTCGCCTTGGGTGAGCGCCAGCGCCTTCGTCTGTTCGTTTGCCGCGACCCCTTTGACCGCTTCTTCTCCTGCTTGGTCTATGTGCCGCGCGAGGCCTACTCGACCGATATGCGGATCAAGTTCCAGGCCATTCTGATGCAGGTCTTCAGCGGCAGCAGCGCCGAGTTTGATGTGCAGTTGAGCGACGCGGTCTTGGCGCGCATCCATTTCACCGTGCGCACGACGCCGGGCCAGGTGCCTGTGTTTGATTGCAAGGATGTCGAGGCCAAGCTGACGGCTGCGGCAAGGCGCTGGGATGATGACCTGCGCGAGGCCTTGGTTGATGCCGAAGGCGAAGCGCGCGGCTTGGAGCTGTTCAAGCGCTGGGCAGCTGGCTTCCCCGCCGGCTACCGCGAGCGCATCAGCGCGCGCGCGGCCGTGCCCGACGTCGTCAAGCTCGCCAGCCTGAGCCCAGAGGCGCCGCTGGCGCTGGCCCTGTACCGCCCCTTTGGCGCCGAGCCGGGCACGCTGGGCTTCAAGGTCTATCGCCTGGGTCAGGCGGTGGTCTTGTCCGACAGCCTGCCGATGCTGGAGCATATGGGCGTGCGCGTGCTGGGCGAACACAACCACCGCATCCTCGACGCCTCGGCCCCGGCCGGCCAAGGCAATAGCGTGTCGCTGCATGACTTCGAGCTGCAGGCAGCGGTGTCGGATGAGATCGAGCCCGAGGCCTTGGCCCGCTTGTTCGAGGACACTTTTGCGCGCGTCTTCCGCGGCGAGGTCGAGAACGACGACTTCAACCGTTTGGTGCTGCGCGCAGGCCTTGCCAACGACGAAATCGTCGTGCTGCGTGCCTATGCCAAGTATTTGCGCCAGATCGGTTTTGCGCTCTCACAAGCCACCATCGAAGCCACCCTGGCCGCGCACCCCCGCATCGCGCGCATGTTGGTGACGCTGTTCAAGCTGCGCTTTGACCCCGCAGCCCATGATGAGCTGGGCGCTAACGCCCAAGTCAACGGGATTGAGAAGGCGCTGGAGAAGGTCAGCAATCTGCAAGAAGACCGCGTCTTGCGCCAACTGCTGGCCTTGATGCAGGCCACGCTGCGCACCAACTTCTGGCGCACCGGCGTCGGCCACAGCGGTGCGGCCGGCCCGCGCCGCAGTTTCTTGAGCTTCAAGCTCGATTCGGCCAAGATCCCCGGCCTGCCGGAGCCGCGTCCGCTGTACGAAATTTCGGTCTACTCGCCGCGCTTTGAAGGCATCCATTTGCGCGGCGGCAAGGTCGCCCGTGGCGGCTTGCGCTGGTCGGACCGGCCGGAAGACTTCCGCACCGAAGTGCTGGGCCTGGTTAAGGCGCAGATGGTCAAGAACACTGTCATCGTGCCCGTGGGCAGCAAGGGCGGCTTTGTATTGAAAAAGGCCCCGCCACAGTCTGATCGCGAAGCCTTCATGAAAGAAGGCATCAGCTGCTACCAGGACTATTTGCGTGCGCTGCTGGACCTGACCGACAACTATGCGGGGGGTCAGGTCGTGCCGCCGCCGCAGGTCGTGCGTCTGGATGAGGATGACCCCTACCTGGTGGTCGCGGCCGACAAGGGCACCGCCACCTTCTCCGACTACGCCAACACCGTCAGTCTGGAGTATGGCCATTGGCTGGGCGACGCCTTCGCCTCGGGCGGCAGTGTTGGCTATGACCACAAGGCCATGGGCATCACCGCACGCGGTGCCTGGGAATCGGTCAAGCGCCATTTCCGCGAGATCGGCATCAACACGCAGAGCCAAGAGTTCACCGTGGTGGGCGTCGGCGATATGTCGGGCGATGTGTTCGGCAACGGCATGTTGCTGTCACCCCATATCCGCTTGGTGGCCGCTTTTGATCACCGCCATGTCTTCATCGACCCAAGCCCGGACGCAGCAGCCTCGTTTGCCGAGCGCGAACGCCTGTTCAAGCTGCCGCGCTCCAGCTGGGCCGACTATGAAACGGCGCTGATTTCAGCCGGCGGTGGCGTCTGGGCGCGCTCGGAAAAATCGATTCCGATCTCGCCGCAAGCACAGGCCGTGCTCGGCATCAGCGCCGACCGCCTGGCCCCTAACGAGTTACTCAGTGCCATCTTGAAGGCGCCGGTCGACCTGCTCTACAACGGCGGCATTGGCACCTATATCAAGGCCAGCAGCGAGGTGCACGCGGATGTCGGCGACCGCGCCAACGATGCCTTGCGCATCAATGGCGCCGAGCTGCGCTGCAAGGTGGTCGGCGAAGGCGGTAACCTGGGCTGCACGCAGCGTGGGCGCGTCGAGGCCGCCTTGGCCGGCGTGCGCATCTACACCGATGCGATCGACAACTCGGCCGGCGTGGACACCTCGGACCATGAGGTCAATATCAAGATCTTGCTGGGTCTGGCCATGGGCGACGGCGAGATGACGCTGAAGCAGCGCAACACCTTGCTGCCGCAGATGACGGACGAGGTGGCGTCGCTGGTGCTGCGTGACAACTACTTCCAGACCCAAGCGCTGTCGATCGCCAACCGCCAGGGCGCGGCGCTGATTGACCAGCAGGCGCGCTTTATCCGCTTCCTTGAGCGCGCTGGACGCTTGAACCGGGCGATCGAATTCTTGCCCACCGATGACCAGATCAAGGAACGCAAGGCGCGCGGCGTCGGCCTGACCACGCCCGAAATGGCGGTGTTACTGGCTTATAGCAAGATGTGGTTGTCCGACGAGTTGATGAGCTCCGATCTGCCTGAGGACAGCTGGATTGGCACGGCGGTAGAGCGTTACTTCCCGGCGCTGCTGCGCGAGAAGTTCGGCGCCTACATCCCGCGCCATCCGCTCAAGCGTGAAATCATCGTCACCCACGTGCTCAACAGCATGTTGAACCGTGTCGGCGCTACCTTTGTGCACCGGCTCAGTGAATCCAGCGGCGCTAAACCGGCGCAAATCGTGCGTGCCTACCTGGCCACTCGCGAGGTCTTCGGCTATGTGCCGCTGTGGCTGAAGATTGAGGCGCTGGACAATCAGGTCGCAGACGAGGTGCAAGCCGACATGATCGACGAGTTGGGTCGCTTGGGCGCGCATGCCACCAACTGGTTCCTGCGCTCGCGCCGCCTGGCCGAGCCGATGGAGCAGGTGATCAAGCGCTTTGCACCTGCAGTAGAGGTCTTGCGCACCACCTTGGTTCAGCACAACGATCTCTCGGCGCGGGCTGCGGCGCGGGTCGCGGCGGGTGTGCCGATCGACATTGCGCGCGACGTCAGCCATGCCGAGGAGCTGTTTGCCGCGCTCGATATTGCCGAGATCGCCGATGCCACCCAGCATTCGCTGGAAGTCGTTTGCGAGGTCCACGCCAAGCTGGGTCAGAAGCTCGGCCTGGAGCGCCTGCGCCAACAGATCGATGCCTTGGCCGCAGACAGCTATTGGCAGACGCAGGCCAAGGCCGCGCTGGGCGACGATCTGTCCGGTCTGCAACGCGCTATCGCCTTGGATGTGCTGGGGCAAGGTGAAGGGCAAGCCGCGCCCGAACTGCTCAGCAACTGGACCACCCGCAACCAAGATGCACTGGAGCGCGCGCACAAGCTCTTGGGCGAATTCAGCGAAGCCAAGGCGGTGGATCTGGCCATGCTGTCGGTTGCACTGCGCGAGCTGCGCAACTTGGCTTGAACTCCACTTGAGCTTAACTTGAGCAAATCGGGTTAAGCTGACATCCGGCTTGGGTCCCTTGCAAGACAAGGGGCAGAGCAAGAAACATGAACCTGCGCGCCGGCTTATCCAGCCGGCGCGCTCATGTTGGCAGCCTGGCGATGAGCGCTTTTCAGTGCTGGTCTGCTTTATGCCTCCTGCTTTTGCCCCCTTTTTCTTGCCCAAGACCAACCCCATGCCCAACTCAGCCGACGCCAACGCCGCCGCCCGCTCCATCCTGCCGCCCGATGATGGGCTGCGTTATCTGCTTCACAACGAGGTGCATGCCCGGCCCTCGGCGCGCATTCATTTGCCGGCCCTGATCATCAGCGTGGCCGTGCTCAACGAGGGCGTGAGCCGCGAAGCCGAGTGCGAACACCTGCGCCGCCTGCCCGGCCAAGAAGGCTTGCAACTGGACGAGATGCAGGGTAATTTTTTACGGCTGCGCGGCGACGGGCACACGGTCAAATGGGAACGCCACAGCGAGTTCACCCGCTATGCGATCGTGCAGCCGCTACCCGAACAGGCACTCCTGGGCAGCCAGCAGCCGGAGCTGATGTCGGCCTTGCGCGTCGATGCCGACTGGCTGCGCACGCTGCCCGGGCGCACGGTGGCTGCCGTCAAGCTAGTCATGCTCGAACATGACATCAGCCACCCCGATGAAGCAAGAGCCCTGGGTCAGCAATGGTTTGGCGGGCGCACCGTCCTGGCCTCGTTGATGGGCAACTCGGAAGAGTCCGGGCCTGGCGGGCACTCGGTGGTGGTGACCAATTTTCGCCTGGCAGCGAGCGGCTTTGAGCGCATCTTGGTGATTGCGCCGCCCGGCACCAGCCCGACACGCGCAGGCCGCATTTCTCAGCGTTTGCTGGAGCTGGAGGTCTACCGCCTGATGGCCTTGCGCGGCCTGCCGGTGGCCAAAGACATTGCGCCGGTGCTTGCGCAGGCCGAGGCCAGCTTGGCCGAGGTGACGCTCAAACTCGAGGGTAGGCAGGCGTCCGAGAGCGAGCTGCTGGACACCTTGATCCATGTCGCTGCGGGGGTTGAACGCGCCACCGCCCAACATGCCTACCGTTTCGCCGCGACCCAGGCCTACGACACGCTGGTGCGCCAGCGCATTGCCGAACTGCGCGAAAAGCCGATTCCGGGCACGCAAACCCTGGGGGAATTCATGCAGCGCCGGCTCTCGCCGGCGATTGCCACGGTCGCGGCCACCGCGCAGAGGCTGGCCTCCTTATCGCAGCGCATCGAGCGCGTCAGCGCACTCTTGCGCACCCGGGTCGACATCGCCACCGAGCAGCAAAACCATCAGTTGCTGGCCAAGCTCACGAGGGGTCAGGACTTGCAGCTGAACCTGCAGACCACGGTGGAGGGGCTCTCCATCGCGGCGATTTCCTACTATGTGGTGAGCCTCTTGCTCTACGGCGCCAAAGCGCTGAAGTCCTCGGGCCTGCCCATCAACCCTGAAATTGCGGTGGGGGTTTTGATACCGCTGGTGCTTTGGTCCGTCTGGCGCGCGACGCGGCGCGTGCACACAAAATTGCACGCCAAATTGCACGGCAGCGATTGATGCTTGAACCCGGCACCCGGGTGGCCCCATGCCGCAGGCTCAAGCTACTTGAGCACTTGCCTTGTCCCGCTCCTTGTCCCGCTTCTTGAGCGGGCTGGACTGCCAAGACTTGGGTCGCTCGCTGGCTCGCGGGGCCGGTCCAGCGCTTGCAGCACTCAGAGCAGCAGAAGCAGCGGGCTTGATCGATTTGGCCCGGCTCAAGTGCAAGACCTGCAAACAGCTTTGCAATTCGCTCAAGGCTTTGTGCATATTGAGCAATTGCTTTTTTTGCTCGCTCAGCACCGCCACGGCGCCGGGCGGGAAGCTCTCAATATCGGCGTGCATGCGCTTGAGCCAATGATCGACCAGCACTTGCAGCACGCGCAGCTCATGCCCGGCTGACGGCAAACCCTGTGCCTGCGCTTGCAGAAAATGAGTCAGCAAGCTGCCCACCGGCACACCGGCCAGCGCGGCACCTGGTGTCTGCGCGGCCAACCAAGCCTGCAGCGCTTGAATCGGAGTCGTCGGCTGTTCCATGGTTTTCCTCTTCCGGACCGGCTACAACAAGGCCCGAACAATTGGCAGGCAGTGTATGCGGGACAACCCTAGGAAACGCCTATTCCTTCAATATTGCCGGCTTTTTTTTCGCAGGCTTGATCCAGCTCAGCAAAGCCGATTTTTGGCCTTAGCCGACCGGCTTGAGTGGCGGCTGGCCCAGATCATCCAGGCTCTGGCCCTGGGCGGCCAGCAGCTTCTCCAGGGCCGGCAGCAAGGGGCCGAGCCGCTCGTCGATCGCCGCCCGCACGGTATCCACAAAGACTTGCGTCTGGCGCTCGATTTCGATATTGAGCAAATCACCCTCGGCCTTGGCGCCAAAGGTCGTCATGCGCAGCGTTTCGGGGATCAGCCAAACCTCGAACCAGCCGGCTTGGCGATCGGCCTCGGCGACGGTCAGGCTGGCGCCGTTGATGGCGATATAACCCTTGGCGAAGATATAGCGCATCCAGGTCGGTGGTACTTGGATGCGCACACAGACATTGTTTTCGGGGCGCCGCACGGCCGCCACCGTCGCCATGAAATCGATATGGCCGGATAGTGGGTGGCCCCCAATCTCGGCGCCGTCGCGCGCGGCGCGCTCAACATTGAGCAAACTGCCCTGCTTCAAGCCGGCCAAGGTTGTCAGACTCAGGCTTTGCTGCATCACGTCAAAATTGGCTTGGTCGCCCGGACCCAAGGCCGTGACGGTCAGGCACACGCCGTCGCAAGACACGCTGGCGCCGATCTCGAGGCCGACACAAAAGCCGGGCGGAAACTGCAGCGCAAAGCTGCGCAGGCCGGGCCGGTCGGTGATGGCCGCGACGCTGGCGACGGCCTGAACAATGCCTGTAAACATGGGCGAAAGGTCTTGGAAACCGAAAGATCGGGAGCTTACCAGCTGACCTCACGCTCCGGCGTGGAGCCGATCTTGTGGATGGACAGATCGGCGCCGTCGAATTCTTCTTCCCGCGTCAGGCGCAGGCCGACAAAGTGCCGCAGCAAGCCATACACCGTGAAGCCGCCGAGCAAAGCCCAGACCACACCGGCCAAGGTGCCCAGCAACTGCGCCGCCAGGCTGACCCCACCCAGGCCGCCCAGCGCCGACTGGCCGAAGATGCCGGCGGCAATACCGCCCCAGGCGCCGCACAAGCCGTGCAGCGGCCAAACGCCCAACACGTCATCGATCTTCCAGCGGTTCTGCGTCAGGGTGAACATCTTGACGAAGATGGCGCCGGCCACACCCCCGACGATCAATGCGCCCAGCGGATGCATCAGGTCGGAGCCCGCACACACCGCAACCAGACCGGCCAAGGGGCCGTTGTAGGCAAATCCGGGGTCATTGCGGCCCAGCAAGACGGCCACTAAGGTTCCGCCGGCCATAGCCATCAGCGAGTTCACCGCCACCAGGCCGCTCATCTTGTCCAGCGTTTGTGCGCTCATCACATTGAAGCCAAACCAGCCCACGGTCAGCACCCAGGCGCCCAGCGCCAAAAAGGGAATGCTGGAGGGCGGATGCGCGCTGATGGCGCCGTCCTTGCGGTAGCGATTCAAGCGCGGCCCCAGCAGCAACACGGCCGCCAAGCCTATCCAACCACCCACCGCATGCACCACCACGCTGCCGGCAAAGTCATGAAATTCGGCGCCGAATTGAGCCTTCAACCAGGCTTGCAGGCCCCATGCCTGATTCCAGGCCACGCCCTCAAACAAAGGGTAGATCAAACCGACGATCACGGCCGTGGCGGCCAACTGCGGGCCAAAGCGGGCCCGCTCGGCGATACCGCCAGAAATAATCGCCGGTATCGCCGCGGCGAAGGTCAGCAAGAAGAAAAACTTGACCAGCTCATAGCCGTTCTTCAGGGCCAACGTTTCGGCCCCGGTGAAGAAGTTGCTGCCATAAGCAACCGTGTAGCCCAATAAAAAATACGCGACGGTCGACACGCAAAAATCCACCAAGATTTTCACCAGCGCATTGACCTGGTTCTTCTTGCGCACCGTGCCAAGCTCCAGAAAAGCAAAGCCGGCATGCATGGCGAGCACCATGATGGCGCCCAGCAGAATGAACAGCGCATCAGCGCTTTGTTTGAAGTTCTCCATCGGGTTCTCTGAGTCCTGCGGTAATCATTGAGCACGGCATCCCGAGTGCAGCGCACCGACTCGGGAATTAATGCACCAGATCAGCAAGATACATGCCCGCTTTTGGCTCACTGTCGCGCACCAAATCAAGCCAACTCACACCAAAAAGTGGCGCTGACTCATCGTGACACGCACAAACAAGGGGCGACACGCACCAAAACAGGATCAAACTTGGCTATTGAGATGGCTAATGAACAGCTCGGCCGAAAACCCCACGCTCAGGCGCCCGTCGGCCCAGCGCATGACCGGGCGCTTGATGGCGCTGGGCTGGGTGAGCAACAAGGCTTGTGCCGAGGCACTGTCAACGACCGCTGCGCGGGTGGCTTCGTCGAGCTTGCGCCAGGTCGTGCCGGCGCGGTTCAAGACCCGCTCCCAGCCGAGCTGCTCGCACCACGCGGCCAAGTCGCCCGGTGGCACACCGGCCTTTTTGAAGTCATGAAATTCGTAGCTCAAGCCCTGCTCAGTGAGCCAGGCGCGCGCGCGCTTCACGGTGTCGCAGTTCGAAATTCCAAAAAGGGTAATCATGGGGCGCAGGCCAGTTGAAAGTTCATCTTGGGCTACACGCTACCATGGCAGGCATGATCGATTGGCTTGATGACAACTCTTTGGAATTTCCGCCCAGCGCGCGCGCCTTGGGCGCCGATTCGGACGCCCCTGGCCTGCTCGCCGCCGGCGGAGACTTGAGCCCTCAGCGCCTGCACGCGGCCTATTCATGCGGCGTCTTCCCTTGGTATGGCGCCGGCCAGCCGCCGCTGTGGTGGGCGCCCGACCCACGCATGGTGCTGCAAACGCAGAACTTCAAGCTCGCGCGCTCGCTGCGCAAAACCATCGCCCATTTCAGACGCTCGGCCAATTGCGAAATCCGCGTTGACTCCGCCTTGCCGGAAGTGCTGAATGCCTGCGCCGGCGCGCCGCGCGAAGGCCAGTCCGGCACCTGGATCTTGCCCGAGATGCAGGCAGCCTATCTTGACTGGGCAAAGCAATCGGGCGCAGTTCACAGCATCGAGACTTGGATGGACGGCGAACTGGTCGGCGGCCTTTACGGCGTCAATCTGGGCCGTATGTTCTTCGGCGAGTCGATGTTCATGCGCCGCAGCGACGCCTCCAAGATTGCACTCGCCGCCTTGGTCTGCTTGTGCCGCAAGCATGGCATCCCCTGGATAGACTGCCAACAAAACACTGGCCACTTGGCCTCGCTGGGCGCGGCCGAAGTGCCGCGCAGCGCGTTTGAAGCACATGTGGGCCAAGCCGTGAGCGAGGCAGCACCAAGCAACTGGGCCTATCATCCAGCCCTTTGGGCCTTGCTGGATCAAGACTAGCCCCTTGCGAGCCACGCCGTGACACATCCCAAAGAACTACCCTTGGCGCAGCTGCAGTTCTATGCGACTGCCGCCTACGCTTGCAGCTACCTGCCCGACCGGCAAGCTCGCTCGCAAGTGGCCACGCCCAGCCATTTGATTCACGCCGACGCCTATTCGGGCCTGGTGGCGGCGGGCTTTCGGCGCAGCGGCCTGTTCACCTACCGCCCTTACTGCGACGGCTGCAAGGCTTGCGTGCCGATGCGGGTGCCGGCCGCCAGCTTCAAGCCCAGCCGCAGCCAGCGCCGGGCCTGGCATCAACACCGCCATCTGCAAGCCAAGGTGATGCGCCTGGGCTATAGCCAAGAGCATTACGAACTCTATTTGCGCTACCAAACCGGTCGGCACTCGGGCGGCGGCATGGACCACGACAGCGTCGATCAATACACGCAGTTCTTGCTGCAAAGCCGCATCAATTCACGCATGGTGGAGTTCCGCGAGCCGCAGCCAGATGGCTCGCTGGCGCTGAAGATGGTCTCAATTTTGGACATCCTCAGCGATGGCTTGTCGGCCGTCTACACCTTTTACGAGCCCGAGGAAAAGACCAGTTATGGCACCTACAACGTGCTGTGGCAGATTCAGCAAACCCGAGACCTGCAGCTGAGCCATCTCTACCTGGGCTACTGGATCGCCGAGAGCCCCAAGATGGCTTATAAAACCGGCTTCAAGCCCTATCAGTTGCTACAGGGCGGCACTTGGGTGGATGGCGTGGACACGGGTGACGACCAAGCCTGATCCCCCGCCAGCCGCACCAAGACCTCTTGCGCCAGCGCCAGGCAGCTGGTCAATCCGGGCGACTCAATACCCAATAGATTCACCAAACCAGGCAAGCCATGCTGGGCCGGCCCGTCGATGCGGAAGTCCGGCGCGGGCTCGTCCGGGCCATGGATCTTGGGCCGCACCCCGCTGTAATCCGGCTGCAGCGCGCCGTCCGGCAAGGCCGGCCAGTAGCTCCGCACATCAGCATAGAAGGCATCGGCCCGGCGCGGGTCGAGCGCGTAGTCGAGTTGCGCCGGCTCGCTGATGCCCTGCAGCCACTGTGCATCCGGCCCAAAGCGAGCCGCGCCGGCCAGATCCAGCGTCAGGTGCACACCCAAACAATCGTCTCGTGGCATGGGGTAGATTAGGCGGCTGAATGGCGCCGGACCGGCCAGGGCGAAATAGCTGCCCTTGCTGAAGTAAGCCTTGGCCTGCTGGGCCGGCGCAAGGCCTTCTATCGCCTGCGTCAGGCCAGCCGCCCACAGACCGGCCGCGTTGACCACGATGCCGGCCTGCAAGCTCATCTCGGCCCCTTCCGCTTGCACTTGCAAGCGCCAGGCCTGGCCGACGCGCCGCAGCCCGGTCACGGTGGAGCACAGGCCCAGGGCGCCGCCGGCCGACTCAAAATCACCCAGCAAGGCGAGCATCAGGCCGTGGCTGTCGATGATGCCGGTGGACGGCGAAGCCAGCGCAGCCTCACAGCGCAGCGCCGGCTCCAGGGCGCTCGCCTGCGCGGCATCAAGCCAGCGCAGATCGTGCACCCCATTGCGCTGCGCCGTTTGCATCAAGCGCTGCAAAGCGCTCACTTGAGCGGCGTCGGTCGCCACCACCAGCTTGCCGCAGCATCGATGGGCGACTTGATGCGATTCGCAATAGTCGTACAGCAGCGCGCGCCCTTGCACACACAGCCTCGCCTTGAGCGAGCCCGGCGGGTAGTAGAGGCCGGCGTGTATGACCTCGCTGCTGCGCGAACTCACGCCGCTGCCTATGCGCTCGGCGCGCTCAAGCAGCAAGGTCTCCAAGCCTTGCTGCGCCAGCGCGCGGGCGACAGCCAGCCCCACCACACCGGCACCTATCACCACCGCATCGACTTCTTCTATAGCTGCGTCCACCCCGACATTGTGCGGCTCCTCGGTCGGGCTCGCGTAAACACTTAGACCGCGATGAGGCGGGGCGCGCAATTTTTCACAAGCTGCTGCGCGCGTAAACCCTAACGTCTAATTTGGCAGGTATTCGCACCTCTACTCCAGCGAATGCTCCATCTTGAAACACTGAAACTGCGCTCCCAACAAGCCCTGCTGTCAAGGGCAATCAACCAGCACGCGTCAGCACCAGATACACGCGGCATGGTCACGGGGAGCTCAGCAAGCGCAGTAAAGATCAGGCCCGACGTCATCACAGGGCTACGAGGGAAGCACCGATGTCCGCCTTTGCTAACGCAAAAAGTAAGCGCATCTTGATTGTTGATGACAGCCGGGCCATTCAGGCCATCATTCGCCGCACGCTTGAATGCGAGGAGTTGGGCGACTTGCTTTTTCAAACCGCCAACGACGGCGCCGATGCGCTCGACAAGGTGGCGTCATTCAAACCTGACCTGGTCCTGTCGGACTGGCATATGCCCGGCGTCTCGGGCATCGAGATGCTGCAAACACTGCGGCAAACCGGCCACAACCATATTGCCGTGGGCTTCATCACCACCGACACGGCCGCCGAATGCCAAACCCAGGCGCGTAGCAACGGCGCCTTGTTCCTGCTCAACAAGCCATTTGATGACCGTACCTTGCGCAGCGCCGTGGCGCTGGGTCTGGGCCGCAGCTCCTTCCTCCGGCCCAGCGCCAAGCCCCGCGAGGCTCGGGGGTCTGAGTTGCCGCCGCCCGCCCAGGCTCAGTCGCAGACGCAGCTGCCTGCCATCGAGTCCTTGGCGCAAACGCAGCAAACCCTGTTCACTCACCTGGGCATGCGGGGCTTTGAGTTGGAGCGCATCCACACACAGGGGCCTTATGTTCAACAATCGCCGCAGCTGATTGCGCTTTACGGCAGCGCAGGCCGCAAGGGCGTCTACGCTGTCGGATTGCTGGATCTGAGCGCTTGCGTGCTGATCGGCGGGCTGGCGGCCGGCTGCAGCGCGCAAGAGATGCAGGCCAGCCGCAACCAGCAAACACCTAGCCAAAAGCAAATCGAGCAAGCATCGCGCTTTATGCGCTCAATGGCCGGCTTGCTGAAAAAACGCTCCCCCAGCGACGCCCCAGCGCTCAACGCCGCCCGCGTCAGCAGCCAGCCGCAAGACAAGCTGGCCGGCCTGATCGAAACCAACGCGGGACGCTCGGACTTTTTGTTGCGCGTCAACAGCATGGGCGTTCAAGGCGAGGCGCGCCTGAGCTTCTTGTTGGCCTAAAGCTTTGCATTTTGCGGAGCAGTTCGTTGATGCTCGCACTGGTTCACCGAATCCAAAAGCGAATGCATGAGCGCTATCAAGGTGCGGCCCAGCGACTTGCTGAAGTTCGAAAAATAGGCTTGGCTATGCCTTGGACGGCAGCGCCATCGTCGCTCGCTGCGCCATTGCCGAGCGCCAGCGACACAGATCGGGCTGGCTCAGTTCATCGGGTTTGATGCGCAGCACGCGCGCGAAATCCACCGCCACGACAGCGCTGATATCGGCCACGCTGAAGCGCTCGGTGGCGATGAATTCACGGCCTTGCAAGCGCTCGTTCAAGACAGTGAAGAACTGCTGCACTCTTGCCAAACCACGTTGGGCCAGCTCGGGAATCTGCGCATAGTCCACCGGGCCGGGCAGCGCGCGATTGACCATCGCGGGCGAGCAGTTGCGCAGCGCTTCGGCAATGGCCAGCAGCCCCTCGAACTCGATGCGCCAGTTCCAACTGGCGATTTCGGCCTTCTCTTCGGGTGAGATGCCCAGCAAGGGCGGCTGCGGAAAACGCGCTTCCAGATAGGCAGTTATGGCCGCGTTGTCACTCAGCATGAGGCCCTCGTCGGTGCGCAGCGCCGGCACCGTGCATTGCGGGTTCAGCTGCCGATAGGCCTGGCCCATCTGCTCGCCACGGCGCAAGTCGATCTCGACCGTGTCATGAGTAATGCCTTTTTCGGCCAGCAAGATGCGGGCGCGGCGGGGGCTGGGCGCGCTGGCGCAGTCGTAAAGCGTGATGGGCATAGCGGCGTCTTTCTTGATCGCGGCGGGCTAAGGCTGAGGGTCCTGGGCGGACTCGGTATGGCGGGCGCGCCAGGCACGCAGGTCCTGCCGGTATTGGTCCATGGCCAAGTCGTGCAAATCAAAGATGCAGGGCTCGCAGCCATTGCCGCAACAGGCATCGAGGTCCGCCGCTGAGGGCGGCTGGGGCATGGCGTCGCTATCGAGTGCATTAAGAGGTAAATCCATGGCGGCAGATTGTCCACCAGCGCCGTCTGAAACGCCTGGCACAGGGCTTTGCGTTTCGGGCGTGGATAAATTTCAGACCGCCCTGGCCAATTTCGTCCTGCGCAATGCGTGCTTGGTCGCAATCCCCCAGCCAGGCCGCGCCCGGCCTTCTACATTGGACCACCCAGTTCCGATGGAGGCCCATGAACACCCCCAAGTTTTCCCTCTCGATGACGCTGCGCGATTGGCGCGCCGGTGAGTTGCAGTTCCTGTTGATCGCGTTGACGCTGTCGGTCGCTGCGATCGCTTCGGTGAGCTTTTTTGTCGACCGCATCCGGGCCGGCATGGACCGCGACGCGGGCCAGATGCTGGCCGCCGACTTGCGCGTCGCCAGCGACACGCCGCTCAGCCCCGATTGGCAGGCCGCCGCCCTGCAGCGCGGCCTGCAGGCGGCCCAAACCATTGAAACCCTCAGCGTGGCTATGGCCGGCCAGGGCGCCGACGCCCGCTCGCACCTGGTCGGGGTCAAGGCGGTCAGCGCCGGCTACCCGCTGCGCGGCGAGCTCCGCTTGAAGCACGCCGAGTTCGGCCTGGCCATGCACGACACGCCCGCTACACCGCCACCGGGCAGCGCCTGGGTCGACGAGCTGGTGTTGAGCGAGCTCAAGCTCAAGCTGGGTGAGCCGCTGCAACTCGGCGACAAGACTTTTCGGGTCACGCGCATCATCAGCAGTGAGCCCGACAGCAGCGGCGCCATGCGCAGGTTCGCGCCCCGGGTGATGATTGCACAGGCCGATCTGGCCGCCACCCAGTTGATCGGGCCGGCCTCGCTGGTGATTTACCGCCTCTTGCTGGCCGGCGCGCCCGCGTCGGTGGAGGCGTTCAAGACCGAGCTGCAAGCCAAGGCCGAGGCGCGCAAACTGAAGAAGCTGCAGGTCGATTCGCTGGCCTCCAGCCGCGCGCAACTGGGCGCAGTGCTGCAGCGGGGTGAGCAATTTTTAGCCCTGGTGAGCCTGCTCTCGGCGCTGTTGGCAGCGGTGGCGGTGGCGATGGCGGCGCGCCGCTTCATGCTGCGCCACCAGAACGCCAGCGCGATGCTGCGCGTGCTGGGCCTGACGCAAAACCAGCTCGGCGCCGTCTTCTTTATCGAATTTCTGCTGGTCGGCCTACTCGGCAGCGCGGCCGGCGTGGCCATCGGTTTCGCCGGCCATTTCGTGTTGTTGGAATGGCTGGGCAAACTGCTCGGCAAGGAGCTGCCTGCAGCAAGCTGGCTGCCGGCCTTGCAATGTCTGGCCAGCGGCCTGGTCTTGCTGCTGGGTTTTGCGCTACCGCCTTTGCTGCAACTGCGCCATGTGCCGCTGGTCAGCGTGATGCGCCAAGAACCGCTGCCGATGAAGGGGTTGACCCTGGCGAGCTACGGCCTGGGCCTGCTGGCCTTTGTCGGCCTGCTGCTGTGGCAGACCGGCGATGTGCGACTGGCCGGCTTGAGCGTAGTCGGCTTCCTGCTCGGCTTTGCGCTTTTCGCTGCTGCCGCGGTCTTGAGCCTGCGGGCGCTCAAGCTGACAGCGGGGGCCTTCCCCACCCTGCCCACCTGGCGCTTCGCCGTCACCGCGCTGCAGCGCCGACCAGCCGCCACCGTGACCCAGATCGTCGCCTTGGCCATCGGTTTGATGGCCTTGCTGCTCTTGACCCTGGTGCGCCATGACTTGATCAAGTCCTGGCAAGACAGCACGCCGGCCGACGCCCCCAACCATGTGATCTTCAACATCATGCCGCAGCAAGTTGCCCCGATCAGCGCCAAGCTGGCCAGCATCGGCTCGCCCGAGTTGCAAAGCCAGATGCGCGGCCATTTGGCGCAAATCAACGGCAAAAATATCGCCGACATCAAGTTCAGCGACGCCAAGGCGCAGGCGCTGGCCGAGCGGGAGTTCGATCTGTCCGACACCGCCCGGCTGCCGCCGAACAGCAAAATCACAGATGGTCATTGGCACCAGCAAGGACCCGATGAGCCGAACAAGGCCGAGGTATCGGTCGATGAGCAAATCGCCAAGCGGCTGGGGCTGAAACTGGGTGACCGCCTGAGTTTCGCGTTAGCCGGCCAGACTTACAGCGCCAGCATCACCAGCCTGCGCAAGGACGAAGTGCAGCTCCAGCGCCTGATCTTCGACTTTTTGCTCAAGCCCGACAGCAGCGTCGATCTGCCCCGCACCTATCTGACGAACTTCTTCTTGCCGGCCGGCGAGCAGCGGTTGATCACCGAGCTGCTGCACGAATTCCCCAACCTCAGCGTGCTCGACTTTGGCACCCTGCTCCAACAAGCGCGCGAGATGCTGGATCAGGTCGCGGCGGCGGTGGAGTTCTTGTTTGCCTTTACGCTGGCTGCCGGCGTGGCGGTACTGTATGCGGCGCTGGCCGGCTCGCAAGACCAGCGCATGCAAGAAGCGGCCCTGTTGCGAACCCTGGGCGCCACGCGCCAGCAGTTGCGCAGCGCGCAGTGGCTCGAATACCTGCTGATGGGCGGCCTGGCCGGCCTGCTCGCCGCGAGCGGCGCTGCGGCCATCAACTGGGCGTTGGCCAAATTTGTTTTCCACCTCGCATGGAGCCTCTCACCACAACTCTGGCTGGCCGGCCTGGCCCTGGGCGCCGTTTGCGCGGTGCTGGGCGGCTGGCTGGGCCTGCGCAAGATCCTCACACAAGCACCGCTGCTCAGCTTGCGTGGTGTCTAGACCGTAACTCTTTCCATCAACTGCTTCAAGCCATGACCCACAACAAGCCCACGCCCACGATTGCGGTCAAGAACCTAGGCAAACAAGTCCCCGATGCCGGTGGTGCGCTGACGATTCTGCAAGACATTTCGTTCTCGGTACAAGCGGGCGAAACCGTCGCCTTGCTCGGGGCGTCGGGCTCCGGCAAGTCCACCTTGCTGGGCCTGCTGGCCGGCCTGGACAGCCCCAGCCAAGGCAGCGTCTGGCTGGAAGGTCAGGACATCTTTGCACTCGACGAAGACGGCCGGGCGATTCTGCGCAAGCACAAGCTCGGCTTCGTGTTTCAGTCTTTCCAGCTCTTGCCGCATCTCAACGCGCTGGAAAACGTGGCGCTGCCGCTGGAGTTGCGTGGCGACAAGTCAGCCGGCGAGAAGGCGCGCGCGATGCTGGACCGGGTGGGTCTGACAGCCCGGCTGCGCCATTACCCCAAATACCTGTCGGGCGGTGAGCAGCAGCGGGTGGCGCTGGCACGCGCCTTTGTCACCGCGCCGGCGCTGTTGATGGCCGATGAGCCGACCGGCAGTCTGGACTCGGCCACCGGAACAGCCGTGATGCAATTGATGTTCGACCTGACCCGCGAGCATCGCTCCACGCTGGTGATGGTCACACATGACCAGGGGCTGGCGGCGCGCTGCGGGCGCCAGATCAGCCTGGCTGCGGGGCGGATGCTGGAGCCGCAGGTCTGCGCATAACGACGCTTGACACCGCACTCACATCTGCTTGAACAAATGCGTATAGCTCTCGGCGACCAGCAGCGACTCGGGTCTATCTTTCAGCTTCAATTGCAGGCGCCCGCGAAAGTCTCGGCTGGCGCCGGCGATGGCCGCCACATTGACCAGCGTCGAGCGATGGATTTGCCAGAACTGATGGGCATCGAGCTCCTCCGCCAGTTCTTTGAGCGGCTTGCGAATCAAGGCCTCGGCGTCACGCGTTACGACGCGGGTGTATTTGGTGTCGGCCTGAAAGTACAAGACCTCGTCAACGGTCAGCAGCCTGAGCGTCTGCCCGACCGACGCATTGATCCAGCGCAGCGGTGTTCGCGCAGGCGAACTCGGCTGCGCCTCAGGCGGACCGAGCGCCAGCTTTTTCAGCACATGACCCAACTCTGCGGGGGCCCCCAGCAGGCGCTCTTTGAGGCGGCGGATGGTGGTGAACAGGCGCGACACCGACAGGGGTTTGAGCAAATAGTCCACTGCGCCGGCGTCGAAGGCCTCGATCGCGTGCTGGTCGTAAGCCGTCACGAAAACAATATGCGAGCGCCCCTGCCCAGCTAGCTGAGCGGCTACTTCCAACCCGGTAGCACCCGGCATCTGAATGTCCAAAAACACGACATCCGGCTGATGCTCGGCCACCAAACGCAGCGCCGCGATACCGTCGGCGGCTTCGCCCAGAATGCACAGTTCGGGCCAAACTTGGCCCAGCGCCTCGATCAATTCTTGCCTGAGCGTGGCCTCGTCTTCGGCGACCACAGCGGTATAGATCCGGCTCATCATTCAACTCCATCAATGCTGCAACTTAAGCTTGCCGGCCAGCGCTCATGGCGCTGCGCAAGCGCGCAATCAATTGATCCAATTGCGCCGGCGCTTGGGGCTGCCCTTGGGCGTAGGCTTGTTCAATCGACAGCAGCGAATCAAACAACTGCTGTGGGTCAACTTGAGCAATCTTGGCGCGAAGCCGGGCGGCCATCGCGGCCTCGGCGTAACGACTCTGCTCAGCCAGCAAGCGCTGCAGCGCCAAGTCCTTGGCTCGGCGGCGCGCGCGCATCTCGGCCAGCGCCACCAGCAAACCGCCCACAAGCCCCACATACAAGGCCTCGCCCAGCACAGTGACCCATGATTTAGGCAAAGGGTTTTCAGCCTGGCAGACACTGCAGGCCAATCGCAACGTAGCGGGGTCCAGCAGCCAAGGCAGGAGCAGCGGAAAAACCAAGTTTGACAAGACCGCCGCAGCGCCGGCCCCGACCCCTACCGCCAAGACCAGCCGTCGGGTGCGAACAGCCGGGTCAGCAGATTCGCTGCGATCGGCCGGCAACCAACACAGCAAAAACACCAGCGCTTGAAACAACAGCCGAGCCGTGGCGACGACCAGCGGCGCCCAGGGCTGGGCGACCGGGGCAAAGTCCAGCATGGGACCCAAACTCTCGGTCCCCAGATAGAGCGCCACCAACAAGGCACAAGCCAACTCACGGCCGCGCAGGGATCGCCAACTGCGCAGCAGATGAGCCATGGCCAAGGAAACGTTGCTCACCGCACCTCCCCCTGTGGCAACGGCAGGCGAACCCGGGCCAACACGCCTCGGGGCTGCAGCGCCTCCAATTCCAATTTGGCGCTAGGGCCAAAGCAAGCCAGCAATCTGGCCCGGGTGTTGGCCAGGCCGACGCCGCTACCGCCTATGTTGCCGCTGCCGCTGCCGGCGCTCGCGCCAAAGCCGACCCCGTTGTCACGCACCTCCAAGACCACCTCGCTGCGATCAGCGCTGGCCAGGGTTTGAGCGCTGATTTGCAGATGCCCACCCTCGGTCAGCGCCGCTAGCCCATGCTTGATGGCGTTCTCCACCAAGGTGGCCAGCATCAAGGGCGGCAGGCGCAGGCCCAGCAAGCCGGGCTCGGCGGTGATCTCAAAGCTCAGCCGCTCGCCCATGCGCATTTGAAGGATGTGCAGGTAGTTGCGCAGCAGCTCCAGCTCCTGCCCCAAGCTCGACATTTGCTCGCGCATGCCGGGCAGCGCTGCGCGCAAATAGGCGATCAAGCTGCCCAGCATGTCGCGCCCCCGGTCGGGCGTCGTCGCGTACAAGCGGCGGGTGGTCGCCAGGGTGTTGAAAAGAAAATGCGGCTCGATCTGCGCGTTCAAGGCCACCATCTGCGCTTCCATGTGCTGCGTGCGCAAGGCTTCGCTCTGGCGCCGGGCCGCCGCCAAGCTCTCTTGGAGCTGCCGGTCTTTCATGCGCGCAATCAGCACCGCATAAGCCATGCAGCCCAACAAGCTGTAGAGCGCCAAGCGCGTCAAGAAAAAGCCCCAATAAATCGGCACCTCAGGGGCCTTGTAGTTGACCCAGGCCAAGCGCAGCAGCATGGCAAAAGCAAGACCCGACACCACCAGCCCCACACGAAGCAGCCATTCGCCTCGCGGCCCGATGGCATGCTGCTTGCGCCAAGCCGCCAAGGCGGCCTCGGCACAGGCGGCGCTCAGCAAAACAAGCACGCCCGGCAACAACGCCAGGCCCGCATAAGAGGCGACAAAGAGCAGCCATTGCCGCACCCCTGCGTCCGCGCCTTCGTCTGAATACCAAGTCAGCGCCCGCGCCAAAGCCATGAGCAGACTCAGCGCCAGCATGGCAGCGATCACGCGCAGATTGAAGATCGACAGAAAGGCTTTTTTCATCGAGGCAGGGCAAGGCGGAGCGTCATTATGCGAGCGAGCGATTGACGGATGGATTGGGGCGACTTAGGACCCGCATCCACGCTTGCTCGCTCGTCTACGCCCATTGTTGAGCGGCCAAGATCGACCGGAAAGCCCTGTGCGACCGGTCCGGCTGGAAGCCGACGAAGTGGGTAATTCGTCGACTGACTTCGACTGATCCCGGCCTTACTGGGCCTTACTGGGCTTTACTGGGCCTTGGGGCGCCCGTATTTGGCCGTGAAGCTGGCCTTGCCCAGTGCGTTGGCGTTGATCATGTAGCCGGCCAATGCGGCGGTGGCGTCGGCCGGGATCTCCAGCTTGTCGGTCTTGAGCGCGTGCACGGTGAAGATATAGCGGTGCGGCTTGTCACCTTGCGGCGGGCAGGTGCCACCCCAAGCGGCGACGCCATAGTCAATCCGCACATGGCTGGCGCCCTTGGGCAGATTGGCCCCGCCGACCAGACCGGCGTCGACCGCCAGCGAGCTGACATCGGCCGGCAGATTGATGACAGACCAATGCCACCAGCCGGAACCGGTGGGTGCGTCGGGGTCATACACCGTCACGGCAAAAGACTGGGTGCCGGCGGGTGCGCCGCTCCATTGCAGCGCGGGCGATTTGTTCTCGCCCGCGCAGCCAAAACCGTTGAACTCGAACTTCTTATCCATCAGGCTGCCGGCCTTGATCTCGGGGCTGCCGAGCTGGAAGCCGGCGGCGTGAATGAGGGAGGATGCGCCGATCAGTGCGCTGGCCAGGAGGATGCTTTTCATCTTCAAACTTTCAAAAATTGACAGAAGCGCTATGGTGCGCCGACTTGCGGCCTAGCTTTAGCCCGCAGGCCTCAATTGCTGTGCGCCATAGCGCAAGCTTGCAAGTTTGGCCAATCGATCAAGGCCGTAGATGGGACGGCGTGAATCCGAAGCGCTCACGAAACGCAGCCGAAAACCGGCTGTGGGAATCGTAGCCACAGCGGGCCGCGACCTCGGAAACCTGCAGCGCCGAATCTTGCAGCAAGGCTATCGCGGTCTCCAATCGAACCTCGCGAATGCACTGGCTGAAGGTCTCCGACTCGTCGGCCAGGCGACGCTGCAAGGTGCTGGCGCTCAGGTGGAAGGCTGCCGCCACCTCGTTCAAAGACCAATTCGCCTGCGGCCGCTGACCGACCAAACGACGCACCCGGTCGCCCCAAGCCAACTCGCGGGCGGCCGAGAACACCAGGCCGCGCTCCGCCAGCAAGAGCAAGACGCCCAGCGCCCGGTGCTCACAAACGGCAGGTGAAGACTTGCCGTCGGAGGTCGAAGACAAGAGCGCCGACATGGCAAGACCAAAGGTCGCGGTGAATTCCTCATCGGCGACAGAGCTGGCACAGCCCTGCACCGGCGGCGAGCCGGCAAACTGGCCGAACTGCTCGTGAAAGCGCTCGATCAGCGCCGGCGCGAACGCGATCAGGCGCGCCTCATAACGACCGCCCGGCCGGGGTTCATTGACCATGTCCCATTGCGTCAGGCGTGGGATCACAAACACCCTGCCTGCCGCAAAGCTAACTTCACCGGCCGGCGTCACCAGTCGCTTATGGCCCGCCATCACCCAGCCGACCAGATCGTCACGCACCGTCGCCGTGCGCACCGCGTGGGGCACGGCGGTGGAGATGGTTTGGGCACTGGCGTCGGTGAACACAGTTGTCATGCCGAATTGGATTCAGGGCTTTTCAACTTGGCCGTCGCTTCGCGCATTGAATACGCCGCCGAGCAACTCGGGCAAGCGCTCTACGCCCATCCTGAACCCACAAGCCTGCGCATGCCCGCCGCCGCCCATGCTTTCGGCCAGCGCAATGCAGTCAAAGCTGCGCTGTGAGCGCAGGCCGCATTTCACCGCGCCGCCCTGCCCTGCACTCCACATGAGGGCAAAAGTGCCGGACTTGGCCGACAGCAAATCGCCTATGAGGCTGTGAAACATGCCCGGCGCATTGACCATCAAGCCGTCGATGCCATTGAAGCTCAGCGGCTGAGCGCCTTCGGCCAAGTCGGCACACAGCTTGCGGTATTTTTCGTCCATCGCCGCGCCGCGCGCCATAAAGGCATTGACCTGCTCTGGACTGAAAGCCGATATCTCCTGCCAGCGAGCAAACTCCTTGGTCTCCATGTCCAGCGCAGACAGGAAAGCGCCGCTCTCAGGATATTGCCAAGCCCAAATGTCGCGGTCTTCGACAAAGCGCACCAGGTCTGGCAAGGGCTGCTCGGGATGGAAGAACTCCCATGCCAAGCGTGCGCCGGACTTGCTCATGTCGAAATGCACCACACCGCAGCGGCAATTGAATCCCGAGAGCTTTTCGGCCGCGCTCTTGTGATGATCCAGCAGCACAAGCTTGGCGGCACCGCCGTCCTCGATAGCACTCAAAATTTCCGCCGGGAAGGAAAAGTCGAGCACATAGACCGCTCGGCCCGCGACCGGCGGCATATCCGCCAATGTTTGAACTTGGCCATGATCCAAGCCAATGAACTCGGCCTTGCCCTCGTAAAAAATCCAAGCTGCCAGCGCCGCCGCAAAGCCATCGGAGCAGCCTTTGCCGTGATAAAGAATCAAGGGCTGAGGGTCGCTCACAGATGGGGCAAACAAAACTGACAAAGGCAGGATAGTTTTCATATTCGGTTATGCGAGTTTGTGTTGACCTTGCACCGATTGGGCAAGAAAAAAGCCCCAGGTCTTCGATGACTTGGGGCCTTCTATGGCGTTTCGCCGCACCTTGGCGGCCTTTAAATTGGTGGAGCCGGGGGGAATTGAACCCCCGTCCGCAAGCCATCACCGGGCAGTTCTACATGCTTAGCCGTCTGATTTGAATCTCACGGTTGAATCGCGCAGTGGCACGCTATCCTTCCCGCCAGTCACTTAATCTTGCTCTGTACCTTGTAACCCGATGCAGAACCAGCCAATGTGAATGACTTCTCAGCCTTCAGTCTTGCGACTTAAGCCCGGCCCATTGGCCAACCGTTGAGAAGCTCACGCGCAATTAAGCGGCGAGTGCGAACGTAGAGTCGTTTGCAGTTACTTTGTTTCCAGTGGTTTTACGAGCGAACTGGTGCTCGGCATGCCCTACTCCGGATCCGCACCCACGTCGAAACCTGGTCGGCCCCAGAACTTTGCATTTTAGGCCAATCCGAGCAGTTTCAAGATGCCGACCGGAGAAGAAAGAACAATATCGGCATTCCACGACTCAATCGGCTTGCCATTGCCCAAATATCCCCAGCCGGCCGCCACCGTACCCATGCCGGCCGCGCGGCCGGCTTGGATGTCTCGCTCATCGTCGCCCACATAAACGCAGCGCTGCGGATCAACGCCGCCTCGCTTGGCCGCCTCAAGCAGCGGCGCCGGATGCGGCTTGGCATGCGCGGTGGTGTCGCCACCAATCACCGCAAAAGCGGCGCCGTGCAGACCCAGATGGCGAGTCAAAGGCAAGGCAAAACGCTCGGCCTTGTTGGTCACAATGCCCCAGGGCGTGCCGGCTTTTTTCAGCGCATCAAGAAGTTCCAACACCTGATCGAACAGCCGAGTTTCCTGCGAAATGCGGGCTTCATAACGATCCAGGAACTCGGTTTTGACTGCCTCAAAATCACTGTCAGCGGGTGTGATTTGCAGGGCCACGTCGAGCATGCCCCGCGCACCTGCGCCGACCATGGGCCGCAAGATCGCCAAGGGCAGCGCCTCCAGGCCACGACTCAAGCGCATTTCGTTGGCCGCGCCGGCAAGATCTGGCGCACTGTCAGCCAAGGTGCCGTCGAGATCAAACAAAAAAGCCTGAACAGCAGCTGGTGAATCTTGCCATTTCTGAGAAAAACCCAAGTTCATAGTGGCTTGCGGCATGCAAACAAGTAATTGACGCCGGTATCCGAGCCCAGGCTGTAGCGCTGAGTGAAGGGGTTATAGGTCAAGCCGCGACTGCATTGCAGTTCCAAACCAGCCTCTCGGCAAAACTGCGCCAACTCAGACGGGCGCAAGAAGCGTGCGTATTCATGCGTACCAGCAGGCAGCATTTTGAGCACGTACTCAGCACCCACAATTGCAAAAAGAAAGGACTTGACGTTGCGATTCAGGGTCGACAAAAACACCCAGCCGCCGGGCCGGACCAGGTCCGCACAAGCGCGCACGACAGACGCGGGATCAGGCACATGCTCCAGCATTTCCATGCAAGTCACGACATCGAAACTGGCCGGACGCTCAGCAGCCAGCGCTTCCACGGCAATTTCACGGTATTCAACCCCCTCGGTGCCGGCTTCCATCGCGTGCAACTGCGCAACTTTGAGCGCCTTGCTTGCCAGGTCAATGCCCAACACCTGCGCGTTGCGACGGGCCATCGAGTCGCTCAGAATTCCTCCGCCGCAGCCCACATCCAGCACTTGCTTGCCGCTCAAGGGGCTGAGGCTGCAAATCCAGTCCAGGCGAAGCGGATTGATTTGGTGGAGCGGCTTGAATTCGCTCTCGGTGTCCCACCATCGGTGGGCCAGGTCGCCAAATTTGGCGAGTTCTTGAGGGTCTGCATTGATCATCATGGCGCAATCGTAGCGGGTTGAATTCGACAGTTGGATGCCAGCTTTGACCCTAAAGCCACAAGCCGGTCTCCGCAACGAAAAAGCCCCGCATCAGCGGGGCTTTCAATTTCAGCAAACCAAGCGCCTAGGCGCTTGTTAACTGATTACTTGGTGTCGCGTGTGCCGACCACTTCGATCTCAACGCGACGGTTCTTGGCGCGGCCTTCTGCAGTCTTGTTGTCAGCAATAGGAGCCTTCTCGCCCTTGCCTTCGGTGTAGACGCGGTTCTTCTCGGCGCCCAAGCTCACCAAATAGGCCTTAACGGCTTCGGAGCGACGGACCGACAACTTCTGGTTGTACTCTTCAGTACCGATCCAGTCAGTGTGACCGACGGCGATGATGACTTCCAGGTTCAGAGCCTTGGTCTTGCCGTACAGGTCAGCCAAAACAGTCTTACCTTCTGGCTTCAACACATACTTGTCGAAGTCGAAGAATGCGTCAGCAGCGAAAGTCACCTTCTCGCTGGTTGGCTTTGGAGGCACAACCACTGGCTTAGGTGCAACAGGAGCAACCACGGGAGCAGGTGTTGGAGCAACTGGAGCAGCCTTGACAGCTGGCTTCAAAGCGCCGTCGCATTCCTGGAGTGCCGTAGCAGGCGTCCAGTTGCTGTCACGCCAGCACAGCTCGTTGGTACCGTTCTTGACAGCGGTGCCATCAGTAGCGCGCCAGTTATCAATGGTTTGCTGCGTGGTCTGCGCGAAGGCGCCGGACGCGGCAACCGCTGCGATAGCGAAAAGCGACGCCACTCGATTCAATTTCTTCATGATTCTCCTCTCAAGGAATGCCGCAGTTGCCCTGCGATTGCCTAGTACTGGAACAAAAAAACCTCGGAAACTCCCGCAGTACGGGTTTCTCCTAGGGACTCATCGATTGTGCCATAGGGCACCGATAACTTCGTATTGTGGCGGTGCTTGATGTGAAGGTAAGTGGCATTGTTGCGTCGCTGCGACAGCCGCAGGCCTTTAGAATGCCAGTTCCTGTCCCCAACGATGCAGGCCGCCCCCGCTGGGTGCGGGCCGAGCACAAAGCGCATGACCCAGTTCGCCAAGGAAACATTGCCCATCAGCCTCGAAGAGGAAATGCGGCGTTCATACCTCGATTACGCAATGAGCGTGATTGTTGGTCGTGCTCTACCCGATGCACGAGACGGCCTCAAGCCGGTGCACAGGCGCGTGCTCTTCGCGATGCACGTGCTCAATAATGATTGGAATCGCCCCTATAAAAAATCCGCCCGTATCGTCGGCGATGTGATTGGTAAATACCACCCGCATGGCGACACCGCGGTGTATGACACCATCGTACGGATGGCGCAAGATTTCTCCATGCGCCATATGTTGGTGGATGGCCAGGGTAATTTCGGCTCGGTCGACGGCGATAACGCCGCAGCGATGCGATATACCGAAATTCGTTTGGCGAAAATAGCCCACGAAATGCTGGCCGATATTGACAAAGAAACCGTCAATTTCGGACCAAACTATGACGGCTCGGAAAGCGAGCCTCTGGTGTTGCCGACAAGGCTGCCAAGTTTGCTGGTCAACGGCTCGACTGGTATTGCCGTCGGCATGGCGACCAATATTCCGCCGCACAATCTCAACGAGGTCATCGACGCCTGCTTGCATGCGCTGAAGAACCCGGATGTCACCATCGACGAGTTGATGGAAATCATCCCGGCGCCGGACTTCCCGACCGCCGGCATCATCTACGGCCTGTCGGGTGCCCGCGACGGCTACCGCACCGGCCGCGGCAAGGTGGTGATGCGCGCTAAGGTCCACTTCGAGGACATCGACAAGGGCTCGCGCCAATCGATCATCGTTGACGAGATCCCTTACCAGGTCAACAAGAAGACCTTGCTCGAGCGCATCGCCGAACTGGTGCACGAGAAGAAGATCGAAGGCATCAGCCACATCCAGGACGAGAGCGACAAGTCCGGCATGCGCGTGGTGATCGAGCTCAAGCGCGGCGAAGTGCCCGAAGTGGTGCTGAACAATCTGTACAAGCAGACGCAGCTGCAAGACACCTTCGGCATGAATATGGTCGCGCTGATCGATGGCCAGCCCAAGCTGTGCAATCTGAAAGAGCTGATCATCGTCTTCCTGGAGCATCGCCGTGAAGTGGTGACGCGCCGCACGATTTTCGAGCTGCGCAAGGCCCGCGACCGCGGCCATGTGCTGGAAGGCCTGGCCGTTGCGATGGCCAATATCGATGAGTTCATCGCCACCATCAAGGCCTCGCCGACGCCGCCTGTGGCCAAGGCCGCTTTAATGGCCAAGAGCTGGGATTCCTCGCTGGTGCGTGAGATGCTGGCACGCGCCGAGGGTGACACCGAAGGCGGCCGCAATGCCTACCGCCCGGAAGGTCTGCCGCCGGCCTATGGCCTGCAGAGCGATGGCCTGTACCGCCTGTCGGACGAGCAAGCCGGCGAAATTCTGCAGATGCGTCTGCAGCGCTTGACCGGCCTGGAGCAGGACAAGATCGTTGCCGAATACCGCGAAGTGATGGCGCAGATCGCCGATTTGCTCGATATCCTGGCCAAGCCTGCCCGCGTCACTGCCATCATCGTTGACGAACTGAGCCAAGTTCGCCTGGAGTTCGGCCAGACCAAGATCGGTGCGCGCCGCAGCTCGATCGAACACAACCCGCAAGAACTCGGCACCGAGGACTTGATCACGCCGACCGATATGGTGGTGACGCTCTCACACACCGGCTATATCAAGAGCCAGGCCTTGAGCGAATACCGGGCCCAAAAGCGCGGCGGACGCGGCAAGCAAGCGACGCAGACCAAGGACGACGACTGGGTCGACCAGCTCTTCATCGCCAACACGCATGACTGGCTGCTGTGCTTCAGCAACCGCGGCCGCGTTTACTGGCTGAAGGTCTGGGAAGTGCCGCAGGGCTCGCGCGCATCGCGCGGCAAGCCTATCGTCAATATGTTCCCGCTGCAGCAAGACGAGAAGATCACCGTCGTGTTGCCGCTGACTGGCGAATTCCGCGTCTTCCCTGAAGGCCATTTCATCTTCATGGCCACGGCTTTGGGCACGGTCAAGAAGACGCCGCTGGAAGACTTCGCCAACCCACGCAAGTCCGGCATCATCTCGATTGCGCTGGACGAAGGCGACCACCTGATTGGCGCCGCGCTGACCGACGGCAAGCATGATGTGATGCTGTTCAGCGACGGCGGCAAGGCGGTGCGCTTTGACGAAGACGATGTGCGCTCGCTGGGCCGCACGGCGCGCGGTGTGCGCGGCATGATGCTCGAGCCCGAGCAGCGCTTGATCGCGATGCTGGTGGCCGAAGACGACGGCACGCAGTCGGTGCTGACCGCCACCGAAAACGGCTTTGGCAAGCGCACCAACATCCTGGAGTACACCCGCCACGGCCGCGGCACCAAGGGCATGATCGCGATCCAGCAGACCGAGCGCAATGGCCGCGTCGTGGCTGCGACGCTGGTGCGTCCGGATGACGAAATCATGCTGATCACCGACCGTGGTGTGCTGGTGCGCACCCGGGTCTCGGAAATCCGTGAACTCGGTCGCGCTACCCAAGGCGTCACCCTGATTGCACTGGACGACGGCTCTAAACTGTCGGGCCTGCAACGCATCGTCGAAAACGATGCGAATGAAGGCAACACTCTCGACACCGAAACCACTGACGGCGCCTCCACCGAAAACGGTGACGCCTCTGACGACGCTAACAAGGAATAAGCTTGAACAAGTCCATGAAGATTTTGGCCACAGCGGCCCTCGCAGTTTGTGTTAACGCCGGTTTCGCACAGGCTGCCACGCCCGCCGCCACGCCTGCTGCTGCCGCGCCGTCGGCCGCCAAGAAGGAACTGATTGCCAAGCTGATTCAGCTGCAGCAACCCGGCGTCGAGAACATTGCCCGCATGCTGATTCAGCAGCCAGTCGGTCAATTGATGCAAGGTGCAGGTCAGGCCTTGCAAACGCAAGTGCCCGCCGAGAAGCGCGAAGCCACCGCCAAAGCGATTGAAGCCGAAGTGCGCAAGTTCGTCGATGAGGCCGTGCCCATGGTGAAGGACAAGGGCGCCAAGATGTCGGCCGGCGTGTGGGCGCCGATGCTGGACGAAAAGTTCAGCGAAGACGAACTCAAGCAAATCATTGTTTGGTTAGAGTCCTCAGCCAGCAAAAAGTACCAGCAAATCGGTGCCGAGATGCAAAACGCATTGGGTCAAAAGCTGATGGCCGAGGTCGGCCCTGGCCTGGACACCAAGTTCAAAGCCTTGCAGCAGAGCATCGCCAAACAACTGGGCGTGGCACCCAAGCCCGCCACACCGGCCGCCCCGCCCGCCAAAAAGTAATTTCTTCCTCGCCCTTAGCCCTGCTCTTGCCCCCGCCCTGAAAAGATGAGCCTTCGCCCCTTCAATTTTTCCGCCGGCCCCGCCGCCTTGCCTGAAGAGGTGCTGAGACAAGTGGCCGGGGAGATGTTGGATTGGCAGGGCTCAGGCATGAGCGTAATGGAGATGAGCCACCGCGGTGCGGAGTTCACCTCGATTGCCACAGCGGCGGAGGCCGATCTGCGCGAGCTGCTGCAGGTGCCGGCCAATTTCCGCATCCTGTTCATGCAGGGCGGCGGCTTGGCCGAGAACGCGATCGTGCCGATGAACCTATCCAAGGGCGGCAAGGTCGACTTTGTGGTCAGCGGTTCCTGGTCAAAGAAAAGCGCCGAAGAAGCAAAGCGTTATGCCGATGCCGCGGTGGCGGCCAGCAGTAGTGATAGCAAGTTCACCACCCTGCCCGCCCTAAGCACCTGGCAATTGCGCCGTGATGCGGCCTACGTCCACCTCTGCTCCAACGAAACGATTGACGGCGTCGAGTTTCACGAATTGCCCGATCTGAAGGCGCTGGGCTGCGACGCGCCCTTGGTAATCGACTGCTCATCGCATCAACTTTCGCGCAGCATTGATTGGTCGCGGGTGGGCTTGGCCTTCGGCGGCGCGCAAAAGAATATCGGCCCAGCCGGCCTGACCCTCGTCTTTGTGCGCGAAGACCTGCTCGGTCATGCGATGTCGATTTGCCCCTCGGCCTTTGATTTCAAGGTCGTGGCCGAGGCCAAGTCCATGTACAACACGCCGCCGACCTTTGGCATCTATGTCGCCGGCCTGGTGTTCCAGTGGCTCAAGCGCTTCAGCTACGCCGGCAAAACCGGTGTGGCCGCCATTGAGCAACGCAATATCGACAAGGCGCAGTTGCTGTACGCAGCGCTGGACGCATCTGCAATGTTTGAAAACCGTGTAGCGGTGGATTGCCGCTCACGCATGAATATCCCGTTCTACCTGAGCGGCAAGTTCAATACCGAGACACTCACTCAAGCCTTCCTGACCGGAGCGAAAGAGCGACAACTGCTGCAACTCAAGGGCCACAAGTCCGTGGGCGGCATGCGTGCATCGATCTATAACGCCATGCCACTCGAAGGCGTGCAAGCGCTGGTGGCGTATTTGAAGGACTTTGAGGCTCAATATGGCTGAAGTACCGGCTGAACAATCAGCTGCAACGACGGGCGTGCAAACGGCCAACAACACGGCAGCGCCCGAACTGCTGGCACTGCGTCAGCAAATCGATTCGCTCGACGCACAACTGCTGACCCTGCTGAACGAACGCGCCCATGTGGCCGAGCAGGTCGGCGAGATCAAGCGCCGCGAAGGCTCCCCCTTCTTCCGCCCCGACCGCGTGGCGCAGGTGATCGAGAAGATCAAAACTGCCAATACCGGCCCCTTGAAGGCCGAGCATGTCAGTGCAATTTGGCGCGAAATCATGTCGGCTTGTCTGGCGCTGGAAAGCCCACAGCGCGTCGCCGTGCTCGGCCCCTTGGGCACGTTTTGCGAACAGGCCGCGATTGAGTATTTCGGCGGCGCGGCAGACCTGATTTATTGCAATAGCTTTGATGAGGTCTTCCACGCCACCGCCTCGGGCAGCGCGCAGTACGGTGTGGTCGGTGTCGAGAACATGACCGAGGGGGTGGTGACGCGCTCGCTGGACTTGTTCCTGCACACCCCCACCCATGTGGTCGGCGAGGTCAGCCTGTTGATCCGCCACAACCTGATGCGGCAGGACAACTCGCAAGACGGCATCGAGGCCGTGCTGGCCCACCCGCAAGCGCTAGCGCAATGCCAGAACTGGCTGGCCAAGCATCTGCCCAATGCCGAGCGACGAGCGGTATCCAGCAATGCCGAAGGCGCAAGGCTGGCGGCCACCAACCCGGCCTGGGCCGCGATCGCCAGCGAGCGTGCCTCGACAATTTTTGGTCTGCACATCGTTGCCCATGCGGTGCAGGATGAAGCCTATAACCGCACGCGCTTTGCCGTGATCTGCTTGCCGCAGACCATGGCCACACCGCCAGCGTCGGCGCATGATTGCACCAGCCTGATCGTCTCGGTGCCGAACCGGCCCGGCGCGATGCATGACCTCTTGGTGCCGCTGAAGACCCACGGCGTGTCGATGACGCGGCTGGAGTCACGCCCGGCCCGTACCGGCCAGTGGGACTACTACTTCTACATCGATCTGGATGGTCACCCTTCGCAGCCCAATGTGGCCGCGGCCTTGGCCGAGTTGCGCGAGCTGAGTGCCTTTTTCAAGGTGATTGGCTCCTACCCCGTGAAAGCATAAGGCAAGTGGCCGCAATGTTTTTTAATCAACTCGGCGTGATCGGCTGCGGCCTGATGGGCGGCTCCTTCGCCTTGGCGCTGAAAAAAGCTGGCCTGGTCAAGCGCGTGGTCGGCTATAGCAAGTCGCCGTCGACCACCGAGATGGCCAAACGCCTGGGCGTCATCGATGTGGCGGCCGAATCGGCGCTGCTGGCCGTATCGGGCTCGGACATCGTACTGATTGCTGTGCCGGTATCGGCGACCGAGGCGACGCTGAAGGCGATCCGCCATATGGTGAATCCGAACGTGCTGGTGATGGACGTCGGCTCGACCAAGGGCGACGTCGTCAGCGCCGCCAAACGCGCCTTGGGCAAGCAGATCGATGCCTTTGTGCCGGCCCACCCGATCACCGGCAAAGAGTCGGGCGGCGTCCAAAACGCCGATGCCGGGCTGTACAACGACTGCCAAGTCATCCTGACGCCTCTGCCACAGACCAACGCTGACCTGGTGCAACGCGCCACCGATGTCTGGTCGGCGCTGGGTGCACGAGTACTCAAGATGACACCGGAAAACCATGACGCAGCCTTCGCTGCCGTCAGCCATTTGCCGCATTTGCTCGCCTTTGCCTATTTCCAATCGGTCGCAGCGCAACCGGCGGGTCGCGACTATCTGAGCCTGGCCGGCCCGGGTTTTCGCGACTTCACGCGGATCGCCGCCAGTGAGCCGGCGGTATGGCGCGACATCCTGATGGCCAACAAGGCCGAGGTCTTGATTCAGTCGCAACGATTCCGCCAGGCACTTGACGCGATCGAAGCGCTGCTGAAGGATGACGACGCCACCGGCCTGGAAGCCCGTATCCGCCTGATCTCGGAAGCGCGCGCGCAATGGGCCTTGCCTGCTCCGCGGCAGCCCAAATAGGGCGCGCTCGGCTGTTCTGCGGCCTCTCCAACTTTTCTCGATAGCCATGTTCAAAATTCCATTCCTCGACCTGCCGCCACTGCGAAGTGCCGGCGGCACCGTGCGCTTGCCCGGCTCCAAGAGCATCTCCAACCGGGTGCTGTTACTGGCCGGTTTGTCCGAGGGCGTGACCGAAGTGCACGACCTGCTCGACTCCGATGACACCGCCGTCATGCTGGACTCGCTCAAAGCGCTGGGCTGCCGACTCGAAACCTCCGACCACGGCGTGCTGCAAGTCACCGGCATCGGCGGGCAATTGAAGGTCGATGCGGCGCAGCTCTTCCTTGGCAATGCCGGCACGGCGATGCGCCCGCTGACCGCTGCGCTAGCCCTGCTGGCCGCCACCCAAGGCGGTGAGTTCGAACTCAGCGGCGTCGCCCGCATGCATGAGCGGCCGATTGGCGACCTGGTGGACGCCCTGCGTTTGCTCGGCTGCAAAATTGACTGCCTGGGTCAGGAAGGCTATCCGCCCTTGAAGCTCACAGGCCCGTCCAAGCTGAACCTGGCCCAGCCGGTCAAGGTGCGCGGCGATGTCTCCAGCCAGTTCCTGACCGCCCTGCTCTTGGCCCTGCCCTTGGTCGCCACCGAGCAAGACGTGGTCATCGAGGTCGTCGGTGAGCTGATCTCCAAGCCTTATATCCACATCACGCTGGAGCTGCTGAAACGTTTCGGCATACAAGTGCAGCGAGAAGATTGGCAGCGTTTCACCATCCCCGCCGGCAGCCGCTACCGCTCGCCGGGCGCGGTGCATGTCGAGGGCGACGCCTCCTCGGCCTCCTACTTCGTGGCGCTGGGCGCATTGGCCGCCACAGAAGCACCGCTGCGCATCGAGGGCGTCGGCAGCGCCTCGCTGCAAGGCGATGTGCGCTTCATCGAGGCAGCACAAGCGATGGGCGCGCGCGTCGAAGCCGGGCCGAACTGGCTGGAAGTAAGGCGTGGTGCTTGGCCCTTGCATGGCATCAGCCTGGACTGCAATCACATCCCCGACGCGGCAATGACGCTTGCCGTGATGGCGCTGTATGCCGACGGCCCGACCACCTTGACGAATATCGCCAGCTGGCGGGTCAAGGAAACCGACCGCATTGCCGCCATGGCCGCCGAGCTGCGCAAGCTCGGCGCCACGGTCGAAGAAGGCCAGGATTGGCTGCGCGTACATCCGCTGCTGAGTTGGAGTGCCGCCAGCATCCACACCTATGACGACCATCGCATTGCCATGTGCTTTTCGCTGGCGGCTTTCAACGGATTGGCTGCAGGCAAAACAAGCCCGGCCGTGCCGGTGCGGATTCTTGAGCCGCATTGCGTGGCCAAGACTTTTCCTGACTATTTCGAAACCCTGTTCGAGGTCAGCAAGGCGCGCAGCAAAGACATTCCCGTCATTTGCATAGACGGCCCTACCGCGTCCGGCAAGGGCACGCTGGCCGACGAGGTGGCGCATGCCTTGGGCTATGTGGTGCTGGACTCCGGCATGCTTTACCGCGCCAGCGGCCTGGCCGCACAGCGCGCCGGCGTCGATCTGGACGACGGCCAAGCGGTCGCGGCCATCGCCGCCCGGCTGGACCTGCATTTCCGCAAGGGCCGCGTGACGCTAGGCGAGGTCGACATCACCGAGGCGCTGCGCCTGGAAACCACCGGCCTCTTGGCCTCCAAGGTTGCCACCCACACCGAAGTGCGCCACGCTCTGAACCAGTTGCAGCTCGACTACCGTCGCCTGCCCGGTCTGGTTGCCGACGGCCGCGATATGGGCACGGCGGTGTTCCCGGACGCCGGACTGAAGGTTTTTCTCACGGCTTCGGCCGAAACAAGGGCCCAGCGGCGCTATAAGCAATTGATTTCCAAGGGGATTTCGGCTAGTATCGCGGGCTTGCGTCAAGATTTGGAGGCGCGTGACTTGCAGGACAAATCCCGCAAGGCCTCGCCACTTGCTCCTGCCGCAGATGCGCTGGCGCTCGACAACTCGGCCCTGTCCATTGAGGAATCAAAGGATTTGGTGCTGGCTTGGTGGGCCAAAGCGGGGCCTTTTTCGGATCAGCGTTGATTCGGGCGAGGCTCAATAAAACCCGCCGACTTCGGCTTTTGAGCCTGGTGCAAAGCCAAGGTTCGCTGCAGTCGGCGATATCCACAACCTAACCCGTCCGGCGGTCAAACGTCAGACACCCACAGTCGGACCGTCAAACGCCTTGGCCGCGCCGACACAGGAAACACCATGACAAAAATCAAAAACCTCGCCGAAGTTACTTCGTTCGAAGCTGGCTCCTTTGGCGCCATGTTCGAAGAGTCGCTGCAGCGTTCCGACCTGCGCGCCGGTGAAGTGATCTCCGCCGAAGTGGTCCGTATCGAGCACAGCTTTGTGGTCGTCAATGCCGGCCTGAAGTCCGAAGCCTACGTGCCAATCGAAGAATTCAAGAACGACCAGGGCGAACTGGAAGTTCAAATCGGTGACTTCGTTTCCGTCGCCATCGACGCAATCGAAAACGGCTACGGCGACACCATCCTGTCGCGCGACAAGGCCAAGCGTTTGGCTTCGTGGCTGTCGTTGGAAGTTGCTCTGGAATCGGGCGACTTCGTCACCGGTACCGTGTCGGGCAAGGTCAAGGGCGGCCTGACCGTTCTGGTCAACGGCATCCGCGCCTTCCTGCCAGGCTCCCTGCTGGACACACGTCCGGTCAAGGACATGAGCCCGTACGAAGGCAAGACCATGGAGTTCAAGGTCATCAAGCTGGACCGCAAGCGCAACAACGTCGTGTTGTCACGCCGCGCTGTGGTCGAAGCTTCGATGGGCGAAGAGCGCGCCAAGCTGCTGGAAACTTTGGCCGAAGGCGCCATCGTTCAGGGCGTGGTCAAGAACATCACCGAATACGGTGCGTTCGTGGACCTGGGCGGTATCGACGGCCTGCTGCACATCACCGACATGGCATGGCGTCGTGTGCGTCACCCATCGGAAGTGGTCACAGTTGGTCAGGAACTGACCGCCAAGATCCTGAAGTTCGACGCCGAGAAGAACCGCGTTTCGCTGGGTCTGAAGCAGTTGGGCGACGATCCATGGTTCGGTGTCGCACGTCGCTACCCGACCAGCACCCGCCTGTTCGGCAAGATCACCAACATCGCTGACTACGGCGCATTCGTTGAAATCGAGCCGGGCATCGAAGGTCTGGTGCACGTCTCCGAAATGGACTGGACGAACAAGAACATTGCTCCTTCGAAGCTGGTCACCCTGGGTGATGAAGTCGAAGTCATGGTCCTGGAAATCGACGAAGACAAGCGTCGCATCTCCCTGGGCATGAAGCAGTGCAAGGCCAATCCTTGGGAAGATTTCGCTGAAACCGTCAAGCGCGGCGACCGCGTCAAGGGCCCCGTCAAGTCGATCACCGACTTCGGCGTGTTCGTTGGCCTGGCTCAAGGCATCGACGGTCTGGTGCACCTGTCCGACCTGTCCTGGAACGAGACTGGCGAAGCTGCTGTGCGCAACTTCAAGAAGGGCCAAGAAGTCGAAGCCCTGGTCTTGGCCGTTGACGTCGAGCGCGAGCGCATCTCCCTGGGCATCAAGCAGTTGGACAGCGACCCATTCACCTCCTACACCACGGTCAATGACCGCGGCATGGTCGTGACTGGCAAGGTCAAGACGGTTGACGCACGTGGCGCCGAGATCGAGTTGGCCGACGAAGTGCTGGGTTATCTGCGCGCTTCGGAAATCTCCCGCGACCGCGTGGAAGATGCCCGCACCATGCTGAAGGAAGGCGACGAAGTCTCGACGCTGATCGTCAGCATCGACCGCAAGACTCGCAACATCCAGTTGTCCATCAAGGCCAAGGACAACGCCGACAATCAAGAAGCTATGCAGCGTCTGTCGGCCACAGCCGAGCGTGAAAACGCCGGCACCACCAGCCTGGGCGCTTTGCTGCGCGCCAAGCTGGACAACCAAGGCTAAATCGAAACTCTTTGGCGCGACCTCTTTGGTCGGGCCAAGTTTCGAATCAAGTCAAGAAGGCCCGCCTCCGCAAGGAGTGCGGGCCTTTTTTATGAAAACGTCCAAACTCTGAAGCCTCCAAGACATGACCCGATCCGACCTCGTTGTATTGCTGGCCGAGCGCTTCGGCCAACTGGCGCAGCGTGACACCGAGTTCGCCGTCAAGACGATTCTGGACGCGATGTCCGACTCGCTCTCGCGTGGCCACCGGATCGAGATTCGCGGTTTCGGCAGCTTCCAAGTCAACCGGCGCCCGCCCCGCATGGGTCGCAACCCGCGCAGCGGCGAGCAGGTCTTGATCCCCGAGAAGTTGGTGCCCCACTTCAAGCCCGGCAAAGCGCTACGTGAAGGCGTTGATGCTGACAATAGCGCCGGCCATTCAGCCAACAAAGAATTGCTCGCCGCGCAACAGATTAAGGGCTAAGTCCGGGCTGGCAAGTCTGCACAGACACTAGAATCCGGCTCAATGCGAATCCTTGTTTGGGCCTTCCGAGCCTTCCTCTTTTTTGCCCTTTTTGCCTTTGCGCTGAACAACAGCCACGAGGTAGTGGTGCGCTGGTTTTTTGGCCATGAATGGCGCTCGCCGCTGGTCATTGTGGTCTTGCTAGCCTTTGGCATGGGCTGCGCTCTGGGCGTGCTGGCGATGGTGCCGGCTTGGTGGCATCACCGCCGCATTGCCAGCCGCGGCCCCGCCGCCGGTTCGGCAGCAAACCCAGGCGGAAATGATGAAGCCCAGCCACCCAGCGTGATCCGTGATGGAATTTGATTTCCGCTGGCTGCTGTTCGCACTGCCGGGGGCTTTCGCCATCGGCTGGCTCGCCTCCAAGCTCGACACAAGGCAATGGAAGCGCGAGCAAAAAAACTCACCCAAAGCCTACTTCAAAGGTCTGAATCTGCTGCTCAATGAGCAGCACGACAAGGCCATTGACGCCTTCATCGAAGCGGTGCAAAACGACCCCGACACCTCGGAGCTGCACTTCGCGCTGGGCAATCTATTCCGCCGCCGCGGCGAGTATGAGCGTGCCGTGCGGGTGCATCAACATCTGCTGCAGCGCGGAGACTTGCCCCGCTCGGAGCGTGAACGCGCTCAGCATGCCTTGGCGCAAGACTTTTACAAGGCCGGGCTGTTTGACCGCGCCGAAACCGCCTTCACCGCACTCACCGGCACGCCGTTTGAAAGCGAAGCGGAGCTGGCCTTGCTGGCCCTGTATGAGCGCACCCGCGACTGGCGCAAGGCCGCCGATGTGGCACGCCATTTGGAGCGGACCGGCACCGCCTCTTTTGCCACTCGCATAGCGCATTACCTGTGCGAATTGGCGCTGGAAGCGCAAGCTCGGGATCAAGACGACGAAGCTTTGACCCTGCTCGCCGAAGCCCGCAAGGTGGCGCCTCACGCGGCGCGCGCCCATGTGTTGGGCGGACAGATGCAAGCCAGGCTGGGCCAGCCCAAATTGGCGATGGCGGCCTATGCGGAACTGCTGGCGGTCAATCCCGAGGCCTTCAATCTGGTTGCGCGCGACTTTGCCGAGGCCGCGCAGACCTGCGGCTGCCAGCAGCGCGCCCTGGCCATTTTGAGTGATCAATATGGCCGCACACCCGGCATGCATTTGCTGCAAGCCATCGCCAAGCTCGAGCCCAGCCCCGACTTGCAGCGCGAACGCCTGAGCCGCCATTTGCGCGAGCAGCCCAATCTTTCAGCAGCTCGCTCGCTGCTGACCCAAAGTGGCTTCAAACTCAGCGAGTCCGAGGCTCCGCTGGTCGCCGCGACGCTGGACCAGGCCGTGCGCCCCTTGCAACGTTACCGCTGCGCCGCCTGCGGCTTCGAGGCCCAGCACTACTTCTGGCAATGCCCTGGTTGCTTGAATTGGGACACCTACCCGCCTCACCATGTCGACGAATAAGCCGCTGCGGTCGGACAAAAGCCCCGATCGCATCCTCATCGTTCGTCTGAGTGCTTTGGGTGATGTCGTGTTGAGCTCGGGGCTGATTCCCGCGCTGCTCAGCCATTGGCCCCATGCCGAGATCACCTGGCTGGTGGAGCCGGCAGCAGCACCGCTGCTCAAACATAACCCACGACTTCATCGGCTGATGGTCTTGCCAACCGCTAAGTGGAAGAGCTTGTGGCGAGAAGGCAAAAAGCTGCAGGCCTTGCGCGAGATCTGGCGTTTTCGAGCCTCCCTGCGGGCCGCCAGCTTTGATTTGGTCATCGACCCGCAAGGCCTGCTCAAAAGCGGCCTGATGGCCTGGCTGACCGGCGCGCCCCGGCGGGTCAACCTGAAACCGCGCGAGTCCAGCCAATGGTTGATGCATGAGAGCGTGCGCCCCGGCCCCGGCGTGGGACTTGATGCGATGCAGCCCATCATCGCGCATGAGTACCGCGACCTGGCGGTCTATCTCGGCGCCGAGAGCGACAGCTATAGGATGGACCTGGCCGTCGGCGAGGCAGCCCGGCAGCAAGCTCGCAGTCGCCTGGCACAAGCCCAGGTCGGCCCCAGATACGCCGTCCTGGCCGCCTTCACCACCCGGCCGCAAAAGCACTGGATCGAAGGCCATTGGGCCGGGCTCGCAGACGGCTTGCTCGTGCAAGGCCTAACGCCATTATTGCTAGGTGGCCCCAGCGATCTGGAAGCGGCGCAGCGCATTGCCGCCATTAACCCAGCCATCGTCAACTTGGTCGGCCGATTCAAGCTCGACGAGACCGTGGCCGTCATCAGCGAAGCGAGCTTGCTGGTCGGCGTCGACACCGGCCTGAGCCATATGGCGATCGCGCTGGACATTCCCACCGTGGCCTTGTTTGGCTCGACCACACCCTATTTGCGCGGGCCAAGCATGCGCACCCAGGTGCTTTATGAGCAACTACCCTGCTCGCCCTGTAACCGCAAACCCAGCTGCGGTGGCCGCTTTGATTGCATGCGCCTGCTTGATGTCCCGCGCGTCTTGAAAGCCGCTGCCGAAGTCCAGCAGACGACAGCCCACTGATCAGCCAAGCCTATGTCAAATCAACTCGTGCCCAGCGACCTGCTCGCGAAGTCAAAAAAAATTCTGTTCATCACCCACCTGGCGCTGGGCGACTACACCTATTTGCAGAATTTTTTCCAGGCCTTTGCCAAGCACTTTCCGCATATCGAAGTGCATATCTGGGTCGACGAATTGCGCCGCAGCAGCAAACCCGCTGATTGGGTGCATCTGAAAAAGTACGCCTTGTACGACTGGTTGGCGGCCTGCCCTTTTGTCGCCAAGACCTATGACAAGACCTACAGCCCAGCGCTGTATCAGCAATCGATTCAAGAAGCTCGGCAGCAGCATTATCCGCTGGTCGTGTCTCTAGCCACTTTGCGCCCGCATCTATATGCGGCCTTGGCGCGCGAGATCAGCCCGAGCGGTTTTGTGGCCGGCATGAAGCATGAGCCCGGCCTCTTGGCCTTGCACAGACACTGGGCCTATCGAAAGCTCGATGCAGCCCTCAATCCTGATGCACGAACGCAGGCCGGTCAGCACATCACGGGCATTTACAACGGCTGGTTCAATTCCTTCTTCGGCATGGACTTGGCCGCAGAAGAGCGCTTCCCCTTTCTCGATGTTCCGCCACAGTGGTTGATCGCAAGCCAGCAGCAATTGCTGCAATGGGGTTTTACCGGCACAAGCGATGAGGGCGTGCGGCCTGTATTTATCAACCCGTTTGCGAAAAACAATAAGCGCTGCTGGCCCTTGAACCGGGTGGTCGAGCTGATTCAGGCCATGCGCAAATTGCCGGCTTGGGCCAACACTTGTTTTGTCGTCAATGTGGTGCCGGAGCAAATGACCCAGGTGCGAGCCTATTTCGCCACACAGGGTTTGCAGCAAGTACAACTCTTCAGCGCCGAAGAAAACTTCTTCCAATTGCCAGCGATGTTGAGTCAATGCAGTTTGATCATCTCGGTGGAAACTGCAGTGATGCACTTGGCCAATGCGGTGCATATTCCGGTGATCGCCCTGATGCGTCAGAAGAACCCGGAATGGGCGCCCATCGACGAAAAGAACAGCACCGTGATCACGACGCTGAGTCGCAGTGACTGGGTCAAGGCGATCACCGCCGAGCAGGTCACTGCAGTTCTGGATTCAGTCAAACCGGCCTGAGAGCTGGCGCCACTTCATCCAACAATAAAAACCAAGCGCGTCGTAAATGCCTCTGGCTGTCTTGCGGATATTCTTCTTGAACAGTTGCTGCGCTGTGGCTTGACGCCCGGTGCGACACAAATTCTTGAAAAGATTGCGTGCCGCCCTGTTTTGGAGCATGGCGGGCTCACATTGCGCAAGATACTCGGCCAACTGCGGGTCTTTGAACACAGCATGGAAATTGGCAAAACCGTGAAAACCAAAGGTCGGGCCGCTCGGCGGAATAAATTCAAAGGCGAATTTTGAAGCCAACTCGATGGGCGCAAATTTAATGCCATGCTCCTTGATCAATTGCTCGCGGTGCAACTCACAAATCACATAGTCCTCGGGATGCACCTGCTGAATATCAATTTTCTTCAGCGCCTCGATCAAACGCCTTGAGCGCAAGGAAAACCCACCATTGCCGACCGCAACCGGGCGATGCGGCCAAGGTGCACCGATATAGTCATACTGCAAAAATTCATCGTCCCAACAATCTGCATTGAGAATAAAGCCGTCCCACTGCACAACCAAGACGAAGTCACCGCTGAAATAAGCCCCCAGGTCCTTCAACATGAAAGACGAATAGCCTTCCATATCACTGAAGGGCGGAATCAATACTTGTTCGATGTCGGCAGGCAAAGCTTGTCGGCTGGTGCACAACAGCAGGCATTCCTTGAAGGATGCCGCCGCCATGCAGCGCTCCAAGGCATAGCGCGCCAACTGGGTACGACGAGTTTCAACGCAAACCAAGCTGACCTGGCTGAGTTGTGGTTTGGACGAATTCATAAAAAAGTTTTGCCGCAAAATACGCCGCTGTCGATCGGCACCGTTTCCTGAGAATCGAATCATCCCATGATCTACATTGACGTCACCGATCTCATCCTGTGGGTCCGGCGCAAATCCACCGTCACCGGCATTCAACGCGTGCACATCAACTATGCCGTCAATGCCTTGGACCACGGGGCTCAATGCCTGATGTTTTACGGCCGGGAATGCCGCGATGTGGCCCTGGTCAGCAACGAGTTCGTGCGCTTCATGGGCGATGTACTGAGCAGCCGCGTGAAGATGGACAAGCGCAAGTTTTTTGAGATGTGCCCGAACGCGCGGCTCTTTCCCTGGCCCGACTACAGCCAAAAATACGCTCACCGTCCGGTCAAATACTGGCTGCACACCGTTGGCGGCCATCTGCGCTTTCATACCCAGCGCTGGCTGTTTGAGCGCCCCGCTCAAAGCCCGGATTTCAAGCCGGGTGATGCGCTGCTCAGCATCGGCCGCGACTGGACGATGGAGGGTTACGTCGCCAATATTCAGCGCTTGAAGGACCGCTACGGCATCCGTCCCCAGCTTTTTCTGCATGACATGATCCCGATTCCCGGCGAAAAGCAGGCCGGCACAGCCAAACGCTTTTTGACCTTCGTCACCGATGCATTCAAGACCTTCGACCGCTTCTTCACCAGTTCCGACTACAACCGGGGAGAGATCATCAAGTACATGCATGAGTTTGTCGGCTATGAGAAGCCGGTCGTAAAACTCGGCTTCGGGCAAAACATCAACGCCATGGGTCTGGCTCCGACAGCACTACCCGATGGCCTGGAGCCTGGTCTTTATCTCTTGTGCGTGGGCCGGGTTGCGGCCTCGAAGAACCAGATTCGCTTGATGAAGGCATGGCACAAGCTCGTGCAGACAGGCGCGGACGGCGGTGTGAAGCTGGTTCTTTTGGGTGAGCTCAGCGGCAGCTACCGCGAATTCCATGACTACCTCAAAGACGCCAAGGCTTTGGACGGCAAACTGATCTTGCTGGAGAAAGCATCCGATCAGTTGCTCAACACCCTATACCAGAACTGCCTGTTCACCGTCTTCCCGTCCACCATCGAAGGCTACGGCCTGCCGGCTGCCGAGTCGGTTGCTTACGGCAAGTTCTGCCTAGCTTCAAACGCCACCTCCATCCCCGAGGCGGCCGGCATTCATGCCGACTATTTCGACCCCTTGGACGAGGACGAGATGCAAGCCAAGCTCAAACACTATCTGGAAGACCGCGACGCATTGCACGGCCGCGAGGCTTTGATTAAAGCAGCAAAAATCAGGACCTGGGCCGAGGCCAGCGCGGAGTTGGTTGAGCGCGCCGGCCGCCAGCTGGAGGCCGCTTAAGCCAGCAAGGAGGCCACGGCGCTCGCCAAACTGCTTGAACGCTCGGCGCTCAAGCCAACTGGCAATTCAGCCGGCTCACCCCGACCATCCTTGGCCAACAAGAATGCGCGCCATACGCCGGCCGCCTTCGCCGCCTCGATATCGGAGGGCTTGTCTCCGAACAGCACCGAGGCCGCCAGATCCAGCGACAACTCATCCGCCGCCCGCAAAATCATGCCCGGCGCCGGTTTGCGGCAACCGCAGTCCATCCGGAACTCGGCCACCTGTCCATCCGGCAAATGCGGGCAAAACTCGACCGCCGCCAGCGGCACCTGCTGGGTCAGCAAGTAATTTCGCATTTGCTCGGTAAGCCGGTAAAAGTCGGCCTCGCTGTATTTGCCCCGCGCAATACCGGATTGATTGGTCACCACCACCAGCGCATAGCCGGCCTGATGCAGCTGACGCATGGCATCGATCGCGCCGGGGACGAATTCAAAATCTTCCCAGCGGCCTACATAAGCATGGTCGATATTGATCACGCCGTCGCGGTCAAGAAAGGCAGCTTTTTGCATATCAAGTCGAACGCAGGCTGCGCACCAGGGCCGTGGTCGAGTAGCCGTCAACAAAAGACAGCGCCTCAGAGCGCCCACCCCAGGAACGCACCAAGCGCGTTTCTTCCAGCAGCTCCATATCGTAGTCACCGCCCTTGACGTAGATATCGGGGCGTATGCGGGCCAGCAAGGCGCAGGGCGTGGGCTCGTCAAAGAAAGTCACGCAGTCCACCGCCGCCAAGCCGGCCAGCACCAAGGCGCGGTCCAACTCCCGGTTGATCGGCCGCTCCGGGCCCTTGCCCAGACCGCGCGCTGAAGCATCGGTATTGATCGCCACAATCAGGCTGCCGCCCAATTGGCGCGCCGCATGCAAATAGCTGACATGGCCGCGGTGCAAGATATCGAACACGCCATTGGTAAACACCAGCGGCTGCGGCAGGCTGGCCAAACGAGCCGTCAAGGCCGTGTCATCCAGTGCAGCCGCGTCCAGCAGCTTATCCTGCAAGGCCCAATTCAAGGTCGCGCTCAAGCTTGCAACTCCTCATAGCTGACCGTGGCGGTGCCGAACTTGCCGACCACGATGCCGCCGGCCCGATTCGCCCAACGCATCGCCTGATCCATGCTCAAGCCCGCCGCCATCATCACTGCCAAAGTGGCGATCACCGTGTCGCCGGCGCCGGTCACGTCGAACACCTCGCGCGCTTGAGCGGGCTCATGGTTGATACCGTTGGCGGAGAACAAGGTCATGCCCTCCTCCGAGCGCGTCAGCAAGACGGCCTCGACGCCGATAGCCTCTCTCAGCGCATCAACCTTGGCCTTCAAATCCGCCTCGCCCCGCCATTGCCCGCTGACCAGTGCCAGCTCGGCCCGGTTAGGCGTGATCACGGTCGCACCCGCATAACGCTGAAAATCACTGCCCTTGGGGTCCACCAAGACCGGCTTGCCGGCCGCCCGGGCCAGCGCAATCATCTGCGGAATATGGGCCAGGCCGCCCTTGCCGTAGTCGGAAAACAGCACCAGATCATGGTCGGCCAGTTGCTGCTCAAACGCATCGGTCATCTCGCCCAGCAGCTCATGGTCGGGTTCGTTTTCGAAGTCGATGCGCAGCAATTGCTGGGCTCGCCCGATCACGCGCAGCTTGACGATGGTCTGCAGCTTGGGGTCGTCGCGCAAGACCGTTTCCACGCCCTGCGCGTGCAGCAGCTCGCGCAGCTTGACGGCAGGCTGATCGCGCCCCACCACGGTCAGCAAGGTCGTGCGAGCGCCCAGCATCTTGACGCCCAGCGCCACGTTCGCAGCGCCGCCCAAGCGCTCTTCCTCGCGCTCCACCCGCACCACCGGCACCGGCGCCTCGGGCGAGATCCGTTCGACCGCGCCGTGCCAGTAACGATCCAGCATCACGTCACCGACCACCAACACGCGCTTGGCCGCCAGCAGCTCGCGCGTCGGCAAACTTTGCAGGCCTTGAAGTAAATTCTTAGTCACAGGCATGACCCTCTCAGTCCAAGCCCAGCTCGGCTTCGATCAAACCGCACAAGGTATGGCCGATCAAGATATGCGCCTCCTGGATGCGCGCCGTCACCTGATGCGGCACCACGATTGACCCGTCACACAGGCCGCGCAGCTGTCCGCCATCGCGTCCCAACAAGCCCAGGGTGTAGACGCCGGCCGCCTTGGCGGCCTCGACCGCACGCAAGACATTGGCCGAGTTACCCGAGGTGGAGATCGCCACCAGCGCGTCGCCCGAGCGCGCCAGCGCCGTCAACTGACGCGCGAACACCTGCTCGAAGGCGTAGTCATTCGCAATGCAGGTCAAGGCCGAGGTATCGGTGTTGAGCGCGATGGCCGCCAGCGGCCTGCGGTCTTTGATGAAGCGGCCCGTCAACTCGGCGGCCAGATGCTGGCTGTCAGCGGCCGAACCACCGTTCCCGCAAAACATGATCTTGCCGCCCTGCGTGAGCACCTTGGCCAAATGTTGTCCGGCCTGGGCGATAGCGGGGTCCAAGTCGTGCAACACGGTCATCAGTTGCTGATGCTCGGCAAGGTTGCGCAAAAACAGTGAATTCATTGATGAAAATCCATGAAAAGTAAAGAGTTGCTCGGGCGCCGCAGCCGTCTGCTGTTGGCCAATCACATCACGCCATTATCAACGCAGGCAGACGCGCATTGCCCCCCGTTACTCGACCCAAAATGCCAGCGACAATCCGCGCCATGACGACTGATTCTTCCGAACTCAAACCCGTTGCCAAGCGCTTGATGCGCTTTGTCAAACCCTACCGTACCGGCCTCTCGCTGACTCTGCTGGCCTACGCCGCAGCGGCGGCCACCGAGCCGCTGATTCCGCATCTGATCAAGACCGTGTTCGGTCAAGGCTTCGCCAGCAGCTCCTTTTCGGTGTGGTGGGTGCCGGTCGTGTTGATCGGCCTGTTCGCCTTGCGTGGCTTGCTGGGTTTTCTGGGGCAGTACCTGCTCAACTGGTCGGTTACACGGGTGGTGATGGACTTCCGCTGTGCGCTGCTGGATGCCTTGCTCAAGGCCGATGCACGCGTCTTCACCAGCTTGCAGCCCGGTACAGCGGTCACCAAGGTGGTCAACGACCCGCAGCAAATCATGGGCACGCTGACCAACCCCTTCATCAGCGTGTTGCGCGATGGCCTGCCGGCCATCGCCATTCTGGGCTACCTGATCATGCTGAACTGGCAGCTGACGCTGCTGTCCATGATTACAACGCCCTTGATGGCTTTCGTCATGCGCAAGGTCGCCTCGCGCGTACGCCGACTCGGCGGCATCGCCTATGACGCGCAACTGCAGTTGGTCAACAAGGTCGACGATCTGACCCGCGCCTGGCGGGTGGTGCGCAGCTTTGATGCGGCCGACCATGAGCGGGCTCAGTTCAATGCACTGGCCCGGCAGGTGCAGCGCAACAACCTGAAGTCGGCTGCGGCTGCAGCCATGACGCAACCCTTGTCGCAGTTCGTCGCGAGCTGGGGCTTGTCCTTGATCGTCTGCCTGGCCTTGCTGCAAGCGCGCCAAGCCAATACCGGCGTGGGCGAGTTTGCCGCCTTCATCACCGGCCTGCTCTTGCTGACCTCACGCCTGCGCCATCTCAGCGACTTGATGCCGCCCATCACCAGCGCGCTGGTGATCGCACGCGGCTGCATGAGCTTGCTGGACATGCCGGTTGAGCCCGACAAAGGGACGAAGGAACTTCAGGACTGCAAGGGCGAGATCCAGATGCAGGATGTCCATCTGCTCTATCCGGACGCCGACCGCCCGGCGCTCAATGGGCTGACGCTCAAATTCGCAGCCGGTCAAACCACCGCCCTGGTCGGCGCCTCGGGCGCAGGCAAGAGCTCCATCGTCCATCTGCTGCTGGGCTTCGGTCAGGCCGACTCTGGCAGCGTCACGCTCGACGGGGTTGAGGTCAGCGAGCTTCGCAAGGGCAATCTGCGCCGCCAGTTCGCGGTGGTGTCGCAAGACATCGTGCTGTTTGACGCCTCGGTGGCCGACAACATCGCCTATGCCCAACCCCGCGATGAAGCCAAGTTGGAGCAGGCCTTGCGTGCCGCCAATCTATGGGACTTTGCACTTGGCCTGCCGCAAGGGCTGGACACCATCATTGGCGCCAATGGCAGCAAGCTCTCAGGCGGCCAGCGCCAGCGCCTGGCCATCGCGCGCGCGCTCTACCGCGATGCACCTGTCTGGGTGTTTGATGAGGCCACCTCGGCACTCGACACCGAGAGCGAGCGCGCGGTTCAACAAGCGCTGGAGCAATGGCAGGGTCGCAAGACGCTGATCGTCATCGCGCACCGCTTGTCCACCGTTCGCTCGGCCGACAGCATCCATGTGCTGGGCGCCGGCCGGGTGCTGGAAAGCGGCTCGCACGCCGAGTTGATAGCCGTCGACGGCGCCTATGCCGCGATGGTGCGGGCGCAACACGGCGAATAGCCTAAGGACCTGCTCCTGATGCGGCGCCGCAGTTTGCTGACTGGTTTCATGTGCATCCTGGCCGGGCACACCAGGGCGCAAGTGAAGCTGCTGGAAGCCAACGAAGCCAGCCGCGCCGAGCTAGAGTCGCTGCCCGGCCTGGGGCCGGGCTTAGTGGAGAAGCTGCTGAACGCGCGGGCCCTGGCCCTCTTCAGCGATTGGGCCGATCTGCTGCACCGCGTACGTGGCATAGGCCCGGCCAAAGCCAGCAAACTCTCGGCGCTGGGTCTGCGCGTGAACGGAACAGCCTACCCCGAGTGATTCATCGCCCCGGGCACCGTCTCGGCAAAGCCGGCCTTGCGCCGCCGCATCGAGGCCGGGTCGCATTGCAAGGCTTGTTCCGGCCAACCAAAAAAGGCCTGTACCTCCGCGCGCCGCGCCAAGGTGTCGCTCATGCCCAAGTTGATCAACTCGCCGGTGAACGAGGGCTCAAACAGCAAGTAGCTGGTCAGCGCCGATCCGCTCGCGCCCTTGCCTTCGCCTGCCACCCCGACACTGCGCAAAAGGCCTTTGATCGTCGGCGGCAAGCTGCCTTGATGTTCGGCCGCCAAGTCATCCAGACGCCGGCTGGGCGCAATCACCAAGACCTCAACCGGCCGCAAAGGCGTCGCTTCCCTGGCCTGCTGCGGCAGCAAGGCCAGCGTATTGTTGATACGCTGCAAGCGCTCCACGTCCACCGCCAACGCGTCCAAAAAAATATTCGACAAGGCATGGCCGGCAATCTGCGCCATGCTGGGGTGACCCGTTACCAGCGCGGAGCGCCGGCTGCCGGGTGGCTCATGCATGCGGCCCGCACCAATCACCAAAATGCGCTCGGCGCCGAGATGGATGGCCGGCGAAATCGGCGCACTCTGGCGCATCGAACCATCACCAAACCATTCGGGCTGACCATCCAGATCCAAGGACTGCGCCGGGAAGATGAAGGGAATCGCTGCGGAGGCCGTCAAGTGCTCGACCGTCAATTGCGTTCTGACGGCAATGCGCTGCGAACGCGACCAGGGCGTGATGGGCTTTTGGGTTTGATAAAACGTAATGTGCTGCCCAGACGTATAGCTGGAGCCACTGATCGCCAGCGCATGCATATGGCCGGCCGCCAGCATCTGGTCCAGACGATCCATCTCTATCCACCGGTGCAGCAAAGCGGCCAGCGGGGCGTTATCGAGCAGGCTGCGCGGCTGGGTGCGGCGCCAACGCGCCACCGCCCAGCCCAAACTCATCAAGCGCAACCAGCGCGCGCCGGTGCGGATGATGCCAAAGGCGTCGGCACTGTAAATCTGGTCGACATGCAGGTTCTGCCACAGATGCACCAACCCATCTACGGCGCCGTCAAAATCATCCGCATGGCAGGCCAAGGTGGCCGCGTTGATCGCACCCGCCGAAGTGCCGGCAATGATGGGAAAAGGGCTGGCACCGCTGAAGCCGGCATCGCGGCGCAACTGCGCCACCGCCGCCAACACACCCACTTGATAGGCCGCACGCGCGCCGCCTCCGGTGAGGATAAGGCCGCAAGGTCCAAAGCTTGGCCTTGAAGCTGTGGTGAGGGTTGGGGTGGCGTTGGGCATGGTCGGCAATGCGGTGAATCATCGCCTATTTGTGCGGGCTCAAGCCTTCAAAAAAGGCGGGAAACCGTAAGTTAGCCCCGCGCCGTCCTCAGTCGTAGATGATTTGCGACACTGGACCGCCCTGCGGATCCTGCGTCGCCAAGCGCAGTTGCGCCAAGGCCTCATCGCTGGGCCAGAAGCGGCTTTCCTCGCCCAACTCAATCTTGAACTCCGCCCCCGCGTGTTCACCGAACAAAAAATGGTGGGTGGTCATTTTCAAGCCCTGCCTGACCTGACCCTGCTCCGTTTCCAGCAGTCGTGCAGGCCATTGCTTGATCACATCCTGCAGCGCGGGCAGGCTGCGCCGCACCGGCACATAGAAATACTTGCCAAAGCGCGCGCGCGCGCCGGCCAGATCCCATACCGCCTGCACATTGAAACGGAAGCCGCCGGCAAAGCGGTCCATCTGCACCTTGCCCTGCAGAATCAGCAACTCGTCGTCGACCAGCAGGTCTTTGTGCAGGTTCAGCAATTCTTCGTTGGCCACCGCCTCGATGAAGTCGCTCTTGTCGTCAAGCTTGAAGATCGCCACCCGGCCGCGATTGCCATTGATGACCCGCAGATCGCTGACGATGCCGGCCAGCATCACCACCTCGCGGCTCTGCGCGGCGTCCTCGATATTGGCGACCCGGCGCTTGACCATGCGGCGCACTTCCTCGCCGCTCTGGTCGAACAGATGGCCGCTCAGGTAGTAGCCAATCGCGGTCTTCTCCAGCGTCAGGCGCTCCTTGATGCTCCAGGGGGCGGCGTCCACCAGATCGGGCTCGGCGGTGCTGGATGCATGCGAGTCGCCAAAATCGAACAGCCCGCCCTGATTGGCATTGGCCTCCTGCGTCTCCGCGTGGGTGTAGCCGCGCGCCACGCTGGCCAGCAGGCGAGCACGGTCCGCCTCCAGCTTGTCAAAGGCGCCGGCCTTGATCAGCGCGTCGACCACCCGTTTGTTGACCGACTTGCGGTCGATCCGGTTGCAGAAGTCATAAAAACTCTTGAACTCGCCGCCCGCTTTACGGGTCGCCACGATCGAGTCGATCGCGCCCTTGCCGGTGCCCTTGATCGCGCCAAGGCCGTAATTGATCAGCTTGTTGGTGATCGGCTCGAACCGGTGCACACCGAGATTGACGTTAGGCGGCTCGAAGGCGATGCCGAACAGCTTAGCGTCATTCAACAAGACCTTGAGCTTGTCGGTGTCGTCCATTTCAATCGTCATGTTCGCGGCGAAGAACTCGGCCGTGAAATGCACCTTGAGCCAACCGGTGTGATAAGCCAGCAAGGAGTATGCGGCGGCATGCGACTTGTTGAAGCCGTAGCCGGCAAACTTCTCCATCAAGTCGAACACTTCGTCGGCCTGGGCCTCGTCCAGACCGTTCACGGCCGCACCCTTGCGGAAGATCGCCCGGTGCTCGGCCATCTCCTCGGCCTTCTTCTTGCCCATCGCGCGGCGCAGCATGTCGGCGCCGCCGAGCGAGTAGCCGCCCAGCACCTGGGCGGTCTGCATCACCTGCTCCTGGTAGACCATGATGCCGTAGGTCTCGCTCAGCACCGGCTCCGTCAAGGGATGCGGGTAGACCACCACTTCCTTGCCATGCTTGCGCGCGACAAAGGTCGGGATCAGATCCATTGGGCCTGGCCGATACAGCGCGTTCAGCGCGATCAGGTCTTCCAGACGCGAAGGCTTGGCATCCTTCAACATGCGCTGCATGCCGCTGGATTCAAACTGGAACACCGACTCGGTCAGCCCTTCCGAGAACAGCTTGTAGGTCTTGCGGTCATCGAGCGGAATGGTCTCGAAGCTGAAGTTCTTTTGCTCGGGGTAGCGGGCAATGATGAAGTCCTTGGCCAACTCCAGAATCGTTAGCGTCGCCAGACCCAAAAAGTCGAACTTGACCAGGCCCACCGCCTCGACGTCGTCCTTGTCGTACTGGCTGACCGCGCTGTTCGAGCCGGGCTGCTGATACTGCGGGCAAAAATCGGTGATCTTGCCGGGCGCAATCAACACGCCCCCGGCATGCATGCCGATATTGCGCACCATGCCTTCGACGCGAGCGGCCAGCTTCAAGAGCTCGGCCACCTCTTCTTCCTGCGCCTCGCGCTGATCAATCTCCGGCGCCTCGTGGCGCGCGTAGATCATCTTCTCCTTGGCCGGGTCGAAGTTCTCCGGCAGCTTGGCCAAGGTCACCGTCTTGCCCGGAGGCGCCGGAATCAGCTTGGCGATCGAGTCGACTTGGCCATAGCCCATGCCCAGCACGCGGCCGATGTCACGCAGCGCCGCCTTGGCCGCCATGGTGCCGAAAGTGGCGATCTGGCTGACTGCAGGGCGGCCGTATTTGTCCTTGACGTAGTCGATAACGCGGTCGCGGTTGCCCTGGCAGAAGTCGATGTCGAAGTCGGGCATCGAGACCCGTTCCGGGTTCAAGAAGCGCTCGAACAGCAGGTTGTATTGCAGCGGATCCAGGTCGGTGATCTTCAGCACATAGGCGACCAGCGAGCCCGCGCCCGAACCCCGCCCCGGGCCGACCGGGCAGCCATTGTTCTTGGCCCACCAGATGAAGTCCGACACGATCAGGAAGTAGCCGGGGAAGCCCATCTTCACGATCGTCTCGAGCTCGAACTCCAGCCTGGCGATGTAACGCGGCATCTGCTCGGCGCGTTTTTCCTCGTTCGGGTAGAGCAGCACCATCCGCTCTTTCAGACCCTCATGCGAGGCGTAACGGAAGTAATCATCGGGCGTCATCTTGACGCCGTCGACCAGCGGAGTCGGAAATTCCGGCAGCTGCGGCTTACCCAGCACCAGACTCAGGCTGCAGCGCCGTGCAATCTCCACCGTATTGGCGATCGCCGAAGGAATGTCGGCAAACAGCGCCTCCATCTCGGCCTGGCTGCGAAAGAACTGGCCCGGCAAAAAGCGCTTGATGCGCTTGGGATTGGTCAGCGTCTCGCCCTCGGCCACGCAGACCCTGGCCTCATGCGCCTCGAAATCCTCGGTGCCCAGGAACTGCACCGGATGTGTGGCGACGACCGGCAGGCCCAGCTCGGCCGCAAACGGCACGCTGGTCTGGACCAGCGCCTCTTGGCCGGCCAGCCCGGCACGCTGCAACTCGATGTAAAAGCGCTGCGGAAAGATCTCTTGGAAGCGCCCGGCCCAGTCCAGCGCACGCGGCTTGTCGCCGGCCAACAAGGCAGCGCCCAGGCCGCCAAACTGGGCGCCCGACAGGCAGATCAAGCCTTCATTGAGCTCACTCAGCCATTCCCATTTCAGGCAGGCCTGGTTGCGCTGCACGTTCTGAATCCAGGCTCTCGAAAGCAACTCGCACAGGTTCAGATAGCCCTGTTTGTTTTGCACCAGCAGCAAAAAGCGACTGGGGTTCTTGTCCGAGCCTTCGGGCTCCAGCCAGCAGTCGGCGCCCAAGATGGGCTTGACGCCCTTCTTGCGCATGCCGCTATAGAACTTGATGCCGCCAAACAGATTGGCCAGGTCGGTGATCGCGCAGGCGATTTGCCCGTCTTTGGCGGCCGCGGAGGCCGCGTCGTCGATTCTGAGGGTGCCGTCAACGACGGAGAATTCGGTGTGGGTGCGTAAGTGAACAAAGGCCATTTGTCCGATTGTACGGAGCCATTGTTCGGCCCCGGCTGAATTGCTCTACCTGCACGATGCCGGGAGTTCGCCCCGGCGGGCGACCTACTTCTCTTGTCTCGCCAAGAGAAGTAGGCCAGAGAAGGCGACCCTGCCGCATGGCCCCTGCGGGGTCCGCTCGGATGCTCAAATTTGCCGGGCCGCGCCCAACTCACTTCGCTACGCTGCGTTCATACAAGGGGCGCGAAACCAGTTCTTGAAGTCGCTGCGCGACGCCCGGCAAATTTTCCGCTCCTCGCCCATGCAGAAGGGGTGAACACCCAAGAACTCGGCTCGCTGCGCATCGCCTCGATGGGTGCCGCGCAGCGCGCTGGCACCTCGCCAGTCGATGGCTTGAGGGTCGGGTCTTCACTATATTTTTGGGATCTGACCCCGAGAGGTGTAGATTTTCAAAGTGGTTTCACGAGCGCCAAGACACGTTCGATCTCGGCGTAGATTTGCGGCCAGTCCTGGGCATGCCGCTGGTTAAAGCTCACGCTGATATGCATTCCTTGGCCCCAGGCAAAGTAAGCCGAGCATCGGTCATCTTTTCTGGCATGTGTACACCCCATGGCCGCCGGTTTGCCAGATGGATAGCTCGCATTCTTTGCGACGTAGATCGTGCTCAACTCGGTCGGCTGTTCTCGAAGTTGAACAGTCACAACATCAAGGTTTGTTGATTGGCTGATGAGGGTCACGGGCCGACCCTTCTTCTCGGCCATTGCAATCATGTCGCTGAGTTCAATCGAGGCTGGCTCAGGGACAAAGTCGAGCTCGATGGCAATGTCATAGAACGGCTGCCCTTTCTCGGGAAAGCTCCCTCCTTCGGGTGGCCCAGTCAAATGTGTTTTGCTGGGCCAGTAAAAGGCCAAGCCCAGAAAGTCCAGTCGATAGGCTTTGGGCACAGAAAAATAGCGCCCGCCGACTTTCATGGCTACGTTGCCAGCGCTTACCTTCGGAACGACGTCACCTTCGCATGGCTTGTTCAAGCAGTCGATCCGCCGCTGCTCGGCCTTTTGCTGCTCAGATGGTCCACAGCCATAGAGTGTTAGCGCTAGAGAAAGGCCAAGCCCGGCAAGTAACAGTTTCCGTAGGGAAAGTAGCCTGGTAAGACCTCCACTCGTCACAATCTCATCGATGCCAACACTCTTCAAGGTAAGTTGAAACTCCGTCATTTGCACGCCCATTTCAGATCCATTTCTTCGGCTTCTGTCCGTCCAGTCCCATGCATTCATAAGCAGTGAAGGTCACGATTCCACGCGAATCGTAAAGGCCAGGGTCAGGTGTAAAAACTACCCCCCAAACATTTCGGCGTCCCATTTAGCCACCGAAAGCCGGGGTCTCAAGAATATCGGCAAGACTTGAGCGGCGCGGCACCCACTTGCAAGGTGCATGCGCGCAGCGCAGCACCCTTCGAGGCGACGCGCAGCGAGCCGTTTTCTTTGGAGTTCCCCCTTCTGCATGGGCGAGGAGCGGAAAATTTGCCGGGCGTCGCGCAGCGACTTCACGCAGGCGCAGGGTCACAGGCGCAGGGTCAGGTCTCAAATGTATAGGCAAGACCTGCCCCTCAAGCGATCGACTTGGAAGGTGCATGCGCGCAACGCAGCACCCTTCAAGGCGACGCGCAGCGAGCCGTGTTCTTTCGAAACCCCTTCTGCATGGGCGAGGAGCGGAGAATTTGCCGGGCGTCGCGCAGCGACTTCAACATCTGGCTTCGCGCCCCTTGTCTGAACGCAGCGTAGCGCAGTGAGTTGGGCGCGGCCCGGCAAATTTGAGCATCCGAGCGGACCCGCAGGGCCATGCGGCAGGGGCGCTTTCTTTGCCTTCTTTCTTGTGCGGACAAGAAAGAGGGTCGCCCGCCGGGGCGAACTCCCGGCATCGTGCCGAACGAGCAGATGCGCCGAGACGCGCCGGATTCAGAAAAAGATCAAGTCTTGCCTGCACCTGCCCCCCGAGGCCAGGGGGCCACCCCGCAAAGGACGTATGCTGCCGCACCTGGAGAAGACCCCAACCATGCCAAGAAAACTCAAACCCTTGCTTGCCTTGCTCACCGCCGCCTTGCTCACCAGCCAGGCCGCTCACGCCACGCCCCCGACGAAGAACAGCGTCAAAAAGACGCCCACCAAGACTGTCGCCACAGCCCCGGCGAAGAAAAAGCCCGGCGCAAAACCTGCAGCAGCAGCAGCACCTTCGGCAGTCGCCGCCAAGCCAACAGCCGCGGCAGGCGTCAAGGCCAATCCCCGCAGCGGCGCGGATATTCTGGCCCAATCGCCCGACAGCCATTGGCGCGGGCTGGACCCCGAGAACACGCTGCTGATGGAATTGACCCAAGGACAGGTCAAGGGTCAAGTCTTGATCGAGCTGGCGCCGCGCTTCGCACCGCTGCACACGCTCAATATCCGTGCACTGGCCCACGGGGGCTTTTATGACGGCCTGGCCGTCGTACGCGTGCAAGACAACTTTGTCGCGCAATGGGGTGACCCCCATGCCGACGACCCGGCCCTGGCCAAGCCGCTGGGTGCGGCTGCGCCCAAATTGCCGGCAGAGTTTTCCGTCCCGCTCAAAGGTCTGCCCTTGGCCCGCCTGCCAGACCTGGACGGATGGGCCTCGCTAACAGGCTTTGTCGACGGCTTTCCCGTCGCCGCCGACCCCAAGACTGGCCGCGCCTGGCTCGCGCATTGCTATGGAACCGTTGGCGCCGGGCGCAGTGACGCGGTTGATTCCAGCACCGGCGCCGAGCTCTATGCGGTGATTGGACAGGCACCGCGCGGCCTGGACCTGAACATCACCGTGGTCGGCCGGGTTTTGAAAGGCATGGAATTGCTGGCCAGCCTGCAACGTGGCGGCCCGAACATGGGCTTTTACGAGCAAGCCGAACAGCGTCAGCCGATCCAGCGCGTGCGTCTGCTGGCCGATATGCCGCTTGAGGAACGCCCTGCCCTGCAAGTGCTGCGCACCGACAGCGAGACCTGGACCGAGTTGCTGGCGGCACGGCGCAATCGGGGCGGCTGGTTTGTGCACAACCCCAATCACCTCGATCTGTGCGGCGTCAACCCGCCGACTCGGCCGGCCAAATAGTCGACGAGATAGTCGACGCGACGGTCGCTGAGACGGTCGGCGCAACAATCGCTGCCGGCAAGGCCGGGCGGCCCTGCAGCAGCGCAAAAGCGCTGAAGCGCGTTTCCTTTTCCAGCTGCACAAAGGCCTCGCCGACCAAGTCCATCAGGCGCTGCGGATCGGCGACTTGGCTCCGGTCGGCGAACATGCTGATCTGGATTTGCCCGGCGTAGGACATCAGCGCGAAGCCAACACCCATGGTGCCCGCCTGCGGCACCCAGCAGATCGCGTCTTGCAGCCGCGCGCCGGCCAAAAAGCGCGGCTGCGGCGGGCCCTCCACATTGGTCAGGACCACCGAGCCTTTGGAGGTAAAGAGCTTGAGCACCCAGCGCTGCAGCGCGGCCGGCAAATAGCCACTCAAGCTCAAGAAGAACATCGTCGCGTGCGGCTGATGCGAAGCCTTGATGGCCCTCATGCGCGCGCTGGCAAGCGCGAGGCGATCCAAGGCGCGGGCGGTGTCAATGGGCAGGTCAACAGCCACCAGGCCAAAATGATTGCCCAGCAAAAACGCGTCGGCCTTGTTGCGCAGATTGAAGGTGACCGCCGCGCGCAGCGCTCGCTGAGCCGCAGGCTCCCCGCGCTCCTGCAGATAGGCACGCAGCGCACCCGCCACCGCGGCCACCCACACATCATTGACGGTGGCTTGCATGCTTTTGGCGATGCTGCGCACCAGATCGAGCTGCATCGCGGGCAGTTGCAACATGCATTTATCGGCGCTCAGCGGCCGTTTCAGGGAACTGCGGCAATCCGGTATCAACAAAGCCAAACGGGCCAGCTGCGCGGTTATGCGAGTCCAAAAAACCAGCCGGTGCATGCGTTTGCAAAGTGTGGGATGGGCTTGCGGCTGCGCATAGGCCGGGTGCCATTCCAGCGCCGCCTGGCCAGCGTGGGCCATGCTGTCATCGGTCAGATGCTTCAACACATGAACGAGGCCTAGGCCGTCGGTGATGCAATGGTGCAGGCGAAACACGATCGCAAAACCACCACCGACGCGGGTCAAGACCTGCATATGCCAAAGCGGCCTGTCCTTGGCCAGGGGCAGCAAGGCCTGCAACCCCAGCAAGGCTTGCAGTTGAGACTCGCTCACCGCTGCCGCCCCGGCATCGAATTGCACATGCCGTGCAATCTCAAAGTCAGGATCTTGAGCCCAAATGGCTTGAGGCAAAGAGAAGCGGCTCCGCCGCCTCAGCTGCACCCGCTGCGTAAACCTGGCGTAGTTGGGCAGGCGCTGAGCGATCGTGCGCCGCAGCGCGTCAAAGTCCAGCGGCCCCTCGAACATCAACACACTGTTGATGACCATCAAATTGCTGACCCCGTCCATGCGGAACCAGCAATAGTCGCGCCGCGACATCGGCTCATCAGCGCCCTGGCCGACCTTGTCGCACGGCTTTCGCTCCAGCATCTTGACGCCTCTTGTTCGGCTTGTTTTTGCAGCTGCCGATGATGGCGGCAGCTGAGCCGAGGCGACCGACTTTGCGAGCCAAGCTATTGGCTTTGCATACCCTCCATTCGGAGAGGCGGGAAAGCCCTTGTCAAGCCAACGCGCGGCGCAATCGGTCGCTGAGCAAATCCACCAAGGCCACCAGCAGCAGCATCGCGGCCAGGATGGTGGCGGTCTTGTTCATATGGAACAAGCCCATATGAAAGCCCAGCAGCTGGCCCAGGCCGCCCGCTCCCACCACGCCCAGCACGGCGGCCGCGCGAATATTGTTCTCCCAGCGGTACAAGGTGTAGCTGATCAACTGCGGCAAGACCTGCGGCAGCGTCGCATACAAAAACACCCGCAAGTTGCCGGCCCCCTGAACGCGCAAGGCAAAACCTGGCCCTTCGCTGCAGTTCTCGATCGCCTCGGCGAACAGCCGCCCCAACACGCCCGTGGTGTGTGCGGCCAAGGCCAATGTGCCTGCAAACGGCCCCAGGCCGGCCGAGATCAAGAGCAGGCTAGCCCAGACCAACTCCGGTACCGCGCGCAAGGCATTCAAGAGCCAGCGCGTCGGGCGCCGCGCCAGCGCCGAATCCTGGCCATGCAAGCGCGCCGCACCCAAGGCCAGCAGCAGCCCCGCACATGCGGCAATCAAGCTGCCCAGCGCAGACATCGCCAAGGTCTCCAGCGAGGCAAAAGCCACCTTGGCAACAAAAGCCAGGCTCAGATCGGGCGGAAAAAACTCCGCCACAAAGCGCCCCATGCTGCGCGCAGCCTCGAGTGAAAACATCTGCGCCCATTGCAGATCAAGCGTGGCAAAGCTCGCCAGCACCAAGCCCAGCAGGGCCAAGCATGCAGCCAAGCCACGCCGGCCTATGCTCAGCCGCGCTTGCGGGTAAAGCTTCACCGCAGCGCCCCTCTGAGCGCGGCGCTGATGGTGTCGGCCAGGGCGACCAAGAACACAAACACCAGCAGCATCGTGGCCACCTCGGCGCCATTGAACATCTTCATAGACGCGTCGATCTGTTGGCCCAGGCCGCCGGCGCCGACAAAGCCCAGCACCACCGAGGAGCGAATCGCGCATTCCCAACGGTAGACGGTGTAACTGCTGAGTTCGGCGGCATTTTGAGGCAGTAGTGCGTAAAAAAATGCCTGCATGCGCCCAGCGCCATTTCGCAGTAGGGTACGCGTGGACTCGGTGTCGCCGCTCTCCAAGATTTCCGCATAGACCTTGCCCAACATACCCGCGTAACTGAGCGCAATCGCCAGCACGCCGGCGGTGACGCCCAGGCCCACCACCCGCACAAAGATCAAGGCCCAGACCAGCTCCGGTACGCTGCGCAACAGTACCAACAGCCAACGGGTGCCCAAGCGCAGTGCAGCAGGCCCCTGAGCCATGCGGCCACTCAGGGCCGAGACCGAGAGGCTGCGCGTGGCCAGCAGCCCCAGCGGCACGGCGCCCAACAAAGCCAAACTGATGCCGGCAGTGGCCATCGCCACCGTGCGCCAAGCCTCAAGTGCCACCATGCGCAAAAACTCAAGCTCGAGTTTGGGCGGGAAAAAGTCCGCCAAAAATCGCGCCGTGACGGCCAAACTCTGCGGCTCCAGCAATATCCAAGGGCGGAACTCGGTCAGCACCGCCAGCGGCCACAGCAAGGCCACGGCCGCGCCCAGCCAAAACACGCGCCCCAGCCAAGCGGGGTCGCGTGATGGCACTGCGCCGGCCGAGGACGATCCGCTCAACGACACACCATCTGCGGCAAGGGTGGCTGAGCAAGCAAGGCTTGCTCCGGCATTTGCCCGGACGCCAGTTCAAGTTCGTGCTGGGCATACAGCTGCGCCAGCAAGGCCGGCGTGACTTCAGCCGCCGGCAGGTCGAACAAGACCTGACCCTGGCGCAAGCCAATGATGCGCGGGAAATGCGCCAGAGCCATCTCCACATGATGCAGCGAGGCCAGCAGGGTCACGCCGCGCCGGCGCGCCTCCTGCACCAAGGCTTGCGCGACCAAGCTCGTGCGCATCGGGTCCAAGGCGGAGAGGGGCTCATCCAGCAGCCACAGCTTGGCCGGGCTGACCCAAGCCCTTGCCAGCCCGACCCGCTGGCGCTCACCGCCGGAGAGTCGGTCCACGCGCTCGAACAGCTTGTCTTCCAGATCGAAGGCGGCCAGCGCGGCGTGAGCGGCACCAATATCGACCGGATAGAGCAGCGAGCGCAGACTGCGCGTGAAACTCCAGCCCGGCAAGCAGCCGGCCAGAACCGCCGTCACCACTCTTTGCCTGGGCGGCAAAGGCGGCACTTGCGGCGCCAAAAACAGCCGGCCACGCAGGGCCCGCAAGTCGCCGGACCCCAAGCGCCAGGGACTGCTGCCATCGAGTTCGTACTGGCCCGCCAGCGGCCGCAAAGCGCAGGCCAGCAGTTGCAAGAGCGTGGTCTTGCCGGCCCCGGAAGGCCCGATCACCGCTACAGCTTCCCCCGCCTCGACGCTCAAACTCAGGCCACGCAAGACCGGCGCCCGAGCAGTGCCCGCAGCCAGGGGCGCGGCGTCTACGGCGCAAAGCGACAGCTTCAAATCAGCAAACTCGCGTCAAAGCAGGCCGGCGCTGTGCGCGGCGGCCTCAATGCCCTTGTAGTTGTCGGGCTGGGTGGGGATAAACCGCGTCGCGCGCTGCAAGTCAAGAATTTCCTTGCCGGCGGCGTCATCGCGGCTCAGACTCAAAAAAGCCTTGGTGATTTTTTCGCGCTGCGCCGCAGGCATATCGGCATGCACGGTCCAGTTGTAGTCGTAGTAAGAAGGCGTGGTGTAGAACACCCTCACCCGCTCGGTATCGACCTTTTTATCGGCCACAAACTTCTCCCACACCGAGATATTCAATGCGCCGGCCTGGACCTTGCCGGCGGCAACTGCGGCGATGGTGGCGTCATGCGCGCCGCTATAGGCGACCCGGCGGAAATCCTTGTCCGGATTCAAGCCCGCTTGCAACACAAAGCTGCGCGGCATCAAGTGGCCGGAGGTTGAGCTCTGCGAGCCAAAAGACACGTCCTTGCCCTTCAGGTCAGCCAAGCTCTTGATGGCGGGATCAGACGTGATGAAGACCGAGCGGAATTTGCTGTCTTCCTCGCGCTGCACCAAGGGCAGCATCTTGCCGCCCGAGCGCGCATTGGCCTGCACAAAGGTAAAGCCACCGAACCAGGCCAGATCAACCTTCTTGTTGACCAGAGCCTCAACGGCCGCCGCATAGTCGGTCACCGGCGTGAACTCGACCTTCATACCCAGCTGGGCCTCCAGGTAACGCATCAGTGGCGCGGCCTTGCGGGCCAACTCGGTCGGTGACTCGTCGGGGATGGCGGTGACACGGAACACTTGGGCTTGCGCCTGCGCGGACAGGCCCGCAAAGGCCAACACAGCCGCAACGAGGGTTTGGTTCAGATGGCGACGATTGACGACAGACATGGCTCACTCCAAAAATAATTCTCAGCCGGCATTGGAACTCAAGTTGGCAGGGCGTGCCCAAAGCCCGCGCGGAAGGCCACGCGAAAACCAATCGCCTTCGCCTTGCCGCAGATGACAACACGGTGTGAACAACACAAGGATCCGGCTATGCTGACCGCTGTCCACCCTCCCCCACAAGCTCAACAGATCCCTTCAAGCATGACCATCTCTAAGCCTGAACCCCGCTTGACCTCGCTCTCCCATGGCGGCGGCTGCGGCTGCAAGATTGCACCCGGCCTGCTGTCCGAAATTCTGAAAGGCACGACCGGTTTCCCCATCCCGCCCGAGCTGATGGTGGGCATCGAAACTGCCGACGATGCGGCCGTTTACAAGCTCAATGACGAACAAGCGTTGATAGCCACCACTGACTTTTTCATGCCCATCGTCGATGACCCCTTCGACTTCGGTCGCATTGCCGCCACCAACGCAATCAGCGATGTCTATGCGATGGGCGGGCGGCCCATCATGGCCTTGGCTCTGGTCGGCATGCCCATCAATGTGCTGTCGACCCAGACGATTGGCCGCATTTTGGAGGGCGGTGCCTCGGTCTGCCGTGCGGCGGGCATCCCGATTGCGGGCGGCCACACGATCGACTCGGTCGAGCCAATCTACGGCCTGGTGGCGCTGGGCCTGGTGCACCCGAGCCGGGTCAAGCGCAATGCCGACGCGCAGCCGGGCGATGTCTTGGTGCTGGGCAAGCCGCTGGGCGTTGGGATTATGTCGGCGGCACTCAAAAAAGATTTACTCGGCGAGCAAGGCTATGCGCGGATGATTTCCGTTACGACGAAATTGAACACGCCGGGGCCGGACCTGGCGGCGCTGGACGGCGTGCATGCGCTGACCGATGTGACCGGCTTTGGCCTGGCCGGCCACGCGCTGGAATTGGCACGCGGCGCGGCTTGCGATGTGTGGCTGGAATGGGAGCAGGTGCCCTTGCTGCCGGGCGTGGCGGACTTGGCGGCACAAGGCATCGTCACCGGTGCGTCGGGGCGCAACTGGGCCGCTTATGGGCACGATATTCATCTGCCGGCTGAGTTCCCCAGCATGGCGCAGGCCCTGCTGAGCGACCCCCAAACCAGCGGCGGTCTCTTGGTTTCTTGCGCGCCGGAGGCAGTGGACGCGGTGCTGGACACCTTCAGGCGACATGGTTTCATGGACGCCGTCCCGGTGGGCTGCATTGCCAAAGCGCTGGACAAACCAGGGCAGCTTCGAATAGGCTAGCGGCAAAGATCGACGGTAGCCCCCTGCGCATCGAAGTTATGCGAACCCCAAGGAGTGACGATGAAGATTTCCACGCGCTTGCTGCTGTTGCTGGCCATTCTTTCATTGGCATTGCTGCTCGTCGGCGGGCTTGGCCTCTACGGTATCTCCAGCTCCAACGCCTCGCTGAAAACCGTTTATGAAGACCGCACCATCACGGCGGTGCAAATCGGCCAGATCGAGTCCATGGTGGTCAGCAACCGCCTGGCCATCACCACCGCGCTGGCGGACCAAACCCCGCAAACGGTGCGAGCCGCGATCAGCACGGTCGAGGCCAATATCGCCACCATTACCAAGCTCTGGGATGCTTATCTGCTGACCTATCTGACGCCCGACGAGGCCCGTTTGGCCAAGGCATGGGGCGCGGATCGCAAACAGTTCGTACAACAAGGCTTGCTGCCGGCGGTGGAGGCCTTGAAGGCCGATGACATGCCGACGGTGGAAAAGCTGGTCAAAACCGCGCTGCCGGCGCTGTTTGCGCCGGTCAAAACTGGGGCCGAGGCCTTGATGCAATTGCAAATCGATGTGGCAAAGCAGGAATACGACGAGGCTGCGGCGCGCTACTCGACGATCCGCTGGGCATCAATCGTCGCAATTGCGTTGGGCCTGGGCATTTCAGGCCTGATTGGCTGGCTGACCATCCGCGCCATCAGCCATGCTTTGGGGGCGGAGCCGGCCGAGGCCGCTGCGGTCACCGAACGTGTCGGCTCCGGTGATTTGAGTCAAGCCCTGAACTTGCGCTTCGGCGACCACAGCAGCCTGATGGCCAGGCTCAAAGCCATGCAGGACAACCTCACCCAAGTCGTCAGCACGGTGCGCCAGGGGGCCGAGCAAGTGGCCACCTCCAGCGCCGAGATTGCGCAGGGTAATTTGGACCTGAGTGCCCGCACAGAGCAACAAGCCAGCGCCTTGGAGCAGACCGCCGCGTCGATGGAGCAGCTCGGCGCCACCGTCAGGCAAAACGCCGAAAGCACACGCCACGCCAACCAACTGGCCGCCAGCGCCTCAAGCATTGCCATCGAGGGCGGCAATATCGTCGGACAGGTGGTAGAGACGATGAAGGGCATCAATGAGAGCTCGCGCAAGATATCGGACATCATCTCGGTCATCGACGGCATCGCTTTTCAGACCAATATCCTGGCGCTGAATGCGGCCGTCGAAGCGGCCCGTGCGGGGGAGCAAGGGCGCGGTTTTGCCGTGGTCGCCAGCGAGGTGCGCAGCTTGGCGGGCCGCTCGGCCGAGGCGGCCAAGGAGATCAAGAGCCTGATCAATGACAGTGTTGAGCGGGTTGAAGCGGGCACACAACTGGTCGACCAGGCCGGCGTGACGATGGGCGAGGTGGTTAGCTCGATCAAACGCGTCACCGACATCATGGGCGAAATCAGCTCGGCCAGCAAAGAGCAGGCCAGCGGCGTGGCTCAGGTCGGCGAGGCGGTCACACAGATGGATCACACGACCCAACAAAACGCGGCCTTGGTGGAAGAAATGGCCGCCTCGGCCAGCAGCTTGCGGCTGCAGGCCGATGATTTGGTCGCCACCGTTGCCGTGTTTCGCTTGCGCTGAGCATTGAACGCCCAGAAAAAAACGCCGCCAGCGATCATTCACTGGCGGCGTTTTTTATGATTCAAAGGCCGACAAGAGCGGCCCATCCGTTCCTCAGTCCAGCAAACGGATCTCCACCCGGCGGGCTTCGTCGGCCGTGCCGTCGGCCAAGGTCGACTCAGGCTTACGCAGCAAGATGCGGCCAGCGTCCACACCAGCGGCGGTCAGCACCGAGCGCGTCGCGATGGCGCGTTGCTTGGCCAACTCGGCATTCTTGGCCGCGTCGCCACTGGCGTCATGAAAACCGGCGATAACGATCTTGCGCGCTGGTGCGGCCATCAAGGCTTCCATCGCACGGGCCAGATCGGGGGCGGCCTCAACCGGCACGGTAGCTTCGGCAAAACCGAAGTGCACGGTCGCCAGCAACTCGCCACTCAGCGGCGCGTCGTACAGATCCGCATCGGACATGGCGGCCACGGCCACAGGTGCGGGGGCCGCACGGTGACGCTGCTTGATCAGCACGTAAGAAGTGATGCTGACCAACAAAATTGCGATCACCAAGCCAACAAGCCACAGGGCGATGCGTTCGTTGTCGTCTTGTTTGTCGGAAGAAGCCATTGTGAAAATCTCCAGGATTAAGGGAATCAGATCAATCGAAAAGGTTCAATTCGAGTCGGGGCGGATTCTAACGGGCGCAATGGGGAACGCCCGCGAGGCGGGCGTTAGTTTGGATCAGTTGGCTTGCGACAACTGGTCCACCATAAACAGCGCCCGCAGAGCGGGCGATTATTGGGAGGCAGGATTCTGTGATTACCCACATCGCTTCGCGATATGAGTGATCCCCAACCCAGCCAAGCGCCCTTGGCGCTGACGCCTGCTGCGCAGGCGTCTCTTGGATCAGTTGGCTTCCGACAACTGATCCAAGATGGCTGGGTTCTGGTGATCACATCACGCGGCTAGCCGCGTGAGTGCTCCCCGAATCCTGCACGCGCCTGTGGCGCCGGCGCGAGCTGCGCTCGCGCATCCTTGATCAATTGGCTTCCGACAATTGATCAAGGATTGCAGGATTCTCCAAGGTACTCGTGTCCTGCGTGACGGCTTCACCCTTGGCGACCGAGCGCAAGAGGCGACGCATGATCTTGCCGGAACGGGTCTTTGGCAGGTTGTCCCCAAAGCGAATGTCCTTGGGCTTGGCGATCGGGCCGATCTCCTTGGCCACCCAATCACGCAACTGTTTGGCAATCGCTTTGGCTTCGTCTCCCGTTGGGCGGGCGCGCTTGAGCACCACGAAGGCACAGATGGCCTCGCCGGTGGTGTCATCGGGGCGACCCACCACCGCTGCTTCGGCCACCAACTCGGTGCAGCTGACCAGGGCAGATTCGATTTCCATCGTGCCCATGCGGTGACCCGACACGTTCAAGACATCATCGATTCGGCCGGTGATGGTGAAGTAACCCGTTTCCGCATCGCGGATCGCGCCGTCGCCGGCCAGGTAATAACCCTTCAACTCCTCGGGGTAGTAGCTCTTCTTGAAGCGCTCGGGGTCGTTGTAAATCGTGCGGATCATCGAAGGCCAAGGCTTCTTGACAACCAGAATGCCGCCCTGCCCGTTGGGCACATCATTGCCCATCTCGTCGACGATGGCCGTCGTGATACCGGGGAATGGCAGCGTGCAAGAACCCGGCACCAAGGGTGTGGCACCCGGCAGCGGCGTGATCATGTGGCCACCGGTTTCGGTCTGCCAGAAGGTGTCGACAATTGGGCAGCGGCCACCACCGATGTGCTTGTGGTACCACTCCCAGGCGGCAGGATTGATAGGCTCGCCGACCGAGCCCAGCAAGCGCAAGCTGCTCAGGTCATAACGGTCCGGGTGCACGGCAGCATTACCTTCCGCCGCCTTGATCAAAGAGCGGATTGCCGTCGGTGCCGTGTAGAAGATCGACACCTTGTGCTTGGCGATCGTCTCCCAGAAGCGGCCAGCGTCCGGATAGGTGGGCACGCCTTCGAAGACGATCTCGGTGCCGCCCAGCGCCAAAGGCCCATAGGTGATGTAGCTGTGGCCAGTGACCCAGCCAATATCGGCCGTGCACCAGAACACATCGTTGTCCTTCAGATCAAAGGTCCACTTGGTCGTCAGCGCAGCGTGCAGCAAATAGCCGCCGCTGGAATGCTGCACACCCTTGGGCTTGCCGGTCGAGCCCGAGGTGTAGAGCAAGAACAAGGGGTGCTCGGCCTCGACCCACTCAGGCTCGCAAGTCATTGGCTTGCCTGCCAACTCTTCATGCAGCCAGTGATCACGCCCTTCGACCCAGCCAATCTTGCCGCCGGTGCGCTTATAAACAATCACGTCCTTCAGCGTTGGGCAAACGCCACCCTCCAGCGCCTCATCCACGATGGCCTTCAAAGGCAGGGCCTTGCCGCCGCGCAGTTGCTCGTCGGCGGTGATCACCATCACCGCGCCGGCGTCTTGCACCCGGTCACGCAGGCTCTGTGCAGAGAAGCCGCCGAACACCACCGAGTGAATCGCGCCGATGCGGGCGCAAGCCTGCATGGCTGCCACGCCTTCGACAGACATCGACATATAGATGACCACACGGTCACCCTTCTTGACGCCACGTGCCTTGAGCACATTGGCCAGTTGCGAGACGCGGCCAAGCAACTCGCTGTAAGTGACTTTGGTGCTGGAGCCGTCGTCGGCCTCGAAGATGATGGCCACCTTGTCGCCCAAGCCACGCTCGACATTGCGATCCAGGCAGTTGTAGGACACGTTCAGCCGGCCGTCTTCGAACCACTTGAAGAACGGTGCCTCGCTGTCGTTGAGCACCTTGGTGAACGGCGTCTGCCAAGTCACAAACTCGCGTGCCAAACGCCCCCAATAGCCCTGGTAATCGGCCTCGGATTCATCCACCAAAGCCTGGTAGCCGGCCATGCCTTTGACATTGGCCTGTTCTTGCCAAGCAGCGCTGGGCAGATAAAGTTCGTTCTGACTCATGATGTGATTCCTCTGACAGGAGCGGATTACAAGAAGGACTTAACTTGGACAACTGGGCGCTACTGTGCGTCTTGTCTCTGACGAAGCGCTTACTCTAACGTGGTAAATGCCTGTACCTTGGCCTCGAATTTTCACTGAGGCGCAATAGAATCCGCCTCAAACTCCGACACCCCCGAGGAAACCCGATGTCCACCCCAACACCTCCGACCCGCTTGATGCGTCCCTTGTCCAACCTGATTTTTGCCAGCCGCTGGCTGCAAGTGCCGTTGTATCTGGGTTTGATCCTGGCCCAAGCCGTCTACGTCTTTCAGTTCTGGACCGAGTTGGTGCATTTGATCGAGGCCGCTTTCGGCAACACCGAGGCGCTCAATATTCTCGTCAAGAGCATCGGCTACCAGTCCGCCTTGGCGCCGGCCAAGTTGAATGAAACCATTCTGATGCTGGTGGTGCTGGGCCTGATCGACGTGGTGATGATCTCCAATCTCTTGATCATGGTGATCGTGGGCGGCTACGAAACCTTTGTCTCGCGCATGGGCCTGGAAGACCACCCCGACCAACCCGAGTGGCTCAGCCATGTCAACGCCTCGGTGCTCAAGGTCAAGCTGGCCACAGCCATCATCGGCATCTCGTCAATTCACCTGCTCAAGACCTTCATCAACGCCGAAAACTACACCGAGAAAACGCTGATGTGGCAGACCATGATTCACTTCACTTTCTTGCTCTCGGCCCTGGCGATTGCCTACACCGACAAGCTGCTCAGTGGCCCCAGCAATAGCAAAGCTCACTGAAAAGCTCAAAGCCAGATGTTGACGCTCGGATTCTTCTTGCTCGGACTGATCGCCTTGGTCTGTGGCGCCGAGTTGCTTGTGCGCGGCGCCAGCAAGCTGGCTTTGTCGGCGGGCATCTCACCCTTGGTGGTGGGCTTGACCGTGGTTTCTATGGGCACCAGCGCGCCGGAGGTTGCGGTGTCTATCGGCGCCGCACTGGACGGCCTGCCCGACCTCGCCATTGGCAATGTGGTCGGCAGCAATATTTTCAATGTGCTGTTCATTCTGGGCATCTCGGCCCTGATCGTGCCCTTGACCGTGCACGCGCAGGTGATTCGCCAAGAGGTGCCGGTGATGATAGGCGCCTCGCTGCTGCTGCTGGCCTTAGGGCTGGACGGGCGGCTGAGCTTCAACGACGGTTTGTTGATGATGGCGCTGTTCTTGGCCTATACCGTGCTGCTGGTGCGGCAGTCGCGGCGCGAGTCGAAAGAGACGCAGGCGGAGTTCACCGAAGAAATGCCGGCCGAGGCCAATTGGGACAAGCATTGGGCGGTGCAAATTTTGCTGATCGCGGTGGGTCTGGGCCTGCTGGTGCTGGGCTCGGGCTGGCTGGTGGATGCGGCCATCACGGTGGCCAAGAGCCTGGGCGTTAGCGATCTGGTGATTGGCCTGACGATCGTGGCGGCCGGCACTTCGATGCCGGAGGTCGCCACGTCCATCATGGCAGCCATCCGAGGCCAACGCGACATCGCCATCGGCAACGTCGTGGGCAGCAATATCTTCAACATCCTTGGTTGCCTGGGGCTGACTGCGCTGATTGCACCGGCCGGCGTGCCGGTGGCCGCTTCGGTACTGAACTTCGATATCTGGGTGATGCTCGTGGTGGCGCTGGCCTGCCTGCCGGTGATGCTCAGCGGGCGCGAAATTGCCCGCTGGGAAGGCTTTGTCTTCATCGGCTACTACGTCGCCTACACCGCTTACTTGATTTTGATGAGCCAACAGCATGCTGCGCTGCCCATGTTCAGCAAAGTGATGATGATGTTCTTCATACCGCTGACCGTGCTGACCCTGATTGCCAGCTTGCTTCGCAAGCCGGCCAGCAACAAGGCCTGATGCAATTCAAGGCCGCGGCTGCCCTGGCGGCAGCCCGGCCTTGGAGGGCAAGCGCAGATGCAGCGCCGCCTTTGCCAAGAGATTGGCCGACACCGGCGCGGTGATGAACAAGAACAGCGTGATCAACAGTTCTTGCAGGCCGAATTGGCCTTGCGTCCAATGATAGACAAGGCTGGCCAGCAAAACGCCGCCAACGCCCAAGGTGGTGGCCTTGGTGGGCGCATGCAAGCGCATGAAAAAGTCCGGGAAGCGCAACATGCCGATCGCGCCGATCAGCGCGAACAAGCCGCCGATGATCAAGAACAGGCTGATGGCAACTTGCGCCAGCCCGTGGATTTCAAGGTTAGCCATGGTCTCGCTTACTCCAATTTACTCCAACACATCGCCGCGGCTGAGGTAGCGCGCCAGCGCCACCGTTGACGCAAAACCCAAGAGCGCAATGATCATTGCCGCCTCGAACAACAGGCCGCTGCCTTCGCGCAGCCCCTGCAAGACCACTAGCGCGACGACATTGACATACATGGTGTCGAGCGCCAGCACGCGGTCAGTGACTGTCGGCCCGACCAGCAAGCGCCAGCCGGTCAGCAGCAGCGCCAAGCCAACGGCGGCAGTGGCGAAGTTCAAGGCCCAGGCCAGCAGCGGCCAATCAAAAAACAAATGCGTCGTCATTCGAATATCTCCAGCAAAGGCTGCTCATAGCGCTGCTTGATTTGCGCGGCCATCTCTTGCGGATCGGCGCAGTCCAGCGCGTGCACCCAGATTTCATGGGCTTCGTCATCGACCACACAAGACACCGTACCCGGCGTGGTGGTGATGATGGTCGCCAAGAGCATGATGGGGCCGGGCTGGCGCAGGGCCAGCGGCACGCGCACCCAGGCCGGTTGCGGCTTGGCGCCGGGCGCCAGCACCAGACGCGCCACCGTCACATTGGAGAGCACGATGTCCCACAGCACGAGCAGGCCAAAGCGCAGCGCCAGCGCCCAGCGTTTGGGCCGCATGGCCGGGCCTAACAATCCGTGCAGCAAGCGCGGCAGCACCACACTCAGCAGCGCGGCCATCAGCACATGCGCGAAGCTCAGGCTTTGCTGCAAGAGCAGCCAGACCAGGAACAGCAGAACCGACAGGGCTGGATGGCTGAACCACGCCTTGCGCGCAAGAAGCGCATCCTTTTTCATTGCTTCACCTCCTGCAGAGGAACGGGTTGGCTCGGCTCAAGATAGGGCCGAGTCGTCGGCTGACTGCCCGGCTCTCCAAAAGCGCCCAGCACCGCCGCCGCATAGGCTGCGCGGTCGCTCAATTGCACGGCTGCCGCTTGGGTATAACGCTGAATCGGCGCGGCAGCCAGGCTGAGCAGCACGCTTGCACCCAGCAAGCTGCAAGTCGCCCTGACCAGCTTGGGGCTGCCGCCGGCACTGACATTGGCCGGCAGGTCCTGGCGCACATGCCAGAACAAAATACTGCCTGCCCGGGCCAGGCCCAAAAGCGTGAAAAAGCCCACCAGCAGCAACACCGTCCAGACCAAGGGCGCCCAGGCATGACTGCTGGCAGCCTCCAGCAGCATCAGCTTGCCGATAAAGCCCGGCAGCGGCGGCAAGCCCGCAGCGGAGGCTGCCGCCAACAACATCATCAAACCCAGCAGCGTTGGCTGCGCCACCGGCGCGGCGGGCACCAACTGCCCATCCGCATCCCCGCGCTGCGCCGCCACCAACTCGGCCAACAAAAACAGCGCCGCAATCACCAAGGTGCTGTTGAGCATGTAGTAGAACGCAGCACCCCAGGCCGCACTGCCGTACAAGCCCAGGCCGGCCAACACCGTCCCTACCGACACCACGGTCAACCAGGCCACCAAACGCGCCAAGGTCTTGGCCGCCAAAGCGCCCAAGACCGCCAACACACTGGTGGCAAGCGCCAGCGGCAGCAGAATCGGCGCGACCGCAAAAGCACTCGCCCCGCCGCTGTCGCCAAACACAACGCCATGCACCCGCACGATGGCGTAAACGCCGACCTTGGTCATGATGGCAAACAAGGCCGCCACAGGCGGGCTGGACGCCGCGTAGGTCGCTGGCAACCACATGGCCAGCGGCATCAGCGCCGCTTTGAAGCCAAACACCACCAGCAGCAGCATCGCCGCCACCTGCAGCACGGCCGCATCGGGTGCGGCCACGGCGGGCACCCGCAGCGCCAAGTCAGCCATATTGAGCGTGCCGGTCTTGGCGTAAATCAGCGCCAGGCCGATCAAGAACAGCGCCGAGGCGGCCAGATTCAAGACCACGTAATGCAGGCCGACCCGGAACCGCTCGGCCCCCTGCCCATGCACCATCAACACATAGGACGCGATCAGCAAGACCTCGAAGAAGACGAAGAGATTGAACAAATCGCCGGTCACAAATGCGCCGTTCAAACCCATCAGCTGAAACTGGAACAGCGCGTGGAAATAGCGCCCATGGGCGTCCCAGCCGCCGGTGGCGTACCACAGCACCGGCAGCGCCACACAAGCGCTCAAGAGCAGCATCATGGCGCCGAGTCGGTCGACCAGCAAAATGATGCCAAACGGTGCCGGCCAGTCGCCCAGCCGGTAGGTGATCAACTCCCCCTGAGCTGCGCGCATGACCAAGAACACGGCCAAAAACAGACCCAGGGCGGCAGAAGCCATGCCGATGCGGCGCGCCCACAAGAGCTTGTGATGGCCATGCCCGCCGTGGCTGTCACCGCCGTGATCGCCCAGCAGCAGCAAGGCCACAGCGGTCAGCGCCGGCAGCAAAACGGGCAATACCGCCATATGTTGAAAAAACCAAGGTTGAAAGAACCAAGACAGATCGACCCAATTCATCGCGTGCCCTCTTCCGCCACGCCGTCGACATGGTCGCTGCCGTTTTCATGCCGGCTGCGCAGCGCCAACTCGATCACAAAGCCGGTGGTGGCAAAGCCGATCACGATGGCCGTCAGCACCAAGGCTTGCGGCAAAGGGTCCGCCACCAAGGCAGCACTCTGACCCAATATCGGCGCGGCACCGCTCCACAAGCGCCCCATGGCGAAGATGAACACATTGACCGCATAGCCGATCACGCTCAAACCCAGCACGACCGAAAAACTGCGCCCGCGCAGCAGCAAATAAATGCCGCAGGCCGTCACCCAGCCAATGCCGCTGGCGAGCAAAAACTCCATAGAAATCGTCATTTGCCGCCTCCCCGCGTCACTGCTTTGCGCCCGTCTTTGCTGGCCGAGCCCAACACCGACAGCATCAACATCGTTGCCCCCACCACTGTGATGTAGACACCCAGATCAAACAGCGCCGCCGTGGCCAGGGGCAGCTCACCAATCAAGGGCAGACTGGGGTGGCCATGCGCGCTGCTCAAAAACGGCCGGCCGAACAAGAAGGCGCCCACGCCCGTCAGCCAGGCGATCAAGAGCCCGGTGCCTATCCAGCGCACATAACGCCGGCCTCCTTGGGCATGCATCAAGGCCTCGGCCCGCTGCTGGCCGTTCGCCATGTATTGCAAAACCAAGGCAACGCCAGTCACTAGGCCGGCGATGAAGCCCCCACCCGGCAAGTTGTGGCCACGCCAATAGATGTAGGCCGAAGCCATCAAGGCCAGCGGCAGCACCAGCCGCGCCACCACCCGCAGCATCAAGGGCTCGCGGGCATAACTCCAAGCCCGACCTGCGCCGTCCGTCTTGGGGCGCTTGACCCGAAAGCCGTCCAGCAAGGCCAGCACACCGACGGCAGCAATGCCCAGCACGGTGATCTCGCCAAAGGTGTCATAGCCGCGGAAATCAACCAGGATCACATTGACCACATTCGCGCCACCGCCGCCCGACAAGGCGTTCTCCAGAAAGTACCAGGAGATGGACTCATGGTTGCGGGTCAGCATCAGCCAGCTCAACCAGGCCATGCCGCCGCCCCCGAGCAAGGCCAGCAAGGCATCACGGCCGCGCCGCAAGGAGCTGGATTCGACCTTGCCGACCTGCGGCAGCAAGGCCAGGCCCATCAAAAGCAAAGCGGTAGACACCACATCGACCGACAACTGCGTAAGCGCCAGATCGGGCGCCGACAAGGCCAAAAACGCCATCGAACACACCAACCCCACGCCACCGGCCAAAATGACCGCCACAAAGCGCTGCCGGTGCATCAAGACCAGCGCCAAGCCCATCACGATCAAAAGCAGCCAAACACCGATCGCCAAGGGCGGCGCCGCCAGCAACTCACGCGAGCCGCTCGTCAGCCCCTCACTGCGCAGCAAAGGCCAAGCCGACAAAGCAATGGCCGTTGCCACCATCCAGGCCGCATAGCGCTGCAGCGAGCCGTTTTCCAGCCTGCGCGTGCAGCGCCCGGCCAGGCCAAACAAGCCGTCGATCGTGGCATGAAACATCGCCTTGCCACTGAGAGGCCCGGGCAAGTAACGATGCAGCCGCCCGCCGCTCATCAAGCCAAAGTACAGCAGCGCGCCGCCGGCCACTGCAATCACGCTCATCAACAAGGGCAGATTCAGCCCATGCCAAAGTGCGAATTGAAAAGCAGGTGCGGGCTCACCCAACATCGCACCGGCCGCCGCCTGCACCAAGGGCGCCGCCAGCCACATCGGCGCCAGGCCGATGGCGATACACAGAGCCACCAAGACCAGCACCGGCAGCTTCATGCCCCAGGGCGGCTCATGCGGGTGAGCTTGAGGCAACTCACGCGCCGGGCCGTTGAAGAAGACGTCGTGCACCAGGCGCAGCGAATAAGCCACCGAACACAGGCCGCCCAGCGTCGCCAAAAGCGGAATCGCCCATGACAGCGAACCCCAAAAGCCCGCAAGCAGCGCCTGCTCCAGCATCAACTCCTTGGACAAGAAGCCATTGAAGGGCGGCACACCGGCCATCGCAGCCGCCGCCAGCAAACCCAGACTGCCAACCCAGGGCATCAACTTCATCAGGCCGCCGAGCCGGCGCATATCGCGCGTGCCGGTTTCATGATCAACAATGCCGGCCGTCATGAACAGCGCCGCCTTGAAACAGGCATGGTTGAGGACGTGAAACACCGCCACCACCGCGGACATTGGCGTTCCCAAGCCGATCATGAAGGTGATGAAGCCCAGGTGGCTGATGGTCGAATAAGCCAGCAGCCCCTTCAAATCATGTTTGAAGATCGCCACAAAGGCGGCGAACACCATGGTCGCCAGACCGACACTGGCCACCACCCCTTCAAACAGCGCCGTGCCGCCCAGAACCGGGTACAGCCGGGCCAGCAAAAACAGCCCCGCTTTGACCATGGTGGCCGAGTGCAAATAGGCCGACACCGGCGTCGGCGCCGCCATCGCCTCGGGCAACCAAAAGTGGAAGGGCACTTGCGCGCTCTTGCTGAAGGCACCCACCAAAATCAAGCCCAAGGCTAGCGGGTAACGGGGGTCGGCCTGCACCAAGTCGCGCTGGGTCAACATCTGGCCCAAGTCATAGCTGCCGCAGATCTGGCCCAGCACGATCACGCCAGCCAGCAGCACCAGGCCGCCGCCACCGGTCACCGCCAGCGCCATGCGGGCGCCCTGCCGAGCTTCTTCCTTGTGGCCCCAATAGCCGACCAACAAGAAGGAAGAAATGCTGGTCAGCTCCCAAAACACCACCAGTAACAGCAAGTTATCGGACAGCGCGATGCCCAGCATCGCCGCCATGAACAGCATCAGCTGGCTGTAGAACTTGCCCTTGGGGTCGTCGGCACTGAGGTAGAAGGCGGCGTAAACAATGATCAGCAGCCCAATGCCGGTGATCAGGCCTGCGAACAACAGCGACAGGCCATCCAGGCGCAAGCCCAGATTCATGCCGATCGCAGGCACCCAGTCGACATGACTGAGCAAGACCTGACCCTGCAGCACCTCGGGCGCAGCCGACAGCAGCAAGCCAAACACCGCTGCGGTGATCAAAGCGGCCGCTAAAGCAGGCGCTTGAGGCCGGCTTTTGAAACCGCCCAAGCAGCCACACAGCACAGTGCCTAGCAACAGGGGCAAAAGGACAACCGTAGCGAGCAGCAGGTTCATCGGTCAAAAGAAGATTTTGAGGGCGGCCGATTGTAGGAGCCAGCTCCATAAGCCGAGCTGAAAGCCGGCCGCAAGACGGTTTCAGTAAACTGACGCCAGTTTCATCCCTCCTTGGACCCCGCCCCACCATGTCTACTTCGATCAAATACAGCGACTTCGTTGAAAGCGTCGCCGGCGCGCTGCAATACATCAGCTAGAAAGCGCTTCGCTGGATGCCGCTAACGGCGAGCGTTAGCCGTCGATAGCTCAATTTGTGCAAACCGTGTGTTCTAGATGAACCACGACAGTTCAAACAACAGTCACGACAGTGCCTTCAAGCGTACCGTAGGGCAGTGATCAAAGTGATGGCGATGCATGACCAGTAGCTGACCCGTTCTCCCGCAATGCGGACAAACAACGGTGGTTAGTTGATGCCGCTTTAGCGACTCAACAACATGAGCGCGATGCTCATCGGCCAACGGCATTCCTTTTCTGGGACTTGGCCTACCTTTAATCTTGCTTGGCCTACCAAGATGTCCTTGCCGACAGTTCTCGGTTGTGAGAATGATTGCGATATTGCCTTCCTCGTAATGACCCAAGTCATCCAAGCGCGACATGCAATAGCGGCCCTTCCCTGCTCCACGCAGATGCAGCTTGCCTGACTCCTCCCAGACAGCTAGCCATTGGTCGAAGGTCATACGCATTTCAATCTGCGTCCCTTGTCTGTCCTTTCGACGCTTACAGCCGCATCGCTGTGCTTTGTACGCATCTTTCAGTTTCTTTAATTCCGCATCTGTATATTCTTTCGTTGTCATCGTGAAAATCTCCAGCCAACTCCTTGTGGCTAGGTATTTATCCAATGACTTACGAACTCAGATAAAACTCTGATTTAAGACATAAATATTGATGCTTTCAGGATATGAAGCAACAATAATGGCTTATCGGAGAATAAAAATGGAACGCGATGCAATAACAAAAAACCTTAAACGCATAGAGACTTCTTGTGGCTTAGATATTTTCTTCTGGGCTCTAATAAGAGAGCTAGGCACCGGAGACACCTTGGCTCAAATCAGGCCTCGACTTCCTTACGACCTATCGGTGCCAAAACTGTCAGAGCTAGTCAAAAGTTTTCTGCCTGAATTCGCTCCGCTTCTAGAGAAGCCGAAGAGCGAAAGACTAGCCGACATGCAGGCCCTTTATGTAAAGAACATTGCTGCAACTGAACGATTCAATATTGAATGCGAATTGGTGTGCAGCGCATACGATGCGAATCATTCCGTTTACAAGTATTTCACTCAAGACTGGTTCAAGAAATTCAACGCGCAAAAAGGCCAAGCAACCAGTCGAAACATCGAGTGGAAGTTTGACTTTTTGACATGGATATTGTGGTGGATTCAAACGGGGAAAATTGACTCAAGGGGACGTGGACGCGAGCAGTACCAAATGTGCAGGAACAACGACACTGGGCCGTATTCATCTGAAAACTGTTATTGCGCGACCGGCGAAGAGAATCGAGCTGATGCAAGGGAATGGTCAAGAAGTGCCATACCGCTACGACTGCTCTTTCAACTATCGCTTGATGAACCACTTACCTGAAGCTCCAATGTCTTTACGGCAACAACGCCGCAACTTGGAGAACAGCAAATGGCTACCAGCACTCGCAACAAACCCGCTCAAGAAACCACAACGGAAACAACAACACTGGGTTTCCTGGCAAGCTTGCAAACACTGGCAACGCCAGTAACAGACGCAGCACAGATGGGCATTCAGAAAGACCCGCTGGCAAACGCCAAATTGAAGTTTGCGCAGAACATTGACGAGAATGTGAAGCTGATTAAAAGCGCAAGCGAAGCGGGTAAGTTCTTCAAGAAGCTGAAGGACAAGTACATGATCTCGCTCCGCAACGGCAATACCGTCATGCCCCTTAACGGCAACACACACTTCTCGGTAGATAGCGCGGAAGCGGCCATTAAATTTTTGGAAGCCGCAAAAGCAGCATCTGAGAACTCAGAACTGGACGAAGTGTTCAACAGCACCAAACGAGCCAAGAAGCAGACAAAGACAGAAACACCTGCTGCAACAACAACCTAAACGAAACCAGCACAAATACAAAGGGCCGCTAATTGCGGCCCTTTTCGTGACTGGTGACAGACCTTGACGCGTCTTATTCGTTGATCCACATAGCGGAGTTGCTTGGTGTTTCCCTGACTTCAACTTTACGCAGTTTGACACGACCCGCATATCCATTCTCGGGCAACCAGATTTCCTGGATGTAATCGGCCAAGAAGGTAGCCAGACCCTCGCAGCCCGTGCGCTCAACAACAACCATCTTGATGAGGTTCTTCTTGTGCATGGTTTCGAAGAATTCAAACTCTGGATCGTCCTGCGCCACCAGACAAGTGTGGTCGAACCAGTCGTCCATCTTTTCCTTCAGTGTCTTCAGTGAACCAAAATCAACGACCCAGTTACGGACGTCAAGTTCAGTAGATTCGAATTCGAAGTGGAACCCCATTGCATATCCGTGGATGAGGTTGCAGTGCGACTCAGCTCGCCATTGACGGTAGGCGACAGCATAGCCTCGCTCGGCTCCATAGGTTTTGGTGGAAACATATTTGATACACATTGTTGTTGCTCCTTGAGACAAATATTTATTCAAAATACCGGCAAGAAACGAAACCAGCACAAACACAATGGGCCGCTAATTGCGGCCCTTATCTTTTGGAAAGAAACATACCGGGTTGAAAGCTCTCTTCAACCATTGTTTGATGAACCTGAATGGCGAAGTTCCAATGGACTTACGGCAAACAAACAGGTGAATCAAATGGCAAACGAACTTTTCAACTTCATCACCACTCACGCAGCAAACATTCCCCATATAGACCACGAAGACTTCGCGGCCAAAACCAAATACGAAGAAGTAAAGGAATGCTGGCCTTTCTGGGTTGCGATGAAGAACGGAACTCCAACTGCTTGGTGGAACGAATGCCAGGAAACGGCTTACCTGGGGTAGATGAACGGAGTCTTAAATATGCTGGTGAACTACCAAGCCGCATATGACTCGTTGATGGACAAAGCCCGCTGGCGAATAACGCTCACGTGTTATTCGGAATGGCACCATGTTCTGCCGAGTTCCATGGACGGACGCGATCACCCATCCAATATGGTGTTGCTCACCGCACGTGAACACTACTTGGCCCATCTGCTGCTCTACCGCATGGGCCATACCAACCAAATCTTCTCCGTCAATGCAATGTTGACGGATGGCACCAACAAAGCCCGCAAAGAACAACTGCGATGGAAGAAGTGGGTGAGGAAATGGATAAACAAAGAAACCCAGAAGCAACACAGGGAACGGAATCGAGAAAACTGCTCACATATCTGGTGATCAACGGCCCATAAATAATCCGAGGCAATAAAGCCAAGGAGAAGTTTATGAAGACGAACAAAGACACCACGATCATCTTGCTCAGCGCACTACGGAATTGGTTCCACGGCAAATCCCAACCCGAACGCATGACTAGGCAAAACACTGCACTGGAAGCCAATTGGCAACTCGCAAACGCAGTTACGGAGCAGCCAGACCCCCAAACCATTGACCTCGCGCTAAAGCTCAACTTCGATGAGTTCGACCCCTTCCACACATATAGGGCTCGCGTAATGCCTGGGCTGAAGAAACGCGGCTATCGCTTCTTCTTCAAATGCAACCCCGATGACTATGTGGACCAGCAGGAATGGTGCAACACCCACGCGGAAGATGACTCATTGGCCCATTGCGGCCTGTGGAGCAAACAACCACACCCACGCGCATTCAAGAGCGAGTCAGATGCGATCCTATTCCGAATTAACTTCAACACCGAATACATACCGCTTGGCACGGATTCAGAAGGCGGAGAAACTGACTGAAAAGCCTTGATGGTTTGTGACGCGTTCATTATCCTCGCGGCCCCAAACAAACTGAAAGCTGAAAACGTGGCTGCAATACTATTCAACGTAATCGAGGAAGCCCATAAGGTAAAACGGGTGATTTCAACTTCACCTCAACCCAATGGCACGCTCTGCAATGACGCGGATTTGGCCGTTATCCCAATCCGCGATAACACCATGGGCTTCTTCATCATGCTGCTGCCAGGACAAATGGCAAGGGAAGACAAGGGCAACTTCACATTCAAAGCGGTTAAGCGACTTGAGGCTTACCAATTCCTAAGCAAACACAACGTCCAACAACTAAGCGAGGGACTATTACTCGTCAGCAGCGGTTGCACATGGGATGTGGCAAGAAGGAAAGTTAGGGACATTCATTGCCTGGGTTATTGGGCAGTAGCGTTTAGCTCGCCCGAGCGGCTGGAGATACTGGCAGAGAATCCAGCCAATGAAGTCTAAATGAGATAATACGCGAGGACGCTCGCAAAACTAGGCGGCTCTTGCGGGGTACTTAGACGCCAACAACAATGTGAGAACCCGCACCTTTATAGGCAGGCACTATTTGTGACCTGCCCTTTTTTTGGCTGATAAATATTAATGCTAACCACCGGTCAACAAATATTCTTCCAGCCATGTACATCTACAAAATTCACAACCACAAAACCGGCAATTTTTACTTCGGACAACGCAGCGCAAACAAACTTCCACCTGAGCTAGACACGGCTTATTGGGGAAGCAGCCGACTTCTAAACGGCATTAGGAAAGAACGACCAGAGAATTGGCTGAAAGAAATTGTTTCCTGCCACACCACCAAGGAAGAACTGGCGGAAGCCGAACAGGCGGTCATAGATGAATATTGGGGGCATCCACTTCTTTTGAATCGCTGCATTCCAGGCACACACGTATACAGTCGCACCACGAAGGGGAAGAAAAAGCCACCGCGCACAGAGGAACACAGGGCAAATATTTCTGCGGCAATGAAGGGGAAGAAAAAGCCAACGCGCACAGAGGAACACAGGGCAAATATGTCTGCAGCAAGGAAGGGCAAGAAACATTCAGATGAATCGAAGGCAAAAATGTCGGCTTCTTGGGCAACAAGGCGAGCCCGCTAAATATTCGCAATATGAACTTACTCCTCCTCCTCACCTACTGGAAACAAACCCTGGTTGCCCTGCTGGTAACGGCTTTGATTGGAACTATCGCAGTCCAACACTGGACGCTCAAGGCCCTACGAGCGGACTTGAACATCGCCAACAAAGAACTGGCGGTTAAGACGGAACAAATCTCGGCCCTATCCAGGGAACTAGCACTCCAGAACAAAGCCGTAGAGGAACTGGCTAAAGGTGGTGAAGAGAAGACCACCAAAGTTCACGAAGAACTAAAGGTGGTGAAAGTGGAGAAGCAACGGGTAGAGAAAGTCCTGGCTCAACACCCGGTTGAAACACAAACAACCTGCGCGGAAGTAATGCCAGCAGTCAGGGACATCTTGAGGGAGTTAAACCCATGAAACCAATCCTATTGGCTTTGCTGTTGGCCCTATATGGCTGCGCGACCCAACAACCAATGCAGATGCCCAAAGAAGTTCTTGTGCCAGTGCCAACACCATGCATTAAGGCAGAGGAAATTCCGGCAATCCCCGACTACGAGTCCAAATACTCAGAGGAACGGGACGGAGTACTGATACTGAGAATGGCGAGGGACTTGGCGAAAAGCAAGCCATACGAAGCGGCATTAAGGGCAATCGCAACAAACTGCTCAACTACATGAAACGGGAGAACAGCCCGTCAAGCGGCCCTGCAAGATGACCCGTCAAACGACACAATTTCTTCGTATCTCAGTTGAGACCGCGCCTGTCGAGTTGATGAACCGTGTATGTAGCGTCATCTGGTGTGTGAAAGACGTACCAGTGACGATCCATGACGTCTAGTGACATGCTAGACGGAGCCCTCACTACTGCTCGTTGCCGTGTTCTAGCAAGGAATTTGCACACGATGGCTGAAGGTCATGCAAGTGCTTGATCCGTAAGGGTTATTTGCGACCTCACTAATATGTAATCTATTCCCGCACAGCTTATCGACACGACAAAACATTTTTCGGCTCACTTTTCAACCAAAAACCTGAATCCCGAAAACGACCTCGCTGCTGCTTTGGCTGCAGGAACAGGCTTGGCATCAAGAGTTTGTCGATGCTTCCCGGCGACCCTTGGTCCTAAATAGTGGATGCAGTCGCAAGCCACAAAATTCAAGTCCACGCTGGAAGAGAAGTTTCATCAAAGTTTTGCTCTACCGTATGAGCAATCGCGTTTCGCCTACAAGGTAGTCCACCACTACACACCAGACTGGTGTTTGGCCCCTAACCACTTCATCGAAACCAAGGGCAGATGGGAATCTGCTGATCGCTCGAAGTTGAAGGCCGTTATCGCCCAGAACCCGCATATCAAGATAGTGATGGTCTTCCAGAACTCCAAGACCAAGCTCAACAAGAAGTCGAGTACCACTTATGCGGATTGGTGTGACAAGCACCAAATCACCTACTTCCAGTTCGGAACCCCAGAACTGACCCAATACATTGCGCAGTTCATTGATGAACCTGTGAATCTGGCGAAAAGTCATGTTGGCGATTGCATCGAACTGACCCACCGCGATCACGCAATACTGACCCACTGCTAGAGGCTACCCCAAGGTGCCTGCGTCAGTAGATTGGGATTGATTCTCGTCCTTGGATGAAGCTCCTT
>NZ_JAQQXT010000012.1:0-160987 GCF_028595345.1 Roseateles albus | reverse complement strand
TTGTAGTCACGCCGCCAAGCGGCAATCTCAGTCCTGGCTTGAGGCAAGGTTTGGAACCAGTGTTCGTTCAAGCACTCGTCCCTGAACTTGCCGTTGAAGCTCTCGATATAGCCGTTCTGCATGGGGCGGCCCGGCTCGATCAAGACGTGCTTGATGCCATGCTCCTGCGCCCATGCGATGAACACGCGGCTTGTGAACTCCGGGCCGTTGTCGGTTCGCACCGCAGCGGGATAGCCCCGGAACCTGGCTGCCTGATCCAGCAAGCGCGTCACGTACAAACCGCTGATCCCATAGTCGACTGCGATGTCCACGCACTCGTGGCTGTAGTCATCGGCCACGGTCAAGCACTTGATGCGCCGGCCACTGGCCAAGCTGTCCGATACAAAGTCCATGCTCCACACCTCGTTGACTTGGCGAGCCGTGCTCAGCGGCGTGCGCTCGCCGACCGGGCGTTTGACCTTCTTGCGCTTGCGCACGGCCAAGTCGGCTGCGCTGTACAGCCGATACACCCGCTTGTGATTGACGCCCGGAAACTCCGGACGCAGCAGATCGTGCACGCGCCGATAGCCGAAGCGCCTGCGCACATGCGCGATCTCCACGATCTTGGTCTTTAGCGCTTCGGTCTGAGCGCTGGGCACCGGCGGATGCCGGTAGCTGTCTCGGCTTAGCCCCACAAGCCCGCAGGCGCGGCGCTCAGACAGCTGATGTTCTTCGATCAGCTGTTTGATGGCCACTCGCTTGGCCTGTGGGGCTATCTTTTTACACCGAGCACGCTTTTGAGTGCGTGCATGTCCAGATGCGCCTCGGCCAGCAGATGCTCGAGCTTGGCGTTCTCCGCCTCCAACTCCCTCAACCGCTTGGCCTCAGACACTTCCATGCCGCCGAACTTGGCGCGCCACTTGTAGAAGGTGGCGTCCGAGAACCCGCCCTTGCGGCAGATCTCCGCCACGGCCATGCCGGCCTCAGCCTGTTTGAGGAACCCAATGATCTGTTCCTCGGTGAATTTGCTCTTTCTCATGTCCGCGATTCTCCTGAAAAGCGGACCCCTACTACTTTTGCTTGGTACGGTAGGAGGGGAGCAGGTCAATTCAGCGAACGCCAACCGGCGGGCAAGCCGCAGTTGTTACCGGTGTTTGGCAGTTTGGGGCAGCGAGGTCGGGTCAAGGTCGGCTTCTCAAGCCGACCATAATCGGGCGTCTTGATCTCTTGCTGAAGGCCTAAAATTCGAACGCGGACTCTTTTTTCAGTGCACTTTCAGTATCGCCGCTTTCAATATTCTCTATACGCCGCAGTGCAACCAGCTAGCCTCAGTCTCCGTGAAGAATTCCGCGCCGGTTTCGCGTCCCCTCAATCTGTCTAGTTTTCTTGGTAGCCTGGGCCAAATACGCCCAGCACAGCTGAAACCAGCAATTTGCATGCTGCTGGGCGACTACTGCCCGCAGTGGGTGATCTGCGCCCAACCTTAGCAGATCACCGGGCAAATATTGGCCAGCGCGGGCAATTTGCGCCCACCTTGGGCACCAAGGATGGGCCAATATCGCCCACCGTGGCCACTTTTAGCCCACCCGAGGTTCTGCAAGCACCGGCCTGGGCTAATTGCGCCCAGAGCGGACAACTTTGGCCCACTCTCCTTCACGGCGGCAGAACCGTCAGTTCTGCATGGGCCGCCCCGGCCGATATCGCTCGACAACGCTGTTGTCGATGCTGGCTTCTAAACTAAAGGCTAGTTCGACGCCGGCCGCGATCTCATCCCACACACCAGGCCGCGCTAGTACGGGCATTTCCTTGGCCAGTACATTGCTCAGAATGCCCTTGTTCTGTTCCAGCGATCGAAGGACTCGGTCTGCTTGGTGGTCGGGCATCTCCACAACTTCCTTGATGGCCAGGCGTGCCTGTTGGTGTCCTCGCATGTACTTGGACTGCTCACGCATCTGTTCGGTGATCGTGCGGCCAATGATGTTCGACATGTAAACGACGTGCGGGCCCAGGTCGGGGTATCGCCACAGCGGCAAGGCTTCAAGATCGCCATGGAAAGCGAAATTGGAGGTGACACCATCCGGATAGGAAGTCCGCGTGCCTGTGAACTCAACGTGTGCTCGAACGTGCTCCATCAGAGGTTTGGAAACCTCATCGAGCACTCGGTCATAGCCGCGGCGCTCTCCAGGGTCATCCATGATTACGGCCGAGATTGGGAGGATCACGGGGTCAGGGATTGTGCCGTCGCGCCTGAGCAGATCGTTGATGAGGAAGCGATGGACGCGGCCGTTGCCGTCTGCCAATGGATGAATGTAGACAAAGCTGAATGCAGCGACCGTGCTTCGCAGCACGGGTGATTGGCCGTTGGTGCGCTCGATGAACACCCGCAGTCCATCGAGCATGTCCGACAACTCGCGAAAGGGTGGTGCGATATAGTGGACTATCTCTTGGTACCGTAGTGTCTCGCCAACGAACACCGGTGACTTCCGGATGCCAAGTTGATTCAGACTAGTGAGTTCACCCAAGATCTCGCCTTGCAGGTTTGCAAGCAGTGCGTCCGTCAGCGGCAATTCGCCCTGACCCGTTCGCCTTGCCATGACGTCGGCGAACCGCTGAATGCGGCTCAATCGGTCTGACTCTCCCTCGATCGCGAAGCTGTTTTTCGACTCACGCAGTGTCATCCAAGCTGCCGCACGCATTAGGAGTTCCTCGCCGAACTCTTCGGTTAACTCCCCAAACAACGCGCGAACGTCAAGGGCTGACGCGTGCTGGACGGCCTCGGTCTTAACGACTAGGGGGCAAAAGCTTCGGGTTCCAGGCAAGTTGTCGTTGACGCGCCAGCGTTGCACCTTGACTACCTTGCTTGGCGTGGCCGCAAGTACCAGTTCATCGTCAACTGCGTCCACGTAGTTGCCACCTAGGCGCTCAGGTGCCTTGAGATCTGCCTTGGTCAGCCATTCGTACAGGAATGCCGCGCGCCGGGCATAGGCGCCCGTGGGTTCAGAATTGATCCAGTCCTGGATCTCGGTCGCGCCATTCCTGGCGAAGAGTCGGGCGAGGAACTCAAGGTGAGGAACCTCGTGTCGAAGGTGGAACTGCAGGTGGGACTTGAAGTCGTCGGGCGGGCGCATCGCCTCAGGGTAGGTCTCCAGGCGGAATCCGCCGTCGACTTGTGTAGACCGCCGACCGCCGATTTGGCTCATCACGGGGAGGCGCGCCATAGGCTCCACGCTGAATGTGTTCGCAAGCCATGCGGCGCCAATGGGGTCGGGCGGTGTATTCATATTGTGGGTGAATGCGCTAGAACGCTTACGACTGAGTGGTAGTGATTGCGAGTGGGGTCAAATGAACAAAAACGATTTAGATTGCATTAAAGCGATTAGAAATTATGCCAAATGCATAATTTCGATTATCGGCGATTGACGCGGGTGGGCAAGTGGGAACAGGGAGTTCTGTCCCGATAACTTGAACATTTGATATTGGGATTGCCTCAGAAAACGGGAAAATCCGACACTAAGGCTGCGTCGAAGCCGGCGGCGGCCGTTGTTACGGATACGCAAATTCCGCCCACCCGAAACCGTCAAGATGACTTGGGCGGACGCTTACGCGGAAGTGGCCGGCTCGATCTTCAACACAGGTGCCGCTACATCGAAAAGGGGGAGCGCGTGGTTGGCCCAGCGCTGCTTGGCCGAGTGCGGGGCCCGGTCAGCGACATGCACACAGACGACGCCCACCCCACATGCGTCAAGTGTTTTTTCCAGCGACTCTTTGGCGATGACTGCCTGCTCAAAGGACGTCTCCTCGTCGATGAGGAATTCCCAGCCATCTTGCTTGCCGACATTGGCGCCGTTGGCTCGTGCGCCCACCCACCACAGGTTTGAGATATGGTGGGCGTGCAAGGCGTCTTGAATGAAGGGCAGGTGCGCCTGGAGTTCGCGCCACGAATCGCGAAACCTCAGTTCAGCGGGCAGCTTCATGGCAAAAAAGCTGCCGTAGTAGGCGGAAGTGACGTTGATGCGGTTGTGGCCAAGCGCGCGTGAAATCTCAAGCCTGGCATCGCTGAACTGCCGGTAGTCCATGGCGTGGCCGCCGCGCACCGGTGTGGTGGCGCCGGTCAATTTCTCGAATTGTTCAATCGCCCATTGGGCGCGTAAGCCGTGGATGGTCACGCCAAGGCCTTTTTTGGTGATGTCCAATCGTTCCAGGATGTAGTACAGCCTGCGCCGCGACTGCACCAACGTTCTATCCGCCCATGCGGCGTGCAGTCCCCCTGGGCCCAGCTCAGCTTTGACGGACTCAATAACCTGGCGCATGAGGTCGGCGTCGAAAGTGGCGTATTTCATCTCCCGCTGCCGGCCGGTTTTGGTGCCTCGGTGAATATGCAGATGGTCGTGCTTGTCATCAAGGCCGGGGCGCAAGCGAAGTGTTTCGTTGGCGCGCAACCCGAAGGTGCGGGCGAGCTCCAACAGACGGGCTACTACGGGATCCAGAAAACGGGCTTCTGCAATGATTCTGTCCGCATCGACCCCGTTGCCTGACCATGATTTATCAACCCGCGCGATCGACTCGCGCTTGTACTGGGGGGCGAGGGCGGGGTCATTCACGTAGGTTCGAATAGGGTTGACTTTGATGCCGTGCATCTTCCAGAACCAATTCAGGACCGAAAAATTCTGGATCTGGGTGGAGATTTCGGTGCTCTGGCCGAGGCGATTCCCGCCCTCGTTCCACATGGCCAGTATTTCTGGCACATAGCGGGGAGTGAACTGGGACAAGCGCCTGAAGCCTCGGATGCGTCCTTTAAGACGCTCGATCACGGAGGTGAGCACGACAATTCGGTTGGTCTTCGTTTTCTCGGAACAGCGGCGGTTGATGTCGGCTGCGCCGACATAGCCATATCGCCGCATGAATTCGTGCAGGTCGGCCCGGTAGTCATCGCTCTGCCAGCAATTGATATTGATTTGGCCGGGGCGATCCAGCCCTGACGTGTTGCTTGGCGATTTGATGTCATCGCCGAGCTGCACACGCACGGGTGTGGCGTGAGGGCCAACTCGTTGGCCTCGGTCGGGGTTGGGTCTCCCGGCCGCCTGACGGTGTTTGGGCGCTGTGTTTTGCATGATTTTTTCAGGCGAGTCCGCACGCACCAGGGCTCGGGTGAGAAGCGCTGGTGCGTGAAGATGGCCGGATCAGTCGACGAGGTTGCATGACGATGCTGATCGCGAGGGCGATCGGCGTTAGGGAAAATGGGTTGAGGGGCTGAAAAATTTGGACGCACGAATCCACGCGAGACGGACCCTTGTGAGGTCAGCCAGGTTGAATCGAACGTACGGCGGCAAAGAAAAGAGCGGTGGCCACGCCGAGTGCCTGAGGCAAACGGTGTATCGGCCGGGGTGCGGGAGGACGCGGCACTCAGCGCGTCCTCATCGCGGGGTCAGGGTGGGCGATGTTTTTTATTGAAGCCCAGGCGCAAGGCTTGGGGCAACAAAGGTCGAGCGGTGCACTTAAGCAGTCATCAGGTCTTCTCCGTCGCGCCGCTACGCGAGGAGAGTCGAGCATGTGAGGTCAATGACCTACGAACAAGCTCGATCCCGCACTGGCACCTTGCCTAAATGGCAGTGGATGCGGATGCGGGGACCATAGGGTGTTTTCTCGGCGCCCTTTCGCCCATGCGTCAACAGACTGCGGCCAGGTCAACAGCTTCACTGGCGCGCGCCCTAATGGCGCACGCGAGGAACTGGACGGCTGGCTAGCCTGTTTCGCCGAAATACTCCTTGTCGGGAAGGCCCTCCTGAACGTCGACCGTCGTCAGGGGTCCCTATTGCCGCTGGCCTACCGTGCCCATCACAAGTTCGGTAGGAGTGCTGCGTCGATGACGCAGCACGGGCAAAGGATGTATCGAGAATTTTCGCGTGTTCCGCACTTGTGGTGCGGCCAGCCGTTGTGGCTGAGAGTGACTGATGTGTAAATTAGTGCCTTCGCGAGTTTGGACATCTGACGATGGCCGGCGCTATGCAAAGGAGGGGGAAACAAGTTCCCCTAAATAATGGATGACCAGGCTGACCTGGAGCCGCAATGATCGCTGCGGTGGCCGATGAAGGGCCGATCCATTATGTTCGTGTGGTCGCTTGAAGAGACGTGTTTGTCCCAAGCTTGACGCGCAGTAAGCGCGAGGTGAAAGCCGTTTTTGGCTTTCTCGGCACAGGGCCGCGAGTGATAGGCCAGACAAATTTTCGTCCAAGTTCTGGCAGGAGGACGGTATAAACGATTCAATTATACAACAAAGATTGAACATGAAACAGAATACGTTGGCTGATTTTGTATTTTTTCTCTTTTTTTTGACGTGGACTTCATCCGTTTTTGGAGACAAATCTCAGCTTCCGGTTTGAAGCTGTTCAAACGCCTTAGGGCTCAGCTGGCCGATGTGGCTGTGCCGGCGTTTTGAGTTGTAGAAGCCCTCGATGTAATCAAACACATCTGACTTGGCTTCACTGCGTGTCGCATAACTATGGTGCTTGATTCGCTCTTTTTTTAGGCTGGTGAAGAACGATTCTGCGACTGCATTGTCCCAGCAGTTACCGCGCCTGCTCATGCTTGGAACGAGTTGATGAGCTCGGCACCAGCGCGTGAATTCATCGCTTCCAAACTGGCTGCCCTGGTCTGAGTGGATGATCACAGGAGCAACTGGGCGGCGACGCCAAACGGCCATCATCAGCGCATCCAAGGCCAGCTCGGTCGCCATGGTTGCCTATGCGGCAGTGATCGTTCTGTAGTGCTTTTTCGTCAGTGCCACTCTTTTCTGAGCTGCCTATGCGGCAGTGAACACCTGGCAGCGCCCGCGCGGCTACTTCCGCAATTTCGGAGCTGCCTATGCGGCAGTGAACCATCGGGCGATTCGTTGAGCATCCACCAAAGCTTTCTGAGCTGCCTATGCGGCAGTGAACCCGGATGCGGCGTGGATTAATAGCAATCTGTTTTTCTGAGCTGCCTATGCGGCAGTGAACATTGACTCGCTGCTGGTGGCCATCGCCAAGCTTTTCTGAGCTGCCTATGCGGCAGTGAACTTGGCCGCGAGTGAAATGGGTAAGGGCGTTTTTTCTGAGCTGCCTATGCGGCAGTGAACCTGTTCGTGAGCACATTGGTCCTTGCCCTGTTTTTCTGAGCTGCCTATGCGGCAGTGAACCCTTGCCGGGGCTGCCAGCAATCTGCCGGAATTTTCTGAGCTGCCTATGCGGCAGTGAACCGAAGCTCTGGCGGTGCTGGAGGACCGCAGGTTTTCTGAGCTGCCTATGCGGCAGTGAACATGCGTGCCCTGCCGAAGACTTCATCCTCCATTTTCTGAGCTGCCTATGCGGCAGTGAACATGCCGTAGCTCTTGGCGAGCGCGACTTTGGCTTTCTGAGCTGCCTATGCGGCAGTGAACTGGCGCAATGCCTTGTCCTTCTTGGCCTTGCTTTTCTGAGCTGCCTATGCGGCAGTGAACAGTTGGGGTGCCGTCCGGTACTGGCCCCGTTTTTTCTGAGCTGCCTATGCGGCAGTGAACGATGATTTCCTGAACAGGGCACGCCGGTAGACTTTCTGAGCTGCCTATGCGGCAGTGAACATCGATGGGCAGAGCGAAGTGGCCGACATCAATTTCTGAGCTGCCTATGCGGCAGTGAACGGCAAGCCATCCGGTGTTTGCGATGACACCTATTTCTGAGCTGCCTATGCGGCAGTGAACCTTGTCTCGGTCAGCCTCGGGCGGGTCCTCGATTTCTGAGCTGCCTATGCGGCAGTGAACAGCAGGCCGTCAATCTGCGCATCGCACCAAACTTTCTGAGCTGCCTATGCGGCAGTGAACGACGGCTCAAATCAAGTGCCCGCTGCTCTGGTTTTCTGAGCTGCCTATGCGGCAGTGAACTAAACACGGCGCTTGCGTCTGATGCTACCTATTTTCTGAGCTGCCTATGCGGCAGTGAACAGGATGACGTTAAGGCCATCATTGACGCGCTTTTTCTGAGCTGCCTATGCGGCAGTGAACCATCGTCAAGGCCAGTTGCCCATCCTGCTGGCTTTCTGAGCTGCCTATGCGGCAGTGAACACAAAGGCGCGCAAATGCCTGATGGCCTGGGTTTTCTGAGCTGCCTATGCGGCAGTGAACAAGGCGGCCTTGTCAAAGTTGCCCGCCAGCGTTTTCTGAGCTGCCTATGCGGCAGTGAACGACGCAAGCGTAGCGAGCGGTGTCCGGCTTGTTTTCTGAGCTGCCTATGCGGCAGTGAACGTGAATTGCGAAGTAGCCTTCTTCTGCCTGATTTTCTGAGCTGCCTATGCGGCAGTGAACGACTGGCTCGCCAAGGCCGGTGCGCGCCAAGTTTTCTGAGCTGCCTATGCGGCAGTGAACTTCGACAAGATCATTCGTTGGCGACCGCCTGGTTTCTGAGCTGCCTATGCGGCAGTGAACCCAAGGGCTTGTTTACCGGCAGTTCGATCGCTGTTTCTGAGCTGCCTATGCGGCAGTGAACGCTGGGAAGAACTTTGAACTATCAGGCTGGGATTTCTGAGCTGCCTATGCGGCAGTGAACGACCGGCAGCTCGCGACTTCCCGCTTCTTCGCTTTCTGAGCTGCCTATGCGGCAGTGAACAACGAAACGTTCCCCTGGGTGCAGCCCAGGATTTTCTGAGCTGCCTATGCGGCAGTGAACCGACAAATCTGCGCTACATCGAGGCGCATCTTTTTCTGAGCTGCCTATGCGGCAGTGAACATGCTGGCGCAATTCGATCATCACCCCCGCACTTTCTGAGCTGCCTATGCGGCAGTGAACTTTGAGCCTGAGTGCAAAACAACGACCGAATTTTTCTGAGCTGCCTATGCGGCAGTGAACACTTCACATCGACACCCCAGCCGATGCCAATATTTCTGAGCTGCCTATGCGGCAGTGAACCGGGCCATCAGACAAGCTCCAATTGCTTCGACTTTCTGAGCTGCCTATGCGGCAGTGAACGCGGCAGCTTCGGCGGCCTGGCCGGCCTGGATTTTCTGAGCTGCCTATGCGGCAGTGAACACCAAGAACCGGGCCCAAACTGACGGACTGATTTTCTGAGCTGCCTATGCGGCAGTGAACAAATCATGATTGATTCACTCATATTTTGGATGTTTCTGAGCTGCCTATGCGGCAGTGAACGCACACGGTCTGCTCGGCCTCGAAATACTCGCTTTCTGAGCTGCCTATGCGGCAGTGAACCCTGTGCCGCCGGATACGAACTAGACGATGACTTTCTGAGCTGCCTATGCGGCAGTGAACTCTGACAAAGCAGCTCGCCGAGTCTTGGGCGCTTTCTGAGCTGCCTATGCGGCAGTGAACACGCGCTTAGCGTCTGCCTCTATCGCCCGTTTTTTCTGAGCTGCCTATGCGGCAGTGAACCTTTCGAGTGCGCTTTCAGGGCATCCCAAAGATTTCTGAGCTGCCTATGCGGCAGTGAACGTTGCCCCCAATTTCCAGGCGCTTCACCTCCATTTCTGAGCTGCCTATGCGGCAGTGAACCATGGTCCGCAAGTTCTGCTTCACGCCTTCAATTTCTGAGCTGCCTATGCGGCAGTGAACCCGCCGTGATTGCTCAGAGCGGGCTTCTTGGTTTTCTGAGCTGCCTATGCGGCAGTGAACCTTCAGCGCCTCAAGCTGCTCGGCCTTGTTGTTTTCTGAGCTGCCTATGCGGCAGTGAACGTGGCGAGGTCGCCGCGGTGCGCGATGAGGCTTTTCTGAGCTGCCTATGCGGCAGTGAACGGCTCATCTGGTGGGCGGCTTGGTTCGTTCCTTTTCTGAGCTGCCTATGCGGCAGTGAACGTACTTCTGCGGTGCTTGGGGTGGATTGGGTATTTCTGAGCTGCCTATGCGGCAGTGAACGCTGGCGCTCGCCAAGATGACCATGCTCAAGCTTTCTGAGCTGCCTATGCGGCAGTGAACCTTTGATGCTGCCAGGAATGGATGGTGCGTATTTTCTGAGCTGCCTATGCGGCAGTGAACGAGCGCCATTCCGTGCGAAACATGAAGCGATTTTTCTGAGCTGCCTATGCGGCAGTGAACCCGGCCACGGCGTGACCGCATGCGGGTACTGCTTTCTGAGCTGCCTATGCGGCAGTGAACTCGCAGCCTTCAAGCGTGGGCTTGGTGCCGATTTTCTGAGCTGCCTATGCGGCAGTGAACGGTTGCTGATAGCTGCCATGGTCACTCCAGAATTTCTGAGCTGCCTATGCGGCAGTGAACGGAATCGAGACGATGCCCTCATGCCGATTACTTTTCTGAGCTGCCTATGCGGCAGTGAACACGCTGAGCCTCTTTCACGTTGGTAACGATCTTTTCTGAGCTGCCTATGCGGCAGTGAACTGGCAAATGATCGCAGCTCAGGCGCGGGTCGATTTCTGAGCTGCCTATGCGGCAGTGAACAGTGGCACCTGGCAGGCGCCGGCCAGCGGGCATTTCTGAGCTGCCTATGCGGCAGTGAACGTAATCGTCCTCACCCTTGACGCACTTCATAATTTCTGAGCTGCCTATGCGGCAGTGAACATCTGCTGGCCGCCCTTGGTGAGACGCGAGAATTTCTGAGCTGCCTATGCGGCAGTGAACAAGACAAAGTTCGCAACAAACCATTGTCAGCGCTTTCAAAACCCTCATTTCAAGGCACAAACCCCTTTTCAAATGAAACCGCGCAAGTGCTTGATTTACAAACACTTGCGCGTCTGGCTAGAAAAAGGGTCAGAAGCAGGGAATGGTGGCTGTGCTGCTCAAACCGTAAGCATTGAACACACCTTGGACGCCGGCTCCTTGCGGCTCGCTAAGGTCCAGAAAGAGTCGAAAGGTTTGACCCGTGCTGGCACTGAACAACTGCACAAACGGCAGCCGCAAGAACTCGGCCGCATGATCCGGCACTCGTTCCAAGGCCTCCGCCTCGTTAAGACCATGGCGCTTCATCTGCCTGCGACGCAAGCGAGCCGGGCTGCTCTTGGCTTGCACCCGCCGCAGCGCGCGCTGCTCGGCACCTTCCGGTACGGATGCAATGGCGGTCGAGCTGATTTGCTCTTGCAAAGCCCCCAGCCAAGACCCTTCCATCAAGCGCGCGAGTGAAGCTCTAGGGCCAATCAAGCGCAAATGATCGCCGAGCCGTGCCGGGTCCTTTGCATACTCCGGAAAGCACACGCCAATCTGATCCTCCTTTAAGTCGCTCAAAGCCTTATGTAGCTTGGTAAAAAGTGCCGCCATCAAAACGTGAGGTGGCAATTCGGGGTCAGGAAGCAAACGAATGTCCAAGTACTGATGACTCATGGCGCTCAGTCCTTGCCGGCGTCACCGAACACACCACCCCGGATCAGCGTAGCCATGACAAAGTGCTGTTGCTCAGGCGCAGGCACTTTGTCCTTCAAGATCCAGCCGTCCAGCAGACTGTAAAAATCCAATTTTTCGGTCGGGCGACGACAAGCCTTGCCCAGTGTCGTGACTGAACCGTAGGGCTCAACCGCAATTGGTCCCAACTCCGCCACATCCGGGTGCCAAGTGTCGATGGTGCGCAACGCATTGCCAAGCTTTTGGGAATGAATGCCGGCCACGCCACCCACAACATAGAGCGTTTTGCTCTTACCGCTATTACCCTTGTCCAATATCAGCTCTTGCGATGGATAGACCTCTTGGGCTGCGCCTAGACGTGCAAAGGCTGTCACTTGCAGCAGCACGTGACTTTTGCCTGCCAGACCCTTCGCAAGCAGTTCACTCAATTCCAGCAAAGGCTGCGCCGACGCTCCGCTGGCATTGAATTCACGAGTTGGCACGGCCAAGGCGTCAAAGATCCAGGTCTGCGCAGCCTCCCCCTGAACCAAGTGCTGAACCTGCACCTCGACTTGCTCGGCACCTACTCGGTTACGCCACAGGAAGCGCGCATTGGCGAGGTTGTGGGCGTATCGCCCAGCCAGCTCAGAGAAGCCCAGGCCTTCGACATACCCTTGCACAGTGGCCAAGAGCTTGGCTTGATAGGCAGAGTTGTTGCAGGAGGAAGGCGTTCCCGCACCGCCCAACACCCGCAACGTGAAGGTCACTTTCAAGGTGTCGGCATCGGCAGGCAAGGTGGCCACATCGACCGTCTGCAAATTCGGATTTTCGATGGCAGCGTCCAGCTTTGCTGGATCTTGATCCTTGGTCTTAAGGCGGTTCGAGATCGTGCCGCGCACGGATTTTTCGCGCACGGAGATGGGCGCCCATTGCGCCGCGCTTCGTCGTTGACCCCATGAACCAGCAAAAAACATAGCGTCGGAGGGATCAAGCTTGCGCTCAAAGGCGAGAACGGAAGCAGTCTTCAATGCGGTGGTGTTGACAGTAGCCATGATTCAGAGTTCCTTGGAATAGAGATAGAAAATTGAATATTCAATTGGTTTTTGAGCGACGGTCAGGCGTTGGCCATTTCGGCCGGATCGGCTTCGCCGTGGGTCAAAGGTTCCGGCGGCGCGTAGTCGTTGCGGCAACGATAGATACGCTTGTCTTTCCCTTCGCCTTCCACCTGCGCGTACCAAAGCAAGTCATCCAGGCCTTTCAAGCGATGGGGGCTAACCCATTGCCCCATTGACCAGATGGATTCGACAAAACGAAAAGGCGTGTGCATATCGCGTGCGGCGGCCACTGTGCCGGGCTCGTGAAGTTCAGACAAGCCGGCATAGCCCACAGGTATCGGCACGGTCCACCCAGCACGCGGATCGGTCTCCCAGGTGGCCGTGATTTCACCCTGAGCATCCGTTGTCTGCTTTGCCCGGTGATTCCAGCGTGACAAGTCCAGCCATGCATCCAAGGCCGTCGCGGCCGGGTCGCTCGCTTGCAACTGGGTCAGCTTAGTTTGCAGCAAGTCGTCACGTGACACCAAAGCAAAACCAGGCAAGCAGCGCCTGGCCAAACGACGGAACTGCTGACCTTGCTCGTCGGCGTCGTTTGGCACCAGATCCAACGTGGGTCGCGCCGGCCGCCGCGTCGCATTTGGCAAGAGCGGCATCACGCTACCACCGGCCAAACGCATGCCCGCCACCACTTGGCTGATGTGTTCGGCCAACGCTTGACGCCGCGTGTCACTGATCTGCCCTTCGGCGAGCAATACGTCAAATACCAGGCTCAACTCCAGATGCACACGCCCTTCTTCCACAATGCCTGCCGTGCTGCCGTCTTTAAGAACCGGGTTACGGGTCAAGTGGAAGGCCCGTGTGTAGCCTTGTGAGGTGACCTGCGCCTCAAAGCCGTGACAGACGACGCCTACTGCACGGAACACGACCCCAGAACCCGGGCCTAGGCGCCGCTCCAAAGCTGTCATTAACCCCAAGAACGCCGATACCGCCGGAAATCCCCAGGTCAGGGGGCTGGAGATCGCGTTGGCGTTCTGCACCCGGATACGCGGCAACATCAGTAGCGCAGGCACGCTGGGGAGTACCTGTTCTACGCTTGTTGCGGCACTCATGCGGCCTCCCGTTCTTGTTGTTTGATCTGGTCAAGTGCTAGCTTGCGCCAGTAATAGAACTCGGGGTCCCCAACCGGTAGCGGGTCACGTAACTGGGCATTCAACCAGCGGGCAAATTCCGCAGCAACTTGGTCGGCAGCGTCATCGGTCTTGAGAGCAGTGTTTGCTGCGTCGGGATCCAGCCACAAGCGCTGGGCAGCGGGAAGGTCGCAGTCGGGGGATTGGCTCCAACCCGCAGCAAGTGTCTGCTGCTCTGCGCTGAATTGCAGTAGCTCATCAATCAGACCATTGACCCAGTCGAGGACCTTGCGTTTAGTATCAATATTGGCTGCCGGCTTGCCTTCAAGAAAACGGCGCAATGCCCTGGCCTGCATCAGCACTTCGCGCCGGCGGCCAAACACCTTGAACATCGAACTCACGCCAAGCAGCGGCCGCACCTCGGCCGATTTCCACATTGGTGGCAGGGAGGCAAGCAAGCAATTGTTGCCTCGCCGCTCACTGTTTAGCTGGCTAATGTTCTGCGGCTTGGTGCCGCCGAGTTGTTGGATGGCCAGATCCGGGTACTCGCGCACGGGGCGAGGATGGAAGGAACCTTCTTTCCGCGCTGCTCGTGCCGCCTTCGCCTCGTCACTGAAACGGTCATCCTGCAGTTGCTGGTAGACCCGATGCACTAGTGAGGTGGGATACAGCGGCGCGAGCAGATGAAAGGCTTGGTCATCATGTGCATCGCTGTCTGCCAGCCAATACAGTTGTTTGGCCTGCGAGTGGCTGCTCGGCCGTCCTCGCGGGGCTGCCAGCCCCGCAAAAGCTTGCATCAAGAGCTCAGCCTTGGCGCTGTCTTCGCTGAGCGCCGCGGCAAAGTCTTGGTCACCAGCCAGAGCAAGCTCTAACAGGGACTTGTCTTCGAGACTAAGCTTGAGGAACTTGTAGACATCAAGTGCCGCCGCATTACCGACCACATCAGCATCGTAGTTTTTGCCGAGACTGTGTGTCCCAACTTCGGTAATGGCAACCAAGCTGCCGGGTTCGCGATACAGGCTGCTGCCCTTGGCATCGGGATGTATTGGCTTGAGCGAGTGGGTGACGGCTTGAATCTGGACGACGCGGTGAGCAGCATCATCAATCCAACTTGAATGGATGAACTGTTGAAGTAGCTCAGACCGTTTTGGGTCATCTGCCGGCAGTTTCTCGAGCTTGTCGTCTCTACGTTGTTGCAGAAACTGAGCAATGACCGCTTTGATCGCGGCTATTCGCTGGGGGTTCGGTAATTGCATGGTTGTTTATCCCTGAGTATTGATATCGATCTCTCTGATTCTGGCTATTGGTCTGCCCGCCTCCTTTTTGCAAATCCGAGCGCGGCATGTGACTGCCATCCCTCGTCGTTTTCCCTCACTGAGACCTGCCCAAAGCGTTCGGCGCACCAGCGCATGGGCAAGCCCATGGCTTCGGCGAGTTCGCTCAGCTCGCGCATGTAGTCGGTCACACCCCAGGCTTGCATGCGTTCACCTTGAACCGAGCCATCGGCCATTGCTCGATGCTCGGAAAGCTCCACGGCGACATAGAGCTTCTCGCCCCTGCGGCCATTTGTGTTTTCCAGCACCCGGTGCAACACAGCGTGCTCACCGCCTTCATCAGGAAGCAACACCAAACTAATTTCATCCGGGCCGGTCTGAGCCCGAAAGGGCTGCTGCTGCGGGATCAGACCGGTCAGCAAAGCATCGCCAGGTATCGCCTGCCACCAAGTACTGGCGTTGAAAAACGGCTTGGATGCGCTAACCCCTGGCCCACGCGCATGCCGGCCGGTGGCCGGCAGTGCCGCACCGAGTTGAACCAACATGGTTTGACGCATGCGGGCATGTTCGAGATCAACCAGACGCTGCTGGGGTTGCAAATCAGCGGCGGCCGGAGCCAGGATACGTGGCCTCGCATCAACGGCGTCACAATCGGCTGTGGCCAGCAGCTCGCGCAAATCATGGCTCGCCAGTCGATAGGAGCCGCTGTTTTGCTCGAAGCCGGGCTTACAAAACGCAGCCTGCCCCGGGGCAGCGAAATGCCTAAGATTGCTGCTGAAGACATGCACATTGGGTGTACCGCCACAGGCGCCAGCACGGTGTCGGCGCACGCGGCCGAGCAGTTGGATCAGCGAGCGCATCGACGAAGGCTCCACCGCGGCCCAGTCATAGTCATGATCTCGCCCGACCTCGGTGACAGGCGAGCCCAGCACGATGAATATCTGGTCGGACTCGACGTTGCTGTCTAAGCGGGCGCGGACTTCGGGCAAGTCGAACACGGCCTCGGGCCGCTGGCGTTTAAGCGTGCTGTCGAGCTGCCGTTCAATGGCCGAGCGAATCAGCAAGGGAAATCGTGAGTGATAGACGCACAGATGAATGCGCTGCCCTGTTGCAGCCCCTAGCTTGAACAAGGCTAGAGCAACATCATGCAGGGGCTCGATATTGGCCATGCGGACCAAGCCGAAGCTGACCCGCTTGCCCGTCGAGGAGTCAATACTGTGGTGCGCTTGGTGCAGCTCGCTGGCCGACTTCAACACCAACGCAGCGAACATCTGGGCGGCCTCAAGCTTTACTTTAGGCAGGCCCTCCAAGGGCACCAACTTGAGCCGCCGACGCGGAGTAGCTGACAGTTCTGCCAATGCGGCTGCCCGTTCCTGCACAAAAGCTAGGTGCTCGCGCTCAAACGCTGCTGGGTCTGAGCAATCGGCTTGGTGCTGTTTGAACTCATCCAACCATAGAACGCAGACCTGCGGCGGAGTTTGATCAGCGCCGGGCCGTTCGCCACAGTTGGCCTGAAAATGGCTGCGCCCGTTGCGGTAGGCCTCAAACAAGCCCTGAATCAACGCGGGCGGCAGAGTCGCGGATGACAGCAGTACACGGGCGCCCAGCAAGCCAGCCCAATGCACCAGGCGGGTAAGCGCAGGCAAGTCGGCGAGGTCAAAGTCGTCCGGCTCATCCAGCACCAAGTCACCACTCATCAAGCGCAGCATCGGCGCGATCTGGCGGCCGCCGCGTTGACTCTCTGTCGCCGGGGTCAGGTGGTCAATCGTGCAGACCAACACAGGGGCGGTAAGCAAGGCATGCACATTGGGGTCGGCAATGGCGCGGCGTAGTAAGGGATGGCTGTCTTGCTGGCCCTCGAACAAGACATGGCCATCTTCATCAAACAAGTCTTGGCGCGACTCCGAGCCTGAAACTGCAGCCTGCGCCTCAAAGTGTTCAAACAAGGCGCGGTTGGCGCCACCGCCAACGCGAATGGCAAGCTCGTCATCACTTAGCCCCAACAACTCGCGAAAGGCCTGGCCGGTTTGCAGCGTGAGTGTTCGCAAGCCCATGGCGAAGGCACAGCGCATACCTAAGACAGGATCAGCCAAGCCGTACATCACCTTGGCGTTGGCCAAAGTCTTGCCGCAACCCGTGGACGCCATATTGACGACGAAGGCGCCATGCATCTCGCTTCGAGTGCGCATGCCGCCGGCCAAGTCAGCAGCCTTGTCTTGCCACCGAAAGCGCTCTTCTTGCGAACGCGCCTTGAGTCTGCGGTGCTTGCCAAGGCGCGCCAGCTTGCGCTCGAAGTTCGGCAGGAACCTAGCCACCTCGGCGCCATGTTGGGCCACGCCGAGTAGGTGCTCATCAAGTGACTGATTAGCCACGCGCGTTGTGCTGCCCTTACCAATCATTCGGGTGTTGGCCACCAACTTGCTGGCGGGAGCGACCTTGACTCGCTGCGCATCGGGCTTGCCGTCGCTACCCACTTCCAAGCTGGAGTAATGATGGTCAGCAAGCATCAAACACAGGCGAGACAAGTGCAAGGCAAACGGATTGCTCATGATGGCTGAGCCCATCGGCAAACCCGCATAACGCTGAAGCCGCTTGGCTACCCGGGCGGCGCGCTGCCGCCACTCCGGGGTGCTAACTGGCAGGCCATGCGGAAAGCTCCAAAACGGTTTGATGCTCTCCGCAGTTGCATTCTTGATCTCATCTTCGTTCCAACTTGATTCAATCCGGTTCAAGGAGCTAGAAATAAGGACCTCAGAGAATTGCTCGCCAAAGGGCAGCACAGGCAGTCTGTGATGAGTCACGACCAGCCAAGCCAAAGCTTGCGCCAATGGCGCTTTTGACAGCGCGGCGAAGGGCGAAGTACACGCGGTATGAAGCCCATCCTTCTGCAGTCTCGACCCCATCCATGAGGCCAAGTCCGCTTCTGTCGGTGTCGCCATACGTTCCAGCCAGGTGGCATCATCATCGTCACCGACGAAGGCAGCAAATAGGCGCAGGGATACCCATTCATGCCGGATGAGGTTTCGCCCCACCAACTTGCCTTCCAATCTCATCTGAAAGGCTTCAATGGCCTTGCCTATGTCATGCAAAAGGCCAGCCATATCCGTCAGCAATTGAATCAATTCGCCGCTGTGCCAATCGTTTTGATCTTGCGTACGCAAGATGTTGCGACTGGTGGTGTTGGTGGGCACGGCACCCAGTTCATTGAAGCTAGTGCGATCGCCAACCGACCACAGCAGTTCACTGTGATCCAGTGCTCGGATCCAATGGCAAGCAACAGCCGTGTTCTTGCGCGCAGTTTTGCGCAGCAGGCGCCGCAGGGTGTCGAGTCCATCCTGAGTGATGGCGGTCTGCCAAGTGCGGTCGCCCCTACGCTCTGCAAACTGATCCAAGATGCGCCGGGTCTCGGTCAGGGCGCGCTTGTCGCACTGTGAAATCAGCAGCACGTTCATGTTGATGCGGCCTGTGCTGCCTTGCCAATCTGCATGGCAGTGGCCTTGATGGTGTTGATCATGAAGTCCAGAGCCTCGCTGCGAGTCAGGGTTTCTATACAGGCCTGCCGGAACTCTTGTTCGGTTTGCCCCTTGGCTGCTGAAATGAACGCTTGCGGCAGGATAACTGCATCCTTCACCAGATCCGCGATGTCAAATACCAATCCGCCTCGCCGGGTCTTGCCGTGGAGAACCGCCAGGGAATGTGGGATACCCAAGACCCAGGCCGCAGTAGCGCCAAGTCCGTAAGCCAGGTAATTGCCATGGTCCAGAAACTGGTTGGCGGCATCCACGCTATCGCCTCGTTTTGCTCTGGTGAACTCACCGTACTGCGATGCAAGCGAGGCCATCCGGTACAACTGCTTTGTCAGTCGGGCTTCTTCCGTCAGTAGCGCGGTGACGTCTTGTGCATGATCAATGCCGCTGCGGCTCTGTGTTATCAACTGGTTCAGTTGATCCTTATCGGCAGCAAAGCCTTGATCCCTGAGCGACTTGGATTCATGCCAGTGCTGCAGCAGCCGCGTCAGCCGCGCCGTTTGGAATGATTTGGCGGCCCTGAGGCGCAATGCATCGTCGAACCAGAAGCGCACCCAATGCTGAAGATACTCGGTGGGTCGATATTCGCTTTGGGGAGGTATCCACGCTACGGCCTGTTCGGCTTCCGTGCCGGCGAACAGAGGTGTCCCGCCGCCGCCGCAAAAACCAACCATCACGCCAGCTTTCGCCAGCTCCCGCATCGCGGCTTGAGTCAAAGATGTCCCGGTGCCCAACAGCACTGTTGTTGTGTTGGCGATCGGAATGTTCCAGTACAGCGAGTGTTTGCCCTTTTCAGTCACGTACTCAACCCGGCCTCCATTGACCAAGACGCGGCAATGCTCAAGGTAATAGACATTGGCTCGCTTGGAGTGCAAGACTGACTTCAGATCGCTGGAGGGGATGTTGTCCATGTGAGTGACCAGTTGCAGAACAGTTGTTGTGTGAAGCAATTCGGGCTTCACCCTGAAATTTAGACCGCCACTAGCTCGTAGGGTGAGCTACCCAACAGCTTTTACTCACACAAGCGGTGTTTGCAACACATCACCGAAAGGCCTTTCTGCATAGACCTTTCAACAGAACAAGCTGTAGGCAAGCCCGGTTGCCGGCGTCATAGCCCCTGTTGTCGCCGACGCGAAATTGAGACACTGAGGGTTTCTGAGTTGCCTATGCAGCAGTGCCCCTATTCGCTCAGATCCTCTCAGATGTCCATTCTTTGCGGCCAAAGTGCGCGGACGTCAAGTGCACGTCCACCATGAGATTGCAGCCTAGATGGCCTGAATATGTATACGGACTCGTTGTTTCAGTGCGCTTTCAGTACTTTCGTCTTCGAGAATCTCTATATGCGGCGCTGCATGCATCTAGCCTCAGTCTCCGGCAAGAATTCAGTGCCGAAATACACCTCAGTTCCAGCCGCCAATTTTTCGAGTTTTTTGCTTGCTTGGATCAAATATGCCCGGCACAGCTGAGGCCAAAAGAATCTACACGCTGCTGGTCGAATACTGCCCACAGTGGGTGATTTGCACTCAGCCCAAGCTGCTCAATGGACACATAGTGGCCAGCGCGGGCAATTCATGCCCACCTTAAGCACCACGAGTGGGTCAATATCGTCCACTGTGGCCACTTTTCACCCCCCCCCCCGAGCTAACGCGAGAACCGGATTGGGCAAGTTGCGCCCAATCCACCCGTTGCATGAATGAGGGCAGTGCAGTACCATTATAAAATGGATGATGCATCATTTTGGACCCACCCATTTTGGTGGCTGGTTTCTCTCATAATTTTGCTGATGTGGTTACTGGGTAGTTACCTGCGTGACCATCTGGACGACTAAGACGAAGTGTCAAGGGTTTCTGGACTGTCGGCTTTGTCGAAGACACGAACAAGATCTTAAAAACTTGTAGTCTAGTTATATGGATGCTGGGGATTACTATTGGTCAATAGCAATAACCACCATCTTGGCGCTGGCATGGTTTGGTGGGTCAGCTCTGGACAGCCGGGCGAAACGAATTGAGCGAGAGAATATCGCGCAGCGTGGTACCTACCTGAAATTATTAGAGTGACGTAGGGGGTTAGAAACTTAGGCAGCATGCGACGCAGCAGCGCCAAGTGCCCTTTAATCCGGCCTAGGGTCCACATATGGGGTCCGAAAGCTGATGTTTTTTGTCGACTTCATAGGTTGTTGGCGCCCGCCCAGAATTTGACACTCGAGCCCATTTTTTGGGTGAAGCATCTCTATTCCCCAATCCATTAGTACCTATTCAGGCCATCATTCAATCGATTTGGCTCAAAGGAATTTCAAAGCGGATGTCAAAAGTGGCCCTAGTTGACGTCTGGGCCAACACCCGGAGAATTTGATGCGAAGCCTTACGAGGTAGCCCAAAAATTGCAGGGGTAATTTCGCTATCTGAGTGAGTTCATGCGCGGGAGAAGAAACCGTTCGAGTTTCTATGCCGTTCTGTGAATAAAACTCGAACTGGAGCTGTCGACGCTGAAATGGCGCCTACGAAGCTTGAAAGCAGTTCAGCTGCAATGCTAATCTGTGGCAAAATTTACTCTCCTCTTCAGTCAAGGAAAGACTCCACAATATATGGCCGCACTATCAGATTTGATTGCCCAGCGTGAAGCGCTTGATAAGGCAATTGCCGAGGCAAAAGAGCAGTCTCGAGCCGAGGGATTTGCTAAGGTCAAAAGCGTACTGGAAGAATACGACCTTACTGTAAATGACGTCATCACCAAATTTGGTTCGTCTGCTAAGGCTATTGCTTCACCCTCGGCAGGTGCCAGCCCTAAATCAAAGGTGGCAGCCAAATACATCGACAAGACCACCGGTGCTCAATGGTCTGGCCGGGGCTTGAAACCAAAGTGGCTCAAGGCCGCTATTGACGCCGGTGCAAAGCTCGAAGATTTCGCTGTCTGATCGATGCTGAGTTAAAAGAACGAACCGAAAGGCTCGTTCTTTTGTGAGTAGAACCTAGCTGATCGGCGGCAGCCATTGCCAGGCCGCCATCAAAAAACTCTGCTGTACGCCGAGATTTTTGAACACACAAGTGCGCGGTAATGAAGCCACTTGGAATTCAGGTCCAACCCATTCAACAGCTGAAATTTCAGCGACCATGGCGCCTCTTGAGATCACCTCGTCACAGAGCGCGAATGGTCGGCGTCAAACACCTGGCGTTTGACTTTTCACTGTGGGGCAAACGGTCCATTCAAGGTTGTTGAGGCCAAGCAGCAGCACAGTGCCACCAAGTTCTTCAAGAGATTCGCTGGCGCACGTGGTTCGATTGCCCCAATAGCGCGTGCAACTTGAGCGCAAGACGAGAAGTGAACCATGACGCGCTTTCGAACTCGCCGCTGCCGTCCGTATGTGGGTGTGCAGCGACTATCAATGGCGCGCAAGGTCACAACCGGACCGCTTGATTTTCCGCGACTGAAAGCCAGTGTTTACCGTCTCGCGAATAGCTTCACGGGCACCGTCGACCAGTAATTCCGTCCCTGCCTGCGGCAAAGTCGCGCTGCTGCCGCTCATGACCGGCATCAAGAAAAGCTCCTCCCGCGCAGGGCATCTAGATAGTCTGCAACAACCATCAGATCACCGACTTGACCCCCCAGCATGCGGGCAAGCGCTGGTTTGCCGCCAAACAATGGCGCTGTGTTGTACAGACTCACCCAGGCTACAGCCCGCTCCGGGATAGGTATATGAGTTCCCAGGGCTGCGTAGATACGAAGGATGTAGCTGACACGTTCAGCGCACGCGGCTTTCAGTGGCGCGCGCACTTGACCACCCTTCCAGGCCAGCCAAGTGGACTTGCTGACACCCAGCAGCTTTTGCTGTTGAGAAGGGCTCAAGCCCCACTCAGCCATGGGCCGCCGACAAGCCGTAGCCTTCAACAGATAAATTTGTCTGGGGCAACATGATCTGCCGAGGCCAATCACTATTCAAAAGAGCGGCGCAACTATTGATGTGCTAGACCAAGCAGCGACATGAATTGCTCCATCAACGCCAAAGAAATACTTGCCGATGCTGAGAGCTTGCCTTCCACTAATTAGCTATGTAGTAGTTGAATGGGCAAGTTCTGGCGCGAGAGGCCACACCATCAATACTTTTTGAACCTCCCGCATTGGATCAAGAGGCAGACTATCCGCTTGTCTATGGATGAGAGCAAAACGTACGCTCTATCTTCCGTGAATTCAGAAAGTCCAGGCCTCCATTTCGAGCGTCAAAACTAGTTGTAAAGCACAAGTCGGAACGAGGGCCCAAGACTGAGGTCAGCCAGTTGCCTTGTCTGATCGGCGAATTTTTAGAGTCGAAAGAAGTGAGCGCTCACATAAAAACAGTCAGAGTTGCGCATATCAGACTTGTCTGTATTCTTATTTCAACTCAACAAGGAGAAAGAGATGCAGAACAACTCGAGACCGAAGCCACAAGTACAAAAACCGAAAAGTGCCTCTGAGATTGAAGTATTCAGGTACTTGAAAGAACTGGGGCAAGCTGCGGGAAATCCCCTTCATGGCCGCGCCGATTGGGGTACTTTTGAGCAGTCAGGTCGAAAGAACAAAAAATAATGAAGAAGTTTTCGATGCTCGTGCCGGCCCAACGTGAAACTACTTTCAAGTCAGAAACAACTTTGGCTGTTATGACTAATTTCAGCCGCCGAGCAGCAATATTCGCATATCAACACCAGGGAATCAAACTCATGCAGAAATCAGCTCACTATCCTTTGACTTCTATTGCCAGCTTAGCCGTCACATTAGTCTTGGCTTCAAGCTTGGCCGCTTGTGGCGGCGGTGGCTCAAGCTCGAGCATAAGCACCGAATCAGCACCTCCGCCTGCACCTGCACCTGCTCCAACCCCTACGCCTACGCCAACACCGACCCCGGAACCTGCCCCGGCGCCGCTTCCGGCACCTAACTCAACCCTGCAGACTTGGGTCCCAGAAGCCACCTATGCGGCGAAGTCGGCTGAACTCGACGCGCTTCAGACGCTGAATCAGGAGCGGGCGAACTGCGGTTTCGGACTGCTGCGTCAGAACGATCTCATCGACAAGGCGGCCAAAGGTCACGCTGACTACATCGCCCAGAACATGAAGAACCCCAGTTTCAGGGGGATCGACCATTACCAAGATCCATCATTTTCTGGCTTCACCGGCGTCTCGCCCAGTGACCGTGCAAAAGCTGCAGGCTACGCAGCCTACGTCGGCGAAGTCATGAGCAACGGCTGGTACAGCACGAATACTGAAGCAGAAGCACAGCTGCCGGGGCCGATGCGCTCGGGTGAATTTGTTGTGCGCAAATTCATCAATTCCGTCTACCACATGGCTGGGATCTTGAGCGATGCGCGAGATGTCGGCATTGCCGTCACCACAGCCCCGGTACCCATGCCCTACACCATAGGCACCGGCCCGGATGCCAAAACAAGTTTCAGTCCTGCCAAGGTGCAGGTCTCAGTGATCAACCAAGGCAGTATTGGCGCCGGGCAAAAGCCGTTGCCCGATACGGTGCAGTCCTATCCCTGCGAAGGCAGCCGAGGCTTGATGAGCGAGTTCGGGACCGACGGCAATGCCACCGGCGAAACGCCCGACCCATTTGTCGGATTGCGCAGCACTGTGCTGAAGGCGCCGTCCTGGGGGCATCCGCTCTACTTCTTCAACCCCTCGGGCGGCAGTCTTATCATCATCTCGGCGCAGCTGACCGATGCTGCCGGCGTGTCAGTGCCTTTGTTCCATTTCACACATGAGGTGGACCCGCATCGCCGCCTCACCGCCAGTCAGGTGTTTCTGATCCCGCTCCGAAAGCTGGACAAGAACGCAAGCTATTTCCTGCAAGTCCAGGGCCAGCAAAGCGGCAAGCCCTTTGCCAAGGCGTTTCATTTCAGCACCGGCGAGATGACGCCGTTGGGTTGAACGCAGCCCCTGCCGAACTCGCAAAAGCCGCAGCTTGCCCGGCCACTTGCCGACCAACTCGGCGGCAAGTCGAGTGCTATCGGCATCACTTTCAGCCAAGGACGACCCACTTTGAAACTCCATCTCACTCGCTTCTTGCCGCGTTTGGCCTTCACCTGGGCCGACGCTGGCAACTTCAGCAAACTCATCTTGAGTCTGGGCTTGTTGGCGTGGATCAGCACCATGCTTGTGCTGAGGCCAGCTTGGGCCTTATGGCGCGCCAACCCCGCCATATTGCATGCGGTGTGTGCCGACTTGGCCGGTTGCGCCGACGTCGGGTTCGCGTTTGTTTGGGACAAACAAGCGGGTGTGATTGCCCAGGTGAGCTTTTTCACGCGCAAATCTCTCAAGCAAGAGGCCCGAAGCCGGCTCACCCAACTGGTGATGGCAGGCGCGGAAACCGACGCTGATCGCTCTCCTCTATCGGTCAACTTTGTGGCTTTGCCTGCGTACTCAGCCTTCAAACGGTGAATCAATCCATGTACCTTTTCTGCTCAGCCGTGGTCTATTTTCTCGACTACTGCTTCTCGAAGATCGCGCGTGTTTTGCGTACGCCCTTGCTGTGGAAGGTCGCGGCCGTCGTAGCCTTGTGGCAACTGACGCTGGTTTTGGCTGCACATTCAGGCCAAGCTGCAAACCCCAGCGACATGGTCTGGCTCGTCGGCGGCGGTTGTGTTGTGTTGGCTTTGCCTGCCACGGTGGCGGCAGCCTGGTTGATGACGCGTCGGCAAAGCCGAGCCTGGGCTTTGCTCTTTTGGGGAAGCGCCGGTGTGTCGGCTCAAATGGCGTTTGCCGCTGTCGTGTTCGCCAGCGCGCATTTGCAATCTACCGAGACCAGCTTGATGCAGGCCGCTGCCGCCTTGGCTGCCTATGTGCTGTCTGCGCATGCAAGCCGGGCCATCATCGGCCTGTGGAGTGATCGCCAGCCTCAGGGTTACACGCCGACCTCTAGTAGCGCGGCGCCTCATATCAGCAAGCACCAAAGCCCGACCCATCTCGCACCAGCCAAGAAGGCGCCCGCCAAGCAAGTTGCTTTGCCCGCCAATGCTGTCCCTATTGAGGCGGACGTGGCGCCAATCAAGATGTCGCCGCTCAGCTTGAGCCAAGTCGCCGGCATGGCTGCTTGCAAGGCAGAGCTGGCGCCCTTTCTTCAAAACTTTGCCAACCTGCGCCGGGGCGGCCCGGTGCCGGATCGCAACGGCCTGCTGCTCAGTGGCCCGCCGGGCAATGGCAAAACCTACATCGCTGAAGCCTTGGCTGGCGAACTGGGCCTGCCCATCATCATGGCCACCATCGACACGGTGGCCTCCCGCTGGGTGGGCGCAGCGCAAGAGAACATTGCCGCCCTGGTGGCACAGGCCAAACGCCAAGCCCCCTGCGTGCTGTTCTTCGACGAGTTTGATGCCTTGGCAGTCGACCGCGGCGGCAGCGCGCACAACGAAGACAAGAAGACCGTCAATGCGCTGCTGACTGCAATCAACGAGTTGCGCCGCTACCGTGTTGTGCTGATGGCCGCCACCAACTTCGTCGACAAACTTGACCCCGCCGTGGTCCGTGAGGGCCGCTTCGATTTCAAGATCGATGTCCCCTACCCTGACCGTGAAGCTCGCCTGGCCATCATCACCGCATTGGCGGCTCAATACCGACTTAACTTGAGCCCCGATGTGCGACACGCCTTGGCCGATCATTGGGTGATGCGTAGCAACGCCTTCATGTCCAACGCACTCAAGCGGGTGCGCGACAGTGGCGCCCAAGAGCTCTCCTATGCAACCATCAAGACGATTGCCCGGCAGGTGTGCCGCCGTGAGGGCTCGATCCCCAAAGACTGCGCCGGTCTGGACGATCTGAACTTTGCGCCACAAACCCGCGATCAGATCGATTCGCTCGTCTACCGTTTGAAGCACTGGGAAGAAGTCCAAGCGCAAGGCGGCGCCGTGCCCAAAGGCGTGCTGCTCTTTGGCCCACCGGGCACCGGCAAGACCTCGCTGGTACGGGCGCTCGGCCGCACGCTGGACATGCATGTCTTTGAGGCCAAGACGGCCGAAATTTTGGCCACGCCCAAGCTGTTTTGTGACATCACCGCCCTCGCCCGCGAGCACCGGCCGGCCATCGTCTTTCTCGATGAAGCCGATGACTTGTTGCGTGACCGCCAGTTCTCGCACACCAGCATCGCCACCAATGAGGTGCTCAAGGCGATGGACGGGCTGATGGCCAGTGTGCCCGAGGTGGTGTTCATCGCAGCCCTCAACAACATCGGCAACATCGATGCCGCCGCGCTGCGGGGCGGCCGCTTCTCGGAGCGACTGCATCTGGACCGGCTCAGCGGCGAGGCGCTGCAGTCTTTCATCACCAAGAGCCTGGATCAGCGCAACTACCGCTTGGCGGCTGAGGTGACGCCGGAGTCGGTGACTCGACTGATCGGCGAGGCCGGACCGGCCGACGTCAAAGAGATTCTGGCGCAGGCCGTCAACGCAACCTTGGGGCCGCTCTCGCCGCGTGAACTCACGCTGCAAGATTTGGCGACCGCTCGGGCAAGGCTGATGTCGTAGTCCCGACCCCATGAGCCACCTTGATGCCAGTCAGTCATGCGGTGCACAGTCAGCGCTCTGGAACCGGACGCGATGCCGAGGATGAAGCTCTGGCTTGGCCTAGCAGGCACATCATCAAGCAATTCAGCACATCAAGCTGAGCCTAAGCAGCTCGACGCCGGTCAGGCTAGACGGCCCAATCGGTTTTAACCACGCGAGGCAGCGGGTGACTCTGACATGAAGTGCGGATCTCGAAAACGAGTTTATGGTGTAAGAACATACGGAGCAGTCGTATCCTATGAGCACGGACTTAAGTGAATACACATGGTTGATTGTTGTGAGCGCAATCATCGTCGCAGCATGGTTTGGAGGGTCAGCCTTAGGCCGCCTTGCTGATCGCATTGAGCGAGAGGATTTGGAGCGCAAGAGGCCACTTGATGGTGATTAGAGAACACAGCAAAGTTGTCTTGACGGGCCACTTGCCGGACTTAGGACTTGAGCCCGGCGCTCTTGGTGTGGTCATTCACGTCCATGCCTTGGGCGCGGCGTATGAGGTCGAATTCATGGACAAAGACGGAAGCACGCTTGGCGTCGAAACAGTCCTGGCGCAAGATTTGTGCGAAGCCGGTAGTGCCAATGTCTACGCGGACCTGAACTATTCAGACGCAGCAGGAATGCAGCGCAAGGCTTCTTTGGCGGCGGAAATTGCGTGGACTATCAAGGCGCGCCATCTGAGTCAAGAAACAGCCGCTGGTTTGCTCGGCGTCGATCAGGAACAAGTTTCTAAAATTGCCCGTGGGCAGTTTCGGTGGGTCAGTGAATCCAGTTTGCTCGAACTGGTCGCTAAGCTTGGTGACGATTTGCCGTTTGACAACGTTCAGTCTGAATTCGTGCACCGCGGTTTGTCGGCGATCGCGCGATCTGAGGCGGCCGGGGATGGGATTCCTGCAGAACAAGTCATTGCCAAGCTCGAAGCCAAACTTGCTGCGGCGCATGAGCGCCGAAGGACGCGCAAATCGAGAAGCAAGCTATAGCGGAGGGCCACCATAAAGTGGTCCGCCCAGAACCGCACTCAATCGGGCCTACCCTCCGTCTAGTAGATGGCGGCCATGGCATCAAACATGGCTGTACCTACACGGTGCAGTGGCCGCACTTGAGTTGCCTTGGCCTCTTGTTTCGGGCGCATGCCGTGAAGAGTACTAAGAATGTGAGCGGAAGTCCTGGACGAGCTCCCTGGCGTAGGCACCAAAGCAGCTCAAACGAAAGCCGGTGCAAAGCGCGGGAACGATATTTTGATGGTGATTAAATTGGGGGGTGTCAAATGACGATTGGCCAAATTTGGAGCGACAGCTTTCGTCTCTTCTTCGCCCCACTGGTTGGGGCGATCAAGGGCGCCGGGTCTGAATGCCGTCGAGTGAACAGCGAGATTGAGATGCGCAGGCAGGCTGAACAGAGCACCGACATGAAGACAGGCCATGTCACCGCAGCGTGCGGGAATGTGTTTGCCGACCTCGGATTCGAGCCCAAGGAAGCGCTCTCACTCCAGGCGGAGTCACGCAGAATCATCGCCGGCCGGCGGAACGCTCGTGATTCTGACCAAGTTGAGGGCTGATTTCCTGATCGGATTCGGTGAAGATTGACGTCAGCTGCCACCAACGCCGCAAACTCTGTTGCGGGGCTGGTGGTTGCTGAGTGGCCAGCCCCGTGAGTCCGGCTCTTCATGACCAATGACCTTAGCTGCTGCGTAGCGGCCGGTTGGCGCGTTATGTCACCTTTAGGCTGACTGCTGCCGTTCACTTTTGGCAAACCGGCGGCCGCTACTGCCGACACCGGCCATTGAGCGTTTCGCGGGGCGAATGGCTGCAACACCTCCCGAAGCTGCCGATCAACGAATTCGAGGAGCAGGGCACCATGACGATCCAACTTCAGCTTTCACAAGCAGCGAAATGGCAATCAGATTCCTCTGGCGTAAACGGAAATCTTGCCCATGGTTAGCTGCTCCGTGTTGCGCGCTCATAGCGAGATTCATAGTCGCTGCTCGGTCAATGCGAGAGACCTGGGGACACCATGTGAACATCCTCAGATGCATGAGCCATCAATCTGTCGGGCACAGCGCCCGTTGGCCGTTCACAAGCGCAGTCAACACAGTCGCGCATGCCGCTTGCGCGGTGACGGTTGCATTGCGCAAATGAGTTTGTCCTGCCGGGCGCAACGTGACGTAACGCTTGCCATCAGCGTCCGGGATGGGATCCCGGTGCAACAGTCCTGTTTTTTCCAATGGAAGTACGAGTCGCACTAAGGCAGACAGAGGAAGACCCATGGGGCGCATCAAGTCGGCCGCGGTTAGGCGTTGTTGGGGGGACTGCGCGATGTGGGTGAGCAGCACGAAATCTTGGTAAGCCATGCCGTGGGCCCAGCCCAGCGCTTCGTCTAAGTTCAGTTGGATGCAGGCATGGGCCTGGGTGATTTGCAGGCAGTGTTCGATTGCGGTGGTGGGCATATTCGAGTGGTCGATCATTAAGCTTGTTTCTTTGACGGTGCGGGGTTGTAGCCTTGCGCGCCAAAGCAATGCAGTTCTTCTTGCCAAAGCGCGAGCACAGTAGCCAGCTCGGCGGGGTAGTCGAAATTTGGGTTTTCGCTTTGCGCAATGCGGTCCAGCACTTCAAAGTGAAAGGCTGCTGGGCCGTGGGCAATCCAGTCGGTCAGCAGGGCACTATTGCGATGGGTTTTCGTGCTCAGCTCAAAGCGGTGGCGGTTCATCGCCCCCTCTAGGTTGCTGGAACTGCCTACGTAGACGCGCTGATTTTTGGTGTTGCGAATCACAAAAACACCCATGGGCACCATGGATTCTTTGTATTGGTTTTTGAGCTCTCGATGATTTGACATTTTTGGGCAAAAAGATTGGTATGCGCCGCAGGAATGCCGCTAGCAGCTCATAAGACAGGAGCAATACTGGAGATGGATTCAGTCCAAGCCGGGCACCATGGCTTGCTGCCCCATGGCCACGAATTCACGCCCATGAGCGGGCGCAAAAGCCTGGGCTTCTTCGTGGGTGGAGAACCAGTGGTTCAGCCCACCAAAGTTGCCTTGCAAGGTCGTCAGGTGCGCCACTGCCGCTGGTGCCAAGGTTTTAAGCACAGGCAAAAGGCGCGCCCAATCCGCGAACCCGGCTTCAATAGCCAGGGTGCGCAAAAAGTGTTTGCGTTTCAGTGTTATGCGCCCAGAAGCGACGCTTTAGGAACAGCAGTAGGTGAGGCCATATGTGTGCGAATTGTGCCGTCCAACACTGGATGTATGCGGGCGCACCGAAATTAAGTCAAATGATTGACTGTGTGTATTAAATAAATGCCCGCGATAAATCTATTGTGAATTTTCTTTGGGAGCGCCATTCAGAATATTTTCCTTGTATATTTTCTCCGCCGTACCATCTTGGACAATGGCCTCAAATATGGCATTTACTTCCGCTTCAAGCGCGATGTTTTTTGATTGCAAAGAGAACACAACCACCCCATGCAGGACGTTTAAATAAAGTTCATCGCCAAAGAAATTTTCAAAGTGAAGTTTTCGAATCAAATAGTCTATTGTTGAAAGTGACCCGACAACGCCAGATACGCCATGCCCTTTGACTGCCATGCGAATAGCTTGCGTGTAATCGAGGGTCATTTGCTTTTCAATGAGTGGGTCAGCGTCAAAACGCTCACCCAACTTCAAGCCACGGGGGACACCCATACGCAAGCCATGCAAGTCTTCATGAGTTCTCGCGGCGGCCCCCTTGACCAAGCGAACACCAAACCTTAGCGGCATAATATTCGTACCGCGGCGCGCGTAAGCTGCGCGCATATTTGACCAAACCATCAGCGAGAAGTCCGTTGCCCCGGTTTTCAAATTGAGCTCTACGCGTGCATACGGGGTCAGAGTGACAATGACTTTGTGCCCACTTCTACGTTCGAATTCGCGAATATATTCAATCAACACGCCAGCGTACAACTCCGTGGTGCCAACTTTGCTAACTCGGTAAGCCCACGGCTCAAACTGAATTACATCCACTTTAAATTCGGCAGCCATAGCCATCAGAGAGGCACAAGCAGTCAGGGCAAAAACCGCGAAACAACGCAAAATTTTTATAACCTGCATTATTCAATTCTCGCGTGATGCGAATATTCACAGTTCGCAACGCCGCTCCAGTATTTGCACTGAATGGCTGCTGCACTTGGCGGCCTTCAGTCTGGACTAAATGGGGCGCTTGAGCCTCGGCATGAACTTGCCGCGAGCAATTGCCTTGCGCAGCAACAGCGCGGCCGCCAGCGCCCAAACCAGCAAAGCCACGGCCGAAGCTTCTACGCCGTACGCTCCGCCACTGAGCCAGGTCGGACCGCTCATCGCCCCATGCAACCAGCCTCTGGCTTCGTGGCCCGATACTGGCACCGAGAAGACCGCCGAAAACAGATAGTTCCAGGCGAAGTGCATGCCGATCGGTGACCACAAGCTGCGGCTGAGTTGATAGGCGGCCGTAAAGGCGAGTGAAGCTGCCGCAGTTACCAGCATCCCCATCGGGTTAATCTCACCCGGCAGGTGAGCCGCCACAAAAAGCAGGGTCGACAAGCACAGCGCTCGCCGACTGCCCCAGGCCTGCTCGGCGATCCGGAATATCACGCCGCGTATCAGCAGCTCCTCCATAACGGCGACCAGAGTCATCTCAGGGATTTGCTTGATGAGTGAAAGACCGTCGCCCATGCCGGCGATGCGGTAGACACCCAAAGCCCATAGTGGCCCCAACGTGATCAGCCCCAACAACAGGCCCAGTCCGGCGCCGCGCGCCCAAGAAGCCCAGGCGCCGGGCGCGCTCAACTCAGTGACCTCGCGCCGCTCGACGCGGTTCGCGTAGGTCCAGTAGCCGAGCAGGCAGACGAGCGCCGCAAGCAGATTGGGCCAAGCGACTCGCATCTCTTTGGGCAACAGAGCTTGCAGCAGTGCAAAGCTCAAGGTCAGCGGCAGCACCATCGCCAACGATGCTGCGAGCATGCGCATGAGCGGGTGGCTCACCACGCGGCGCAGCAGCGGCTTGGTGTCAGGCTTGCCTGGCTCGGAGATGAAGGTATTGGGGGTCATGAGGTAGAGCTATTCAACCGTTGGTGGGCGTATTGAGTGCAGCTTGTGCCCACTCAATATGCAAGCAATTCAGAAAGTGAATCGAACGCCCAAGGTGATCAGATTGCCCTTGACCTGCGGAGAAATATTGCCGTAGCTTTCCAACTCAAGGGACAGCGATGCATGGCGGTTGAATACATATTCGACGCCGCTTCCAACTAGCAGCGATGTCTTGCTGCCCAAGAGCTCGTTCGATGCTGAAGTTGCTGGGCTTGCACTGGTGACCTTACCGAAGGAGACGCCGACCTTGCCGGTCAAGGCGAACGAGTCTCCCAAAGGTAAGCGCGCTGTGCCTGCCGCATAGACACTCTGACCGTTGGCGGTTTGGATGAGCAACGTCGCGCCCCTGCCGGTGTTTTGGTTGAGGTCGCGCATGCGAACAAAGCCGGCTTGTAGGCCGAAGTTTTCACTCAGCTGGTAGCCGCCATAGATCTTGGCGCTTCGCCCGATGCCTTCGTCGTTGCTGCTGTTTGAATCTGACGATTCCCGGTTTCCGAAAGCGCCGCCAAACGCAAGGCCGAGGTAGGGTCCGCGCACATCTTTGGTAACACCGTCTTCCGCGCGAGCTTGGACAGGCAGACAAGCTGCGGCCAGTGCAGCAAAAAAGATCAGGCAACTGGCTGCGCACATCTCTGTGCTGGGTATGAATCGTTTCATCGGAAGTCCTTGATTTGGTTTCGGGCCTACGCCATTCACAGGGTCAGAAGGCGTAGCTGATCGCAACGACGCCCATCTCCGAGCTGCGCTTGCGCGTGAGCGGGCTGTCCTTGGCATCACCGACCAAGCTGTTCACCGAGAGAGCCGCTGTGATGGACGTTCTCTTGTCGATCGAGTACGTCAGCGCCATATTGGCGCGAGCGTCGCGGGCCCCCGAGCTTGCCGAGTAGGCCGTGTAGCCGCTGGCGGCAGATTGGACGGCACTCACACCGAAGAACGACTGCATGTAATGGGCGTTAGCCAGCGTGATGCCGACTCCGGCACCCAAGTGCCAGTTCGGTGCAATTTCCGTCAAATAGCCTGCGCCCAGGTCGACGACCAGTCCCTTGTTGTTGACGCCCGATCCATAGCGGATCGAAGAGGAGAAAAACAAGCCCTCGGGCAGGGAGTAGTTGAAAAACGCCCCGCCTTCGGCTGCGGCGTCCACATCGCCCATGCCGTGCAAAGCGTTCGCACGGCGTTCCTTGCGACCCTTGTCCGCCGTCAAGCGCAAGCCGTACTGCATCTGCGGCGAGGACGAAAAGTTGTAGCCGACGCCGTTGCTGATGCCTGCAAACCAGCCGTTTGCCCATTGGTAGTCGAGTACCGGGATCACCCATGTACTGCGCTGATCGGATCCTTGGTATTCGTAGGTCGCCACGACAGCGGCGCCCACTGTGCCACCATCTTTGCCAGGCGCTGCGCCATACAGGCGCACTGCGTCGAAGGCCTGGGAGAAGGCGCTTGGCGCGGCCAAGGCCATGCCGGCGGCGAAGGCCAAAATCTTGATGTGATGTAAAGCAGTGTTCATATTGAATTCCAGAATTGAAAGATAGAAGGCTCTCGAGCAGGCACGCCGGGGGGCTGACCTGTTCGGGTCACCGTGCAGAGAAGCAAGCGGGGGATATTCGAAAGCTGCCTATGGCCATCGACGGCGAATGAGCCATTCGGCAAAGACCGCATTCAGACCCCAGGCCGAGGTCATCAGGATGTCGCGAAAGAAAAACGTTGGTGTGCCTGCCGTCAAGGCCACCGGCAACATGATCAGCACCTGCGTCCCTGCGCCTTGGCCCAGCGCATAGGCGCGGATCATCCAGGCCTTGTGCTGGGCGATACGGCCTCGCAGGACGGCGCGGATCGACACCGAGATGGCCAGCAGCATGCAGATCCCCACCAGCAGGCGGGCTCCGTACAACAACTCGCCCTGCAGTTCAGCAGGAATGTGCATTCCCGCAGTCATCCATAGACCGGTCAGCGCCGTCAAAATCCCGCTGAGAGCGACGACCCGGCCGGTGATGCGATGAAGACGAGGGAAGCGAAGCCGGATCGCCGCATCGAACTGAAACGCACCCAGCACGCAAAACAAAGATGCCGCCACGATATGTGCCAGCACGGCGCCGGGCATGGTCATGAACCTTGTGTTCTCGGCCGTGACCAAGCCACCGCTTGACACTTTCAAGACATCCAACAGGCGCACGGCGCCGGCGGCCACGGGAACCAAGCTCAAGAGCAACAGGGCACCCGGCAACTTCCAGGAAGGACTTGGCAAAAGTGACATGACGCAATAACAGAACCGAGCTAGGCCGTAGCGCCAACCCCTTGTCGATCGCCTGGCTGCCAGTGTCGGCGGGCCTACCCGGCCCTGTCACCGTACCAAAGTACGGTTTTGCCGCGCCGCTCGCGGGCTCACAGTAAATTCAATGCCTGTGCTCGCGCCACCGCCTCGGTGCGTCTTTGCACATCGAGTTTGTCAAAGATGTTCTGGTTATGCCATTTCACCGTGCTCAAGGACACAAAGAGCTGCTGGCCGATTTCCTGATTTGAGAGGCCTTTGTAAATCAGCGTCAGCACTTCAAGCTCACGCTGACTCAAGGGTTCAGCCAAGGTTTGCGGGGCTATCGATGGCAATTGCAGCGCTTTAGGGACCGGGGCTGCAAGGCTGACAAGAGCCACCGACTGCCTGCGCAAGGCGTCCAGCAACATGGCGGTGTAGCGGGGGCGGGAACCCTGCTCCGACTTTTCCAAAAGCCGCTGCATCGGCCCGCCAAGATCCACAAATGCACGCACCCAGCCCTGCGGTTCAGCCAAAGCCATGGCCTCCTCCAGTGCGGCCAGCGCCGCCTCGGTAGGGGCGAAGGCGTCCAACGCCAGTGCTTTGAGCAAGAGTGCGCGCACAAGCTCAGTCGCCGGTGCGCTAGTCTGCGAAGCCGCAAGGAACGTCGTCAGACCCTCAAGCGCTTGCAAGGCTTGACCCCGGGCGAGCAAGACCTGGGACTGCGCCAAAGGCAGCGCGTGGGTTTGCGCCAGTTGCGTGGCAGCAATGACTTCACCGGTCTGCAGAAAAGCCTGCACCTGAGTCTGTGCAATGGCGAGCCTTCCACTCTGCGGGTTTCTGGTCTGGGCTGCGGTGCTGGCCAGGGTCAAGGCTGTCAATGCAGCATCGGTTTCGCCACGGGACAACAGAATTTGCGCACGCAATGCGTCTGCGCCCAATCCGGCGTCACATTCCAGCAAGGCAGCTAGTTTGCTGCTCTTTTCCGCATGTGCCGAGGCGGACTCAAGGTCGTTCCACTCATACAGAATGCGTGCCAAGCCCAAATGGACTTGGCAGGCCACGCCATGTGGCTGATCACCCAATAATTGCAAAGCCTGGCCGTAGGTGCGAGAGGCCAAATGCAGATGGTTGTCATCTTCCTGCAGATGCCCCAGCGCAATGGCAGCGCAGACCGCGATCATGCGGTTCCCACAAGCTTGCGCCATCGCCAGCGTTTCACCATAGACCTGTTGGGCCGCAAAGCGATCACCGCTGAACTGGTGGGCCACGCCTAGCGCACAGTGAGCCGCCGTGCGCAGAGCCAGACTATCTTGGGGCAGCCGCTTCAGCGCCAAAGCAGATTCGCGAGCAATCGTGATGGCATCACCGCGAGCCACCGCCTCCCAAGCCCGCACAGCGCTAAGCTCGCCGCACCAGTTGCTATAGGCCGGGTGCTGGCTTGAGCTGTCAATGGCCGTTTCCGCGCCAATCATGGGGGCCTGCATCTGGCTGTGCTGACTGGTAGCCAGGTAGGACCAAGCCAGCATCAGCCAGAGCTGCGGGTGCTCATCCAAAAACGCCGGTGTCTTGTTTTGCAGCCATCGAAGTACTGGTTCCGCGTCCTCCAGAAAGTACAAGGGCATGCCTTGCCCTTGCACCACCTGAATGGCACGCGGCGTGTCATCTGCCGCGACGGCATGGTGCAGGGCCTGACTGATCATGCCTTGGGCCTCATACCAGACACTGGCTCGCAGATGCAAGGGCGCGAGTGCTTCGGTTTCGCGCAGTCGCTGCTGCAACATAGCCGCGAAAAGATGGTGATAGCGGAACCAGCGCCGCATATCGTCCAGCGGCACGATAAACAGACCGGCCATCTCCAGTTGACGCAATGACTCATGCCCTCCGGTCTCCTGCATGACGGCCTCGCACAGCTCGGCGCACATGCTGTCCAGCACTGAGGTGCGGAGCAAGAAGTTCTGAACCGCTGCGGGCTGCCGCCGCAACACTTCTTCGAGCAAATAATCCTGCACCAAGCGGTGGCTTCCAGTGAAGGACCGGATGAAGGTCTCCGCGTCACTGTGCCCAGCCAAAGAAAGGGCCGCCATCTGCAAGCCGGCTGGCCACCCTTCGGTGCGTGCATCCAGCGCCTGAACTTGGCCTTCGCTCAGCTCCAGCGCCATGGATTGGTTCAGGAATTGCTGGGTCTCTTCTGCATGAAACCGCAACTCGTCTTGACCCACCTCATTCATTTGGCCCTCTGCCCGCAAGCGCGCCAAGGCGATGGCCGGAACCTCCCGCGAGGCCACCACAAGATGCAATTGCGCGGGCATGTTGTCGAGCAAGAAGGCCAATAAGGCATCTACTTCAGGGCTACTGGCCAACTGGTAATCGTCGAGTACCAGCACCAGTCGACCGCGACGCATGACCAATCGGTTGATCAGATGGATCAGCACCGCTTCTGGAGAGGGTCTGGGTCTGGCTTGGGCCAGTGCCAAGGCACCGTCGCCGAGATCATTTGAAATGGACCGCAAGCTGGCTGTCAAGTACGCCACAAACTGGTCAGGATCGCGCTCTCCCTCGTCAAGTGACAGCCAAGCGCTTGGATACTCACAGGCCTGAACCCAAGTCCCCAGCAAAGTCGATTTGCCAAACCCGGCGGGCGCACAGAGCAGCGTCAACTTGCCCTGCAAACCGTCGTCCAGGCGCTGCAACAAACGCAGGCGTTCGACGCTGCGTGGCGGCGGCGGGGACGCGTAAAGCTTGGTGGCAAGCAATGTCTTGGTCATGGGGCGACTATAAGAGCCGCTGGCAGACGTTCTTGCACGCTGGGTTCAAGAAACTGCCGGCCGAGAAAATTCCGCTCAAGCAAGTGCTTGAATCCAAAGCAAAGGGATAGCCAAGCCGCCCTTGGCGACCAGCGAGGCCGTGTCAAGTCGAGCTTCCGAACCGACAGTGTCCAGTCGTTCAAAGCAACTACTCGGCGCAAATTTCTCGAACGCAGCTGCGGCCCCATCGATGCGCCGGATCGCTGTCCAGTCGTGGATGCCAGAGCATCGAGACCGTGAACTCGGGCGTGGATACAGGAAGAGGGAAGCTATGCATCGCTGCGCGCAGATTTCCGGTGTGTCTCTCGGGGACGCTGGCAATCAGGTCGGAGGCGCGAGTCAAACCCAGCGCAGTGGCGAAACCGCCGACCACGGTGACAATATTGAGCTCCAGGCCGACGAGCTTCAAGGCTTCGTCAATCGCCCCCCGGTCCAAACCTTGCCGAGAAACATGGATGTGCCGGCCTGCCGCATAGCGGGCGGCGGTGATCTCGCCGATGCATCAAAGGATGCCCCGCTCGCACCACGCCAATGTAGCGGTCTCTGAACAAGGCTTGCACCCGCAGCTCCGGCGCTGTGGTCTCCTCGACGACGCCTGTTTCCAGATGGACGGTGCCATCGCGCAGTGGCGTGCTGTCTTTGTCAGGCTTCTGCACAAAGCACAACAAGACGCCGGGTGCCGCTTCGCCCACACGGGCAATCAAGGCGGGCCCAAAATTTTCCACAAAGGCTTCGCTGGTTCTCAGCGTGAAGGTTAGAACCAGTTGCTGGAGATTGAGCTTCTCGGCGGGGCGCAGAATAACTTCCGCGTCTTGCACGAGTTGATTGACCCGCCCGCGGAGTTCAATCGCCCGGGGCGTGGGAACAAGCCCTCGTGCGGCTCTGACCAACAAGGGTCGCCCGTCGTTTCGCGTAATCGCGCGAGCGCTCGACTCATCGCCGACGGACTCAGTTGCAAGCGCCTGGCCGCTCGCGCAATGCTGCCCTCCGCCAGGAGCACATCCAGAGGGACAAGCAAGTTCAGATCGGGCTTTGGCATGCCGCGACGATATCAAACCTATGCCCTGACACCTAGCGAGCCGAATAAATAGACTGCATCGCCTCGCTGAAAGAGGCCGCAATGCGCCAATTGCCGAAATTTACTTAACAACTTATATAAGTGATGATATATTTGCGCCATGAGATCTACCCACGGAACCCAGTTGCGCCATTTAATCGAATTGCTCGATGGTGCTGTTACGGCGGCATACGAAGAAGCTGGCCTCGATTACCGACCTCGCTACACCCCCGTCATGCGTGCCTTGATGGCAAACGAACCTTCAACAATCGGCTTCATCGCCGACGCTGCCGGCATTACCCAACCTGCGGCAACGCAGACCATAGCCCTCATGGTCAAGGACGGCCTAGTTGCCTCCAAAACTGGCTCTCAGGACGGGCGCCAGAAGATGATTTCGCTAACTGGCAAGGGCCGCGAACTGATTCCGGCACTGGAGCGCTGCTGGCGGGCAACCGCCGCAGCATCGGCAGCATTGGAGGCCGAACTGCCCTTTTCACTGTCAGCAGTTTTGGACAGCACGATCCAGGCACTGACGACGAAGCCATTTGGCGCACGTATCCGGGAAGCGCGCGCGGAACTCGACACAGCATCCCCCATCAATTCATAAGGAATCAACAGATGAAAAAGACGCTACTGGCCTTACTCTTTGCCACGCTCGGCCTTTCACTTGCAAGCGCTCAGCCGATGCCAGGTGGCCCGAATCAGCCAGATATGGAAGTCAACGCGGCCATACGCCAGCAAGTCATTGACAACACCATTGCTGAATTGAACAAAAACTACGTGTTCCCTGAAAAGGCTAAGAAGATGGAAGCGGCGCTGCGCCAACACCAGAAGCGCGGCGAATACAACAACGTTACCAGCGCCTTAAAGCTGTCGGACCTTCTCACCGAACACCTCGTTTCCGAGACAAACGACAAGCACCTGCGGGTGATGTACAGCGCACAGCCGCTGCCCGAACAAGGCGCGGATAAGAAGCCGTCGCCAGATCAGCGCGCCAACGAGCTGCTGGACATGAAGAAGTCGAATTTCGGTGTTGAGCGGGTTGAGCGGCTGCCGTTCAATATCGGCTACCTCGACCTGCGCGGCTTCCTCCCGGCTAAGGAGGCGGGCGAGGCTATAGCTGCGGCCATGACACTGGTGGCGAACACCGATGCGCTCATCATCGACCTTCGCAAGAACGGCGGCGGTGATCCAGCCACCGTGGCCCTGCTGGCGAGCTACCTCTTCGATGAGCGTACCCACCTGAACGACATCTTCTACCGCGAAAGCAATCGCACAGAACAGATGTGGAGTACAGATTTTGTGCCGGGCACGCGTTTTGGCAAGGACAAGGAGGTCTATGTCCTGACCAGCCAACACACCTTCTCGGCGGCCGAAGATTTCAGCTACTCGCTGCAGAAACTCAAGCGCGTGACGGTCGTTGGTGAAACCACCGGTGGCGGCGCACACCCGGGTGATGTGATGCGACTGACTCCACACTTCGGTATCTTCGTGCCAAATGGACGGTCAATCAACCCGATCACAAAGACCGACTGGGAAGGCACCGGCGTGTCCCCTGACATCAAGTCCACGGCCGAAGATGCGCTCAAGACTGCGCAGGTGGTCATCCTAAAGAAAGTCACGGCGCAGGAAAAAAATCCCGGCCGTGTGGCGCGCATTGAAGGGCGCATCGCCAAAGTGTTGGCCGAAGACACCAGCAACGTGATGGCACGCTGATTTTGCAAGCCGTCTTCGCCAGCGCTCAACAAAGAGTGCACACCCCATCACTTGGAAGTTGAAGTCGATCCGCGACCTGCCAAACAAAAGGAGAAATGCTTGAATCACAAGAGCTGGATATGTGCCCTGTTTCTGAGTTTGGCTGCGCTCGCACCGGTCGCCGCGCGTGAGGCAGCAAAGGATCGGCAACCTTCGCCCGACTCCATCAAGAGGTATGTCTTCACGGCGGAATCGTTCGCAGCGGTCCAACGCGAGTTGGAGAAGCGCGAGCTGGTGGCAACCGAGCCGTTCCTGGCGCCAACTTCCGATCAATCGACCGTCGTTACTTTGAAGGGCCACAACGGGTTTCCAATCCCGCACTTAGTCGACAACGTAAGGGGGCAGTTTCACGTCTATGGCCTCTTTCGGCGGCCCCAGCATCCGGTAGGGCTCGCGCCCTACCAAGTCCAGCAGGTGGTGTTCAACACCAAATCACCTCAGGTGTCGCCAGTTGGTACGCTCACCATACCAAGGGGCAAAGGACCATTCGCTGCGGTCGTGCTACTGGCCGGGTCGGGCGCGCACACCAGGGATGCGGGAATGTCACTTCACAAGACGCTCTGGGTGCTGGCAGACCATCTGACGCGCATGGGGATCGTTGTGCTGCGTTACGACAAGCGCGGCGTGGGCTTGACGGGTGGACAAGCGCATCCGCACTCGACGATAAATGACTATGCAGACGATGCGTTGGGCGCAGTGCGGTTCCTGGCGCAGCAGCGTTCAGTTGACCCTACTAAAATCGGTTTAATCGGCCACAGCGAGGGCGGCACCGTTGCAGCCCTAGTGGCTGGCACGGCGCCTACTGAGGTCAGGTTCGTAGCCATGATGGCCGGGATGGGCCTGTCAGGCATTCACCTGAAGAGCCTCCAAGACGCGGTGGAACGACGCGCTGAAGGCATGCCAGACGAGCTTGTCGTAGCCAATCAAAAGCAAGAGTTCGAATTGTTCGAGATTGCCGCCAGTCCACGCGATCATGGCCAAGCTTTGGCGGCAATGCAGACTGCCACCAAGGCTCTTCCTGATGACGTCAAGAAGCTGCTAGAGATACCCCCCGAGGGGCCGCCTGACGAAGCGTTCGATGGCCTGCTGACCCCCTGGTTCCGTCACTTCATCGGGATCGACACCTCAGCCATCCTTGAGCGCGTCAGGGTGCCGCTATTGGCAATGATCGGGGAGAAGGACATGCAAGTTCCAGCCAAGGAAAACCTGACAGCCATTCGGCAAGCTTTGGCCCGTAGCGGGAACCGGCAAGCAACTGTGCTGGAACTGCCCGGCCTCAATCACAACTTCCAGACTGCTAAATCAGGGCGAGCCTTCGAGTACCTTCTTATTGAAGAGACGGTTGCTCCATCGGCGATGCAAACCCTAACTAGGTGGGTCCTGGGAGTGGTTCGCTGAAAGCATGCGTAAGCGCGCCAGACGGGCGCGAGCAACCTAGGGAACGGGTCAACACCGGGCGCCGCGATGACTGTCTGCAGCCAAAGCCCAGAACAGCACCGACCCGGCGACCAACTGTGCCGCACCCTGCCAGTCTCGGATTGGTTTCGCTCGCGGCGTCCCGCCGGCTTTTGTCACGACTTTCGACGGGATTCCAAGGTGTCGGCAGCAACTATTCGTGGTTTTAAACGGCAGACATTCGGCCCAGGCTGACCGAGGATTGCGAACGCTGCTCGCCTGAAGGACCGCTGCACATTCGAGACCCGACACTTGGCACCGCAAAGTCTGATGCGGGACAGTGACTGCTGAGTGGCCTGCACCGTGAGTCCGGCTCTCGAACGCCAATGACCGCAGCCGCTGCACCGTTGACTTAGAGGTTGGCATTTTGGATAGAGGACTATTTTTTCAGTGCGCTTTCAGTATCTCCGCTCTCAATATTCTTTATACGCCGCAGTGCATCCAGCTGGCTTCAGTCTCCATCAGGAATTCCGCGCCAATTTCTCACCCCCCCTCAAACCTCCTGTTTTTGTTCGGCTGGCCTGGGCCAAAGACGCCTAGCACAGCGTGAACCATCAAAAGTCTGCACGTTGCTGGGCGAGTACTGCCCACAGAGGGTGATCTGCGCCCAACCTCTTCGCAGCTCGCCGGGCAAATATTGGCCAGCTCGGGCAATTCGCGCCCACTTTGGGCACCACGGATGGGCCAATATCGCCCACCGTGGCCACTTTTAGCCCACCCCACGATCAACTGCCGAGGTGATGTCCCAGGAGGTGGTGTAAGTTTTTGAGCGAGGCGGCCCAGTGAGGGTGGCCATCGTGAGTCCGGATAAGGTTGAGGTGCGACCCACCAACCCTGATCCAAGGAAACACAATGACCGCCTCAACTATCGCATTAGCCGAACTCGCCGAGAAGGGAGCCGACATCGATGTTCTGCGCCAGATGGTGCAGTTCATGGCCCAGCGCCTCATGGAGATCGACGTCGAAGGACGCTGCGGCGCTGCCTACGACGAGAAGAGCCCCGAGCGTCTGAACAGCCGCAACGGCTTCCGTGAGCGCACCTGAGTGGAAGCTGCCGGGCACGTTTGCGTACTGACGCCCCCGGCCAGAACCTGTCATTCGGACTCCAGAGGGGGCAGCGGCAGACTCAACGCTTGCGTTCGTAGTCGCGAGCCGCTTTCACGATCGGCTTGGCCCAGTCTGGCGTACGTTCAAGGTCCTCGAAGGCATTGGGGAATTTGACAATGCCGGCTTGTGCGTGCAGGACCAGTATCGGGCTCGATACTGGGGTTCCCGGCACCGCATCGTTGCTGTTATCGAAAACGCGCAACTCGCTCAACTTGGGCATCAAGTCGATGAGATTCAGCGGTGCGCGGACCCAGCGCTCGCGGATCTTGGCCTCTGGAATGTCGTGTCCGCCAGCTACCACCCGGGCGGCCACACGGGCGATGTGCTTCTCCGGCGAGGCCAGACCGCAGAACCAGACCAAAACGTCGTGCGTCCGGGCGGCCGCGGCGATCTTTTGGGTCATCGTCGAGCCTCCGAGGGTCGTCTCGAAGGCGTGACTGAGCCCCGCCGCAACGGCTTGGTCGATCAAGTTCACGCCGTGTTGCCACGCGCACGCATTGGCCTCGCCGGCGGACATACCGCCTTGAACGAGTATGCGGGTGTAGGTATCGGGGTTAAACCAAGTCAGCCCAGCCCGGCGCAGCATGATGTTGCCGCCGATAGAACTTTTGCCTGCGCCATTGACACCGGCCAGGACCAGCAGAACGGGCCGCCCCATCAGAAGCTCTGTCCTGCAATGACCTCGCCATGCAAGTCGAGCGGCAAACTAAAGGCCTGCCGCAGTCTGTCACCGGCATCTGGCTGCTTGAGCACCGCCAATTCCTCATCGAAGGCCCGCGTCAGTTGCTCCAACTTGCTCTGGTCATCACGTTGGACACGCGCAGCCAACTCGGTGAGCAAACTGTACTCACGCAAAGACAAGATCACGGCCTCGGGCCGTTCGTGGTTGGTCATCAACACCTTACCCGTGGCATCGACGGCATTCATCACACCACGCCAGCCCTCACGCTTGACGTCCGAGATGGGCTTGCGCTGCAAACGCGCAAACAGCTCCTCGCTTGCAGGCTGAATAGCAGTGGCCATGATCGGATCCCCCAAGGAAAGTTGCAGACTGACCTTATTATGGACCAAATACCCTATTTGCATAAATAGGGACTAAATTGGCTAATTTAGGCCAATGTGTCACTGCTCGGGCGACGCATTCGTCTGTCGGTTGGGCCACAGCAGGCCGTATCGGTCCACTGCAAACGCCACAAGCCGTTCGCCTTGTGCCGTCACTTCGACCTACGGCGCGACATGAGTGCCAAATCCTGCTGGAAAGCCCAGCCTAGTCAGCCTGCGCCTCCCCCCCCCCAAAGTAGGTACCCTTCAGTGGGATAGAACATCTGTGGCGCATCGCCGAAGCTGTAGTGACTCAAGGAGATGGCGATGAACCCCCACTTTCAGCAACAAAATCCCCAATCCGCGACAGCAGTCCTGGCGCGTATCATGGCTGCTACGACGATGATCTTTCGGCGCAAGGCACCTGCTATCCGAGGCTTGGAGGTCAGTGACTCAACTTGGGAAGCTTGGGAGGCTGCGGTTTGCAAGGAGCAGCAAGCGTTGCCCAGCAACACAGTCCGGCGAAAGTAACCCGCAATCTGGCAACTTGACTCCGGATTACTGAAATGTCCTCGGCGGCTATGGCGTAGCCGCCGTGCACTCCGATCATGGTGGCGCCTCAAATTCCGCCTGGTCCATGCACGCGCTGGTCGCCATGACTACCCGGCACCACCACGCCTGCGGGAACACGAGACCACCCCCGTGATCTTGCTGGCCGGCCACCACGATATTGCGCCCGGAGATATGCAGCACGCGCGCCCGGTACAGATCGGGCAGCGCGAAGCCGCTCAGCGTCGCGAATACCGGCGCGCCGTCATGATCCTCCCAGGGTCGCAGCTTGTGAATCAACAAAAGGCCACGCGCTGAACGGCTGGCGCGCACTTCAGCCTTGGGACGCCTCACACCTTTGATCCTGAGTTCGACGATATCGACTAACATATGACTGGTTATTTATACAGTGTTTATGTTAGCCTGAATCACGGAGGTCGAACATGATTTTGAACTTGAACGATCCAAGCAGCATCGTGGCTTGGTGGAAGGTATTGCCCGAGCGGCATGGTGCGCAGCTATTGGCCTTTGGTCGGCTCAGGCCTCAATTCAGTTCGCCAATCCGGGCAGCTTTGAGACGCATCAAGGCCGATCCGGAATACGGTGCTGTGTACGCGCGCTGCGCGGCGGCCGATCTGATGGCGGCAAGGCTTGGTGATGCTGGCGAAAGGATCGGTGCCGGCGTCGAAGGCGAAAGTGGTCGTGACGGCCGGGCAAATGCTGCAATGCCTTCCGACTGAGGCGAGCAAAAGCGCCGCCCTCCCCCGACTGTTCCAGTTTGCTTTCATGCACTCACGGATCGGCAACTGGTGTTTGAAGGCCGACCAGTTTGCCGACGGGGGTCATTTGAATGACGTATAAATACAAGCCTATGCCACCCAGACACTTCACCCATCGATGTCATTTGTGCGGGGCCACCAGTTTTCGGCAGGTGGTGGCGCGGGACGAGCATGGCGCCATGCGCGCCACCCGTGGTTGCCTGTGCTCCGGCTGCAAAAAAGTCTTCGAAGATTCACACGCCTGGCGGGGTGGTGAGGCTCCGGCTCGCTCCTCCTCGGCTAGTGGCAGTACGGACTCGTCGCGCGGTGCCGATTCGCATGCGAGCTGAGTTATGGGTTGCTGAATTGATTAAAGCTCGGTCGTGAAAGACACTGAACTCAAGGCCGGCTACAAGGATCGCCTCCAGGTCAAAGCACTTGGCGCACGCTGGAATCCCGAGCTGAAAATTTGGTACGTTCCGAGCGGCATGGATCTCGCCCCCTTTGCTCAATGGCTGCCTGGTAGCGCTGTCGGTGGTTCATTGGGCAGTGCGTCGGCCAGTGTGACCGCTGGGTCGTCCAATCGGAATGAACTTGGCGTGCGGCCGAGCGCCCTGCCCCAGGCGTTTGATGCGCCGGTCGGCTCCGATCTTGCCGTGCAATCCAAAGGGGTGGCGCTGTCGACACTGTTGAACGGCGTGGCCCAGGCAGTGGCTTTGGCGTATGCGGCGGGTGTTTGGACCCGCGCCGAAGTTGTCAAAGCCGATATCCGAAAGGGCCATGTCTACCTGGAACTGGTCGAACGCAATAGCCAGGGTGACACCCTGGCCCAGGCTCGCGCCATGATTTGGGCATCAGTCGCCAACAAGATCCTGCCGGAGTTCGAACGCGCCACCGGTGCCGTACTCGCGGCCGGCATTAAATTGCTGATTCGCACCAAGCCGACCGCCAGTCCGCTGTACGGTCTGAACCTCGTCATCGATGCGATCGATCCGGACTACACGCTGGGCGACCTCGAAGCTAAGAAACGCGAGATCCGCGCTCGCTTGCAGCGCGAAGGCTTGTTCGAAGCCAACAAGCAGCTGGCATCGCCCTGGGACTACCAGCAAGTCATCGTCGTGGCGCCCGAGCAGGCGGCCGGACTGGGTGACTTCCAAGCCGAGGCGGCGAGGCTTCAACGCCACGGACTTTGCAAGTTCACATATGTGCACAGCCGCTTCCAGGGCGACGGCGCAGCGAGTGAAATATGCAAAGCGCTTGCGGACGCGCTGCGCAAATGGGGAGACCACCATAGTGCGCCGGCCGATGCTGTCGTGCTCATTCGCGGCGGCGGGGCCGTCAACGATCTGGCCTGGCTGAACGACTACGTCCTGGCTCGACTGATCTGCGAGCTCGAAATCCCGGTGCTGACCGGCATCGGCCACGAAAGGGACCACACCATTCTGGATGAGGTGGCCAACATCCGGTTTGACACGCCGTCCAAGGTCATCGGCGCGATCGAGCAAGCCATAGCCCGCCGCGCGGGTGAGGCAAAGCGTCACTTCGAAGACATTGTTGGCGTGGTCGGCCGGGCCACTTTGCAGATCGCGCAGGCCGTCGAGGCCATGGATGCCGGCATCAAGCTGGATGTGCAGCGGCACCTGAGCCTGGCCCGAGAAAGCTCGGCTGAGTTGATGTCGGACTTACGGCTGCGCGCGCTGGGGACACTCCGTTCAGCTTCGGTCCAAAGCCAGGCGGGCTTCGAAGCCATGCGGCATCACGCGGACAAGGTGATTGCCAACGCGCGCCAAGTCGTGCCGGCAGCCCTGGCTGAAGTGAAGTCGGAAGGTCGACGGCTGCTGCGCGCCGCTGAGGTTGAGGTGACTGGCCAAGCGATGTCCACATTGCAGCGCGCCGCGGCCGACATTCGACAGGTCAGTGAATCATCGGGTCGCGCGTTCGCTGAGCTCGGGCGCGATGCGCAGCGCATCGTTGCCGAAGCCCAAACCCAGTCGGCGGCCTTGATGCGCGAAGTGGCTGGCCAAGGGCCTGACAAGACCTTGGGCCGGGGGTTTTCTTTGGTGCGAGGGGCCGACGGCTCGACCATCACCAGTGCGGCGACGGCGGCGGCAGGAACCGCCATCCAGATCGAATTCCATGACGGCGTGCTGTTGGCACAGGCCGGTCAATCCAAGAAACGGAAGCTGTGAGCGATGTCAAAAACCACCTTCAAGCAGGCCTACGGTGTCTTGCAGACCCACGCCGAGACATTGCGCAATCAGCGTGAGCCCAATATCGACGACCTGCTGACGATCGTCACCGAGTCAGTCGAAGCCTACAAGGTCTGCAAGACCCGCATCGCCGCTGTCGAGCAAGCGCTGGAGCAGGCATTGAACGGCGTTGAGTCCGACGATGGTCACCGTACAGATCGTGCTGCCCCAAACCGCGGGGCGGCGTCGGCGCCCTCGCCTGCAAAGAGTTCACCGGTTCTTCCGCCGGAGCCGCCGCATTCAGATTCGGCAGATTCGGATGCTTTTGACGACGGGGAAATTCCGTTTTAGTGTTCGGCAGATAGGGCGCAACAGCGGCCCGTGCGTCGCCTAGGCCCATTGTTTCGGGCGCATGCCTGGGTTGGCATCCAACCGCTCAATGCCTAGACCGAAGCTCGAAATCAAGAGTGGATGGCGCCAACGCAGCTACTGCCGATATTGGCGGTCGAGATCCGTACTCACGGTGCCAGCCACCCAGCAGCCACTGGCCCGCAGCAGAGTTTGCGGTGCCGCTGGCTGGTCTCGAATGTGCAGTGGTCGTTCATGTTGGCAGGCAGCCTCACCCAAAAAATAGCAGTATTTGGGCCAAAAAGTTGTCGTGTTTCGGCATCGTCTCGTTGGGCTCAAACAGAGAATTTGACCTACCGACAAACCGATTTGAAGCCATGTCAAGACCATCAAAATTTTCAGCACCAGCATACAGCCAGCGTCGTGACGCGGCCCGCAGTCGCGTCAACAACTACAAAGTGGCAGCGCAGCCCGCCCCGATTGGAATGCAGGATCCCGCAGCCATGAGACAGCCACAACGCACCGAGCTCGAGGTCTTTTTCAGCCGCGACAAGCCTTTCGAGCAGCGCGTTGCATGGCCGATCTTGAAGTCGACCGACATGGCTTGGCTGATTCAGACGCCACCCGGCGAGCTTTGGGTGCCCATTTATAGATGGGCTCGTATGCTTCCAGGACGTGGTGCGTCCGCCAACGAAAGGCAGTTGGACGCAACCCTGTGCTCTCTTCGAGAGATCACCTCCACCCATCGTGACGCCCGGGTTGAAGTTCGCCGAGCCGGCAAAGGCTCAAGCGATCTAAGCGTGACGGTGAGTTTCATGGTTGCAGTTCATTGCCCCAAGAGCTGCCAAGTCATCAGTGAACTGAAGCGCACCTCAATCGTCCCGGCGTCGCAGGTCCAAGCGCATGGCGACAAATGGTCGGTGCCTCGCTGGCTCGCCGTCCAGAAGCTCAAGCCGGGCGAGGCTTTCCTGACACGCGCAGTGTGGCCGGGCATGCAGGCCATGCAGGACCAACTGCAGGCTGCTTTCGACGCGGCAATGGCGGGTGAGGTCGCCGCGAACGCAGCGACGCTCAAGGCGGCTCAGGAAGCCGCAGAGCGGCGCGCCCAAAACGATCGGATCGCTGCCCATGCGAAGTCAGTTCGGCAGGCTCTGGTCGCCGAGGAAGGGGAGTTGGCGCTGGCGTTCGCTCGCAAAAAACTCAAGCTGACAGACTTGGTGGGCCTCGGCTGTCGGCTTTCCGGGTGGCCGCAATGGCTGCCCGGAGAGCCTGTCGATAAGTGGCTCGAAGCGGCACTTGTCAGCATCATTGCTGCGGTTCGAGACCACCCTGAGTACTCAGCATGGCGCGCGAAAAACATTCACCGCCAGGGTGCCCTGTTGAAGCCGCCGAAGCCGAAGGCAGCACGGCCACGTCAGCCAGACCGGGTCATCAATAACTGTCAGGTCGATTGGTGCGAGTGGCTCGGCCCAACCAAGAGCCAGCGTCGAGTCGATCATCGTGACGAAGGCTGCACCGTAAAAGTTTTTGGCCAGAAGTACGAAATCGAGCTGCCTGGCGGACGCGTCGTCGTAAAGATGACTGGCCCCAATCTCAAAATCACCGAGCTCACGCGCAGTGAAACCATCGACTGATCAAACAGGGTGCAACGGTGCTAAAGCAGCATCCGTCGCCAACTGCTCATGGGAACAGTGACTCTTCAGACAAGCGTTTGCCATTTGGCAAACGCTTGGATGCATCGACTTTGACCGCCGCCAATTGCGCGACCGTCACGGGGCCATCATCAGCTTCGTATCCCGGCAGAGTTTCCACGGCTAGCTTCGCCAGCGCAAGGTGAACGACCTGAGTCTCAGGAACTCCCAGGCGCTTGGCGATGGCCTTGACCGTCTGACGCGTGACCCCCAGAGCCGAATCTGTAGGCCGAAACTTCAGCAGGAGAGAGTCGTTGGCGGCTGGCATCTTGCTCCTCCTTGATGTTTTTTGAAAGCATATACGTCGCCGTGATGGTGACATTATTCGGCACTCCACAGCTTGGTGAGGTCATGGATCGGCTGTTGGTGATCCATGGCCGCGGTTGAAGTCCAATGGGATCAACGTGCCAACGCCCCTGGTGGGAGCCACTGCACACCTGTGCGCTGCACCAACTCCGAATAGCTGATTGGCTTCGATGCGACCTCATCATCCATGTTTCTCTGCCAGTGAGCCCAAGCTTTCTGAGTGTGGCTGTCGAACACTAACTTGAAGATATGAGTGGGTACACGGACACCGTTGGTCCCGATTCGCAAGCTTTCAGAGCCGAAAACCGGCCCGGTAATCACGAAAACATCGCCCTCGGCACGCTGCACATACTTCCGGGTGTCTTGTTCAATCTTGGACCAGGCACCGGAATTGTGTCGAATCGACTGCGGCACCATATTGGCCAACGAGAAGGATTGGGCAAGCGCCTCCTCGGTGGCCATATCGCCTGACGGCGCCATGTGTCCGCGGGAATAGCCAGATCGCTTGTAGTCGTCGAGTTCGGCCCGCTCCGCGCGAGGCAGCCTTGCATCAGCAAAGAATCGCTCATTCTGGCGTTTGATACCGCCCAGGGCCTGCTTGTTGAGGCGCTGAGCAACGAATACTGGTGTTTTCGTATCACCACTGTGCAGTACGGCAAAGCTCCCATAGCAAAGCTCACGAACACGCGGGTTGCGAGGAACGGCAGGCGGCTGGCGTTGGGCGAAGAAATGCGAGCAGCGCGCAAATGCGGTCGGTAACTGCGCCACCTCCTCAGCTAGCGAGGCCGCACTGGCCGGCAGCTGCCATGTAAAGAGACCGGCAACTGCCAGTGGCATTAGGGAGCGGGAGACTAAGGAACGCACTTGAGTTTGAAGGTGGGGATTGCAGCGAGAGCCCATTGGACCAGATGCAACTTTGACAACCGTGTTGGTTACTCCAACGTCCGGTTCCAAGTGAGCACCGGCGATCAACGTGGCTCTGATAAGGCCCGGCTCAATGTCTGCTGTTCGATCGGTCGATTTGGCGCTGCCGACCCTATAGGAGTCGCTCGGTCCTACATCGTCAGCGGCAGCAGCGTGCCCATTGCTGTCGCCCATCGCGCGAGATCACCCGACACCAGAAGGCTGCCAGCGGTCGTTTGGATTTGGCGGATCAACGACCGTTGCTGAAATCACCGGCCATTCGAGCTGTCGAGAATTGAGTGACCGCTGTACCTTCAAAATCGGCCGTCGAACGCACATCTTCGCATCGGGCCAGCCCGGGTCAATCCGTAGCGTCGGCACCGCTCTGTCGCCGAGCAAGAGTGCTTTTCCCCAATGTCTTCAAGTTGAGACCGGCACCTTGCAAGCTTCAGCTTTGGAAATGCCGATACAGGAGCAACACCCTCGAATCCCTTCTATTGTCTCTTGGCGGTAGAGCAGATCTGCACCTACAAACTACGCGGTCCTAAAGGTACCAGGCACCAAGATGTCTCGCCCTACATTCCGCATTTGGGTGTTGCCAGTGAAGGCCATGCTGACGTCGAGCTCTTTGTGGATGATCTGCAGTGCTTTGGTCACACCCACTTCGCCCATCGCGCCCAGACCGTAGAGAAATGAGCGGCCTATCCAGGCGCCGCGTGCGCCCAAGGCCCAGGCCTTCAGCACATCCTGGCCGGAGCGGATGCCACTGTCCATGTGAACTTCGATGCATGAGCCCACCGCCTCAACAATGCGCGGCAAAGCATGCAAGCTGGACTCCGCACCATCGAGTTGGCGCCCACCGTGATTGCTGACGACCAAGGCGTCAGCACCTGAATTGGCCGCTAACTTCGCATCCTCGACGTCCATGATGCCCTTCAAAATCAGCTTGCCGCCCCAGCGCTGCTTCACCCATTCAACATCTGCCCAGGACAGGCTAGGATCAAACTGCTCGTTAGTCCAAGCTGACAGGGACTTGATGTCGCTTACCCCTTTCACATGACCGACCAGATTGCCAAAAGAGTGCCGGCGGGTGCCGAGCATGCCGAGGCACCAGCGAGGTTTTCCCATCAGATTCAGGATGTTCGCGACAGTCGGGCGGGGCGGCGCGCTGAGGCCATTCTTGATGTCTTTGTGCCGCTGACCGATGACTTGCAAATCCAGCGTCAGTACTAATGCGCTGCAGCGTGCGGCGCGCGCTCGTTCAATCATGCGCACCATCGCCTCGCGATCGCGCATCATGTACAACTGGTACCAGAACGGTGCCTTCGTATGCGCCGCGATGTCCTCGATTGAGCAGATACTCATTGTGGACAACGTAAAAGGAATGCCGAACTTCTCGGCTGCTTTCGCCGCCAGTATCTCGCCGTCGGCATGCTGCATGCCCGCGAGCCCCGTCGGCGCGATAGCCACTGGCATCGCAGCGTGTTGACCCACCATCACCACTGCTGTGCTGCGCCCCTCCATGTTCACCGCCACACGCTGACGCAGCTTGACCGACTGGAAATCATTGCTATTGGCTCGGTAGGTGCTCTCAGTCCAAGATCCAGAATCAACGTAGTCGTAAAACATACGTGGTACGCGCTTCTTGGCAAGCAGGCGAAGATCTTCGATGCAGGTAATGGTGGGCATGATGGTTTTGGCAAGAATCAACGGTTTGATTCCATGTTGTGAGTAGCGTGCTACGGTCGAATAATTCCGTTCACGCGGACGCGTCGCTTGCAACGAGCTGCTTTGAAATGTCAGCAGAGCAGGCCTTCAGCAACACGATGACCTCGTCCAGCGTTCGTCGCATCCGAGTCGACTCGAAGAATGGAATGGCCAGCGCTGCTGCTGCGCACTCCCCGCGCCATATTGGCGCCGAGATGTCGGTGATGCCTGGTGAGAAGCCGCTCTTGGCCATGCCGTAGCCGTTTTTTTGCGCCTTCAGCACCCGGCGTTCGAACTCGTCTCGACCAGGCGCTTGAAGTTGGTTTTCTAACAAGATGTCCCAACGCTTACGCAGCTGTTCGGCCTGAAAAGCATAGAGCACGCTTCCTGAGACCGTCTCAGTCATGTCTCGACGATGGCCAACTCGCACAGAAAACCCGATCTCCTCGTTGGAGTCCATGCCTGCCACGACGACGATTTGGCCTTCCGAGTGAACCACGAGGTGGCAGGACTGGCCAGTAGCTTCGGCCAGCTCGCGCATCTTCGGCAATGCCGCTTCGACAAGGCCCTTGATCCGGGGCTGACTCATGCCCAGCGCAAAAAGCTTGTCGGTCAGTCGATACCCATCGCTGTCGAGTGAACGCTCCAAAAATCCCCTGAATTCCAGCACCTGAATCATGCGAAACAACTCGCCGTGCGAGCGCCCGAGCTTGCGCACGATTTCAGCTGCAGTGATTGGAGCCACTTCAGTCGCCACCAATTCCAAGATATCCAGCCCCTTCTCTAGTGCGGGCGCCGTATAGCGCTGAGCCTCTCCGGCCGCGCGGTCTGCTGTGTCCATATCTGATTCCTGCTGTTTAGCTTCGGGCGGCAACATCCGACCAACTTGTTTATCAAAAAACACAAAATTTACAGATGAAAAGCAGCAAGTAGCTGCTGGCCACCTCGAACTTGCAGTCTACCCAAGCTCAGCCGAAAAGCGCTGCTTCAAAGCTGAACCAATGGCAGGCACCTGATGCTCTCCACGCTATTTTTTTTTAAGGTTCATTTTAGTTGACTTGATGTTCATATGAGAACACAATATTTATCAGCAAACACATTTGGTGTTTTTTTGACTGAGACGATCGAGGATGCGATGCGACTGACAGGCAAGACTTTGTTGATTACCGCTGCGGCTCAAGGCATTGGCCGAGCTAGTGCAATCGCCTGCGCTCGCGAGGGTGCCCAGGTCATTGCGACCGACCTTCAACTTGAAGCCCTCGAGCGCCTCCAGCAGGAGGAACCGTCTATTCGCATCGCCCGGCTGGATGTGCGTGACACGGCTGCCGTTCAATTACTCGCCGCCTCGCTGCCCACCCTGGATGGGCTTTTCAACTGCGCCGGCTATGTGCATAGCGGCTCAATCCTCGAAGTTGACGAAGCTGGTTGGGACTTCAGCTTCGACTTGAACGTAAAAAGTATGCTGAGGACAATTCAAGCCTTTCTTCCGGGCATGCTGGCCAGAGCGGCGCAGTGCGGCGCAAGCGGTGCCATTCTCAATATGGCGTCGATGGCCTCGTCGATCAAAGGCTTCCCGAACCGGGCAGCCTACGGCGCAAGCAAAGCCGCAGTCATTGGCCTGACCAAAGCGGTCGCAGCCGATGTCGTCAAGCATGGCCTGCGCTGCAATGCGATCTGCCCCGGAACGGTCGACACGCCGTCATTGCGTGAGCGTATAGCGGCTGCCCCCAACCCCAGCCAAGCCGAGAAAGACTTCATTGCTCGCCAGCCCATGGGGCGACTGGCAGAAGTTGATGACATTACGCCAATGGTGATCTATTTGCTGAGTGACGAGTCGCGCTTCGTCACCGGCCAAGCCGTCCTGGTGGACGGCGGCGTGACGATCTGAGCGGCAGACATCCATGTCTGCCGCCACCTTGCGTATCGATAGCCATCAGCATTTCTGGCTCAGGGAGCGCGGTGACTATCTGTGGCTTCGCGATGACTGTGAAGTCCTGAAGCCGCTGCTGCGCAACTTCGTGCCGCGCGATCTGGCGCCGCTGCTGGACGCCCATCGGATCGAACAGACCATCCTCGTACAAGCCGCTGCCACTTCGGATGAAACCGATTTCTTGCTCCAACTTGCAGATAAGCATGCTTTCATCGGCGGCGTGGTCGGATGGGTGGACCTGAGTGCACCCGATGTGGCGGAACAATTGGCGCTACGCAACGCACAGCCAAAGTTCAAGGGCATCCGGCCCATGCTTCAGGACTTAGCAGATCCACATTGGATCGCTCAGCCTACCCGACTCAATGCGCTGCGGCACCTGCAGGATTTGGACTTGAGACTGGATGCGCTCGTGCGCCCGCATCACCTCCATGCGCTCACACAAAGTTTGCAATATTGCCCGCAGTTGCAGGCCGTCATCAACCATGCCGGCAAGCCTCAACTGGGATGCAGCTGGGATGCCGCATGGGCAGACACATGGCGCCGAGACATGCGCTCACTCGCCTCTTTGCCTCAGACGATGTGCAAATTTTCAGGCTTGTTGACCGAGGCGAGTCAGACCGCATCGACCAGCCCAGCCGCTGCGATCGCGGCCGTGCGCCCGGTATGGGATGCACTGCTTGAATGGTTCGGACCGCGGCGTTTGATGTGGGGTAGCGACTGGCCCGTGCTGCTGCTGGCGAGCGATTTCGACCGCTGGATATTGGTCTGCGAAACACTGATCGGTGAGCTTTCTCCCCACGAGCAAACCCTAATCTGGGCCGGCAATGCTCAGCGCTTTTACGGTCTGCAATCCTCACCTACAACTTTGAGGTCTCCATGAAACTACTGCAATTCGGCCCCAAGGGCCAAGAAAAGCCCGGCGTCCTTGATGCCCAAGGCTGCGTGCGCGATCTGTCCAGCCACGTGCCAAGCATTGGCGGCGAAGTACTGACGCCGACCGGGCTAGAGCGGCTGCGGCTGCTTGATATCGAAGCGCTGCCTTTGGTCAGGGGCACACCCGGCAAGGACTTCAGGCTTGGCCCCTGCGTCAGCGGTGTGGGCAAGTTCATTTGCATAGGCCTGAATTACGCAGACCATGCCGCAGAGTCGGGCATGCAGCTCCCTTCCGAGCCGGTAATTTTCGGTAAATGGACCAGTGCCATCTGCGGCCCGAACGATGACGTGCAAATCCCGCGCGCTTCCATCAAGACGGACTGGGAGGTTGAGCTCGGTGTGGTGATTGGACGCGGCGGCAGTCATATTGCCGAAGCGGATGCACTTGGCCACGTGGCCGGGTACTGCGTCGTGAACGACATCTCAGAGCGCGAGTACCAATTGGAGCGTGAAGGCCAATGGTGCAAAGGTAAAGGCTGCGATACGTTCGGCCCTATTGGACCGTGGCTTGTCACCGCTGATGAAATTGCCGACCCTCAAACATTGAACCTCTGGCTGGAGGTTGACGGTCAGCGCTACCAGCAGGGCAACACGCGCACGATGGTCTTCGGCGTCGCCTACCTGATCAGCTACCTGAGCCGATTCATGAGCCTGCAGCCGGGTGACGTTATCTCCACCGGCACCCCCCCTGGCGTTGGCCTTGGCCAGAAACCTCCCGTCTATCTCCGCCCTGGGCAAACGATGCGACTTGGCATCGAAGGACTTGGCGAACAGCAGCAGCGCACCGTCCAGGCCTGAATTGCAAAAAACCCAAGACGAGCAAGGAAATTCGATGACACGTATCCGGACACTGCGCGTATGCGACGTACGCTTCCCGACCTCTGCGTCCCTGGACGGCTCAGACGCCATGAATCCAGACCCCGATTATTCAGCGGCCTATGTCGTGTTGGAGACCGATCAGCCTGGCCTCGAAGGCCACGGTTTGACTTTCACGATCGGCCGCGGCAACGAGATCTGCTGCGTCGCGATCGAGGCTCTGCGCCCGTTGGTTGAAGGCCTGGACCTTGACTGGATCACCGCAGACATGGGGCGTTTTTGGCGTCACATAACTTCGGACAGCCAGCTACGCTGGATTGGCCCGGACAAGGGTGCCATCCATTTAGCTACTGGCGCGGTGGTCAACGCGGCCTGGGATCTCTGGGCCAAGGCTGTCGGCAAACCCGTCTGGCAGTTGGTCTCAGACATGAGTCCAGCTGAGCTGGTGCGCTGCATCGACTTCCGCTATATCACCGACTGCATCACACCTGAAGAAGCGCTTGTCCTGCTGACCGAGCGCGCCGAAGGCAAGGCCGCGCGGCAGACCAAACTGCTGGCCGAAGGCTACCCCTGCTACACCACCTCCGCAGGCTGGCTGGGCTATGACGATGCCAAACTGCGCCGCCTTTGCCAAGAGGCGGTCGATGCGGGCTTCAACCACATCAAGCTCAAAGTAGGCCGGGACCGCGAGGATGACATTCGCCGGCTGCGAATCGCGCGCGAGGTGCTCGGGCCTCACCGCCAGCTGATGATCGACGCCAACCAGGTATGGGAAGTCGCTGATGCGAAGAGTTGGCTGAAAGAGCTGGAGTTTGCCAAGCCTTGGTTCATCGAAGAGCCCACCAGCCCAGACGATGTGGAAGGCCATCGTGCCATCCGTCAAGCCATCGCGCCGATGCAGGTCGCCAGCGGCGAGATGTGCCAAAACCGCATTCTCTTCAAGCAGTTCATCATGCGCGAGGCCATTGATGTGGTGCAGATCGATGCCTGCCGGCTAGGCGGACTGAACGAGGTGCTGGCGGTGCTGCTGATGGCTGCAAAGTACAACTTGCCAGTTTGCCCACACGCAGGCGGCGTGGGCCTCTGCGAGTATGTGCAACACCTCTCCATGATCGATTACCTCTGCATCGCCGGGACGCGGGAAGGGCGAGTCATCGAGTTCGTTGACCATCTGCACGAGCACTTTGTCGACCCTTGCGTCATTGAGCGTGCGGCCTACCGCGCGCCGACTGCAGCTGGCTTCTCCATCACGATGAAGCCTGAGTCTTTGCTCCGCTATCGGCATCAGGCATTGAAGTAGTGGTCGAAAGATGTTGCGTATGTTGCTTTTAAAGCAATTTATGATGAATCAGTAGAGGCTGGATCATCTGCATTTTCAGACAAAATAAGGGTGACTAGCTTTATTGAGTAAATATACGTTGCTAATAGATATACATTTACGTCAGCCCAACACAGCACCTAGGAGTAACGCACGCATGACTCACGCCCCGCGCCATTCAGACCAGCGGCTTGAGGCCGCCCTCGCGGACACGCCGCTGATTGCCATTCTGCGTGGCCTCCCAAGTTCAGACGCGGTGGCCGTCGTGCAGGCGCTTTTCGACGCCGGCATTCGCGTTGCCGAGGTGCCCCTGAATTCACCGACGCCATTCGACACGATCCGGTTGCTGGTCGAACATTTCGGCCGCGACATGGTCATCGGTGCCGGCACTGTCACGCAACTGTCCGAGGTGAGGCAATTGGCCGAGTGTGGCGCATTGCTTTGTGTGTCACCCAACACCAATCCCGAGGTGATCACCGAGGCGCTGCGACTTGGCATGACGCCAGTCCCGGGCTTCCAGACACCGAGCGAGGCATTTGCCGCCCTTGCTGCAGGCGCACGCCATATCAAACTGTTTCCCGCCACGGGCCGCGCCAATGATCTGCAGGCGCTGAAGGCTGTACTGCCGCAAGACGCTCGCGTCGTCGCAGTGGGCGGCGTGACACCTCAGAACATCGAGGCATTCAGAGCGGCGGGGGCCGGCGCCTTCGGCGTGGGATCCGACCTCTACCGAAAAGGCGATAGTGCCGACGTGGTCGGCGCAAGAGCACAAGCCTGGGTTCTTGCCTGCCGCGAGGTCCATCGCGGGCCGACCGTCAGCATTGTGTGCAACCCGCGCGCCTCGATCGGCGAGGCGCCTCTATGGCGACAGGCCCCGCAAGCAGTGCTGTGGGTGGACCCGGTGCAGAGCAAGCTATTCAGCGCCAAGTTGGGCAGTCAGCGCTGCGACGTGTTGACGCTGGACGCCGCGCTCTCTTCGATCGTTGAATTGCCCGACGGGCGTTTGGCAGGCGCGCTTGAGGACGGCTTTTGTACCATCGACGAACTCACAGGCCGAACCGCACGCGGCCCCATCATTACCTTTGCCGCCATCGACGCCGGTTGCCGCTTCAATGACATGGCAGTCGATCTGGCCGGCGGCCTGTGGGCCGGCGCCATGCACAAAGGGCTGCTCGCGACGCGCGGCTCGCTTTACTACGCCCCTTCGGTCGATGCAACGTGCACGCGCATCGCAACCGGGCTCGGCGTCCCCAACGGCATGGTTTTCAATTCAGCCGGCAACCGCCTGTACGTGATCGACACCCTCTCGCGCAACCTGCTTGCATTTCCCGCCGACATTGCGGCTGGCCGCGTCGGTGAACCGACCATCGTGACCGATTTCATGGGCATTGCCGGCAAGCCGGACGGGATGGCGATGGCGCCGGACGGCAGCCTTTGGGTCGCCATGTGGGGCGGCGGCTGCATCGTGCAGATCGCACCCGACAGCGGCGCCTTGCTGCGGACGATCGCGCTGCCGGCACCCCAGGTCAGCAGCCTTTGCTTCGGCGCCGCAGGCCGGCTTTGGGTGACAACTTCACGCATGCGTCTCAGCGAGCGCGAGTTGGCCGCTGCACCGGCTTCCGGCGCCTTGTTCTCGGTCACCTTTTAATGAGAGCATCCGATCGACGCAAGCTGCCGCGCACCGGACTGTCGCTCAGTCTGCTCGGGCTGGGTTGTGCGCCGTTGGGCAATCTGTTCAGCGCCGTCAGCGATGCCCAAGCACTGGCGACCGTGGACGCTGCTTGGGCGGCCGGCCTGCGCTACTTTGACACGGCGCCGTTTTATGGTCACGGTCTCTCCGAGCACCGCCTAGGCCAGGCGCTGCGCGAGCGCCCGCGAGCGCAGTATTGCTTGAGCACAAAGGTAGGGCGATTGCTCAAACCCAAGGCCGGCAAGCCGGCTGAAAAACAAAATGGTTGGGTCGGGCCTCTACCCTTCGAGCCGCAGTTCGACTACAGCGCAGGCGGCATTCGGCGTTCCCTTGAAGACAGCCTGCAACGCCTTGGCATGGCTAGCATCGATATGGCGCTGGTGCATGACATCGGCGGCGCTACGCACGGCGAGTTGCACGGCCTTTATTGGCAACAGCTGACAGAGGGCGGTGGCCTGCGGGAACTGGAATCCCTGCGCGACGAGGGCCTTGTCAGCTCGGTGGGGCTGGGCGTCAACGAATGGCAAGTCGTCATCGATGTGTTGAAGCACATTGACTTGGACTGCACCTTGCTGGCCGGTCGGTACACGCTGCTGGACCAAAGTGCGCTCCACCCATTCCTTGACATCGCAGCGCAGCGCAGCGTCGGCGTCGTGATTGGCGGCCCATTCAATTCAGGCATCCTTGCCACCGGCCCTTCGCGAGACGCCAAATTCGACTACGGCGCCGCACCACTTGAGATCGTCATGCGCGCCGAGCAGCTTCAAACGGTTTGTAACGAGTTTGACGTACCACTCGCCGCTGCGGCCCTGCAGTTTCCACTGGCCCACCCTGCCGTGGTCAGCTGCGTACCAGGCGCGCGCAATGTGCAAGAGCTGCAACAAGTTGCAGCTTGGCTCGAAACACCAGTCCCGGCCTCTCTATGGGAGCGCCTGCTGGAGAAAGGGCTGCTGCTCCCAGGCACCCCGCTTCCCGTGGCTGAGGCCTAGTCCCATCTGCCGGTCAACTTTTGGAGAATGAAAATTACGCGCATCGAACATGTCCAGGTCGACCTGGTTGCACTGGAACCCAAGACCCAGCGCTGTGACGCCATTCAGAGTTTTGTGCGTCAGGAGACGCCGATATTGCGCCTGCGCTGCAGCGATGGCTCCGAGGGTGTGGGCTACAGCTACACGATAGGCACAGGCGGTTCATCCATCATGGCGATGTTGCAGGATCATCTGATCCCGCGCCTGATCGGCCAAGACCCCGACCGCATTGAAGCCATTTGGCGAGACCTGATCTTCCACACCCACGCGACACATGTCGGCGCCATCACCAGCCTTGCGATGGCCGCCATTGACACGGCGCTCTGGGACCGCCGCTCCAAGGTGCTGGGTCAGCCACTTTGGAAGCTTGCCGGTGGAGCCAAGGCGTGCGTGCCGGTCTACACGACAGAAGGTGGCTGGCTGCAACTGGACGAAGCCGAGTTGGTCGCACAAGCGCTCGCCGCCCGCACCCAAGGCTTCGCCGGATCTAAAGTCAAAATCGGCAAACCTCACCTCAGCGAAGACGTTCAGCGACTCAGCGCCGTCAGAGCGGCTGTCGGGGCGGGCTTCGAATTAATGGTCGATGCCAATCAGTCCTTCACCCTGAGCGAGGCCGTGCGGCGTGCACGCGCCCTGGATGGCCTGCATTTGGCTTGGTTGGAGGAGCCGATGCCGGCAGACAATATCGCAGCGCATCAGCAGTTGTGCTTGCACTCACCCATTCCGATTGCAGTGGGCGAATCCATGTACAGCTGCGGTCAATTCGCCGACTATTTGGAAGCACGCGCCTGCCAAATTGTGCAAGTCGACGTGGCCCGTGTTGGGGGCATCACGCCCTGGCTCAAGGTCGCACATCTGGCCGAGTGCCACAACATCAGCGTGGCCCCTCATTTCTTGATGGAGCTGCACGTGAGCTTGGCCTGCGCCGTGCCTAACGCCCCATGGGTTGAATACATTCCCCAGCTGGACGATATTGCGCAGTCGCGCCTACAGATTGCCAAAGGTCACGCGCTGCCACCGCAAGACCCGGGGCTGGGCATCGATTGGGATTGGGAGCAGATCCACGCACGGCGCATCGCTAACTTCAGCTGCAGCTGAGCAAACTCGGACATTACGATGAAACGCTACGGCATGATGATCGGCATCCGGGCAGACAAAGTTGCCGAATATCGGCAACTCCATTTGCATGTTTGGCCCGCTGTGCTGGCGCAGATACGCAAATCAAACATCCGCAACTACACCATCTATCTGCGTGAGCCCGAGAATTTGCTGTTCAGCCATTTCGAGTATCACGGCGAAGACTTTGCTGCCGACATGGCGAAAATGGCTGAGGATCCCGAGACGCAGCGCTGGTGGGCTATTTGCAGCCCCTGCCAGCAACCCCTAGCAACGCGAAGCCCGGGCGAGCATTGGGCCGAGATGGTCGAAGTTTTTCACTTGGATTAGGGCGGCAGCGGCTTGCCCCGCTTGAGCAGCAAAATGATGACAGCCATGGCCAGCACGTAAGCCACGGACATCACAAGAAACATGGGCTTGTAGCTGACCACGCCAACCAGTTGCCCGATCAGCCATGTGCTGAAGATGCCGCCCAAGCCGCTTGCGACACCGGCAACACCAAAAACCTTGCCCAGACTCTTTGCTGTAAAGAGCTCCAGCGGCAGGGTGGTGATGGTGGTCTGCCAAATCATGTGAATCAGTGCAACGCAGGCAGCCGAGGCCAGGCTGATCTCTATAGAGGGCTCCCAAAAGTTGATGGCCCCCACTGGCGCAGCGATGCAAACGGACGCCATCACATACAAGCGCGCGCGAACCGGTGGCAGCCCGCTACGGATGAGTTTGGCAAGAATGCCGCCCGCCACCATGCACCCTATGCCTGCGGACAGATAGACCACCCAAGCCTTGGCGCCCATCTCCATGGTGCTAAGTCCTCGTTCGTCGGTCAGGTACTTCGGAAACCAATTCAGGTAGAAGAACCAGACCGGAAAGGTGAGCATGGCACCCAAGCCATAGGCCCAGACACGAGGCTCGGCGAGAGCCTGTCTCCAAGTCTGAACGTCGACCACGCCCGCTGCAGGGCTAGCAGCTTCGCGAGCCACGTCAGTTTGGCGCGCATTGCGTTTGAGCGGTAGCAGGCACCAAACCAACACCCAAAGCAGGCCTGCTCCGCCCATCAACACGAATGCCATGCGCCAACCAACCGCCTCGTTGATATGAGTTAATAACGGCGGCGAAACTGCTGCGCCAAGCATGGCAGCGGCTGTGTAAAGCCCGACGCCAAAAGCTCTTTGATGTGTAGGCAAATACATCGAAACGATGATGGGCGCAGCAATGAAGTTGCCTGTCTCGAACAGCCCCAGAAAGAAGCGGCTCACAGCCAGCTCCGGACTGCTCTGCACCATTCCGCTGAGCGCACCGGCAATGGACCAGGCGGCGACAAAGAAAGGCAATGCCCGCACAGCCCCCAGGCGATCGATCAGGAGGCCCGAACTCAAGTTGCCCAGCGTGTAGGCCACCATGAAACTGGTGACAACGATCGAATAGGCCTTGTCATCCATCGACAAGGCCTCCTGAATTGGCCGGGCCAGCAGCGAAAGCGTCTGCCGATCGATGTAGTTCAGAAACGTGGAGATCGCCAGCATGGCGACGACCAGCCAAGCCAGGTTTTGGCGAGCGGAGGGAGAAGTTGTGTTCACATTGATCCTGGACGAAGCACTGCCTTGATTGAAGATGGGTAGAGGCTTCTCGGTACCTGGGTGCGTTGTCATATCGTCTTCGTCAGGGGACAAGGTACTGCCACAACGAGTCCTTTGGCGCGATGCCTAAACCCGGACCTTCGGGCAATCGGTAAAAGCCTTGTTCGCATTGCATCGCCGTGTCGAAGTGACCCAGATACTTGTGCACGAAATGGTTCTGCACCTCATGCAAACTGAGGCTCTCGATGACACTGGAAGCATGCAGACTCGCCGCCATAAAAATGCCGAACCCGATCGTTGCATGGGGGGCGACCCGCGCGTGGTGCAGCTCGGCCAATTGGCAAATTCGTATGAACTGTGTGATGCCGGTTCGTCCCATCTCAGGTTGAACCACGGCGAGAGCCCCCGTCTTCAAACGCAGATGCGCGTCATACACCGTCCGCCATTCCTCGCCGGCCGCGACGGGAATCGACGTGGCAGCGGCAACACGCGCCAAACCATCGATGTCCTCGGTATGACAAGGCGCTTCGAGAAATGCCACCCGATGAGGTTCAATCTGCCTGGCAATCGACACGGCCTCTGCGGCTGTAAAGCACCAATGCAGATCCAGCATGATCTCGATCTCAGCGAACCGAGCACGCATGAGTCGGATCAACTCGACCGCGTCGAATGACGTGGCAGCATGTACCTTGAACGCACGGAATCCTTCTGCGTGCAGCTGAGCGACATGTTCAAGCCGCTCAGCTAGGTCTGCCCCTTGAATGCTCGTGATGTAGGCCGGAACACGCGTTCTGCGCTGCCCCCCTAACAGCTTGTAAACCGGCTGATTGAGGAGCTTTCCGCACAGATCCCACAACGCAATGTCTGCCGCAGCAAGGGCATCCAACCAAAATCCCGTGGTGTAGCCGCGCACCCGCATCATGTTGTAGAGCGACTGCCAGATCGCCTGCACATCCAGCGGACTCTTGCCAATAAGAAACGGGCCAATCACGTCGGACACCAACTCGCGAACCACGCCTGCGGCGACGATACCGTAGGTCTCACCCCAGCCCACCGTCCCGTCTGCACAGGAAATTTTGAGCAGCAGCGTGCGGTCATCACCGGGGTAAATCGTGCCGTTGTCCGGATCCACGATATACCCCTGCTCATTCATAGGTACCAGCCTGCCCATGTGCGGCAGCTGCGGTTTACTCACCCGAAGGTAGAACGTTTCTACTTGAACTATCGAATTCTGAGACGCAGTCATGGATCTAGTTCTTTCACTTCTCTGAGTTCAGTCAATTCGGCAAGCTTGGTGCAGGCAGCGTGGTGCGCCGCAATTTTTCAACTGCCTAATTTACGTCAGCATTGCTGGAGGTCATGGCCTTGTGCAAGGCAAGGAAACCTTGGATGCAGGCGTCACGCGAATCCACGACCCAGCTCTCAACGCCCAAGGCACTCAAGGCGCTGGCATAGAGTCGACATACGGTTCCATTCCCAATTAGTGGAACACTGGCTTTCGCGAGGCCAGGCTGGATAGCCAAGGCGTCGGCAATCTCTGAGCCGATCAGTAGACCGCGTAAGTACGACGCCGAATCAGCACGCGACAACCGGCCGCGCATAACCCTTGCGCGTGCGCCAAACAGCAAGGTTCCCAGCCCCAATCGGCGCTCGTGCCCGGCACGAACACCGTCGTGAAACGCCGCGCAATCACGGGCCTCACCTTCTACGATGGAGGCCAGTAGGCCCGCAGCGGTCAGCCGGTCGAACATCTCGCCCGACATGCTGGTGAAGAAGTCGGTGATGCGCCCACCGTCAAATCTGACCCACTTAGTATGTGTGCCGGGCAAGGCCGCCAGTCCACTCCAAGCAGGGTTTGAAGAAGCGAAGCCGAATAGCTCGATCTCTTCACCGCGAAGGATGTCGGGGCCGTCATCAAATTCTCGGTTGCAGCAAACGCCAGGCGCAATATTGACCTTCACCACACCCATGAATGTCCGGGTTGCCCCCTTTGCGACATCGCCGACGCCGGCCGGCGCCGCCACATAGGGCACTTCGCACCAACCAATATTAGAGCCGACCATGCCCGATGCATAGACTGCGCTGACATCAGGCCAGCGCGCCATCAGCTCATCGATCAAAGCCGCCATGCCTGGCTTGCCCAGGCCCGCTACCCCGGCCGCCTTGGTGAACTCATCGACCAGTCGACCATCTTCGGCCAAGCGATAGGCGCGAAAATTGGTACTGCCCCAATTGATGCCAACGATGTCGTTGGCCGAATGATCAGCGGCGTGTGACACTGGCACCTCCGTCAAGGGCGTAAATAGCACCGGTTATCCAAGCTGCTCGCTCCGACACCAGGAAGAGCGACAAGTCCGCCACTTCCTGTGCCGTGCCGAAGCGAGCAATCGGATGCCTCTGCATATTCGCGGCAATTGCCTGCTCTGCGTCAGAACGCGATTCGAGCCCCGCGCGCATCAATGGCGTATCGATTGACGCCGGCGCAATCGCATTCACGCGAATACCAGCTGGCGCAAATTCGAGCGCAGCGGTTTTGGTCAGGCTATTCAGCGCCGCCTTGGAGGCCGCATAGGCGGCCTGGGTCGGCGTGGCGAAATCGGCATTGATGGAGGACATCAACAAAACTGCCCCGCCGCCTTGTGCCTTCATTGCCGGCACGCAATGCCGCATCAAGCGAACCGCTGCAAGCACATTGACCGCGTAGATTTCGGCATAGCGCTCGGGTTCTATATCGAGCACTCCTCCGTGCGCTGAGATCGCAGCGGCATGCACCAGGATGTCTGGCATCGCTTGCCTTTGCGACAGTGCCGCCATGGCGCTGTCGATAAAGGCAGCGGAGCGAAGGTCGCCGACCAGATCGCAGTCCGAGCTCATCGCGGGACTGAGGTCCAGGCCCGCGACCCACGCGCCCTCAGCCCTGAAGCGTTCCACGATGGCGGCACCGATGCCGCTAGCGGCCCCGGTCACCAGGGCTCGCTTTCCTACTAGTTGTAAAGCCACAATATCTCCAAAATCCTTTAGGCCTGCGGCGATTAAAACTTGAAGCTGAGGCTGGCCTTGTAGACGCGCCCGAAAACAACGTTGTTGCGCAAGCCCTCTGTCGATCCGTCGTAAGTGCGCAGTTCGCTGTTGAGCAAATTGTTTGCCTCTAGGTTCAAAGAAACGACCTTCGAGAAGTCGTAACGCATGGTGGCCGACATATCGGTGTAAGCGTCGTTGAAGATGCCTGTTTGCCCTGCCGAGAGTCCGACCAGGTATTTGTCGCGCCAGTTGAGTGCCAGGCGTACGCTCCATGGTCCTTCTTCGTAATAGCCCACAAGGTTGACGTTGTTCTTTGAAAGGCCTGGGAACGACAACACCCGACCAGCGGCATCCTTGATCGGCGTTTTGGAGTCGATGTAGGAATAGGTCGCCATCATGCCGAAGGCATTGACGGGGGCCGGCATGAAGTAGAACGGCAGTTGCAACATCAACTCTGCACCGGTGACAGTTGCACCTTCGCCGTTGACCTTGCGATTGACCAAATACTCGACGCCGCTGTATGTTTCTGCGATTTGCCGCTGGATGATGAAGCTCGATACATCCTTTTTGAACAGTCCCAGCGACGCAACGCCTTGCTTTCCAAAATAGTTCTCAAGCGAAAGATCGAACTGGTTCGCTTTGAATGGATTCAACTGCGGTGAGCCTCCCGTGCCGGTTCCAGGGACCGTCAGAACGCCGTTGGTGTACACCGGCGCAAACAGACGCACGCCGTTGTTCAGGTCAGCGGTATTCGGGAATGCCACGACTTTGGCTGCGCCGAGACGCAAGACGGTATCCGAGCTCAAGTTGACTCTTGCAACCGCCGACGGCAAAACTTCGTTGTCAGTGCGGTTAACCGATGCGGGATTGGTGCCGCCTGCGGGATTGATCAGGTTGCCGATCGACTCCAACTTCCTTTGCACGACACGAACGCCCACATTGCCAGACACCATGGTCTTGGCTACTTCGCTGTCGAAGTTGAACTTCGCGTAACCTTCGGTGAAGTTCTCTTTCACCTCGAAGGTGCTGGCCAAGGAAGCCACCTGGGTGGCAGGGCTCAAGCATGGCGCGCTTTGTGAAATGGCGGGGAACGCCGTGAACGCGCCGCAGCTTGAAAATGCATCCCGGGACGGCACCAAGTAGCTACGCTGTAAGCCTGGGAAGTTGCCGGACGCAAATGACGGGTTCGAATGGACCATCAAGAAGTCCCCAAGCTGTGACGCAGGAATGCCGCCTGCTGGGCGAATGTCGGCAATCAGCGGATTTTGGGTCGAGTCAAGCTTGTTGTAGCGAGCGCCAAATTCCATGGAGTCGATCCAGGGCGAGTCAAAGCTTTGCTTCAAATCCGCGCGCACGGACTGGCTGTCGGTAGCGGCATTGAAATAGCTGTCAAACATGATGGTCTGCCGCAAAGCGTTGGCATCCTTCAGATCAACCCCGTTGATCGTGAACGCGCCAAACGATCCTTGAGTCAGATCGAAGTCGACGCTGGTTGGCACCGTGGTCAGCGGTTGGATGCGCATGTAGCGCTGGTGGTAGCTGGATGTGGCCCTGCCGGTGGTGACTTCAGCAGTGCCCTTAAGGCTGTCTGTCAGCGCATACTTGGCACGCAAGGCTGATGAACTGACATCAGCCTTGACATCGGCATACTCCGTATTGGTCAGTACAGGCACCGCGGCACGCCCAGACAACAATATGTCGTTGGGTGAATAGACGGCGTTGCTGAGGCCGGATGTTGGATTAAAGCCAATCCAGAAGCGATCGCGTGTCGAGTCCAGCTTGGACAAAAACGTGTCCGCGATCAGCTCGAAGTCCTTGTTGGGGCGCCACTGCAGTACGGCATTGAAACCGGCTTTCTTGCGGTCTTCTTGAATTTCTGTAGCGCGGACGTCCTGATTTCCAAAGCGAGTCTTTGCAGGTGTGACGGACGTATCGCTGAAAGTGCGGTAACCGGCAAACGTGTCCAGCCCCTGCTGCGAGAGTTTGCGGGTGTCATAGGACACCGAGGCCAAAACACCCAAGGTGTTGTTAGCGAATTTTCTGGTGATTAGACCAAACAACTCAGTGCCCGCCTTGCCGGGTAACTGGTCGTAAGTCAAGCCAGCCTTGCCAGCCAACTGTTCGGCGCCATCAAGTGGCATGCGCGAGCGGATGTCCACGACGCCCCCCAAGCCACCGGCGATCTGCTCAGCACCCGCCAACTTGGTGACCTCCAGATTGGAGATCAGGCCGGCGGGGATAAGGGCCATGATGCCGAAAGTAGACGTACCGAGTTGGTCAAGACCTGTACCGCCGCGTCCCGTCGCATCCAAGACCTCACGGCCATTGAACAGCACAACATTCTGGCGCAAGCCGCGAATAGAGATATTGGTTCCTTCGCCAACGCCGCGGTCGACCTGGACACCCGAAACACGAGACAGTGCCTCCGCCACGTTGCGGTCCGGTAGTTTGCCGATGTCGTCGGCGACGACGACGTCCACAAATTGGGCAGCATTGCGCTTTTGGTTCCTCGCTGATTCCAGGCTTTGGCGAATGCCGGAAACCACCACAAGGTCAAGCTGACTGGGATCTGAGGCATTCTCAGAAGCAGCCTTTTTCGCATCCGCTGAATTGGTCGAAGTTTGCGTTTGGGCAACGACACCGCTAGACGCCAAGACTGAGGACACCAGAAGTCCGTGAATGACTTTCTTCTTCATAACAAATCCTTTTTTGTCTCCAAATACCTTTTGGCATCAATCAGCACCGGTGGTGGCCACTACTTCAGGGCGCTCATTCAGTGAACTCATTGCGTGCCAAGCGGATGACCGAGTTTCTTGCTCAGCCATTGATGTATATATTAAAGCAACAATATGAGACGTGCAATCATTCCATGAAGAGCAAAGCGTGCGTGTTTACCCTGATTAATAGCGGAATGTGAGCCATACGCACCGAAGAAATCAACGTAAACCCTATATTTGCGCCTCTCAGTCGAATTTGCGGTATGCTTCTATAGCAACATAAACGGAGACAAGGGACGTCCCGTTTGCTAACCGGAGAAAAAGCAATGTCTGAACTTCGCGGCGTCATGCCCATCCTTCCAACAATTTTTACCGCCTCCGGCGCCATCGATGAGGTTGGCACGCAGCGCGTACTGGAGTACGTGATTGACTCTGGCGCATCTGCCGTAGTGTTCCCTGGTCTTGCCAGTGAATACGACACGCTCACCAAAGATGAGCGCCTACATATGACTGGCGAAATCGGCCGCTGGATCAACGGCCGTATCCCACTGATCGTTGGAGCCAGTGCAAACAGCCAGGTCGAGGCTGAGGCCTACGCCAGGGCCGGAGCCGAGGCAGGCGCAGCGGCGGCAATGATCCTGACGCCGCGCGAACATGCAAACGATCTGCCGGGCATGACGCGGTACTTCGTTGAGATATATGAGCGCAGCGGCATCGCCGTCATGGTGCAAAACGCCCCTGCTCCTATGGGCATCGGCATGCCTTTGCCCAAGGTTGCAGAGTTGGCTCAAGCAGTTGCGGGCATCCGTTATGTAAAGGAGGAAGCCCAACCATCAGGTCAGCGCATCACGCAACTGAGCGAGTTGGCCGGTGAATCGCTGGACGCCGTCTTCGGTGGAGCTGGGGCTCGTTACGTCATCGATGAATGGGTTCGCGGGGCTAAAGGCACCATGCCGGCCTGCGAAATCACTGAATTGCATGTCGAGATGCATGCCAACTTTGTGGCCGGCCGAATCCGCCATGCCCGTGATCTATTCGAGCAGACACTGCCTCTGCTGAGCATGCAGGCCAATTTTCGATGGCGCCTCACCAAGGCAGTTTTGCAACGGCGCGGTTTGATCGAGTGCGACTTCGTACGCGCGGCAGGACCAAGCTTGGACCGTTACGATATCGACGAGCTCAATACGCTGCTCGCCCGTCTTGCTGACATCGGACTGCTGGATCTTCCGGAGCGCGCATGAACGTGGAGCCCTCGCCACCATCCCGCCAGGTAAGCTCGGTCGAAACGTTTATCGTCAGCACGCCGCGAGGCACGCCCTACCTGGGCCCGCTAGGCCCTGAAGAGTTCATCAACGCCCGCGGCTACATCGTCCGTCAAGGCAATGGAACCATCTATCCGACTGTGGACCGATCCATTGTCGTGCGGGTACGCACGTCTGACGGTGGCGTAGGCTGGGGCGAGACATATGGCATTTGCGCGCCTCGGGCGACATGCGAAATCATCAACGATTTGCTTGCTCCCGTCCTGATCGGACGCGACCCGGAACAAGTTGAGTCCATCTGGGACGATTTGTACGGCTTGATGCGCGTGCGAGGGTGCACCGGAGGCTTCCATGTTGATGCCATCGCCGCAATTGACATCGCGTTGTGGGATTTGAAGGCCAAAGGCCGCGGCCTGCCCTTGCACCAGCTGCTTGGGTCTGCGCAACGCGAGACCGTGCCTTGCTATTTGTCTGGCCTGCCAGCAGCCACTTTGGCCGAACGCGTGGCACTCGCACGCGACTGGCAACTGGCCGGTGTCGAGTCATTCAAGTTTGCTGCCGTCGTCAGCCACGAGGGCATCGTCAATGAGTTCTCCGCCTTGCGCCTCGCCCTGGGGGAGGATGCGGACATCATGGTGGATCTGCACTGGAAGTTCACCGCAGACGAAGCCATCGCACTGGCAAGAGAGCTCGAACCCTACCGCCCGACATTTCTGGAAGCGCCGGTCAAGCCCGAAGATGTAGCGGGCCTGATAGCGGTTTGCCAGCGCAGTCCGTTGCCAATTGCTGCCGGGGAAGAATGGAGTACCTTGTACGAAGTGCAGATGCGGCTACCTCAAGCAAAGCTCCGTTTCATCCAGCCTGAAATGGGTCATACCGGTATCACCCAATTTCAGAGAATAGCGGCACGCTGCACTGAACTTGGTGTATCGATGGCGCCTCATGCAACGATCGGCGCCGGCATCTTCCTCGCAGCCAGTCTGCACGCGTCTTGTGTCGTCAAGGAATTTTGGAAGCACGAATGGCAGCATTCAATCTTCGACAAGAGCCTGAAACTACTTGATACCGACATGGCCTATCGCAATGGGCAGTATATTGTTCCGTCGTCGCCAGGCTTGGGTGTTGCACCCAATGACAACTTCTGGAGGCACGCTGAATTGGTGAAATGATCGTCAAGTTGCGTTTCCTGAAGGGACATTGTTGGCGTCTGAAATTTCGCGTCAGTCCAGTTCGACCTTTACCATCACCTAGTCCTGTAAATTCCCAGCATGCAATCACAACTTGGTGCTCAGCCCAATCAAAGCCTGATCGACGGCATCGCCACGCTGCAAGCGCTTGCCACATCATCCGAGCCGATCGGCTGTAGAGAACTTGCACGCCGCCTCGGGATTGACCCCACAAAGGTCAACCGATTGTTGAAGACGCTGACTTATCTTGGCATTGCTAGGCAGACGGCAAACCGGCGGTACACCGCCGGCGCGGGTATGCATGTACTGGCGGCTCAGAGTTTGTTCGCCTCAGGGTTGATTCGGCGTGCGCTTCCCGTTTTGGAGCGCCTGCGGAAATTTGGCCATACGGTGGCGCTGGGCGTGCTGTGGAACGACAACGTGAGCTACCTCGTTCATGCGCCACCGGGGATTGAAGTGTCCATGGGGTTGGGGCGAATGGGCCTGTTGCCAGCGACAACAAGTGGTATTGGCACGGTGTTGCTATCGGAACTGACGGACGAGCGGGTGGCTGCCATCTACGAAGGCAAAGACATCCCGAACTTCCCTGAAGGTCTGCCTCAGTTGCTGCGCAAACTTGATGAAGTCAGGAAACAGGGCTATGCCCGTGTTCAAGTCGCCGATGATCGCGGCCATCATGTCGTGTCGGTTTCGACTGGTGATCCGGCACATGCCGGTGTGGCACTCTCGGGTTGGATTCCAGAAGGCGCAACATCAGAATTGGTTGACGCCCTGAGGGAGGCGGCCAAGGAGCTCGGCTAGTGGGCTGCAGATGAGTTCATCTGCCCACGTCAACAAGGCAGAGCTTCTGGAGGTCACCGTATTTGCGTGCAGGTATGTTTGTCTCCGTGAAACAATTGTGCAGCAAGGCCTCACTATTGCTGACGGGCGAGTTGAGCGCCAGTATTGGAACCGGCAGAGATTGGGCTGGGGTTTATCGGATCCGCGTGAGTTGCCGACCTGGACGACCGCAGCGCCCCCGACACAGGACGTTGGCGCAGCCGATACGGAACCGGTTCAGAGACTCATGAGTGGCGGGAACCGTGAATCCGGGTCACAGGGGTCAATGACCGGAACCGTTGCGGCAGCGACCGCCACCCCTGGAGCTGAACTTCGGCTTTGGGCACCGAGTTGCCAGGCAGTCAGTGGTCTCGAAATGCCCGAACCTGCGCCAAGCCGACAGCTCGAACAAGCGCCGCAGAGCTGACGTTCGGTTCGCCGACCGAGTTGGTTAACGGCGGCACTCTGGCGATGATGTAGTCGCACGCTCCCGACTCGGAGCGGTCACACCACATGTGGCACCTGCTACACAGCATGCAACGGTGGCGGCGCCACCGCCCGCGACGCCGCCCAGCAACTGACGGCGCTGGGGTCGTCAGACGCGGCGGCGACGTAACACGCAGCCGATGCCTAGCAGGCCCAGCGCCATCACGACAGAGGACTGAGGTTCCGGCACCGCCATCACGGTGCGCGTGAACGCACAGTCGGCTGTCTCGGTCGCGCAGGACTCGCCCAAGGTGTAGTACGAGGAGAGGTCATGGCCATTGGCGTCCAGTCCGGAGATGAGCAGCGTCGCCCCGGTCCGGTAGAACGTGTAGGTGCCCTCCACGACCGGGCCTCCGTTGGGCGTGAAGGTACCGAACAGATAGCTCTTGCTCTGGCCGGGCTGCAGACTGAGCGCAGTCAGGAAGTTGAAACTCGGCGCGGCCGGCGTGTCGGTGGTGTGAAAGTTGAAACTGTAGGCGCCGGGGCCGCAAGATGCGGTGAACGTGCCGCTGCAGCCGTAGAAGGTGTTTGTCTGAACGTACGTGTACGTAGCGAAGTCGGCCGGGTCGGTGCCGTACGTCGCCGAGTCGTTGTAGTAGCCCTGCGCCGGCAGATCGCCAGCGGCGAAGCCGAAGGGTGCCGCTGTGGTGCTGTCGAACACCAGAGGCGAACTGCCGGCATCGACGGTCAGCGTCATCCAGACCTCGACGATGTCGGTCGGGCCGACCGTACCGGAGGCCTGGTTGAAGCTCAGCTTGACAGTCGGCAAGGCGGCTTGCGCTGCCAGCACAGTAAGGAAGCAGGCGGCGCCGACGAGGCGGCGAAAGGCGACGACATAAGACATGGGTGCTATCTCCAGAATGTTCAGCGAGTGTGCTCGCTGTCGCGCCGGCTGTCACCCCCCCTGTTCAGATACCATTCGGGCAAGCTTTTCGGGGTGCTGGCACGGCCCCGCGAGGCCGGAGCATCGGCAAGTACCAGGCGGCGGTGCGGCCAAAGCAAACCCTCGGCCGGTTCACCTGCGCCACCGAGCGAGAGAGTGTGACAACCCGGCGGTAGCGCGGTTTCTAGGCCCGTCAAACTCCTCCATCGGAGCAGTCTCCCACCACGATAAGTTCCAGCCGCTGCCCAGCGGTAGAGGAGCTCCGGCCCGACACTTCTGCCACAACATTAACCGCAGGTTGCCTGAAACTGGCAAGCCGCCGGCGTTGGAAAGTGGCCGGGAGCGTGCGGGCGCAACATCGCCAGCAAGCCGTTGTTGACCAATACGGTCAGCGAACCTAACGTCAGCTCTGCGGCGCTTGTTCGCACTGTCGGCCTAGCCCCTGCCGAGACATTTCGAGGGCATTGACTGCGCGGTAACTCCGTGAAGGCCACGGTTATTGACGCAAAACTGCTACAAATTGTTGCGGCTTCCGCTTGAGGCGGCTTATGGGGGGCACTACGATGAATGACAAATTCATCCAAAGGAGATTAGGTATGGACTTGACTACCGCAATCGGCGCTCGCGCGGAATGGAAGCTCAAACTTGGCTGCACGGGGAGGCCAAGGGAAAATATGGTTCGATGAAGAGTTATGCCATCTGCGTAGAAAAGCATGCGGCATTTCACGTCGAAGCTGGCAAGGTAGCGGCCGCCATTAATGCCAAAAACTACGCCGGGGCCGAGGCGATGCTGGCCGGGGGAACACCCTATACAGCTGCATCCAGTGCGGTAGGTGGTGCCATTCTTGGACTCAAAAAAGAGTCAAATCTTTAAGGGCCCCCACGGTCCCAGCCAGTTCTTGTCACTCGGATGCGTAAAGCAGGCGCCGGCACGGTGCCCAAACCAGTCATTGACATAGTCCAAGCTAGCCGGCCGCCTCCGAAGCTGCCTATCTACGGACCCGGCAGTGGATATGAGGATCAGACTTGCTCAGATGTAAATAGCCACGCGTCCACTTCATGGAGTTTGGTTCTTGAACAACTGACCGTCCTTCATGATCACAGCGAAGTTCTTGCCAGGGTCTGCCAGCAGATCAATATTGGCCAGCGGGTCGCCATTGACCAGCAGCAGGTCGGCAAGGGCGCCGGCTTCGACAACGCCTAGCTTGCCGGGGTAAGAGTTGCGCGGGCCCGAAAGCGCAAGCAACTGCGCGTTATCGTGGGTGACCATCTTCAAAATCTCGGCAGGCGTGAACCAGGTTTTGAGTTTGAGCATGTCACTGTTCTGGTTCTTGTTCTGGGCTGAATTGAATAGGAAGTCGGTGCCCCAGGCCAGCTTGACCTTGTGCTTTTTAGCCCAGCGATAGGCATTGTCCGTGCCATCGACGACCTGTTGCTTCTTGATCCGAACATTTGGGTCGGCCTGCGGTGGTGCCGGATCCAGTACCTGCAGGCTCAGCCAGATATTCTTCTGGGCAAGCAGTTTGACCGTCGCTTCGTCAAGCATCTGGCCATGCTCAATGCACTTGACGCCAGCGTCGATGGCCCGTCGCACGGCACGGGGCGTATAGGCGTGAACTGTGACGTAGGTGCCCCAGTCTTCTGCGGCTTCAACTGCAGCCTTCATTTCGTCCAATGTGTACTGAGTAACATCGAGCGGGTCGTACATCGTGGCTGCACCGCCGCCGGCCATGATCTTGATCTGGCTGGCACCGCCGCGAAGGTTTTCGCGCGTGGCGGTCAACACTTCGTCGCGACCGTCAGCGATATAGGACGAGTTCATCAGTTCGGCGCGCGAGGCAGTCCCTCCGAAGCGCCGGGAACGTTCCGCTGGATGCCGGTTGTCGCCGTGCCCCGAGGTCTGCGAAATGATCGCGCCACTTGGGTAGATTCGCGGGCCGGGCGTCTTACCCTGGTCAATCATTCGCTTCAGATCAAAAACCGGCCCGCCCAAATCGCGCACTGCAGTGAAGCCGCGTAAAAGCATCTCACCGGCCTCGGCGCTACCCTTGGCGGTAATCGCTTCCAGCGGCACTGCTGGGTCCATCAACTCGCCCAGCGTTGATGCGCTCATGTTCACATGGACATGGTTATCAATCAGTCCAGGCATCAGGGTGCGCCCAGCGCCCTTGATTGTCGTGAACGTCGCGCCAGTCGGCAGAGCGATTGGGGCTACTGAGATCTGGCTGATCTTGTTGCCCAGCACTAGCACGTTGGAGGGCGCAGAGAGTTTGGCGCTTTTGCCATCAAAGATGCGCACGTTCTCTATCAATACGGCTGTGGCTGTGGCTGGCGCGGGGGCAGTCTGAGCCATCGCCGCGGCACCGTAGGCCAGTGTCAACGTGGTAGTGATCAGGGCACGAAAGTGAGCAAGCCGCAGCTTCATAGTCAGTCCTTTATTGAAAGGCGGTGCCTAGTATGGAGCGATGATTATTGCAAGCAAAAAAGGCAGAGCGGCGGCGTCCGTCATAGTGATGTCGAAACAGTTGCGGCCTTAGGTGGTTGATACGCGAGCCGCCATGGCAGTTCAGCACGCCTAGAAAGCGGCATGTTTTCCTGGTTTGACGGAATTTCTGCAAAGCATTGTGGTTTTCTCTGCGAAGGCTTTGAAATCATGAGGCGCAAATGCAGCGAAAGGACTAAGGTTGCCCGGGGATCTTGCAAGGCTTGCTTGTCGGGCCCCGCCGCCACTTAGATAGGAGTTCGCCATGCCCTATGTCCTTGCTTGCTTGGCCGATGTTGCAAATTCCGCAGACGACAGCATTCGTCGAACCGATGCAGAGTGCGCGCTCTTCCGGCGCCACGTTTGGCGTGCTGCGGCGCTCACGCTTTGCTTGCCCTTGGCGGCGCAGGCGCAGGAGTTCAGTGGGTCGGGTTTTGCATCCCTTGTAGCGGGGCGCACCTTTGGTGACTGCGTAGTGGGCAATTTGGCGAGCAAATTCAACGATGGCTGCACCCGCTATATCGCCGACTGGGGCCATGCCGGTGTTTACGACCAAGACTTCTCGGCAACCCCGGAGTCGCGCCTTGGCTTGCAGGGTTCCGTCAAGTTCAATCCGCAATGGAGCGCCACGGCGCAGGTCACCGCACGCACGTTGAAGGACCAGCATTTGAACCTGGAGTGGCTGTACCTGAGCTACCAAATCGCACCGGAGTGGACGCTGCAAGTCGGGCGCAAGCGCCTGCCGCTTTACTATTACTCGGATTTTCAAGACGTCGGTTACGCCTACAACACGATCCGGCCCAGCCCCGATGTCTACGGCTGGGATGTTGTCAACTACAACGGCGTCAGTCTGAGTTACGCCACCGAAGTGGGCGCTTGGACGCTGCGCACCGAAGTCTTGGGCGGCAGCGAAAAGAGCAAGAAGAACCCCTACTCAAGCCTCTACAACGAGGCAGACAAGACGGTCGAATGGGGCGGCGTGGGCGGCGCTAGTTTCGAGTTTTCGCGCGACTGGTTCACTGGCCGGCTCAGCTATGTACGCAGCAAGTTCAAGCAAACCGATCGCGACAGCGGCACCGTCGACGTCTACTCGAATGGCCCCAAACAGAGTTTTCTAGGCCTGGCTTTGAATGCCGATTGGGGCGATTGGATAGTGCGCAGCGAGTTCGGCCGCGCCGACCGTGAGACGCTGAATTACAAGGCCAACTTCTTTCTTGCAACCCTGGGCTACCGGATGGGTAAGTTCACTCTCACCGCAGGGGCGAGCGCGTACCGGGAATCATCCTATGACGAGCAAGCTTATGCGCCGGTCAAGCTGCGCAGCGGCTTGGCTGCGCTGCGCTATGAAGTCCACAAGGATGCCGCGCTGAAGCTTCAGTTCGACCATGTCAGCGATAGCTCCAGCGCGCCCGGCGCAGGCAGCTCGCGGGTCTTAAGTGCCTCTTATGACTTGGTCTTTTAGGGTTGCATCCCAGCAGCAGTTTCAAGCAGGAGATCCATATGATGAATAAACGCAATCTGAACGCCATGCTGGCGGTGGCCTTGATGATGCTGAGCTCGGTGTCGCAGGCGCAACTGGCCGTGATCGTCAATCCCAAGAGTTCGCTCAGCACATTGACCCCAGAGCAAGCCGCGGGTTTGTTTCTGGGCAAGTCCAGCACCGTGCCCGGCGGTGGGCCGGCCTCATTGGCGGACCTGCCCGATTCCAGCGCCGTACGCGAACAGTTCTACAGCAAAGCGGCGGGCAAGACCCCGGCGCAAGTTAAGGCCGCCTGGTCGCGATTGACCTTCTCCGGCAAAGCCACGCCGCCCAAAGAGTTGGCGACGGCTGCTGATGTCAAGAAGTACGTCGCAGCCAATGTCGAGGCGATCGGCTATATCGAAAAATCAGCAGTTGACGCCACGGTCAAGGTGGTCTTGGTGGTGGAGTAATCGGCGCGGTATTCAGTGAGCGCCATTCCGTGAGTTTGATGAGTGTCTCCGTCGTGCCAAGGCAAATTTGCTTAGCGGCGATCGTGCTGTTGTCAGTGGTCCCGACTGCTGCGGCTCCACTGGCCATTGCGTATTCAGTCAAGGTTGGCATTGACCAAGCCACCTTGCCGTCCTCTGACAAGACTACCGACAGCGGCTTGGAGGTGGAAATCATCCGTGCTGCGCTGGCGTCACAGGATTTGCACGCTGAGTTTAAGTATCTCTCCAACGCGCGTATTGACAAGGAGTTTGCCAGCCAGCACGTCGACATTCACACTGGCGCCGTTCCTGGAAAAATTGAAGCCTGAGCGTTCTTTTGCCACTTCCCCGTTATGCTGAAAAATGAAGTCATTTGTTGCCTTAGTAGAGTTTCCTTTGTCCCGTGTTTTGGCCGATGCTAGCAAGATCTTTGCGCGGCTAGCAGATTCTTGGCACCCTGCTTGCAGAAACTAAATAGCTCAACAACAGCTCAAACTAAATGGCCTGAACCCCGTACAGTAGTAAAGCGTTCAGGCGTTGATTTGCTAATTTCCGACTGACCATCTTGGGGGGCAGTTCAACCCAGGGGGGCCATTTAGCTATTCATTCGTCACTCAAGAACTCCCGGAGCACTACAAATGTCACTCGCAAACTTGAAAGTCGGTCAAAGGCTAGGCTTGGCATTTGCCATCGTGCTGTCACTCTTGTTGGCATGTGTCGGGGTCGGCCTGCACGAGCTGCGAGGAATGAATGAAGACTTCGAGCAGCTGAGCCAAGACATCGTCAAGAAAACGAGCTTGATTACTCGCATGTCCGAAAGCGTCCACATAGCCCAACGTATCGGCCGCAGCATGGTGATGTTGCAAGACAAGGCCGCTATCGAGGCTGAGCGTCCCAAGGTCATTGCGGCACGCACGGCATACGGCGCAGCCTTGGCTGCGCTTGAACAAATGCCGCTGCTAGATGAAGGTAAGCGAATGCTGGTCAGCATCAAGGAGAGGGCCGCCGTGACGCGGCCACTGCTTGACCAGGCGATGGACTTGGCGAGCAGCAACAAGGCCGAGTCCACCCGGATAATTCTGGAGCAAGTTTCGCCGGCATCGAAGTTGTGGCAGGACGAACTCTCTAACTTTATCGAATTCCTAAACAAGCGGGCGAATGACAAAACCGAAGAAAGCCGGCAAAGATTTCAAAGTGCGCAGCGCTTGTTGATAGGCATGGCAGCACTCGCCTTGGCCGTCGGTCTCAGCGCGGCATGGGTCGTCACCCGTAGTATCACCCAGCCGCTTACGCGAGCGATCAAAACTGCCGGCGCGATCGGCTCGGGCGATCTCAACAACGATATTCCGACCAACGGCCGCGATGAGCCTGGCCTGCTCTTGGCCTCGCTAGCAGGCATGCAAGATCTGCTGCGCAGCCGCAATGAGCGTGATTCAGCTGTCGCGGCCGAAAACAGCCGCATCAAGCAGGCGCTGGATCGCTGCTCGACCAATGTGATGGTCGCCGACAACGATGGCCTGATCATCTACACCAATGACTCTTTGCAAGCCATGTTCAAAGGCAACGAAATCGAGTTGCGCAAGTATTTGCCTCAACTCGATGTCGCTCGCATCGTGGGCAGCAACTTTGACAGCTTCCACAAGACACCCAGCCATCAACGCAATTTGATCACTAACCTGAAGACTGAATTCAAGAGCCAAATCAAGGTCGGGACGATCAGCTTTACCCTAGCGGCAAACCCCATCGTTGACGCCAAAGGCAAGCGGCTTGGCACGGTGCTTGAATGGCGCGACATCACACAGGAGCTGGCCGCCCGGGAACTTGAGCAAGCGCTGGCCGCTGAAAACGCCCGCATCAAGCAAGCGCTCGATGTGTGCTCCACCAATGTGATGATTGCCGACCCGGACGGCAAGATCATTTATAGCAACAGTTCGGCAGTGCAGATGATGCAAAGGAACGAAGGCGAGCTGCGCAAGGTGCTGCCGCAATTCGAAGTTCGCCGCATTGTCGGCAGCAATTTTGATCAATTCCACCGCAACCCCTCGCATCAGCGCAATCTGCTCGGAGGCCTGAAAAGTGAATACAAAACCGAGATCAAGGTCAGCAGCCTGACCTTTGCCTTGGCTGCCAATCCGATCAATGATGCCAAGGGCGTTCGCCTCGGCACCGTAGTGGAGTGGAGGGATAGGACGGCGGAGGTAGCGGCCGAAGTCGAGGTCGGCGCGATGGTTGACGGCGCAAATAGCGGCGACTTTGCCACGCGGATTGATCTGGAGGGCAAAGACTCGTTCTTCAAGATGTTGGGTGAGAAGTTCAACTCGCTGGTAGACACCATCAGCAACACCATCCGCGAGGTGCGGGTGTCGGCCGATCAGCTCGGAGGTGCCTCGAATCAGGTCTCGCAGACCTCGCAAAGCCTGTCGCATTCGGCCTCGCAACAGGCCGCCAGCGTTGAAGAAACCACCGCGCAGCTGCAAGAGATGGCCGCCTCGGTAAAGCAAAACTCCGACAGTGCCAATGTCACCGACGGCATGGCCACCAAGGCCGCGCGAGAGGCGATGGAAGGTGGGCAAGCGGTCAGCCAGACGGTGGACGCGATGAAGCAAATTGCCACCAAGATTACCATCATCGATGACATCGCTTACCAAACCAACCTCTTGGCGCTGAACGCTGCGATCGAAGCAGCTAGAGCCGGCGAGCATGGCAAGGGCTTTGCGGTGGTGGCGGCCGAGGTCAGGAAGCTGGCCGAGCGCAGTCAGGTGGCCGCGCAAGAGATCGGCACCTTGGCCGGCAACAGTGTCAAGCTGGCCGAAAGAGCCGGCACGCTGCTGACGAACATGGTGCCCTCGATCCAGAAGACCTCGGAGCTTGTGCAAGAGATCTCCTCAGCTTCGGGCGAGCAATCGCAGGGCGTCTCGCAAATCAACAGCGCGATGAACCATCTGTCCACTGCGACGCAGCAAACGGCTTCAGCGTCAGAGCAGCTGTCGGCTACGGCCGAGCAGTTGTCGGCTCAGGCCGTGCAGTTGCAAGAGCAGATGGCCTTCTTCAGGTTGGCCGAAGACGCCTACAGCAAGGGCGACCAATCAAGCAAGCCTCAGCAGGGGGGACGATGGATCATAAACTGAGAGTGAAAGTCGTTTCAGGCGGCCGCAATCAACGCTAGCCAACACCTCCAGCACCCAGGCCAGCAAAGACGGCAGAGCGCGGATCATTTCCAGGACTTGGTTCAGTGTCAGCATCTTCATAGGGTCAGCGCCTGCAGCGTCAAGGTGATCAAGCGGCCACGTGACTGGGAACTGCTGCCCATGTAGGTCCAGCACACTTGCAATTGCCCGGCAGAAACCTCGACGATAGCGACTGTTTGCGCGGCCAACGACAGCATGGCTTGATGCAACTCGGGCAAGACATGTAGCAAATCGAGGCCCATCAAAGGCCCTTTACTAGCAAATAGATGCTCGGCCGCTAAGTTTGCGAACACGATTACATCATCATCATCAAGGCCGATCACCGGCGTAGGCACATATTGCAATACCTCATGCACAACCGCCAGGCTGGTGGCATCTGCCGCTACTTTCTTGCGGGTTGCATTTACCACCGCACTCAATTGGCGGTTGGCCGCCACCAGTTCCTGGTTGGCCGTACGAATCTTTATATCCAGTTGCTGATTCTCTTCAATCAACTCCTTGTGCTCGAAGGCCTTGTTAATTTGCTCTCGAAGTTGTTCATCCACCCAGGGTTTGGTTAAGAACCGATAAATAGCGCCTTCATTGATCGCATCGGTCACGGACTGCAGTTCGGTACATCCTGAAAGCACGATACGGATCGTACCGGGGAAGCGAAGCTTGGCTTCACGAAAAAATTCTACCCCAGTCATGCCGGGCATCCGTTGGTCTGAAATAATGACGTCTACTTTGTTATTCGATAAAATTGCTAGTCCTTCAGCACCGCTGTTGGCTAACAAAATATGATGGCCATCGCGGCCGAAAAGTCGTTTGAGCGAAGATAAAACGTTGGGCTCATCATCGACCAGCAGCAGCGTGCGCTGCAGTTTCCGAAAACGCAATAGATGTGCGGGCAGTTGGCGCAACTCTATCAATAGGCTTTCCAGCGCAGCGGCATTCACTGGGCGAGAAAACAAATATCCTTGAATCTCATCGCAAACATTGGTGCGCAATATTTCACATTGCGTTTCGGTCTCCACCCCTTCGGCAATCACGCGCAAACCTAAGCCGTGCGCCATCGAGATGATGACCTTGACGATAACGGCGTCCTCACGAGTATTGTCGATATCCCGGATGAAAGACTGATCGATTTTCACCTTGTCAAAAGGGTAGCGCTTCAGATAATTTAGTGAAGAATAACCGGTGCCAAAATCATCCAGGGAAAGTTGGAAACCCGCCACTTTGAGTTCATGCAGCATCGCTTCGCAACGGCTTACATCATCCATCAGAGCCGATTCCGTGACTTCCAACTGAATCAAATGGGGTGAAATGCCCTGTTCTGCGAGTACCGCACAGAATTCATTTACCAAATTGGGATCATGAAACTGCAAGGGAGAAATATTCACCGCAACCGGGGGTGGGTTGATACCTTTGTCAAGCCAAATGCGCAAGTCACTGCAAACCTGTCGCAGCACCCAGAGGCCGATTTTTATCATCAGCCCCGAGGTTTCTGCAATTGGAATAAAAATGCTCGGAGAAATAGTCCCTTGCTCAGGATGCTGCCATCGAAGCAAGGCCTCCATGCCGCAAATGCTGCCAGTCTGCAAATCGGCCAAGGGTTGGTAGAGCATCTGAAATTCACTTCGCTCGGGGGCCAACCGCAGCGCCCGCACAGTTTTTTCATGCCCCAGGACATCCTGGTACATTTTCTCGCTGTAGAACTTGAAGTTATCGTGTCCACTGGCTTGCGCTCGATGCAGAGCGATCTCGGCAGATTTGAACAAGGACTCAAAGTCTTCGCCGTTATCAGGAAAGGTTGCAAGCCCGATCGATGCGGTGAGTTCGAATTCTTGCCCACCCACCTTGAAGGGCTGGGAGATATTCCACAGCAACTCAGCGGCCAAATGCGCAGAACCCTCCGGGTTGGTCGCCGGCAGAATGACCAAGAACTCTTTACCTGCGTGATGCGAGACGGTATCTTGGTCTCGAACAGATTGGCTCAAGCGTTTTGCGGTTTCGATCAACAGTTTGTCGCCGACATGGTGACCCATGGTTTCGTTGATGATTTTGAAGTGGTCCAGGCTGACCAACAACATGCAGAGCTGTTCACTGCTGCTGTGCATCATGCTGATGACGTGTGCGGTTCTGTTCTTCGCGAGGGTGCGATTCGGTAGGCCCGTTAAAGCATCAAAATGTGAAAGGCGGTGGATGTGGCTCTCGGCCGCTTTAACCTGCGTGAGGTCGCTAAAGCTTCCCAAGAAGTTGCTTACATTGCCAGCAGTGTCCCTTAGCACAGTAATGGTCAGTAACTCTGGGTAGATGGTACCGTTCTTATGGCGATTGTATATTTCTCCGGACCACGAGCCTTGATCCATAATTTCTGCCCACATATCCTTAAAATAGTCAGAATTATGGATGCCTGACGATAATACCCTAGGGTTCTTGCCAATAACTTCCAGTTCTGAATATCCTGTAATCGCTGTAAATGCACTGTTTACTTTGATAATTTTGCCCGTTTGGTGGGTAATGGTAATGCCTTCTTTGCCTTGGGTGAATACCTGCTCGGTTATTTTAAGATACTGCTCATATTTTTTTCTCTGGGTGATTTCATGCTGAATTCCGACAAAGTACATCAGGGTACCTTTTTGATTTAGAACCGGGTTGATGGTTAGCTCATTCCAAAATAAAGACCCGTCCTTGCGGTAATTCAACACTTCGCCTTTAAAGGCCTGTTGTAGGGAAAGCGCCTCGCGTATTTGCGCCACGGTCGCAGGGTCGGTCAAGGCGCCTTGCAATATCGAGCAAGAGCGCCCAATAATTTCAGCGCTGGTATAGCCGGTCAGCACTTCAAAGGCGCGGTTGACCGAAATAGTCATTCGATCGGAATCTGTGATGAGTACGCCTTGCGATATTTCTGCCAAAGCTCGCTGGCTTATAAAGGCTTGCTTAGCGGCTTCGTATTCCTGCGTCACGTCGGTGAAAGAATATAGCCGGTGCAACGCACCGGCGCAGGTTAAATCGCAACTGGACATTCTGATGAGGCGTAGCTTGCCGTCCTTGCGCCGAAGTTGCTTGATGTCGTCAAACCCGCCGGTATTCTGTAAACTGAATTCTGCTGAGCGGAGTTGATTTTCGCGCTCAAAGAAACTATGATCGCTGAAATTTTGGCCGATCACCTCAGGAGATTCAAAGCCAGTCAAAGCTAGAAACTGCGCATTAACTGCGACAATAAACGAGGACGGCAACTGCAGCAATTGGGCTACCGGGCTATGTTCAAACATGTGTCGCCAAGACAATTCGCTTGCGCTGATGGCTTCTTCGGCCTTTATCCGTTGAACCCACTCTATAGCCAATTTTCTACTCAACCAAGCCAGAGCCGCCGAGGCTGCCAGCCATATTAGAAACGATGCCGAAGAAAATTCTTTCCAAGCCCGCAACATATGGGCTTGAGAGATACCCACAACCAAGACAAGCTTTGGAATGCTTTCAGACCTTTTGTAGGCGAAGGTGCGGTATATTCCATCCAATGAGCTGGCATCGACATACGTGCCTTGCGACTTGACCGGTAAGTAATGCGTAAAGAGGGGCCGGTGCTTGACATTCTTTTCAAAATAGGTGGCCAAGAATGGATTTCGCATCAAGACTTCACCGTCTATTGACAACAAAGCCAAAGAGCCATTCGGGCCTAAATCCATATTGCCCCATAGGCGCTCGAAGAACTGTAAGTCGATCGACGCCACGACAACCCCTGCCAAACTGCCGTCTGTCGCCCTAATAGCTGCCGAAACACTAAGCTGCCATTTGTCGTTACGACGGCTTATTACCGGCCTGTCGATGAAAAATAGACTTTGTTCGCTCGCGGTATGTGCGGTAAAGAAGCTCCGATCTGAAAGATCGAGCCCCACCGTATGTTCTTGTGTGTCGTACACCACATGGCCATGTTTGTCTAAGACCCAGAGCCCATTCAATTGATGTGCTCCGGCCAACTCCTTGGTCAGCATCGCGTTGGCCGCAGCCGTGGTCAGTTGCCCGGCGGCCTTCAGCGTGGACAAGCGCAGTTGCACCAGTTGCAAGAGTTGCTCAGCTGATTCGAACGATCCGCTTGCTTGGACTTCCGCAAACTTGACGTAAGCCGAGGCGACGTCTTCCCCGGCTTGCAGCGCCTCGGTGCGCATGACCGACACCACCGATACCCAAAATATCAGGAGAGATGAAACGACGCCGAGCCATACCCAAAACAACCTTTGCATCACTCGATTCTCAGCGACTAACTTCATCTTGATGACCTCGGTGTTCTAGGCGCACGTTAACCTGAATATTAAATTCTAAGTATCCATGTTCTTGGTGTTTGACTTCCGCCAAATTTCAAGTTCAGAGAACTGGCCTCAATTGCTGAAAATACGCCGCTAGCGCGCTCAAGAGCTGACAACGCGGCTTCAGTCAAGTTATCCAGCAGATAGGCATTGAACATAGCTTGATCTAGACTCCTCCTTCCGTCAAGTACATGAATATCGCCATTAACAAGAGGTGATGTTGGCTGAATACCATGGGAAGGTCTTATTCGGACACCTCAAGGATCGCAAGTCGTCTAATATGGTGAGGCAGGAGGCGTGGGTTCCCGCCCTCACCTCGAACGTTGAGCGTTCCTTCTATGTCGACCAGGGTCCGCTTTGGGCACGCACTTGACTTTAGCCCGTCATCAGCAATGTGCCAAAGGTGAAGTTCGAGAACGAGCCCGAGTGAGGTTGAGTCAAGTTCGGACTAAGGCCCCTAGCGACTCTCAAAGTTCGCCGCGGTGTTACACCGAACCCCATGCAAAAATCGAGCTAGCGGACGGAAAATGGCCGCAATTCGCAACAACGGTGCACGCCCCTATGTCTCCAAGCCCAATTCCAACGACGCAAGGCGGTTCAACACTCGCCTTGCACACCATGTTGGCCAGCATGGACAACATATTTGTTGAATTGGACAAGCACGGGCAAATGCTTTTCCTAAGCAAGGTTCTAGTCGGATTCGTCCCAAGCGAAGTAATTGGCAAACATTTTTGTACTTGGGCACTGCCTCAATACCACGCTGAAATGCTTGCGGCGTTGACATACACCTTTGAACACGCACAGGTTAGCCAATATTTGGCCAGGGGTTACGGCCCGTCTGGTTCTATTCGTTGGTACGAAGGGCGTATATCACCCGTAATTGATAGTGGGCAGGTAATATCTTCTGTGCTGCTAGCGACCGATGTCACTGATCGAATCGCCGCCGAAGAGAAAGGCCGTAAACAAGCTGAATTACTTGACTTATTTTATAGTTTACCATTCATCGGTATGGCAATCACGGCACCGGATACCAAACGCTGGCTGATGGTGAACGACCGCCTATGCGAGATCCTTGGATACTCCCGTGAAGAACTTGTTGAAAAAAGTTGGGCCGAACTTACTCACCAAGATTATCTAGCGGCGGACATTGCCGAATTTAACCGTGTGGTGGCGGGTCTCAGCGAGGGCTACGCCATGGACAAAAAATTTATTCGCAAAGACGGCGAAATAGTTGACGCTACAATTGATGTCCGGTGTGTCCGAAATCCTCAAAGAACCGTGGACTTTTTCGTTGCAACCGTACAAGACATCTCCCTGCGGAAGTCCCATGAGAAACGCATCCTACACCTCGCAAATCATGACCCTCTGACTAGTCTTCCGAATCGAAATCTAATGTCCAGCCAAATGGCACACGATTTGCAGCTGGCTCGGCGCAATAACACACTGGCTGCTATTCTGTTTATAGATCTGGACCAATTTAAGCCGGTGAATGACCGTTGGGGTCATGATGCTGGCGACATACTCCTTCAAGTGGTAGCGAAGCGATTGCAGAATTGCCTACGGGCATCCGATATGGTTGCTCGTATGGGTGGTGACGAATTTGTAGTATTTTTATCGCCGCTAGAACATGCGGCCAATGCGGTACAGGTGGCTGAAAAAATTCGTGTATCGATCACTCAGCCGTTCGATCTTGGGTCACAACGGATTGCTCATTTATCCTCCAGTATTGGTATAGCCATGTATCCTGTTCATGGGGAGGATCAGGAAACTCTTCTTAGTCACGCAGATAATGCCATGTACCTTGCCAAGGTCAATGGACGCGACCGAGTGCAAATGTTTTCAAATTGAAGTTAATATTTTGGCGATTCTGATTCTGATCGGTCTCGGGAAATATTGCTACAGATGAACTTGCACAAGATCAAAGAGTCCGTGACCTGCCCCCTTTAGCCGTACCAATGATTCGGCAGGGGTCCAGGGTTGAAGGTTAATGGAATTCTGTGGGGATCAGATGTCGAGCAGCGTCTCCAGTACTTCGGCGATGCGGCTCAGCAAACTGAGCTGGAGGCACTCGCCCTATGCTGCTGTGCGGTCTGACCTCGTTGTAGTCACGCCGCCAAGCGGCAATCTCCGTCCTGGCTTGAGGCAAGGTTTGGAACCAGTGTTCGTTCAAGCACTCGTCCCTGAACTTGCCGTTGAAGCTCTCGATGTAGCCGTTCTGCATGGGGCGGCCTGGCTCGATCAAGATGTGCTGGATGCCATGCTCCTGCGCCCAACCGATGAACACGCGGCTTGTGAACTCCGGGCCGTTGTCGGTTCGCACAGCAGCGGGATAGCCCCTGAACCTGGCGGCCTGATCCAACAAGCGCGTCACGTACAAGCCGCTGATTCCATAGTCGACGGCGATGTCCGCGCACTCGTGGCTGTAGTCATCGGCCACGGTCAAGCACTTGATGCGCCGGCCATTGGCCAAGCTGTCCGATACAAAGTCCATACTCCACACCTCGTTCACTTGGCGAGCCGTGCTCAGCGGCGTGCGCTCGCCGACCGGGCGTTTGACCTTCTTGCGCTTGCGCACGGCCAAGTCGGCTGCGCTGTACAGCCGATACACCCGCTTGTGATTGACGCCCGGAAACTCCGGACGCAGCAGATCGTGCACGCGCCGATAGCCGAAGCGCCTGCGCACATGCACGATCTTGGTCTTCAGCGCTTCGGTTTGAGCGCTGGGCACCGGCGGGTGCCGGTAGCTGTCTCGGCTTAGCCCCACAAGCCCGCAGGCGCGGCGCTCAGACAGCTGATGTTCTTCGATCAGCTGTTTGATGGCCACTCGCTTGGCCTGTGGGGCTATCTTTTTACACCGAGCACGCTCTTGAGTGCGTGCATGTCCAGATGCGCCTCGGCCAGCAGATGCTTGAGCTTGGCGTTCTCCGCCTCCAACTCCCTCAACCGCTTGGCCTCAGACACTTCCATGCCGCCGAACTTGGCGCGCCACTTGTAGAAGGTGGCGTCCGAGAACCCGCCCTTGCGGCAGATCTCCGCCACGGCCATGCCGGCCTCGGCCTGCTTGAGGAACCCAATGATCTGTTCATCGGTGAATTTGCTCTTTCTCATGTCCGCGATTCTCCTGAAAAGCGGACCCCTACTACTTTTGCTTGGTACGGTCGGAGGGGAGCAGGTCACGACTACACCCGCAGGCCGGGCTGGTCACGGCCCGTGGAGTCGCGCTGGGCGATCGTGGGCAAGTGGCAGTTCGTGAACCGGCTGCCCTATGCGACGGTGGCGCGCTGCGTCAGCTCGCTGTCGCGCACAGGGCTGTATCAGGGCGTTGACCTGCGCGTGCTTGAAGCGTTTGATCTCGACGCCCTCGCCCATTTCAGCGGCATGCAGCCCGGCGCACTATGCGCCGGTGCTTGTGTGGCCTCGCAGTCGTCGCCAGCGCTGGCTCTGACGAGTGCCAATTTACGCTGGTGCCCGGCCTGCATGGCCGAAGGGCTTCACGCAGCACTGTTCCAGTTTTCGCCGATCACCCGCTGTCCCACCCACAACGCTCCCCTGATTCAGGCCTGCCCGCACTGCGGGAAGACCATCCCCTATCGCCTGGACCCGGCGGCAGTGGCTACACCACTGGCCTGCCCTACTTGCATGTCGCCGCTGGTGGCTGACTTGACCATTCTTGCCCACGCGCACCACATCGTCGGCCCGTAGATCGCTGCGATTACACGCATTCCCACATTCACCCTCGCGTTGTTCCAACATTTACTTTCGCGGACAGCCCAGGACGGGATCCTTGCCGACGAGTACTACCGCGGGGCCGCCCTGTCGCTCGCAGCAAAATTATGGAACCCCTCAAATCACTGACCGGTATTCAGGGGCTGGATGAAGGCCGAACGCGGCCAAATTGCCAGGCCCATTACCCCGCTTGCAGATTGACCGCTGCACCTTGGCGATTGAAGGGTATAAAGCCGTCGATCCGCCCGCCCCTGATGGCGTCCACCATGGCCGTCAAGGCTTTTTCAGCTTGCTCTGGGCTGGGCGGGAGACCTGAGCTGCCCGATAGGCTGGCCACGAAAACAATTTGCCAATACTGCTGATTGGCGCGCATCAACTGATCGGCTTCATCCGCCAGTGCAGAAAAGCTACTCAGCTCCTGCGGCAGCTTGTCCACGCACATCAGAGGATCGAGTTCGCCGCCGTGGCCGGCCTCGAACTCGGCGCGCTGCTGGGCCGATGCACCCTTGGGCAGCGTGGCTCCGGCAAACACCAGCAGCAAGCGCTGAACGGCGCACTGCAAGGTAGCGGCATCGAGCAGGTCTTGAAAATTACTGATTTGCATGAGGAGATCAGGCGAAGAAAAAGGGAGTGCCGCTACTGTAGTGGGTATCTTGCCAAGACTTGAGTGTTGAGGATGTGAATATCGCGGCGGTCAACCTCGATCAGCCCTTCATACTCCAACTCATGCAGCACGCGTGAGAAATACTCAGGTGTCAGCGACAGGCGCGAGGCAATGGTCGCTTTGCTGACCGGCAAAGAGATTGTGATGGCTTGGTCGGAGTGTTTGTCTTGCAACATGTGATCACGCAACAAATAGCCGATCACTCGCTGTATGCCGCTGTGCAAGCAGTAGGACTCCACGTCGCTGATCATGCCGTGCAGGCGATTGGACACACCGACAAGCATACGCAGGGCAAAACGCGGGTCGCGTTGAATCTCATCCATTACAGCGTTCTTGGAGATGGACAACAAGAAGGTTTCGCTGAGTGCTTGCGCGTTGACCAGATGGCCCTGGCCCGAGAACATTGGCGCTTCGCCGAAGCTGTGACCCGGACCGATCAACTCGATTACCTTCTCGGCACCGCTGCTGGCCAGCACAAACAGCTTTACCTGACCTGTCACCACCACATGGAACTCGTCACAACACTCGCCCACGCGGAAAATCACCTCGCCTCGGCCCAAGCGCTGCAAGCGGCAGCCCTTGTCTGCCAATCGGCGCAATTCATTGGACTCCATGTCGGCAAACAAGGGCAGCACTGACAAATAACTGAGTAGATCGAAAGTGGTTGGCATTTCGTTGGCTCCAAGAAGAGGCATGGGAGGGTCTGCTGGAGGGAGATTCTGCGAAGTGACTGAATTCGAAACTTGCGCTAAGTCAAATCTGGCCGACGCCTAGTTCTTCAGAACGATGGTCAGGGCTAGTCGCACTGTTGCGCACTAGTTCTTCAGGATGAGGGGCGAGCGGCAAAAGTCGGGCGCTCTATTTGGACGATTTACTGCTGCACTGAATCGCCCCGGGTTGAGGAGGCTCCAACCTTTGAGAAGATGGAGCCATGAAGAAGTCAAACAAGTTCTCACCTGAAGTCCGTGAGCGGGCCGTCCGCATGGTCCAAGAGCACCGCGGAGAGTACCCATCGCTATGGGCTGCCGTGGAGTCGATAGCTCCGAAGATCGGATGTGTACCGAAGACGTTGCTGGACTGGGTCCAGCGCCAAGAAGTTGACGCGGGTGTTCGCTCCGGCGTCAGCGCGGCCGAGGCTCAACGCGTCAATGAACTCGAACGCGAGGTCAACCGTCGCGAAAGCCAACAATGCTGCATTTGTGCATTGGTCGCTTGGATGCATACCGAATGCTGGATGACGGGAGCCGGATGAGTCGAGAGGCTCACCTCCGGTTCTGCAAGGGGCCGGGGGTTCAATTCCCCCGGTCTACTCACCCCTACGTATCGACTTGGCAGGGCTGGCTGTACGTGGCCTTTGTGATCGATGTATTTGCCAGGCAAATCGTGGGCTGGCGGGTCAGCAGTTCGATGCACACCGACTTCGTGCTCGATCCGCTTGAGCAAGCTCTCTACGACCGCCGGCCGGACTCTGACAGGAGCTTGATTCACCACTCGGACCGTGGTTCGCAGTACGTGTCCATTCGGTACAGCGAGCGCCTCGCCGAGGCCGGCATTGAACCGTCGGTAGGCAGCAAGGGGGACAGCTACGACACTCAGTTCACATTCTGTTCGAACGCCGATTTGATCTGACCCAAGCTACGACTGGCCTTGATTCCTTCGCGTTGACCTGTCGATCATTTCGGACGTTCCCCGAGCACCTTCGGGCTCAATGCATGTGACCTAATATGAGCCTTGTCCTGCACTCTGAGTGTCCTGTCCGGCTATTGAAGTTGGCGATGCCTTCATGGGCTTGCAGCCTGTCGCAAAGCGTTGCCGGCGTGAAGTAGACCTTTTGCACATGAGCGCCATCGCGTGTCTTCGACTTCAGTTTGAACGACGGCTGAAAGAAATTGATGTACAGGCGTGATGACGCATAGAGCTTGGCCAGGGTATTTGTGGCCTCGCTTCCGCTCGGACGGCCATAGCCTACCAACCGCCTCACGATGGCACCATTCTTCTGCTCGACCCAACCCTGGTCGTTCTTCTTGTAGGCCCGCGAGCGAGTTTGCTCAAGACCAAGTCCCTTGCAGTATTCATAGACGGTTTAATTCATGAAGGCGCTGTCGTTATCCAAGTCCACGCCGAGCATGGCGAACGGCAGGTCGGTCACGGCTTTGCTCAGCGCCTCGACGACCAGCATTTGATTGCGCATTCGCATGGATATGCATTCGGTCCAGCCGCTGGCGATGTCGGTCAGGGTGCCCTACTACGGGCTCATCAAATACACCCATCTGAACTTGGTGGCTTGCAGCGTTGGCTACTTTGTGATCCGCGCATTGGCAAGTCAAGCGGGGCACGGTTGGCCTCTGGGTACCGTGGCGCGGCGCCTTTGCGTGATCGTCGATGCGCTGCTCTTGACCGCTGGCGCGAGCCTTTGGTGGATGCTCGGTCTGGATCCTACGGTGCAGCACTGGCTGGGCCTGAGGCTGATCCTGCTGATTGGCTACATTGTGGCGGGCTCTTTCGCCATCAAGCGTGGCCGCAATTTGAGGCAAAGACGACTGGCACTGATCATTGCCTTGTGCCTAGTCAGCCTGATGGCGGCGGTGGCAAGCCAGCACAGTGCTTGGCCCTTTTAAGCCTGATAAGCCACCCAGCGACTTTTCAATGCTATGGCTGCAACGTTTCAGCATCAAGCAGTTGCGGCTGATCTCGAGCTCCGCCCGCCTTTGTGAACAGGGCATGGTGGTCTAAAAAGCAAGACTCGGCATGCGAGCAGGCGCTTGACTGAACTCAAGTGAAAGCCTTGCGGGAGGGCAAAGAGTCAACGGCCTCGCGAATCTAGACTTCAGCCCGCACTCTGGGGCACCGGCCCGGTCGTGCAAATTTGCAGCCAGAGCCCTATGACCATCCTTATCGTTCCCGATTTAGTTGCCCCCGCCGGATCCCTGCGCGCCCTTACCCAAGCCGTCGATGCCGGCGCTGACGCCGTCTACTTAGGCCTCAAAAACGCCACCAATGCCCGCAATTTTGCGGGCCTTAATTTCGACGACGCTCAGGTGCGCGAGGGTGTGGCCTATGCCCACGCACATGGCCGCCAAGTGCTGATGGCGCTGAACACCTATGCCGATGCCCGCGACGACCGGCCGTGGTGCGCCGCCGTAGACGCGGCAGCCGCACTGGGCGCCGACGCGCTGATCGTGGCCGACACCGCCGTGCTCGCCTATGCACGCGATCACCACCCGGGCCTGCGCCTGCATCTGTCGGTGCAGGCCTCGGCCACCAGTCACACCGCCATCGAGTACTACCGCCAACGTTTCGGCATCCAGCGTGCGGTTTTGCCGCGGGTGCTGACCTTGCAGCAGATTCAGCAGGTAATCCGCAACACCCAGGTTGAGATCGAAGTCTTTGGTTTCGGCAGCCTGTGCGTGATGGTCGAGGGGCGTTGCGCCTTGTCCTCCTACGCCACCGGCCAATCACCGAACACAGCGGGCGTTTGTTCGCCGCCAGCAGCGGTGCAGTGGCTCGAGGGCCTGGCTGGCGTTGAAGCGCGCCTGGCTGGCGTTTTGATTGACCGTTATGGGCCGCAGGAGCCGCGTGGCTACCCCACTTTGTGCAAGGGCCGCTTCAATGTCGGCGACGCTGCGGTGCCGGACTACGCACTGGAGGAGCCGACCAGCCTCAACACCCTCGCCTTGCTGCCTGCGCTGATCGCCAGCGGGGTGCGCGCCATCAAGATCGAAGGCCGCCAGCGCAGCCCCAGCTATGTGGCCGGCGTCACCCGTGTCTGGCGCGAGGCACTCGACAGCTTGCGCAACGGCGAGCGCTACAGCGTGCAGCCGGCCTGGCAGAACGAGCTAGGTCGCTGGGCCGAAGGCCAGCAGAGCACGCTCGGGGCCTTCGACCGCCCTTGGCGCTGAACGCATCAAGCATATGAATGACCTGAGAACGACATGACGCCTGCAAGCCTTCAACTGCCCCGTCTGCATTTGACCGTAGGGCCACTTCAATACTGGTGGCCACGCCAGCAGATGATGGAGTTTTACGCCGAGCTGGCCGAGGGGCCGGCCGACTGCTTGGTGCTGGGCGAAGTGTGCTGCTCGCGGCGTAACGAATTCAGCCACGCCGACTGGCTTGATCTGGCGCGCGATCTGCAGTCAAGCGGCAAAAATGTTCGCCTGGCCACTTTGCCCTTGGTGATGAGCGAGGCCGAGTTGCGCAGCGTGCGCCGCATCACCGAGCAAACCGAATTCAGCATCGAAGCCGGTGACACCAGCGCGTTGCAGGCCTGGAGCGAGCAAGCAGCGGACCGGCGCCGACCGCTGGTGCTGGGCCCGCATCTCAACATCTACAGCGCCGCTGCGCTGCGTGAAACCCTCAATGAACCCCTTCGCGATACCCCGCATGAAACAGTGCATGCAGGCGCAGGCATCAGCACCTGGGTGGCGCCGCTGGAACTCGCTCTCGACGCCGTGGCGCTGATCAATCCAGTCGGCAGCTCGCAGCGCGTCAGCACCGAAGTCTTCGGCTTTGGCCGCATGCCGCTGGCCTTCTCGGCGCGCTGCTTTACGGCGCGGCACCACCGACTCAGCAAGGACCAATGCGAGTTCCGTTGCCGCGATGATGCGGACGGACTGCTGCTGCGCAGCAGCGAAGGCCAGGCGTTTTTGGCGCTCAACGGCATCAGCACCCAATCGGCCGATCTGCAATGCCTGATCGGCCAGGCACCGGCCCTGCGCGCCGCCGGGGTTGATCGACTGCGCCTCTCGCCCTGCAGCCAGGGTTTTGCCGAAGTCGTGCGGCAGTTTGACGCAGTGCTCAACCAGGGCGCTGCTGCCGGCGACGCGCTGCAGCAGCTGCGCCGCCTGCCGCTGCCGGGTGCTTTGCTGGATGGTTACGCGCGGCGACAGCCGGGCATGCAGGAGCTGGAACATGTCTGACTTCGACAGCAAGAATTCGCCACGCGCCCTGCCCGCATGGTTGGACCATGCCCGCAAGCTGGTGCGACGCCTGCCGACCGAGCCGCCCTCTTGGTGCGCTGCGCGGGCGCTGGATCGGCTGCTTTGGCCCAAGCTGGATGCCGGGCAGCGCGCGGCGCTGCAGGGCCGCGTCGTCGAGCTGGAATTGATCGAAACGGGTTTGCGTTTGCGTCTGCGGCTGGGGCCACAGGGCTTTCAAGCGGTGCGCGCCCACACCGGCGCAGCGGCCGTGACCATACGGGCCCGCAGCGACGCGCTTTGGCGCTTGTTGCGCGGCCAAGACGACGCCGATCGCCTTTTCTTTGAGCGCGCCTTGGTGATGGAAGGCGACACCGAGTACGGCTTGGTGCTGAAGAACACCCTGGACGCCATCGGGCCGCTCTGGCCTGAACCGAGCGGGCGAGCGCCTTGGGGGCCGCAGCGATGAGCCGCTTGCACCAGACACCAAACGCCAGACACCCCGCACCCTTGCTCTCTTGATCCCCACCGGAACTCCGCCATGAACTTGACCCACGAGTTGCTGCTGGCCCTGAAGGCACGCGGCGCCACCGAGATTTTCGGCATACCGGGTGACTTTGCCTTGCCCTTGTTTGGCGCGATGGAAAAGTCGGGCGTTTTGCCCCTGCATACCCTCTCGCACGAACCCGGCCTGGGCTTCGCGGCCGACGCCGCCGCGCGCGCCCGCGGCGGGCTGGGCGTCGCAGCCGTCACCTATGGCGCGGGCGCCTTGAACATGATCAACCCGATGGCCGCCGCCTACGCAGAGCGCGTGCCGCTGGTGCTGTTGTCGGGCGCGCCGGCCGTCCATGAAGCCGATAGCGGCCTGCTGCTGCACCATCAGGTCAAGACCTTGGATTCGCAGTGGCGCCTGCTCGAAGAAGTCACGGTGGACCGGGCCCGTCTGGACGATGCGCGGACCGCTCCGGCGCTGATTGCCCGGGTGCTGGACCAGGCGCTTCGCCGGGCCGGGCCGGTCTATCTGGAGATACCGCGCGATATGCCGATGCAAGCCTGCGAGCCTGTGGGCAGCAGCCCGGCCGAGGTCGTGGACACAGAGCGTCTGGCGGCCTGTGCCGACGAGCTGTTGAGCCGTCTGCGCCAGGCGCGCCGACCATTCATGCTGGTGGGCGTTGAAATTAGACGTTACGGCATTGAAGAAAAAGTCGCCGAACTGGCCCGCCGCCTGAACATTCCGCTGGCCACCACCTTGATGGGCCGAGGCTTGCTCAACCAAACGGGCTGCGCAGCCCTGGGCACCTATCTGGGCCTCGCCGGCGACCACGAGCTGTGCGAGCAGGTCGAGTCCTCGGACGGTCTGCTGCTGCTGGGCGCGATTGTCAGTGACAGCAACTTCGCCGTGTCCTCCAAGCGCATCGATTTCCGACATGCGATCCGGGTCTGGCAGGGTCAGGTCGAAATGGGCCACCACGTCTATCAAGCCATCCCGATTGCGGAGCTGGTCGACGCCATGCTGTTGCGATTGCCGGCGAGCCCGGCATGCAGCGCGCCGGTGCAGCAAGCTGCGCCGCCAAATTTGCCCGCAGCGCAAGAGCTGCCCGCCCCGGATGAGGCCGTGAGTCCTGCCGCAATCGCATCCGCGCTCAACCAGATGATGCTGGCCCACGGGCCGATGCCGGTGGCCTGTGACGTTGGGGACTGCCTGTTCACCGCCCTGGATCTTTTGCCCACCGATTTGCTGGCACCCGGCTATTACGCCACCATGGGCTATGGCGTGCCCGCCGGTCTGGGCCTGCAAGTGGCCACCGGGCGACGCCCGCTCGTGCTGGTCGGCGACGGCGCATTCCAGATGACGGGGTGGGAGCTCGGCAATGCCCGGTCGCTGGGCTGCGACCCCATCGTCGTGCTGTTCAACAATTCCAGTTGGGAGATGCTGCGCACTTTTCAACCCGAAAGCCATTTTCACGATCGCGGCGAATGGGACTTTGCGTCCATGGCGGCCGGTATGGGCGGCAAAGGCTACAAGGTGGCTACCGTCGAAGAACTGGTGCGCGCCTTGGCACTCGCCCATGCGGAGCGGGGCCGCTTCCAACTGCTGGACGTTCGGCTGCCGCCTGGCGCGATTTCACCCACGCTGCGTCGCTTCGTTGCGGCGGTCAAGCGACTCTCGATGCCGGATGCAGGCGGGCCGCTCCGCTGATTCATTCAAGCCGGGTCATAGCAGCTCGGCCCTGCAAAGCGAGCTGAACAAGCCGGCAATCGGCGACGCCACTGACAGCCAGTGTCAGCAAAGGCCCCCCAACGTGGCTAGGCTTTGAGCACGCTTGAAGGCGCCTGGCCCTGCGCCTTCAGCTCATTGGCCAATTCGGCAAACAAACAGTCAGCCTGCTCGGCATCGAAAGCCAAGTGGTAGCGCTTACGAACCCCCAACTCGTTCAAGAGCACATGGCGGCTGGGCTCCAGTTTCTGTTGACTCAGACAGGCGCGGCAGCAGGCCAGCACACAGCCGTCCAGGGCAATGATGGGCCGCCCCGTGGCTGCGGCTTCTCGCGCCTTGCGCACCAAATTCGGTACACCGCCGCCCACGCCTGCAATGCAAGACATCTCCGCCAAGCCAGCGCGGTCCAGACGAACGGCCAGATGATTGGCGAGCTGCGCAGCATCTGAGCATCCCGAGCAGCTGTAAACCAGGGGAAGTTGACCTGCCGCCTGAGCGGCCGGATCAAGCGGAGCGTGATTTGCATTCATGCTTGCCATCTTGCCCCGCGTCGGCAAAGAAACCTTTGAGCGACATCAAGCGCCACCTCCCCTGTCCCCTTGAGTTCACTTGACAAAGCTCATTGCGCTGGCTCAAGGTTTCCTCAGCACCCCCTCCAATTGCGCTTGCAAACACTACCCCTAGTGAATATTCTCCAGCCCAACACTAGATATGGAGTTTTCACCTTATGCAAATCAGCAAGCGCTGTGGCCGCCTGGTGGCCTTTGATGCAAGCAAAATCGCCCAGGCCCTGGCCAGCGCCGGGGCCGCCAGCGGCGAGTTAGACCGGCTGGCTGCCCTGCACCTGTGCGAGCAAGCCGTGCTACCCAAGCTGTGGGCTTTTTGCAGCGCCTTGGCTGCGCAGCCGGCCCGGCCAACGCCGCCGGCCGAGGAGGGTCAGGCCTTGCTGACGGTTGAACAGATCCAGGACGCCGTCGAAGCGGCGCTGTTCGAGGCCGGCCTGCGCCAGACCTTGCGCGCCTATGTGGTGTACCGCGAGCAACACGCCAAACTGCGCGGCGCTCGCCAGACACTGGTCGCTGTGCAAGACACCATGGACGAGTACCTGCAGCAGCGTGACTGGCGCATCAAGGCGAATGCCAACCAGGGCTGGAGCCTGGGCGGGCTGATCCTCAATGTGTCGGGCAAGGTGGTGGCCAATTACTGGCTGGACCAGGTCTACCCGCCGGCCATAGGCCAAGCCCACCGCGAAGCCGATCTGCACATCCATGATCTGGATATGTTGAGCGGCTATTGCGCCGGCTGGTCGCTGCGCACGCTGCTCAACGAGGGGCTGAACGGCGTCGCCGGCAAGGTCGAGTCGGGCCCGCCGCAGCATCTGTCCAGCGCGGTCGGCCAGATCGTCAACTTCCTCGGCACGCTGCAAAACGAATGGGCCGGCGCCCAGGCCTTCAGCAGCTTTGACACCTATCTGGCACCCTATGTGCGCAAGGACGCTCTGAGCTACGCGCAGGTGCGCCAATGCATGCAAGAGCTGGTCTACAACCTCAATGTGCCATCGCGCTGGGGTACGCAGACGCCGTTCACCAACCTGACCTTCGACTGGACCTGCCCGGATGATCTGCGCGAGCAAGTGCCGCAGATCGCCGGGCGCGAAATGGGTTTTTGCTACGGCGAGCTGCAGGTCGAGATGGACCTGATCAACCGCGCCTATATCGACGTGATGATGACCGGCGACGCCAAGGGCCGGGCCTTCACCTTCCCGATCCCGACCTACAACATCACCAAAGACTTCGACTGGCACAGCGCCAATGCCGAGGCGCTGTTCGAGATGACGGCGCGCTACGGCCTGCCCTACTTCCAGAACTTCCTCAACTCCGAGCTGACTCCGAATATGGTGCGCTCGATGTGCTGCCGCCTGCAGCTGGACCTGCGCGAGCTGCTCAAGCGCGGCAACGGCCTGTTCGGCTCGGCCGAGCAGACCGGCTCGCTCGGCGTGGTGACGATCAACTGCGCCCGCCTGGGCCATCTGCATGCTGGCGACGAAGCCGGCCTGCTGGCCCGGCTGGATAAGCTGCTGGATCTGGGCCGCGACAGCCTGGAGATCAAGCGCAAGCTGATCCAGCGCCTGATCGACGAGGGCTTGTTCCCCTACACCAAGCGCTATCTGGGCACCTTGCGCAACCATTTCTCGACGCTGGGCGTGAACGGCATCAACGAGATGATCCGCAACTTCAGCGCTGACCGGGACGACATCACCAGCCCCGCCGGCCATGCGCTTGCACTGCGCTTGCTCGACCATGTGCGCGCCTGCATGATCGAGTTCCAGGAACAGACCGGCCACCTCTACAACCTGGAGGCGACGCCGGCCGAAGGCACAACCTACCGCTTCGCCAAAGAAGACAAAAAACGCTTCCCCGCCATCCTGCAGGCCGGCACGCCCGAACAGCCCTACTACACCAACAGCTCGCAGCTGCCGGTCGGCTTCACCGATGACCCCTTCGAGGCGCTGGAGCGCCAGGACGAGCTGCAGCGTAAATACACAGGCGGCACCGTCTTGCATCTGTATATGAACGAGGCCCTCAGCAGCGCCGCGGCCTGCCGCGAGGTGTTGCGGCGCTCGCTGTCCCGCTTCAAGCTGCCGTACATCACCGTCACACCGACCTTCTCGATCTGCCCGACGCACGGCTATCTGAGCGGCAAACATGAGTTTTGTCCCCGCTGCGACGCCCAGGCGCTGGCGCGCAAGAGTCAGAAGTCCGACGCGCTGACCACTTCCCCTGTCCTTGCTTGACATTTACTCACTGAACGAAAGACACCCACCATGAACAAGCTCCAACTCAGCCCCATCGACGGCCAAGCCCTGCTGCGCGAAGACGAACGCCAGCGCTGCGAAATCTGGACCCGCGTGATGGGCTACCACCGGCCCGTCGCCTCCTTCAACACCGGTAAACAGGGCGAGTTCCAGCAGCGCCTGCATTTCCAAGAAGACCAGCTGGGTCAACCGGGCCCGCAGCGGGCACCGCTGACGCTTTGCCGATGAAGCAAGCAGCGCTGGCTGTCGCCGGCCTGACGCCTTTCAGCAGCGTGGACTACCCCGGCCATTTGGCGGCCGTGGTCTTCATTGCCGGCTGCCCCTGGCGCTGCGGCTACTGCCATAACCCCGCTATGCAGCGGCGCAGCGCGAAGAGCATGCACTGGCCGGCCTTGCTGGCTTGGCTGGAACTACGCGTGGGCCTGCTGGACGCGGTGGTCTTCAGCGGCGGCGAGGCGACGCTGGACCCGGCCCTGCCGCAGGCGATGGCGCAGGCCCGAGCACTCGGCTTCAAGATCGGCCTGCACACGGCCGGCATGCTGCCGCAGCGCCTGCCGCCGCTGCTGCCCTGGCTGGACTGGGTCGGCCTGGACATCAAGACCCCGCTTGACGATGCGAAGCTGCTTGGCAAGATCGCTGGTTTGGGCGCGGCCGGAGCCAAGCGGTCGGCCGCCGCCGTGCGGGATAGCTTGAAGATTTTGGCGGCCTCGGGCGTCGCCTTCGAGTGCCGCAGCACCGTGCATCCCCTGCTGCACGATGACGATGTTTTGCGCGCCATCGGCGATCAGCTGCGCGAAGCCGGCGTTCAACAATGGGTGTTGCAGATGGCAAGGCCCGTCACTTGTTCGCAGCCGCTGCCGGCCGTGGGGGACGATTACCCGGCACCAGCGCTGTTGGCCGAGCTCAAGCTGTTCAGCCCCAAGATGCAACTGCGGCGCGGTTGAAACAAGGCCGCTATGCAGAACTCATCCTCAATCTTGTACCAGTTCAAGGCCGAGTAAGGGCCTTCGCTGATCAACTAGGCGTTGGCAAAATTTGGGGCGGTTAGGGTGATTGCCCCTGAAACGTTGGGCCGCAAGGGCGCCGTGGCGCGGCCTCTAGCCTTTTCCAGGAGACATCCCCTATGACCCTCAGCACCCCATTGCAAGAAATTAAAGCGGCTTCATCCGGTATGCCGCCACCCTTGCTTTTGAAGCGAGGCGCGGATCAAGAAGCCGCGCCAACACCCGGCCAAGCCGCCGCTTCGGCATTGCTGACCCAAGCTTTGCAGCAGGCGTGGCCGAGCCTGCTCAAAGATGACGAAGCCTTGCTCGCGCTGGCTCATTTGGGCCGCAGCCACCGCATACGGCAGCGTGGCATCCTGCTGCGAGACGGCGTCTGCAATACGCAGGGGAGCTTGTGGTTGTTGGTGCGCGGCAAGCTCAGCATGGGCAGGCGCGACACTAAAAACGTGTGGCGGCAAGGGCGCGCATTGCAAGGCGGACAGTGGATAGATTTGGCCAGTGCTTGGCCGCAAGCGCCGTTTCCAGAAACGGCCTTGGCCTTGACACCGGTGCTCGCCCATGAATTTCCTGCCCACGACGTATTGGAGCTTTGCGCCAGCCACCCTGTGCTGTTGAAACTGCTGCTGAACAGCGTGGGCAGCGCCGCCTGCGAGGCCACGGCAGCGCGCCAGGCCATGAGTACGCAAGACTTTCCAGTTCGCTTGGCGCAGTGGCTGCTTGAGGAGCAAAAACTACAGGGCAGCGGCGAATGTCTGAACCTGGGCCTGCTCAAACGCGACCTGGCGGCGCAACTGGGTGTGACGCCAGAAACGCTGTCGCGCACCCTGCGCCAATTCCAGCAGCAATGTCTGATCGAAATGCACCATCGCGAGCTGCGCATTCTTGCCCCGGCCCGAATGGCGGCGCTGTCTTAAGGCTAGAGCCGGTCGGCCATGGGAGTCGGCGGCTGCGCACCGACCTTGCTGTCACTTCGTTCTAACCAGCCCGGCCATGATCAGGCCGAACATGACCAAAGCCAGCCCATGGCCGACGCCGGCCCATGCAAGCCAGGCCGATGGGCCGCTCAACCAGGCCAGCGTGCGCAGCAGCAAGCTTAACCCCATCACCGCCAGCGGCAGCAGCGCCCAGCGGCTATGCCGCGGCCGCAGACCGGCCAGAGCAGGCAGCATCAGCGGCGCGTGGCCAAACACCATTGCGAAAACAAAGCCCAACCAGAGCAAATGCCAGGCCACACCGCCGGCGTTGCCCTGGCCCAGCAGGCCCGCCAACGCTGCGGCCAGCAGCCAGACATAGCCCACAAGCAGGCAAATTGCAGTGTGGCCGGGCCAGCCGGGCATGCGCCATTGCAGCCGCGCCAGGTCAAATCGCAGCAGCCACAAGGCCAACAAACCCAGCACCGCCCAGCCCAGTTTCGCAGCGAGGCCGGGCTGCGGCCCCATCAGCAAGGCCACGGCAAATAGCGAGCCCCAGGCCCACAAGAAGGCCCGTTCGGCCCAACGCGGTAGCGGCCGCAAGCGCATCAGTTCGCGCCGCTCACCGACGATGGTCAACACCAGAAACAGGCTCCAGCCCCAGCGCGCCTGATCGGCTGCGCCCAACGCGAAGGCAAGCGCCGCCCACAGCAGTGAGACGGTCGCGCTGGCCTCCACCGTTAGCGGCAAAGAGACCGCGCGATAACGCGCAGCCCACAGGTACAGTCCGATCAAGCCCAGCGCCGACAACACCCAAGCCCCAGCCGCCCAAGGCCACAGCCCCAGCATGGCCAGCAGACCAGCGCCGCCCGAGCACAGCGGCACCCAAACGCCACGGCGCAAAGCCACCGCTCTCTCCAGGCTGATCAGGCTGGCGAAGAAACCGGCCATCATGAAAGCACCGTGGCCTACCAGAGCCTGACCACCCAATTCCGCGCCAACGGCTCCCAAACGCTGCAGGCCGCCGAACAGGCCGGAGAGCAAATTCAGCAAGGCCAGCAACAGGCACAGTAAGAGCCAAGGACGCGGCAGGGCCTGGGGCTGATTCGCCCTCATGGCAGTGGCCCGTCGCCCCAACCCAGACGCAGGCGCAAGGCCGCAGCCATGCGCTGCGGCGTCCAGCCTATGGACCAGTCCATATCGACCTCGACGCGCCAGTCCAGCGGCACCAGGCGCTCGATGGCGCAACCCGCCTCCTCCATGATCTGATCGGCCATCGGGCAGGTGGCGCTGGTCGGGATCAGCAGCAGCGAGGCCAACTGAGGCTCCAGGGTGAGCGATTCGACCAGACCAAGATCGACAATGTTTTCGCCGATTTCGGGATCGGCCACACCGCGCAGCGCCAGCAAAATCTGCTCGCGCAGCCGCGTTGAGTCGTCGTTCATACTGATTTGCTCCTTGTTCGCATGATCATCATCAATCAACCGCACGCCCCCGCAACAGCCACGGGCCGTAGCGCAGCGACCAGGCCAGGGCTAGCAGGGCAAAGCCCAACGCCGCGGCCTGCACAAATGGCGCCAAGCCAGCCAGCCCGGCGGAGACAGACAGCGCCGCCGCCAGTCGCCCCAGCACCGCCAACTGCAGCAAGCCTTGCATCAGCCACAGGCCGGTGTCGACCGCCACGCTGCGCCCATGCTGTACGGCGCTGACCCGGCTCACCATGGCCAGCAGCGTCGTGCCCATAAACCCGAGACTCAGCGCATGCAGCGCGGCCATGCCGAGCAGGCCAGGCCGCCCGGCCCAGGCCCCCAACTGCGCCACCGCCTCCAACAGCAAGCTCAGGCCCAGCCAGAGATAGCCCACATAAAGCTGGGCGACCAAAGGCATTCGCCGCGCTGCGGCCAGCTCAGGCCCGTGGGCGTCACGAAAAACCAAAACGGCCAGCAGCGCGAGGACGCCGGCAGACATCAAGCGCATCAACGGCGGCAGCGGCCAGGCCCACAACGCAGCCAGATCAAGGACGCAGCGCAGCACCAAGCTCAGCAGCATGCCGATCAACAAACCGGGCGTCCGGCGACCTTGCTCGTGCAAAAAAGGCGTCAGCCGCTGCAAAGCCAGCATGAAGACGGTGCCAACACCCAGCCACAGACCGAGGCGCTGCGCCAGCTGCACCCCTTGCACCAAGCCCGGCGGGTCGATCTGCAAGGCCAACGCCGCGCTGAGCTGGCATAAGCCCACCCAAGACAGAGCGGCGGCGATGCCCCAGGCATGACCCGAGTAGCGCGCACCGGTCCGGCCACAACGGCGCAGCAAACCCAGGGCCAGGCCCAGCAAAAACAGGCCCGGCAGCGCCGCAGCCAAGCCGGCCAGGTGGCGCCAGCCCTGCGCGTCGGCCAGCAGCAAGCCCAACCAAGCGAACACGGACGCAGCAGCCGGCAGGCACAGAGGCCGGCCATTGATGGGTTGCTGGTCCAACCAGCGCGGCAGGCTGGTGCAAACAAAGCCGGCGATGAACAAGGGCATGAAGCCTAGGCTCATCAGCAAACCGTGCAGGGTCGACGCCGGCAGCAGGCCGGCGGGCGGTGGCATCAGTAGCTGAGCCGACCACCACAGCGCGCTGGCCAGCCAGAGCGCTGCGGCGGCTGCAAACAACGGGCGATGCGGGCTCAGCATCAGCGCGGCAGGTAGAACACCGCTTTGCTGCGGAACACCGAGCCTGGGCGATCCAGATCCTCGGCCAAAAAGTACACGGTGTGCGTTCCCGGCTGCAGGCCACCTTGCAGCTGGGCCTGCGGCGGCAATCGCAGCTGCACTGGAAACGCGCCGATGGCGGCCGGTGCCAGCCGCAGCTCGGTGCCGCCGTTGGCCTGCAGCGCTAAGCCGGGCAAGCCCTCGGCGCTCAGCCGCAGGCGCAGTGGCCCCTCGGTACGGTTGATCAACTGCAGGCGGTAGACGTTCTCGATCATGCCGTCCTCGACCTGTCTGGCCATGGCGCCCCGGTCTTTGACCACGTCAATCAGCAGCTCGCTGCGCTGCTGCAGGCTGAACACAAAGCCGGCGCTCAGCAGCAACATCGCCGCGCCATACAACAGCACACGAGGACGCAGCACCCGGGCCAGCATCTGCGAACGCGTCCAGTGATGGGTGATGCCGTTCTCGGTGGCATAACGGATCAACCCGCGCGGCGCACCGACCTTGTCCATCACCTGATCGCAAACATCGATGCAGGCAGCGCAGCCAATGCACTCGTTTTGCAGACCGTCACGAATGTCGATCCCGGTCGGGCAGACCTGCACGCAAAGCGTGCAGTCCACACAATCAGCGGTCTGGCCAGCCAGCAACTCGGCGCTCTTGCGCGAACGCGCACCGCGCGGCTCGCCACGGGCGGCGTCGTAACTGATGATCAGCGAATCGGCATCGATCAGCGCGCTCTGGAAGCGCGCGTAGGGGCAGATGTACTTGCACATCTGCTCCCGCAGGAAGCCCGCATTGCCATAGGTGGCGCCGCCATAAAACAGCACCCAGAAGCTGGGCCACGCAGCCAATTGAAGATCAATCAACTGCTGGCTCAACTCGCGTATCGGCATGAAATAGCCGACAAAGCTGAATCCGGTCAGCAAAGACAGAGCCAGCCAGCCCGCATGCTTGGCCGACTTGCGCGCCAGCTTTGGCCAAGCCCAAGGCGCGCGGTCAAGGCTGATGCGGGCCTGGCGGTCGCCCTCGGTATGGCGCTCGATCCAGAGAAACATCTCGGTGTAGACGGTTTGCGGGCAGCTGTAGCCGCACCACAGGCGCCCGGCCACAGCGGTGAAAAAGAACAGGGCCAGGGCGCTGAGCACCAACAGCGCGGCCAAATAGATGAAGTCCTGCGGGTAAAGCAGCAAGCCCAGCACATAAAAGCGCCCTGCCTCAAGATCGAACAGCAGCGCTTGGTGGCCGTTCCACTGCAGCCAGGGCATGCCGTAGAAGAACAGCTGTGTCAGCGCCACCAGCAACCAGCGCCAATTGGCGAAACGCCCGCTGACCGAGCGCGGATAGACCTTGGCCTCGGCAACATAAAGCGGAATCACCCGGCGCGGCGTGCTGTCGCCGGGCGCCGCATTCAGTTCAGGCGGGTTCATGAGGCTTGCGGGTGCGCCGAACGGCAGCAGTGGCTTGCGGCAGGCCGAGCACGACTGCGATCGTCGCGTCACCAGCGTCCGCTTTTGGGGCGCTGAGGAGATCGGCCAGGTTGTAGCGATCCAACTGCGCCAAAAAAGCCGCCAGAGCGTCGTTGAAGATGCCGGTGAGGCGACAACGCCCGGTCAGCCCGCAGGCATTTCCATTGCCCAAGCACTCCACCAAATAGAAATCGGGCTCGATCGCACGCACCAGCTCGCCCAGCATGATCTGCGCCGGCGCCAAGGCCAGCCGCATGCCGCCGCCCTTGCCGCGCACCGTGGTGATCCAGCCGCCCAGACCGAGCTGGTGGGTGATCTTGGTCAGATGAGCTTCAGAAATGGCATAAGCCTGAGCGATTTCGGCCGTGGTGCAGAGTCGCTCGGGGTGCTGGCCGAGATAAATCAGCATGCGCAACGCATAGTCGGTCATGGTGGTCAAGCGCATCGTGCCTCCTTCATCTGTATAAAAAAGGCTTGGATAAGTCCTTAACCCGGCAGGCCGTCGACCCGTGGGCGCAGCAATATCGGCACATAACGCCACAAATACAGGGCAAAGGCAAAGACCCAAAGTGCGGCCGACAGCCAGACCGCTTGCAGCAAAGCAGCCGGTATCAGCAAGGGCAGAACCACGCGCAGCAGCGCCGCGCCCAGCATTGCCAGATAGGCCAGCGTCTCGATCGGCCCCGCCTTCAAAGGGCGCCCGGTGTGGCCCAGGGCGGTGCGCGTGATCATGCCCAGCGTCATCAAGCCGATCAGGCCTACCGTGAGTGCATGTGTGGCCGCACTGACGTGCAGCCAGTCCAGCGCAGCAGCCGCCCGCAAAGCCAGATGCAGCAGCAACCAGGCATAAGCCGCATGCAAGACCCACACCAAGGGATTGCCCAATGTCTTCCAGGGCTGCCACAGCGCAAACCGCCAACTGTGCGCCAGCAGTGCGGGCAGCAAGGCCAGTAGCAGCAGCGGGCCGCTCAGGCCTGCCATATCAAACGCCATCAGCAACAACACGTTGCCCAGCGCCGCTCGCTCCACGCGGGGGTCACGGCGAGCGTTCATGCCGGGCACGCCGTTGTTGGAGAACATCGGCAGCACCCGCCCAGCCATCACGGCGATCATGAACAGCAGCACGTCAAGCCCAAGATTCAAGCCAAAGCCCTGAGCCAGCGAAGCCGGTAAATCCAGCCACCCCAGTTGCGTCAGGTGCAAGGTGGCCGAGGCCACCCCCATGGCCAGCAGTAGCGCGACAAAGAAGTAGTTGCGCCGGTTATCACCGGCGGCCAAAGCCCGCCACAAGCCCCACGCCGCAGCCCAAGGCACAGCTATGTTGACCAAGAGCGAGGCCTCAAGCCACGGCGTCAACACCAGCACCCGAGCGAGCACCCAGAGCGCCGCCAAAGCCATCAGCGGCCGACCCGTGGGCGTCGGCTGGCCCGACCAATTGCGTCCGGCCGTGAACAAAAAACCGATCACGATGGCCAGCGCGTAGCCGAATACCATCTCATGGGCATGCCAGGCGGCGCCGCGCAGGCCACCCTTGCTCAGCAAACCGTTGAACTGCAGGGCCCACAAGGGTATCGACAACAGCGCTAAGCTGGCGGCCAGCAGATAAAAGGGCCGAAAACCCAAATCCCAAAGCGCCCAGCCTTCACCGGGCCGCCGCCGCAGCGGCTCTTGCAGTTGCACAAAAGCTTTGCCCATCGCAATCTCCAGCCTTGACGCTTGATCAGTTCGCGCCGCTGCAGCAACCACAGCAGCTCTTGGCGGCCGGGCGACGGGCGATGCGCAGACGCCACTGCTGTGGGCCGGCTTCCAGTGTCTCCCAATCGAACTGGCCCGGCCACTGAGCCTGAAACTGTTGCTTCAAGGGCTGCGGTTCATGATCACTGTGCAGTTCGATCCAGGCACCCACAGCCAGACTTTCGAATTCTTTAAAGATCAAACCATGGCGTTGTGACGGGGGAATCAGGCGAACATCAATGACGGCGCTAGCTGCGCTCGAAGCGCTTTTGGTCACGGTGTTCATACGGGCACTCCTTTAAGTTGCATGTAACATGCACCTTATTATGAAGTCACGAAGACTTAAAAGCAATATTTTGAATACATATTTAATTTGGATTTGGCCGCCCGAAAAACAGGGTGTCTCACAAAGCCCGATGTCGGCCGCTGAGAGCCTCTCGGCTTTGGATCACAGACTCAGCTCGACCCTAAACCCTTTGGTGCCCAGGCGTCATCAATCTCGTTGAACAAGACGCCGGTTTCTTCGGCATGCGCCCGGTAGGGCCCGGTGCCGCTGTGCTCGGCGCTGGAGGCAGGCACAAAACGGCCGAAGTTGACATCAAACACATTGACCTCGCCGTACTCGATCACGCAATGCCAGCCATGCAGGCTGATCCGCCCGGCCTCGACACGTGAGCGCACCATCGGGTAGTTCATCAGCCTCTCCAACTGCAAGACGACCGAACGCTCCTCGGTGCGGCGCAGGGCCTCATCGCTGACTTGCACCGGCAAGGCGGCCTCGCGGCCCAGCTCCAACCATGACTTCAGATTGGTGGCCTCGTCCGGCACCTCGCCATAGAGTGCGCGGATGCCGCCGCAATGGCTGTGGCCGCAGACGATGATGTGCTGGACCTTGAGCGCCAGCACCGCATACTCGATCGCGGCGGCGGTTCCATGGAGTCCGCTGGAGCCGTCATAGGGAGGCACAAAAGCGCCGACGTTGCGGACCATGAACAACTCACCCGGCCCGGCGCCGGTCAGCATATAGGGCACCAAGCGCGAGTCGGAGCAGCCGATGAACAACGTGGTCGGGTGCTGGCCCTGATCGACCAGGTCCTTGAACTGCGCCTGATACTGCGGGAAGTAGTCGGTATTGAATCGACGCAAACGCGTCAGCAGTTCATCGGGCATGGCGTCGTTGACCCTGAAAAATCACTGCAGCAGCGGTGATTCGGCCATGTCAAGATCCAGGCCGTACAACTCGGCCTCACCCGCCAGCAAGCTCAGATACTGGCGTAGCGCCGTCATATAGGCCTGCTGACGCAGCACTTGGGCAATTGAGCCCTTGACCGATTCGAAGGGCTGGAGCGAGCCAGCTTCGCGGGCTAGCACCTGCACGATATGAAAGCCGAAGCGGGTGCTGATCAAACGCGGCAACACACCGATATGGGCGTTAGCCTCGTCCTGGGCAAACAAGGCCGAGCTGAACTCGGGCGCACAGTCTTCGCGCCCCAGCCATCCCAGCTCGCCGCCTTCGGCCCCGCTCGGGCAATTGGAATTCTCGGCGGCGGCCTTGGCAAAAGCGGGGCTGTCCAGCGCTTCGCAGCGCAGGGTAACCAGTAGGGATTCGGCCCGCCCACGCAAGGCCGACACGTCGACACCCGGCGTTACGGCAAACAGAATATGTTTGGCCTGCACCTTCTCGCCGACATGGTAGCGAGCCGGATGGGCGTCAAAATAGCGTTTACAGCTGGCCTCGTCGGGCTCGGGCAATTGCAACTCGCGCTCCAGCAAGGTCAAGGTGGCGTCGGACGCCGCCTCGCTCAGCACACCGTCCAGCGAAGGCACATCACCGACCGCCAGCAGTCCCCTGCGCTGCGCGGCCTGGCGCAGCAACTCGCTGTAGGCGCGCTGGCGCAGGGCCTCGGGGTCGGGTGATTCACCCTCGCCGTGCAGTGGCACGCCGTTGACGGTGGCTACCGCGACCTTGATGTCTTCAATCATTGGCGCCGCGCTGGCGCAGCCGCAGCTCCCGCCGCCACATCCTTGTTGCTGGCTCATGCTGAACTTTCCTATCAATGTTGTTGCGGTTGATTGTGGCCAGGTGGCAGCGACAAGCGCCGACTGCGCACCATCTGGTAGGGCCTGAACAAATAGGCCACCGTGCCAAAGCCGCTCCACACATGGACCAGACGCGTGAAGGGGAAGACCAGGAACACCGTCATACCCAAGAACATATGCAGCTTGAAAATCCAGGACGCTTCGGCCAGCAACTCGACCGCACCAGGCTGGAAGGTGACGATGCGCTGGGCCCAGCCGGCCAGATTCATCATCATGCCGCCGTCCAGATGCTGCGCCGACAACGGGATGGTCGCCAAGCCCAGCGCCAACTGAACCCACAGCAAGACCAGCAGCATGATGTCGCTGGTCTTGGAGTTGATGCGGATACGCTCATCACTCAGGCGCCGATGCAAGAGGATGGAAACACCGGCGAAGCCCAAGACACCGGCAATACCGCCGCTGATCATCGCCATAAGCTGCTTGTTGCCTGCGCTGATGAAATGCTCATACATGAAGTGCGGCGTCAACATACCGAAGGTGTGACCAAAGAACAAGAACAGCACGCCGACGTGAAACAGATTGCTGCCCCAGCGCAGGCTGCCGGCGCGCAGCAGTTGCGAGGAATCGCTCTTCCAGCTGTACTGGTCGCGATCGAACCGAATCAGGCTGCCGAGCAAAAATACGGCCAGGCAGATATAGGGGTAGATGCCGAAGAGGGCAAAGTCGAGCGAGTTCATGGCCGCACTCCTTCTTGAGGGTTGGTCTTTCTGACGATATGGATGGGCTGAAGCGCACCGGGCTTGCTTTGGCCTTTGCTGGAGCAGCCATCGAAAGCTGCTGGCTCTTGCCAAGCTTCATCGAGCGGCTCGTCGACGGTGATCTGCACCGACTGTGGTTTTTCACCGGCCAACTCCAGCACCGCGCCGATGGCGGCGGCATAGGGGTTGTCTCGTTTGATCAAGCCGCTATGGATCGCGTTCAAGATATGGGCCATCTCGGCCAGGAAGGCCTTGGCCGTCTCGGCCGGCTGAGTCGAGGCAAATTCCAGCACCACCGGCAAGTAATCGGGCAACTCCGTGGCCTCAAAGAACATGCCGCCGGCCTGGTAGGTCTGCTGCAGATCGACCAAAGCCGGGCCACGGTCGCGCGAGTCGCCATGCACATGCTCGAACATATGCAGGCTGGTCGCGCGGCCCCGATCAAAACTCTCGACATAGCGGGCCTCAACGTCGTAGGCGTCGCCCTGTTGCAGCGTTGCCATCAAGGCCTTCAGCTCGGCCATACGGGCGGGACTCAAGGCGCCCTCCTCCGTCAGCACAGCAAACAGCTCGGGCAAGGCCGCACGCATCTCGGCGCTCGGATAGTCGAGCAGGCGAGCCAGCACGCGGCAGGATTTGGAAAAAACAGTTGTCTTCATGGCTGCCCTCAGACTGTCGCTTTGATAGGAATGGTCCGCTTCTTGGCCCCGCCGAACAGGCTGGTTTCGGTCTGCCCGTCGGAGCAGCCATTGCCGAAGCTGAAGCCGCAACCGCCGCGAATATCAAAAGTGTTCTCGGCGTATTCGCGGTGCGTGGTCGGAATCACAAAGCGATCTTCGTAGTTGGCAATCGCCATGGTCTGGTACATGTCCTCGACCTCGTGTTTGAGCAGGCCGACCTGATCCAGCACCGCCTTGTTCTCGAACCCGTCCACATGCTTGCTGCGCTGATAGGCGCGCATCGCCAGCATCCGCTCCAAGGCCCGCTCGACCGGCGGCACATCGCCGGCGGTGAGCAAGTTGGCCAGGTACTGGACCGGGATGCGCAGCTGCTTGACGTCGGGGATCTGGCCATTCAAGCCCAAAGCCCCGGAGTTGGCGGCCGCGCTGATCGGAGACAGCGGTGGCACATACCAGACCATAGGCAGCGTGCGGTACTCGGGGTGCAGGGGGAGTGCCACCTTCCACTCAACCGCCATCTTGTAGACGGGGCTCTTGCGGGCGGACGCCATCCAGGCGTCGGGGATGCCGTCCTTGCGAGCCTGCTCGATCACCTTGGGATCGTTCGGGTCGAGGAAGATATCCAGCTGCGCTTGGTACAGATCCTTGTCGTTGACGACGCTGGCGGCCTCTTGAATGCGGTCCGCGTCATAGAGCAGCACGCCGAGGTAACGGATTCGTCCGACGCAGGTTTCCGAGCAAACGGTCGGCTGACCGGCTTCGATGCGCGGATAGCAGAAGATGCACTTCTCGGCCTTGCCCGACTGCCAGTTGTAATAGATCTTCTTGTAAGGGCAGCCCGACACGCACATGCGCCAGCCGCGGCACTTGTCCTGGTCGATCAAGACGATGCCGTCTTCCTCGCGCTTGTAGATCGAGCCTGACGGGCAAGACGCCACGCAGGCCGGATTCAGGCAATGCTCGCACAGGCGCGGCAAGTACATCATGAAGGTGTTCTCGAACTGACCGTACATCTCTTTTTGTACGTTTTCGAAGTTGACATCCTTGCTGCGCTTGGCGAACTCGCCACCGAGAATTTCTTCCCAGTTCGGGCCCCATTCGATCTTCTCCATCCGTTTGCCGGTGATCAGGCTGCGCGGGCGGGCCGTCGGCGCGGCCTTGGACTTCGGCGCCGACTGCAGATGGTCGTAATCGAAGGTGAAGGGCTCGTAGTAATCGTCGATCTCGGGCAGATTGGGGTTCGAGAAGATGCGCATCAGCAACTTCCACTTGCCGCCCTGGCGCGGCTCGATCTGACCATTGGCCTTGCGATGCCAGCCGCCGTTCCAGCGGTCCTGGTTCTCCCATTCCTTGGGGTAGCCGATGCCGGGCTTGGTCTCAACATTGTTGAACCAGGCATATTCGACGCCGGGGCGATTGGTCCAGACGTTCTTGCAGGTGACCGAACAAGTGTGGCAACCAATGCACTTGTCCAGGTTCAGCACCATGCCGATTTGAGCGCGCACTTTCATCGCGTGACTCCTTGAATGAATAACTTGCTAGCTAATGGGATTTGATAAACCGGATTCGAAAGCCACGGGGTGAGAACTGTGTCTAATAGAAGTAAGGAGCTGGCTATCAGTCCGCACCGCCGGGCCGTCGAAACTGGTCTGGTCAACATATTTGAGTCACGCTTCAGGCGTGCGCTGCGGCGGCGCTGTTGGTCGGCTCATCGTCCAACCAATCCACCTTGGACATCTTGCGCACCAGCACAAACTCATCGCGGTTGGTACCTATCGTGCCGTAGTAGTTAAAGCCATAGCTCAGCTGCGCATAACCGCCAATCATGTGGGTCGGTTTGGTGACGATGCGGGTGACCGAGTTGTGGATGCCGCCGCGCGTGCCGGTGATCTCCGAGCCCGGGGTGTTGATGATCTTCTCTTGCGAGTGATACATCATCACCATGCCGTTCTTGACCCGCTGGCTGACCACGGCGCGGGCCGCAATCGCGCCGTTCGAGTTGAACAACTCGACCCAGTCGTTGTCGACGATGCCGGCCTTTGTCGCGTCGTCCTCGCTGATCCAGATCACCGAGCCGCCCCGGTTCAGCGTCAGCATCATGATGTTGTCGCTATAGGTCGAGTGAATGCCCCATTTCTGGTGCGGCGTGATGAAGTTGAGCGCTATTTCTTGATTGCCATTGGGTTTGAGCCCCTGCACCTCCACCAGCGTCTTCAAATCAACCGGCGGCCGATAGCTGCAGAAGCCCTCGCCGAAGGCCTGCATCCAGGCGTGGTCCTGGTAGAACTGCTGACGGCCGGTCAGCGTGCGCCATGGGATCAGTTCATGCACATTGGTGTAGCCGGCGTTGTAGCTGACTTTTTCGCTTTCAAGCCCCGACCAGGTCGGGCTGGAGATGATTTTGCGCGGCTGGGCCTGAATGTCGCGGAAGCGGATCTTCTCGTCCTCGCGGTGCAGGGCCAGGTGGGTGTGATCCAGGCCAGTCTGCTTGCCCAGCGCCTCCCAGGCCTTGACCGCCACATGGCCGTTGGTCTCGGGGGCCAGTTGCAGCACCACCTCTGCCGCATCGATATCGGTCTCGATCTTGGGCATGCCCTTGGTCACACCCTCGTCGCGCACCAGGCCGTTGAGCTCGCCGAGCTGCTCGACCTCAACGTCGGTGTTCCAGTTGATGCCCTTTCCGCCATTGCCGGCCTTGTTCATCAAGGGCCCTAAGGCCGTGAAGCGTTTGTACAAATTCGGGTAGTCACGCTCGACCACGGCGATCTGCGGCGCGGTCTTGCCGGGGATCAGGTCGATCTCGCCCTTCTTCCACTCCTGCACGTCAAAAGCCTGAGCCAACTCGGCCGGCGTGTCATGCATCAGCGGGGTAAGCACCAATTCCTTCTCGACGCCCAGATGGCCGACGCAAAGCTCGCTGAAGGACTTGGCAAAACCCTTGTAAATCTCCCAGTCGCTGCGCGCCTGCCAGCCCGGGTCCACGGCAGTAGACAACGGGTGGATGAAGGGATGCATGTCCGAAGTATTGAGGTCGTTCTTCTCATACCAGGTCGCGGTGGGCAAGACGATGTCCGAGTAAAGACAAGTCGTGCTCATGCGGAAGTCCAGCGTCACCAGCAAGTCCAACTTGCCTTCTGGCGCCTTGGCGTGCCATTCGACTTCCTCGGGCTTGACATCATCCTTGCCCAGATCCTTGCCCTGCACACCGTGGGTGGTGCCCAAGAGATGCTTCAGAAAGTACTCATGGCCCTTGCCCGATGAGCCCAGGATGTTGGAGCGCCAGACGAACATATTGCGCGGCCAGTTCGACGGGTGATCCGGGTCCTCGCAGCTCATGCGCAGCGAGCCGTCCTTCAGGCTCTTGACGGCATAGTCCTTGGCGTCCATGCCGGCAGCGGCCGCGTCCTTGACCACCTGCATCGGGTTGGTCTGCAGCTGCGGGGCGGAGGGCAACCAGCCCATGCGCTCGGCGCGCACGTTGTAGTCGATCAGGCTGCCGCCGTACTTGGCCTTGTCGGCCAGCGGCGACAGGATCTCGGACACATCCAGCTTCTCGTAGCGCCACTGGTCGGTGTGGGCGTAGAAAAAGCTGGTCGAATTCATCTGCCGCGGTGGGCGGATCCAATCCAGCGCAAAGGCCAAGGCCGTCCAGCCGGTCTGCGGACGCAGCTTCTCCTGGCCGACGTAATGGGCCCAGCCGCCGCCGCTTTGCCCGATACAGCCGCACATCATCAGCATATTGATGATGCCGCGGTAGTTCATATCGCAGTGGTACCAGTGGTTCATCGCCGCGCCGATGATGACCATCGATTTGCCTCGGGTCTTGTCGGCGTTGTCGCCGAACTCACGGCCTACGGTGATGATCTGCTCACGCTTCACACCGGTGATGGACTCCGCCCAGGCTGGCGTGTAGGGCAGGTTGTCGTCATAGCTGGTCGGGCAGTCATCGCCCAGGCCACGGTTGATGCCGTACTGCGCGACTTGCAGGTCAAACACGGTCGCGACCAAGCATTCGCCCGCGTCCTCGTGCTTGCCCAGCTTCATGCGCACCACCGGCACGGCGCGACTCAGCACGTCTTGCTGCTTGTTGGACTTGAAGTTCGGTGTGTCAATGCCGCCAAAGTAAGGGAAGCCGACGGTGGCGATCTCATGCGCCTGCTCGCCGTCCTCCAGCACCGACAGCTTCAGCTTGACGTCGCTGTCATGTACCGCCTCTTTGGATTCGAGGTTCCATTTGCCCAGATCCGGACGGTCGCCGGCGCCCCAGCGGAAACCGATCGAGCCGTTTGGCAACACCACTTTGCCGGCGGTGTCAAAGGCCAGCGTTTTCCAGTCCGGGTTGTTGTCCTGGCCGAGCTTGCCGCCGAAGTCGCTGGCGCGCAGATAGCGATCGGGAACGAGCAGCTCACGACCATCGGCCGTGGTGTGCTTCTTCATCTTCACCAACAGCGGCAGGTCGGTGTAGCGGCGAGCGTAATCGTCAAAATACGCGGAGCGCTTGTCAAAGTAGAACTCTTTGAGAATCACATGGCCCATCGCCATTGCAATCGCGGCGTCGGTGCCCTGCTTCGGGTGCATCCAGATGTCGGCCAACTTGGCGACCTCGGAATAGTCGGGCGTCACCGCCACCGTCTTGGCGCCCTTGTAACGCACCTCGGTGAAGAAGTGGGCGTCCGGCGTGCGCGTCTGCGGCACGTTGGAGCCCCAGGCGATGATGTAGTTGGAGTTGTACCAGTCGGCGCTCTCGGGCACATCGGTCTGCTCGCCCCAGACCTGCGGGCTGGCCGGAGGCAGGTCGCAGTACCAATCGTAAAAGCTCATGCAGACGCCGCCCATCAGGCTCAAATAACGACTGCCGGCGGCATAACTGATCATCGACATGGCAGGAATCGGCGAGAAGCCGATCACGCGGTCGGCGCCATGCTTTTTGACCGTGTAAATATTGGCCGAGGCGATGATCTCGTTGACCTCATCCCAGGTCGAGCGCACAAAGCCGCCCAGGCCGCGATCTTTTTGCCATTCGGTGCGCTGTTCCTGGTTTTCGACCAGGTTCTTCCAGGCGTCGACCGGCGTCTTGGCCACGCCGCGTGCGGCGCGCCAGTGCTTGAGCAAGGAGCCGCGCACCATCGGATACTTGACCCGATTGGCGCTGTACAGATACCAGGAGTAACTCGCACCCCGAGCGCAACCGCGTGGCTCGTGGTTGGGCAGATCGGGCCGCGTGCGCGGGTAGTCGGTCTGCTGGGTTTCCCAAGTGACGATGCCGCCCTTGACGTAAATTTTCCAGGAGCAAGAGCCGGTGCAATTGGTGCCGTGGGTGGAGCGCACGATCTTGTCATGCGCCCAGCGGCTGCGGTAGGCCTCTTCCCAGGTGCGGTCTTCGGCGGTGGTGACGCCGTGTTCGTTCGAGAACGTTTCTTTGGGCTGAGCAAAATAGCTCAGGCGGTCGAGAAAATGGCTCATGGTGTGTTCCTTAGTTTGATGGTTAAGGATGGGTCAAGGGTTCTTCACATACGCGTTGGCGCGCAGATAGAACCACCAATTCAGAATCAGGCAGACGGCGTAGAAAGCCGCAAAACCGTAGAACGCGTACTGCGGCGTCCCCGACTTGATCTGCTGGCCGATCAGCACCGGTGCGATGAAGGCGCCGTAGGCCGCCACGGCCGAGGTCCAACCCAGCACGGGGCCGGCTTGGGTCTTGTCGAAGATGAAGCCGACGCTGCGGAAGGTCGAGCCGTTGCCGACGCCGCTGGCCGCGAACAGCAAGATGAACAAGCCCATGAAGAGCCCGAAATACTGCTCCGGCGTGCTGGAGTGGTAGGCCTGCATCATCACGTAGCCGACCGCGGCCGAAGCGAACACCATGATGGCCGAGATCACCTGCGTGACGATGGAGCCACCGACCTTGTCCGCGATCCAACCGCCGATGGGCCGCACCGCAGCGCCGACGAAGGGGCCGATCCAAGCATAGGTCAGCGCGGAAGGTGCGTTAGGATTCTTCAGCGCATGCTGCATCACCCCGGCCGCGTCTGGCGCATGGATGAAGCCGAAGATCACCGTGATGGCCAAGGGCAGCGCCATCGAGAAGCCGATGAAGCTGCCGAAGGTGACCACGTAGAGCGCCGTCATCGCCCAGGTGTGCTTGTTCTTGAAGATCGCAAACTGCTTGGTGACGCCCTCTTTCATCGTGCCGAAAGCGGCCACCTTCATCACCAGCAGCGCGGCGATGATGTCGAGCGGAATCGCCACCCACATATTCAGCAGGCCCAGGCCCGTGGGCGCTGGCAGGTAGAGGTAAAGCATCGCGATCGAGGGCACGAAAGCGAGCGAGTACAGATAGATGATCTTGCCGAAAGCGACCAGCGGCGAGCCGGTGTCTGGCGACACCGTCTTCAGATTGCTCATGCCGAACCAGCACAGAATCGACAGGGGCACCAGCGACAGCACCCAGGCGAAGCCGGCGTTCTGAATCCAGGTCGGCGTGCCGGCCACGATCTTGCCCAGAATCCAGCCGCTGTCCTTGATCAGCGGCCGTGACTCACCGCCGAAGGCACCGAATAAACCCACCGTCATCACCAATGGGATCACGATCTGCATGGTCGTGACGCCGAAGTTACCCAGACCGGCGTTCAGGCCCAGCGCCGTGCCCTGCAGGCGCTTGGGGAAGAAAGGGCTGATGTTCGACATCGACGAGGCGAAGTTGCCGCCGCCGACGCCCGACCACAGCGCCATCAGCTGGAACACCCACAGCGGCCACTCGGGATGCTGCAGCGCCACGCCGGTGCCGATGGCCGGGGCCAAGAGCATCGCGGTGGTCAAGAAGATGGTGTTGCGCCCACCCGCCATGCGGATCAGAAAGGACGCCGGGATGCGCATCGTGGCGCCCGAGATGCCGGCAATCGCCGTCAGCGTGAACAACTCGTCCTTGCTGAAGGGGAAACCCAGATTCAGCATCTGCACCGTGATGATGCCCCACATGCCCCAGACCGCGAAGCCGCACAGCAGCGCAGGGATCGAGATCCAGAGGTTGCGGTAGGCGATTTTTTTGCCGCTGGATTCCCAGAATTTTTCGTCCTCAGGGCGCCAGTCGGCGATGTCATTGGATTGACTCATTGTCTTTGTCTTTCGTTGCTAACGCTTAACTTGGCGGGGATACTAGATCGGTGACGGCGGGGCATTGCTGCCCATCATTTCGGTCTTGCGCACTTCGGTCCAATACATCCAGATGAGAGACACCCAGACCACGCCGTACATCAGCATGAAGGCGCTGGAGCGGATGCCGGTCAGGTCCATCAGCGCACCGAACATGATGGGCAACACGAAGCCGCCGAGGCCGCCGGCCAGACCGACGATGCCGGAGATGGTGCCGATATTGGCGCCGTAGTCATCGCTGATGTACTTGAAGACACTGGCCTTGCCGAAGGCCATCGCGATGCCCAACGTGAACATCAGGGCGGTGAACATATAGACATTCAGGCCGATATGAAAGGTCTTGGGGCCGTTGACGGTGAGCACGGTGAAGTCAGTCTGCGGGTAGGACAGCAGAAACAGGCAGATCCAGCTGACCCACAAGACCCACCAGGTGACGTTGTGTGCGCCATGTTTGTCCGACATCCAGCCGCCCACCGCGCGCAGCACACCGCCGGGCAAGGAGAAGCAAGCGGCCAGCAAGGCGGCGACGCGGATGTCCAGGCCGTACTCTCCGACGTAGTACTGCACCATCCACAAGCTCAAAGCCACATAACCGCCGAACACGATAGAGTAGTACTGGCAGTACTTCAAAACTTTCGGGTCCCTCAGCGCCTTCAACTGCGACACAAAGCTGGCATTGCTGGCGACCAAATGCTTGTCGTCCGAGTAGCTGAAGAACCAGAAAAGGATGGCCGTGCCCAATAGCACAGCGGCGTAGACATGCGGCACCATGGTCCAGCCAAACGCGACCACTAGGCCGGGCGCGACGAACTTGTTGACCGCCGCGCCGGAGTTGCCGGCGCCGAACACGCCCATCGCAAAACCCTGGCGGTTCTTCGGGAACCAGCGCGCCACATAGGGAGTGCCGACGGAGAAGGAGCCGCCGGCCAGGCCGACAAACAGGCCGATCACCAGAAAGTGCCAGTAGGCGGTTGCATAACTCATCAACCAGATGGGTAGCACGCAGGCCATCATCAGGCAGAAGAAGACGATGCGGCCGCCGAACTTGTCGGTCCAGATGCCCAGCGGCACGCGGATCAGCGAGCCGCTCAAGACCGGCATGGCGGTCAGCAGGCCGAACTCGGTCGAGTTCAGGTTCAGCGCCTTCTTGATCGGGATGCCGATCACGCCGAACATCATCCAGACCATGAAGCAAACGGTGAAAGCCAGCGTGCTGACGATCAGCACGCTGAGCGCCTTGCGGCCATTGCTGGCTGATTTGGCGCTAGACGGACTTGAGGAATTCACAGACATGTAGATTCGCCTCTTTTGTATGTCTATGATTTTCGGTAACTTGACACCTACGAACATCCTCCCACTAGCTGGAATTTTCATTTCGAAAGAACTATGGTCCCACAGTACCGATAGTTCTTTTGAACTACCCGACCCCGTTAAGCTGAATCGTTTGCGCTAAATCAAATTCAAATATCGACAAGTTGGATGCGATGCTGACGGCACCTATTGTTGATTACGACAGCCTGGCTCGGTGTCTGCTGCGCGAGTACCTCAAGCCGCACACCGACATCAAGGTGATGGGCGAATGCGGCAACGGCTTCGCGGCCGTACAGGCGCTGACGGACCCCGACACGGCTCGGCGGCCGAACCTACTGTTCCTGGAGATTCAGATGCCGTAACTGCGCGGCCTGGAGATGCTGGCCTTGAGCGGCCGCGAGCATGGCGTGATCTTCATCACCGCCTTTGAGCAATATGCGCTAGAGGCCTGTGGCCTACATGCGGTCGCCTAACCGCAAGGTGTAAAACCTTGTGAGCCTGTATTTGCTTTGTTTGGCCTGTGTCATTTGATATCAATTGCAATTGCTGTTGCGAATCGTTATCATTGGCATATCCATCATTCACGATCGCCATGCATTTTTCCTTCAAATCCTCGCACGCGGTCCTCCCTCGATTGCTGGTGCTGGCCGTAGCGGCGATGCTGCAGGCCTGCGGTGGCGGCAGTGGCGGGGAGGCCCTGCCTAGTGTCGGCTCGGCATCTACCGGTGGCGCCTCTGCACAAGCCAGCTTGGGCGCCAAGATCTTCAATGACATGTCCTTGTCCGCATCTGGCAGGCAGTCTTGCGCCAGCTGCCATGCGGCTGAGACCGGCCACGCAGGCGCAAACAGCCTGGCAGCACAAATGGGCGGTGCAATGCTGGACCTGCAGGGCGGGCGCAGTTCTCCCAGCATGCGCTATCTGAGCAGCAACAAGCCCTTCCAGATCGCAGCCGACGGCACACCCAGCGGCGGCTTCTTCTGGGATGGCCGCGCCAACAGCTTGCAAGACCAGGCCGCCAAGCCCTTTCTGAATCCACGCGAGATGGCCAATCTCGACGCTGCCGATCTGGCCCGACGGCTCGCCAAAGCGTCCTATGCCGATGAGCTGCGCCGCATGTTCGGTGAGGACATCTTCAGCCGACCCGACGAAGCGCTGGCCCGCGTCGCGCTGCTGTTGCAAACCTTCCAGATGGAGTCGGCCGAGTTCCGCCCTTTCAGCAGCAAGTTTGATCAGGTTTTGCGCGGCCAAGCCACGCTGAACGAGCAGGAACTGCGCGGCCTGGCGCTTTTCAACGCCAAGGACAAGGGCAACTGCGCCGCCTGCCACCCCTCGGCCAAGGGCAGGGACGGCGCCTTTCCAATGTTTACCGATTTCACTTATGACAACCTGGGCGTGCCACGCAACTCCGCCTTGAGTCAGAACAATGATCCGACCTTCTATGACCTCGGCCTGTGCGCCCGCGATGGAGGCGACCTGACGGCAAAGCCCGAACTCTGCGGCAAGTTCAAAGTGCCCTCGCTGCGCAATGTGGCGCTACGCAAGGTTTTCTTCCATAACGGCGGTTTCACATCGCTGAAAGAAGTGCTGAACTTCTACGTCACACGCGACACCAACCCCGAGCGCTGGTACTCGCGCGGCGCCGACGGCACGCTCAACAAGTTCGACGACCTGCCCGCAGCCTACAAGGCCAACGTCAACATCAGCGAAGGCCCTTACAACCGCAAGCCTGGCGAGCAACCAGCGCTCAGTGACGCCGAAATCGACGATGTGCTGGCCTTCCTGGGCACGCTCAGCGACGGCTACAAAAAATAGCTGCCGACCCCTTTGCTTCCGCAACCGACTCGGTTGCTTATGCGCAGCCTTACCCTTTTTTCTCCAAACCTCCATGCAGCCCCAATTCAAGCTCTCTCATCTCGCTCTGGCCCTGACGCTGAGCCTCGGCGCCATCCCGACTGCGCAAGCTCAAAGCGCCACCGAAACCGAGCTGATGCGCCGACTCGACCAGCTCGCTGCCGAGTTGAACAAGGTGCGCAACGAGTTGACGCAATTGCAACAGCAACAACAGCTAGCGCAGCGGCCAGCGGAAGCCGCAAAGCCGGCGGCAGTCGCCACTTTCATCGAAGCCGAACCCAGCCAAGAACCCAAGACCGTCGTCGGTGGCTATGCCGAGCTGAACTACAACCGTCCCCGCCATCACAGCCAGGACACGCAGGCCGATCTGCGCCGCCTGGTCCTGTCGGTCCAGCATCGTTTTGATGAACGCACCAAGATCGTCACCGAGCTGGAGCTGGAGCATGGCGTCAGCAGCGCCGGTGACCCGGGCGAGGTTGCGGTCGAGCAGGCTTACGTCGAACATCAGCTGACGCCTAGCTGGGCGGTGCGCGGCGGCCTGTTCCTGATGCCGCTGGGCCTGTTGAATGAGAACCATGAGCCGCCGGCCTTCTTCGGCGTTGAGCGCAATTTCGTCGAAACCGCGATCATCCCGACAACCTGGCGCGAGGGCGGCTTTCAGTTGGTCGGCAATCTCGACCACGGCATGACCGTTCAAGGAGGTATCTCGACCAGCTTTGATATCAACAAATGGGACGCCAACGCCAGCGAAGGCCGCGAGTCGCCGCTTGGTTCTATCCACCAGGAAATGGCGCAGGCCAAAGCGCATGATCTGGCGCTGTTTGGCGCCGTCAATTGGCGCGGCATTCCTGGCCTGCAAGTTGGCGCCGGGTTCTTTAGCGGTCAGGCTAGTCACAAGCAAGCCGCCGCCGACTCCCGCGTCACGCTCTGGGATCTGCACACTCGCTGGACACCTGGTCGCTGGGATCTCAGCGCGCTCTACGCCCGCGGCAGTATTTCCAACACCGCGCTCTTGAACCAGCCCCTGGTCGGCCAGCCTACGCTGATCCCGAAGAGCTTCGAGGGCTGGTACGCGCAAGCCGGCTACAAGCTCTGGGAGCAGGCCAGCTACGCGCTCTTGCCCTTTGTGCGCTGGGAACAGTTCAACACTGCCAGCGGTTTCGCTGACCTGGGGCAAGGTCTGACGCCGAGTGCCCAGCCCAATGAGCGCGTCATCACGGTGGGCGCCAACTTCAGGATTGCGCAGGGTGTGGTCTTGAAGGCTGATATGCAACGCTTTGGTGAGAACAAAGACGGCGACCGCTTCAACCTGGGCCTAGGCTGGAGCTTCTGATGCGGCTGAGCTTGGCCGCCATCGCCTGCGTATCGGCCGCTAGCGCGCCGACGGCGGCGTTCGCGGTGGACTACCTGAGTGCCGAACAGGCCGCCCAAGCTTTGTTTGCCGAGGCCGACCGCTTCGAGCAGCGCGAACTGAGCCTCGATGCGGAGCAGCTGCAACAACTTCGCCAGGCCGGCATCAAGCCGCGCAGTGCGCGCTGGAGCTTGCGCTTGGCTTGGCGAGGCAAAGAGCTACTGGGCGTGGTGGTGGCCGATGCAGTCTGGGGCAAGTACGAGATGATCAGTTACGCGGTCGGCGTCGGCCAAGACGGCCGCTTGCGCGGCATCGAGATCCTGTCCTACCGCGAAAGCCATGGCCACGAAATCCGTTTGCCCGCTTGGCGCAAGCAATTCGTCGGCAAGACGGCCGCCGCGCCGCTGCAGGTCGGCGAAGACATCGCCAATATCTCCGGTGCGACGCTCAGCTGCAGCCATGTCACCGACGGCGTCAAGCGCATCGTCAGCGTGCTCGATCTGGCCCGCCGCCAGGGCCTGCTGAGCTAGTGCGTCAATCGCCGTGCAAACCTTGGCCCTGCGCCGCGCCCGCCCCATGCTCGGCACCTTAGTGGAAATCAATCTGCCGGCCGGCAGCGAGCAAGCCTGCTTCGCGCTGGGCTTTGCGGCGATTGCGGAGGTGCAAGCATGCTTGTCTCGCTTTGATCCGGGCAGTGACGTGGCGCACTTCAACGCGGCGGCCGCTGGCACGCACCTAAGGCTGCGCGCCCACAGCCTGCGGGTGCTGCGCGCGGCGCTGGCGTTGCAGAACGCCAGCCTGGGCCTGTTTGACATTAGCCAAGGCAGCGGCCCGCTGGGCTGGCGAGTGGAGCAAGACCGGCTCCTCAAGCTGGAGCATGCCGTGACACTTAATCTCGGCGGCATCGCCAAGGGCTTTGCGGTTGACCAAGGCGTTAAAGCGCTGCGCCAGGCTGGCCTGGCCTGGGCGAGCGTCAACGCCGGCGGTGATCTGCGCGTGTTCGGCCCGCAGACCGTGGCCTTGAAGCTGAGGCAAGAACAAGGCGGCGGCGTTTGCGACTTCGGCCAGTTGGCCGACGGCGCCTTCGCCACCAGCCACTTCAGTGACAGCAGTCGCAGCCGCTTGAGTGGCGGTGGTGTAACTCGACATGTCAGCGTGGCCGCGCCGCGCTGTATTTGGGCCGATGCACTGACCAAGATCGTTGCCGCCAGCGGCGATACTGCCCATCCGCTGCTGGCGCGCTTGGGCGCCTCGGCTTGGCTGCATTGAAAATCGGCGCCGTGACCCATCATCATTCACTTTTGAAACTGCCGCGCTGGCAAAAACGCTGGCTCTATGCGAGCTTTGCGCTGCTGTTGTTCACTGGTCTTGCTTGGTTGTTCTTGCACTATGGCCAGGCCGAAGATGCAATGCCCTCGCCCGCCGAGCCTTGGTTGATACGCTTGCACGGCTTTGCCGGCTTCGGTGCTCTGATGGGCCTGGGTGCGATAGGTGGCAGCCACATCCCCGCCGGCTGGCGGCTGACGCGACGACACCGCCGTCCGATGCAGCGCAATAGCGGTTTGCTACTATCCGCATTGCTGGGTCTGGTGTTGCTAAGCACCTACGCGCTGTATTACTTCGCGCCAGACGGCGTGCGCGGCCCGCTCGGCTGGGCGCACAGCCTCTTGGCCGGCAGCGCGATAGCGATGTTGTGGCTTCATAGACGCCGTAGACACACCTAAGCTGCGGCTTTAGAGCAGGATAAATGGGATCACGTCAGTTCATTGCACCGAAGATCGGATGCATACCCAAGGCGCTACTGGACTGGGTCCAGCATCAAGAATTTGAGCCGACACTCAGCGGTTGAATAGTTGCCAGCCTAGGTCAGGTTTAGGGCGCAACTTCGAACTCATACGGCTGGCAAAGTTCCTGTCATTGGAGCGCGCAGGCTGGGCGGCAACAGGGTGACCTGACTTGCCAGGCAGTCAGCACCCTTGAAATGCCCTCGCACACGTCAGGCCGACATGTCGAGCAAGCCCCGCATAGCTGACTTTCGGTTCCTCGAGCGTTTGGGGCAACTTCGGCTTAGTGGCGATGATGCAGCCGCACGCTCGCGTGCGCGGAGCGGTCACACGTACAGCTTGGCATGATGGTGGGCTGGTGCTTTTGTGACTACAGTATTAGGCCGGCAAATGAATCGATGAGCTTCACACGGAAAACGGAAATAGCGGCCATAGAAGCCGAAGCCAATGCGGACGCCAGGCCAACACGAGGGCGATCAGTGCGGCAGCGCCGGCCAGCAGCATGGCCCAGACCAACACCGCCATCGAGGCATGATCGGCCTGCAGACACAGCAGCAGCGAGGCCGCCAGCAGCAAGCTGCCCAACACCCGCAGCAGCCTACGGCAGAGCGTGGACGTAGCGGCTTGGCCATGCACCTGCTGCCAATGCGTGTCCATCGCCAGGGCCAGCCAGGCAAAGCCCAAGACAGACGCCAAGGCCGCGCCGGCCAACACCCATGAGGCCGACTCAACCATGGCTGACCTCCATCGCCGCCGTGGCGCGGCGCGCCGGCGCCGTGCGGCGGGCCAGTTTATTGCCCGCCCAGGCCGCCACCGCAGCAGCCGCCAGCAGACTCATATCCATGCCGGCCACAGGCCAGTAGCCCGTCGACAGGGTCTTGAGCAGATGGTCACCGGTGCTGATCCAGTTCGCGAGCACGGCCCCGACCGCCAGCGCGGCAAAGCCCCAGCATTGCTCCTGCCACGCCGGGTTGATCAGGCCCCCCGCCACCGGCGCGCTGCGCCAGAGCGCGTGTGCCAGGGCCAGCAGCCATGCGCCGCAGAAGGCGATCTGCTCCCAGTCGCCCTTGGCGCTTAGGTGGGCCGGCACCAGACGGTTGGCCAGAAGCATGGCGGCAGTTGCGACCAGCATGCCGGTGACCGTGGTGACCGCCAGCGAATCGACCACGCGGCTGCCTTGGCTGCCGGCCTTGGCGTGTTGCTGCTTGCGCTTTTCGACGAAGAAGATGAAGCCGGCAGCGATGCAAACGGCACCGAGCAGGCCGCCCAGCACGTAGAGCCAGCGCAGCAGCCAGTGGCGGAAATGCTGCAGATGCAGGCCGGTCAGGAACTCTGTGACGCTGTCGACGGCCGTGCGCGGCGGGTCCTCTCGCAGTAGCTCGCCACTGTCGGCCTTGAAGTGGATGCCGTCGCCGACGAGTGCCACTCGGTCGGTGCCGGCACGGTAAACGCTGACATAGGCATTGGCATCGCCGACATGCTGGACGCTCAGGAAGCCGACTTCGCCGGCCATGCCCTTGGCAGCCCAGCGGGCCTGTGCTTGCGCCACCATCGCGTCCACCGATGCCATAGCCGCCACTGGCGCGGCGATGCCGGCGCGCTCATGCGGCAGGCCGGTGGCGCGCGCCTCGATGCGCTCGCTCAGCTCGTGCAGATTATGCAGCTGTGTGTGGGCGACCGGGAAGTAGATGCCGGCAAAGATGATCAGGCCTGTGAAGGCGAAGAAGAAGTGGAAAGGCAGGGCCACCACTCCGGTCAGGTTGTGCAGATCGAGCGCGCTGCGCTGGCTGCTCTTGCGGGGGCGGAAGGTGAAGAACTCGCGGAAGATCTTGCGGTGCATCACCACGCCGCTGACGAGCGCCACCAGCATCATCAGCGCGGAGAAACCGACGATCCAGGTGCCGAGGTTCTTCCATTGCAGATGCAGGCTGTAATGCAGCGGGTAAAAGAACTGGCTGCCGATGTGTAGATGGCCTTCCGGTATCAGGGCGCCGCTGCGCGGGTCCATGGTGTGGATGGCGAAAACGGTCTCGTCCGGATCCTTGGCCTGGGGCACTGCAAAGCCGGCGAAGACCTGCAGCACCGGGTCGCGATGCGTCGTGTAGGCACTCCAGCTATTGGCGGTGTCGAAGCGCTCTGGCAATGGGCCATTCACGCGGCCTTCCAACTGGGCGATGCTGGTCGCGCTCGGCTGCATCCCCTCGAAGGCGGGACGCAACAGCTTGTCAAAGGAGGGCATGGGCTGGGGCGCAAAGCGCGAGGCGGGCAGCGCCCAGCGGTCGATTTCACGGTCAAACACCGACAGCGCGCCGAAGAAGAACACGACCATCAGCACGAAGCCGAACACCAGGCCGAACCAGGTGTGCAGCCAGGCCATCGTCAGGCGAAAGTTTTGCAACATCAGAGGCCTCCTGCCGCCGCGACCAGCGAGCGCTGCACCAGCGCCGCGCCGCCGCTCATCAAAACGCCGCCGCCGGCCAGGATCACCCAGACCTGTTCCAAGCTGCGCGCCGCGAAGGCCCAGCAGAACACCCCCAAAAAAAGCAGCAGGCCGAGCATGCTTGCGATGTGCTCAGCATCGTGGAAGCCTAGGCCGGCGCCATACAGAAGCGCTAGGCCCAGGGCGATGAAGCCCCAGCAAAAGGCATAGCCGCCAAGTGCGGCAGCGGCTATTCGGCCGAACAGATGCGTGCGGGAGAGGGGCGTTGTGCGCATGGGAACTGGTTAGCTAGGTGAGGTGGCGCAAGCGCCGTGGGAGGGCAATAAAAGGCCGCATGTTCAAAGCAGAACGGTGGGTGGTCTTGTTGCTCTTGTGGGACTGAAACCGTGCTTGTACTTCGCCTCATATCTTAATACGAATTATTCTCATTTGTAGTACGATTGAAAACCTGCGCGAACGAGATTGGCGTCAACCTGCTGAGCAGTTGGCGGCGTCTCGCTCTTTCTTGCCGAGCAGCGCCCGCCGCAACGCGGTGTTCTCGCTCACATATGAATCACACCCCAAAAAAGAATGAAGAAGAATATTGTTGTTACTGCATGTGCGCTTGCAACGGCCCTGTATGCAGCCGAGTACGTCCAAGCCCAAGAAGCAACGCTCGAGAAGATCGTCGTCACCGGCAAGCGTGCCAACCGAATCTCCAAGGGCGCCACCGGCTTGGCGCTGGAGCTGAAGGAAACGCCGCAGTCGATCAGCAGCATCGACAAGGACGAGATGGCCGACTTTGGCCTGACCGGCAGCAATGAGGCGCTGGGCCTGGCCACCGGCATCAACGTCGAGCAGTACGAAACCAACCGCGCGATCTTCAATGCACGCGGCTTCGAGATCCAGTTGACCCAGATCGACGGCCTCGGCATGACCAACTCCTGGGGTACCGTGGTCGGGCGAGAGGACACCTTTTTGTTCGAGAGCATCGAACTGGTGCGCGGTGCCAACGGCCTGCTGACCGGCGTGGGCAACGCCTCGGGAACCATCAACTACATCCGTAAGCGGCCCAAAAACGAGGCCAGCACTCAGGTCATCGTGTCGGCTGGGTCCCATGCTCTGAAGCGCGTGGCGCTGGACTACAACAAGGTGCTGACGCAGGACGGCGCCTGGGCCGCTCGTTTGGTGCTCGCCCATGAAGACCGCGAATCCCATCTGCGCGACCTGCGCGACAAGCGCACGACCGTCTACGGCGTGGTTGACGGCCAGATCGGCCGCGACGGCGTGTTGACGGTGGGCGTCACTGCGGTCGATGCCAAGCAGGATTCGCCGATGTGGGGCTCGCTGACCCTGCTACGCTCGGACGGAACCCAGGCCGAATTCCCGGTAGGTTCGTCGACCTCGCAGCACTGGACATACTGGAACACCAAGTCCGTCAATGCCTTCGTCGAATACGCCCACCGGTTGGGCGAGGACTGGGATGCCAAGCTGACGTACAACAATCGCCAAGGCGACGAATCGACCCGCCTGCTGTACGCGTACTCGAATAGCGGCATGCTGAACCCGGACAACACCGGCCTGGTCGGCTGGCCCTACCGCAGCATCGGCGACAGCGACAGCCAGGTGCTGGATGCCAACCTCAGCGGAAAGTTCAGCGCCTTCGGCCGCAAGCACGACCTGCTGGTCGGCCTGAGTCGCTCGACCAACAAGACCGCCGACGACAGCTACGCCGCACTGACCCACGCGGCGGATGCGCTGCCGGCGTTTCCGTTTGGCGGCGACGTGTATGCGGAGCCGGAATGGGGCCCGCGCCTGCCGCGCGTTCGCGGCGAGCAAACGCTGACTCGGCTGTATGGCGTCTCGCGCATTGCCATCGCCGATGGGCTGAAGGGCATCCTGGGCGTCAACGCCGTCCGCCTGGAGCGCAGCGGTGCCTCTATCTATGGCGCTGCGGCCACCAACACCGTCTATCCGGACACCCAGGAGGTCAGCCCCTATGTCGGCATCACCTATGACGTCACGCCCGATGTCGTCGCGTACGCGTCCTACTCTGACATCTTCCAGAACCAAGATCAGACCGACAAGAAAGGTGAGTACCTGGCGCCGATGAAGGGTGTCAACACCGAAATCGGCGTCAAGGCGGAATGGCTGAACAAGTCGCTGCTGTCTACCTTCGCGCTGTTCGCGGCCAAGCAGCAAGGGTTGGCGACGCTCGCCGGCAAGATCACCGATGTGCCCACGACCGACCCGCTCTACAACCAGGATTGGTACGAGGGCAAGGACGTGGACTCAAAGGGTTTGGAGATCGAGCTCAGCGGCCGCATCAGCAAGGACACCCGCCTGACCCTGGGCTTCACCCGTTTGATCCTGACCGGGGACGATAACAAGGATGCCAGCGAGTGGGTGCCGCGCAATGTCGTCAATTTCCGTGCCGACACACGCATTCCCCTATTGCCGGCCTTGCGCGTAGGCGTGGGCGGTCGTTGGCAGGCCGATGTGTTCAAAGTCGGCGGTCCCAAGCAAGACGCCTACTTGGTGGCCAACGCCTTCGCCGCCTATGCGGTGACGCAGGACGCGACGCTGCGCCTGAATGTCAACAATCTGCTCGACAAGAAGTACATTGGCGGCCTGGTTTACGGCGCCATGTATGGCGCGCCGCGCAACCTTGCGTTGACGCTCGAGTACAAACTCTGATGCCTTGACTATGCTGCGTTTACCGACAGCATTTGTGGCCTTGACGTGTCCTGCAGGTAGGGGGGAGTTGGCAAGGTTGGACAGCGGACTGAATGCCCGCAATGGGCACGTACCGGCGCCCACTCTGCGCATCCGAATGACAAGAACTGGCCGGGACCTTGAGGCCGCATCACCGCCCGTAAGCCGTCGTTGCCTGGCCTGATCTGTTCGACTCATGGGGCGCTGCCATACTTTCATAGGCGGTCGATAGGCTGGGCGGCATTCCTAAACCCTTCCGGAAAGCCCCTCATGAAGTACCGCGCACTCATCCCCTTGGCCTTGGCTTGCACCGTGTTCAGCAGCCAGGCGGCTGACTTCCAACTACGTCTGATTGGCAGCACCGCCGTGCCCACGGGCACGATGTTCCAGGGCGTGGAGTTCGGTGGTATCTCGGGCCTGGACCGCGCGGCCGATGGCAGCTACTACGCCATCTCGGACGACCGCGGTGGCGAGCGCGGCACCCCGCGCTTTTATAACTTGAACCTGGACTACGATGCCAACGGCTTCAAGGCCGTGACCGTCAATAGCCAGACCTATATGAAGCGTCCTGACGGCAGCGCCTTCCCGTCCAACGCCCGCACGGTGGACCCCGAGAGCATCCGCGTGGCGCCCAATGGCAATCTGTACTGGTCCAGCGAAGGCAACTGGAACGCCGACCCCAAGCTGCGCTTCCAACCCTTTGTCCGTGAAATGACGACCAACGGCAGCTTTGTGCGCGAGTTCAACACGCCGGCCATGTTCAATTACGTGGACAACGCCACCACCGGTGGCCGCAACAACAAACTGTTCGAGGCGCTCACCGTGGCCCCCAATGGCACGGTTTGGACGGCCAATGAAGATGCCCTGATCCAAGACGGCAAGCTCACTTCCATCAACAGCGGCAGCACCGTGCGCGTCACCGCGCTGAACCCGCTCACCGGCCAGTCGGGCGCGCAATACGCCTACCAGCTGCCCCCCATCCCCGTAGACGCCGCCCCAGGTGCACCCTTCGGCCCGGACAACGGCCTGCCCGAGTTGCTGGCGTTGTCGGACACCCGCTTCTTGGCCGTGGAACGCGCCTTCGCCTCGGGTGTGGGCAACACCATCCGCTTGGTGCTGACAGACACCACCGGCGCCACCGACGTGAGCGGCATCGCAAGCTTGAATGGCGCCAGCGGCGTCACCGCCATGAGCCGCGAAGTGCTGTTGGAAATGGCCCTGCAATTCCAAGGCATCACCATGGACAACACCGAAGCCATCACTTGGGGCAAGACCCTGGCCAACGGCAACCGCACCCTGGTGCTGGCCGTTGACAACAACTTTGCCGCCAACCAAAGCACCCAGTTCATGGCCTTTGAAGTCAGCGCCGTGCCCGAGCCCCAAAGTTGGGCGCTGATGCTGGCCGGTTTGGTTGGCTTGATGGCTCGTCGCCGTGTGCCAGGCTGTGATCGCCGCACGGTCTAAGGTCTCGATATTGCCCTCTGCAGAAACAGCGGGCTAAGTGGAACAGGGTCTGGTCTTGCGGCCTGACCTGGTTTCTCGTCAGCGGTGTATGCCCGCCGTCACGCTGTGTAACTTTGGCTCGCCGTTCTTCACAGAGGGCTTTGAGCTCGCAATGGGCCTGTGGGCACCGTGCCGGCGCCTGCTCTACGCACCCGAGTGACAAGAACTGGCCGGGACCGTGGGGGCCGCATCATTGCCCGTAAGCCGACGTTGACCAAAACGGTTGGAGAACCGAACGCCAGCTTTGCGGCGCCTATTCGAACTGTCGGCTTGGAACAAGCCCGGACATTTCGAGGTCACTGCCCGCGTAGCAACTCGGTGCCCAGAGCCGCCCTTGGGTTCTTCCGCGTGAGGCACTGCAACCCCACGCTCACTACTTGTGAGCGGTCTTTCAACGCTGACCGTTCTAAGCAGATAGCCTTTCAAGGCTGGGCGCTACTGTCGCCGTTTCTTCTTCAAGTTCTGCGTTGTGCTGGGTTGCTTATTCTATTTGAGTCAATGCCTCATCGATCTGGCTGACCCGCAGGTTTTGTTCGTTGCTGCCGGCACTGATCCCCCCATTACGCAAGGAATGCGGCCATATTGATGCAGGACAACCGCAAGTCCAGTGAGGATGGGATAGTTGTCGCGGGTGTTAGCGGTAGCTCTAAAGATCTAACCCCAACTAGGTTGAACCCCGTAGCCTTGAATTGCTGCACAACGGAACCGCCCTGTCAGGCGGCCCAACCAAGGGAATCTGCAATGCGTTCTTTCACGAACCTTAAAATCGGCTTCCGCTTGGCCATTGGCTTTGGTGTACTGCTCTTCATGATGGTCGCTATAGCGGGAGTGAGCCTGCTGCGCTTCGCCGAAGTCAACACAGTCAACAGTCGCATCATTGAAAAGGACTGGGTTAAGTCAGAGGCAGCCAATGTCATCAATGCAACGACACGAGCGAATGCGCGCAATACGATGGAGTTGCTGATTGCCAGTGACCCTGCCCAGACTGCGAAGATCAAGCAGTCCATTGATGTCAACAAGAAAACCATCAGCGCTGCACTCGAAACCTTAACGCAGCTTGTCTATTTGCCCGAGGGCAAGGCTTTGCTGGCGACGCTGGTCGAGCAGCGCAAGTGGTACGTGACATCATTTTCCAAAGTTGCAAAGCAAATTGAAGATGGGCAAAGAGAGGCTGCCATCGCGACCATGAACAGCGAAACTCTGCCGGCATTGGACGCAATGCAACAGCCCATCGTTGCACTTACCGAGCTGCAAAAGAAAATTGTAGTAAACAGTAGCACCGAGGTCCGCGATCGAATCGACTCGGCCACGGTTCTGCTGAACATGCTGTGTTTCTCTGGTTTAGTGGTAGGGGTCGGCTTTGCTTGGTTCACCACGCGCTCCATTACACAACCAATTCAGGAAGCGGTGCATATTGCGCGCACAGTGGCGTCCGGAGATCTCACGACCGAAGTACAGGTCTATTCCAAGGATGAATGCGGTCAGTTGCTGCAGTCCCTGCAGGATATGAACGACAGCCTGATCAATATTGTGAACCAGGTGCGCAGCGGTACGGAATCGATGGCTACCGCCACCTACGAAATTGCAGGCGGCAATATGGACCTTTCGTCTCGCACCGAAGAACAGGCCAGCGCACTGGAGCAAACTGCAGCGTCTATGCATGAACTGGCCTCTACGGTCAAACAGAACTTTGAATCAGGAAAGCACGCCAACCAACTGGCGGAATCTGCAGCCCAGGTAGCTGCAAGGGGTGGAACGGTTGTAGGGCAGGTGGTCCACACGATGGAGGCCATCAACGTCTCTTCTAAAAAGATTGCCGACATCATCGGTGTGATAGATAGCATCGCGTTCCAAACCAATATTCTGGCGCTCAACGCGGCGGTTGAGGCTGCACGAGCGGGCGAGCAGGGGCGCGGTTTTGCCGTGGTCGCGGCCGAAGTGCGCTCTTTGGCTGGCCGCTCTGCTGAGGCGGCGAAAGAGATAAAAATCCTTATCACCACATCGGTAGGCAATGTCAGTGAAGGTTGCAAGCTTGTCGAGCAAGCTGGTAGCACCATGGATGAAATTGTTGTTCACGTCAGGCGTGTGGCGGACCTGATGGGCGAAGTCACCAGCGCCAGTCAGGACCAAACATTGGGTATTGAACAAGTTAACCAGGCCATTGGCCAAATGGACACCGTCACACAACAAAATGCTGCGTTGGTGGAAGAGGCTGCCGCTGCGGCGCAGTCTCTGGATCATCAGGCCAAAACGCTGGTGCAGGCGGTCAGCGTGTTCAGACTCGGACAGCGCGCTGCAATAAGTCGGTAGCACGTTTCTCCGTCTCTACCAATCGTTTGAAGGGAGACTGGAATGGCATATTTTGAGTGGGCCGATGACATGGCCATTGACGAGGGGCCGATCGACGACGACCACATGAAGTTGGTCAATTTGGTAAATGAGTTGCACACGGCAACCAGCGAGGGGCGTGGACAAGAGGTGGTTGAGAAATTGATGAATGAACTGATCACCTATACCAAAGAGCATCTTCAACGCGAAGAGCAGATCATGGAGGCACTGCGCTTTCCAAACCTAGAACGGCACAAAGTTGGTCATGCGAAATTTGCCGACCAGCTGCGTGTACTTCGCGAAAAATATGAATCTGGCAGTATCACTGTCGCTTCGCAGTTGTCTGCGGTCTTGCGGGACTGGTTGTCGCTACATATTCGGCGGTCCGACAAGGAGATCAAGGTCTTTCTCCAAAAAAAGACGAAGCGATCTGGCGTTATGCCTCCTTAGGGGCAGGCGTTGACAACCGACACCACTGAAGATCCGGGGCCACAAACCGCTCCGTTGTCACATCTTCCGCGTGCCAGTCTGCGAACGCTGCTGCTGGTCATCGTGGGAGGGTTCGCTATCTCCACGGTCTCAATGATATGGGTTGTATCGCGTGAGTTCAATGCCTTGGCGGAGGTGAACCGGCAAGTCGAGGCGGCTGGGCGGCTGCGCATGCTTTCGCAGCACGTGGCGCTACTTGCGCACCGTGCAAGCCGGGATGGGTCAGTGGAACTCAAGCAGTTTGAAAATGCTGTGCGCGAGTTTGATGTAAAGCTTGCAGAGCTGCGCGCGGTGGAGGATGCGGACTTAGATACGGCTCATATTTTCGCGCTAGACCGTGTAGAAATTCAGTGGCAAAGGCTGAAGAGCCTCAGTCAAGGTTTGGTGAAAAAGGCCCACATCACTACGTATGCGGAGGAGTTAGATCTGGCTCAGATTGCGTCTGCAACGCTCAAGGCCGCGGAAGAAAACGTGGAGCTGTATCTACCTGCCGTAGATGATGCAAAAAGGCGTATTGCTGCACTTTTCCCCTTGAGTATTTTGTGGAGTATGGTGGTACTTTCTGGTCTTGTCTGGCTGCTGCGTAAGCGCATCTTTCAACCTTTGCTTGCGCTGGGGATGTTGATGGACAAGATCGCTGCAGGGGAGCTGTCCATTCGTGGGGCAGCCGAGTTCAGCGACGAAATTGGGCGCTTGGTGCACCATGTCAACCACGTGGCAGAGTGTCTTGAGCGTGACAACTCTGTGCAACAGACCACATTGGCGGAATTGCGCGACAGCGAAATACGGCACCGTACGCTGTGGGAAATGTCAAGTGAGGCCATCGTTACCTTGAATGTCAATGGGATCATTGCTTTTGCCAACCCTGCGGTCTTTGGCATTTTTGGTTACCAGCCAGTGGAGTTGATTGGAAAAGCAATAGCAGTACTGCAGCCGGAACGACTTCGCGAGAGACACCTGAACGGGATGGCGCGTTATAAGGCCAGTGGCCGGCGGTCACTGGATTGGGCGAGCATTGAGACCCAAGGTCTGCACAAAGATGGCCATGAAATCCAACTTGAACTGGCCTTTACGGATATGCAGCTATCGCAGACCCGCTGGTTTGTAGGCACGTTTCGCGATATTACCCAGCGAAAGGCCCATCAGGAGGCGTTGATGCGCAGTGCAAACTACGATGCGCTCACCAATCTGCCGAACCGCTTGTTGTTATACGACCGTATCGAGCACGCCATCGCATTTTCCAAACGGCATGGCAGTACGTTTGCGGTGCTTTATCTTGATCTCGACAATTTCAAAATCATCAACGACACGCTAGGGCATGAGTGTGGTGATTTGCTGTTGTGCGAGGCGGCGCGGCGACTTTTGACTTGTGTGCGCGACGGCGATACGGTGGCTCGCATGGGGGGGGATGAGTTTGTTTTAGTGCTAAGTGAAATGCAGAGTAAAAATGACGTGGATAGGGTGGCGCAGCGGGCGCTCGATGTCATGTCGGCTTCATTCAACTTGGCTAGTCGTGAAGCGTTTGTAGGTGTCAGTATTGGTGCCAGCGTCTTCCCGGACGATGCTAGTACTCGCGTCGACTTGTTGCTGCAGGCAGATATTGCGATGTACAAAGCCAAGGACCTTGGACGCAACAATTACCAGCGCTACTCAGAGCAGATGCAGGCACGATTCAAGTGGCGCATGTCAACGGAAGTGCTGTTACGCCATGCTATCGAGGCGGATGAGTTGGTGTTGCATTACCAACCGCAAATTGATCTGAGAAGTGGCCGTATAGTCGGGGCGGAGGCCCTTATTCGCTGGGAAAGTCCGAGTTTGGGGCGTATTTCTCCGGCGCAATTTATTCCCTTGGCTGAAGAGACTGGGTTGATCGTTCCAATAGGCCGTTGGGTTATTGAGCGTGCTTGTCGTGATGCTGCGTCCTGGATGCGCAGCACAGAAGGCGCCCACTGTGTGGTGGCGATTAATTTGTCCGCACGCCAATTCAACGAAGAGGCGCTCATGGCAGGCATAACCTCCGCATTGTCCGAGAACCAACTCGCAGCGCACCACGTTGAATTCGAAATCACAGAGAGCATGGTGATGCAAGACCCGGTAAGTGCGTCAGGCATTCTTAAAAAACTTCGCGACATGGGTTGCAAAGTTGCTCTGGATGATTTTGGTACAGGGTATTCCAGTTTGGCCTACCTGCGCACGTTTCCACTTGATTGCCTGAAAATTGACAGGTCGTTGGTCACCGATGTAGCGATAGTATGTGCGGTAGTGCAGATGGCGCAGGCCTTTGGCTTCAAAACTTTGGCCGAGGGCGTGGAAGACGAAGCCGTCTTGGCCGTACTGCAAGACGTGGGGTGTGACATCGTGCAGGGCTATTACTATGCGCGGCCTATGCCATTGGAGGAGTTCAAAAGCTATTTGCGATCGCACTCTGAAAAATTTCCTGCCAGCGTCAATTAGGGGCGCGAAGAATCGAGAAGACGTAGCCGCATGAAACTGACTTGGGACAACAGATTCACCACTGGTATTCGCACTGTCGACCTTCAGCACCAGGAGTTAATGGAAATCCTCAATGCGCTGGATGAGTTGGAGTTGTCGGCAGCCAGGGAGCAGTCACTCAAGCAACTTTTGGCGCAGTTGAAGCAGTACGTGATTTTCCACTTCAGCCATGAGGAGGATTTGATGGAGCGGAACTTCGTCCCTTTGGGCACACGGACGGCCCATTTGGCGCAGCATGCAAACTTCGCTAGGCAAATTGACGTGGCTACGCAATCCCTGCTGACTGCATTCAATCCAGATGCCAAAGCCGAATTGGTACAGTTTTTGCAGCAGTGGCTACTTGAGCACATCATGGTGACCGACATGGAGTTTGCCCGCCACATCCGCTTAAAGTGAGTTGCCTATTACAACCTGTAAGGGCAAGCTGAATTCGTTGTAGACCATTTAGATGCCCGAGGATCTCGCCCGGCGGGGAGTTAAAACTCCCTAATTGAGCCGTGCACATATGCATTCGGTGCAGCCGCTGGCGATGTCGGTTAGCTGCCGGTCGCGAGCGCCCGCTTGTGACCGGTCGCTTAGATTCGTTGATCAACTGGCAATGCCCGCTTTGGGCACGGAGCTGCCCTCCGCAGGAGCGTCTGCCGTTCATACCAGCGCAGCCGATTGTTTCTTCGCCGCCTGGGAAAGCTGACGTTCGACCAATGAAGCGCCCAACGGCCGGTGTTGGCAACTGAGGTTCATGGGACACCAAAAAACGAATGGCAGCAGCACTCTGTTTTTTATGCTGCAGCCCTAATTATTCGTCTGCAATAATTCAAAATAATTGGGACATGCATCGCCTGCAGGTGATCCATCGATGCAACTTCGGAGTTCAACGGGATGCTGTCCAGGCGACTGGTCAGCCACGTTAATTGACTTTTATTGCAACAGAACCTTAGCTTTAGCCGCGCGCACCAAACGAACGAACTCGGTGACTAGGCCGCTGACCTCGCGAAGCTCCAAGGTGCGCGCTTCATCGTCGTTGATATCGTAGAACTGAACATAGCGGCCGGGCCCGTCCTTGAGATAGCCGGCCGTGTGCTCGTCGGTGCAGAACTTTTCTTCCAACGTGTCGAGCGCCAACTGAAGCTGCTCTGCATAGGCCCCGGCGGCCAGCCTTGCTCCGAACTGCTCAGCAATGGACGCCGGCGCGTTTTCGTAGTGCCGCAGGACGTGCACGAGGTCGGCAACGTCCTTGGCTTCGAACCGGTACTTCATGGCCAGCGCCTTCAATGCCACGAAGGCGCTGGCGTCAGCATGCCGGATAGTTTCCGATGAGATGCCGGCGCCATCAGGCCTGACGAAGCAGATGGTGTGAGCGACAAACCAGTCCTTGGCCATCCCGGCGTGAGGAATCCTGCATGCTGAAATCTCCTCCCCATCCAGGTTCACCACCCCCTTTTCGCTCGGGTCATCTGAGTTCACCAGGAATTCGACGACGACCACCAAGCCTTTGACGTCCAACTGCCACTGCCATGAACTCGCCTTTCCGTCGTCTCGTACCAACCGCTGGAAGCCAGCCTTCTTGAGTTGGTCTCGCAAAGAGCTGTAGTCCTCTCCTGCCAGCAGCACCTGGACATCGAGCACGATGTCGACGTCTGTCGTGCCGACGTGAGCGGGTTCGGTCGGCGCCAAGTAGCGTGGTACGAGGCCGCCAATTAAGCGCAAGCTGTCCTTGAATCCGCCGAAGGCTTCATGAAGAAGCCCAAGCGCGACTTCACAGGCGACCGTCGTCTCCTTGCTATAGAGCGCGGCCTTTTTATGCTTTTCAGCCATGTATCTCTTCTCCCAATTTCAGTGCCTTGCGCCGAAATTCTGCGGCGAGCTCCTTGTTTCTGCCGACGCCGTCTAGCAGGTCCAGGTACATCACGAACCGGCTTGCGAAATGTGAACCTGGCCGTTCGGGATTGGTGTCGCCGAACATGAGCGATGCGCCAGTGCGTTCGACGAAGGTCACGTTTGCCCCCTTCTCCGCCGGCTCGAGCGCCATTGCGGCGGCCCACTCCTTGCTAACGCCTGGTGGCACGATGATGGACGCGCGGTCCACGGCAGTCAGGTGCGGCGCCATGGCATTGGCTGCTCCGGCCCCGGTCAATGCCCAGCCATTGCGATTAGCGAGCCGCTCAAGCATGTGGTCGACGATTCCGCCGCGTCCGCTGGCATAGGCGTACCACCGAGTGCGCTTTTCCCTGGGCAGTCTTTGCCTCCAAACGTCTGCCCAGGCGTCGAGCAATAGGCCCGGGTGACTGAGCCTGCGTCGGAGAGTGGGCCCAGAACCCCTCATGTCAACCCATGACTGCCGTTCGAGCTCCTTCATGGTTGTCGACACTGTAAATGGCGACGTCTCTGCCAGATTCGCAAGGTCAGCGCCAGACAGCCACGCATCATCGCCTTCGATACGCCAGTGCTCGAGCAGTGCATGGACCACCTGCTCCCGAGCGCCGTTGAATACGCTTCGGATTCTTCGCTCCTCAGCGGGCTCGTTGCTTTCTCGCCTGATGTCGATGTGCCTGAGTCCGTGTCTGTAGTACAGCGTGCCAGAGGCGACCTCAAAGAAGTTGACTTCTTCGTCGCGCAGCAGCTTTTGAGCACCGTCGCTGAGGTAGGTCGAGACCACAACTGGCACTTCATCGGCCTCAGCAAAATACTTGGCACGGGCCGCGAAAGTGTCCACCAACTTCTTTGCATCGCGGGGGTAGACACTGTCCTTGGCCTCAATGCCAAGCACTGTGTCTCGCCCTATATCGCCGAGACGGACGTGTACGAGGAAATCGAGTCGGACTCGGCCAACGTTGTCGGAAACCACTTCCTCTTTGCAATCGACAACCTCCATCCCAGTGACCTGGTCGAGAGCCTCGAGAAAGCGCCGAACGCGAGCGTCTGGTATGTTTGCCATACAGAGTATATTAGCTGCGCAGCAAATATATGTCAAATCGCTAATTTATGCAAAAAGTCTATATTTGCTGCACAGCAAATATAGACTCGATCCCTCGACGCAGCCGCGTAGCGTTTCCCTCTGGAACCCGCACAGGCGCCCGCCGCATTTCGGTCACAGTTGGCAAATTCGCCCTTGATTCGAATACATCGATGAATTGGCGCGCTAATCCTTGAACCGCGCCGCCTCATCACGGGACAGCACCGAACTGCTCGATAAATTGAGCAAGCGCCTGGGCTGAGGGCTCACCCCAAAGCTCGTTAGCGTACCAAGGTGCGAATATGGCTCGAGCCATGGCGGTGTCTATGCCCTTAGAAATCTTGATCGCCTTGGTCGGGTTTTGAGCCTTGAACGAGTCGAAGATCGACTTGCGCTCACTTTCGTCGAGCTCCTTGTAGACGCCGAGAGCGTCTTGTGCCCGCGCCGAAAGGAAACGCTCCATCACGTTGGGAACGACGGCCTTCTTCAAAGTTGCGGTGCCAGCTCCCTTAGGTGCGGCGAGCGCCGTGGCGGTGGTCTGCGGATTACGTGAGATGTCTTGCAGCGTCCAGCGGAAATATCCAGCTGGCGTGTCCAGCGGGGCCATCCCTTTAGACTCAGAACGGACCTCCACTCGGGCGATTGCTGCTCGGATTACGGCGTCGCTGTGCTTGGCCGCTAGGTCGCTGGCGTCCGCTTGGCTGAATCCGAACTTCATGATGCGGCCCATCAACTCGACATCGATGACGGGCGGCGCAGGAAACTCAAGCTGAGCCTGCTTTGTCTGCTCGACCCTGAACTGAAGTTTCTCAACACGTCGACCGTTCTTATGTTCCACGAGTTCGATGCTGATGTCCGTGAGCGCATTGATCTCGGCGATCGCTGGCTTCAATGTGTCGCGCTTAAAGTACTTGTAGACCGGCGGCGCTGAGACGGAGATAGGGTTGCCCGTAATCACGCCATACCAATGCTCGTAGCTTTGGATGAAGGTGAGCTTGGATGGATTGGTCGCGTAGCGCCGGCAGATTTCGTAGAGGGCCAATGCGGAGCCCGATTTCAATGAGCTCTGATACACGATCGAAAGGCGCGTATAGGTGCTAGGTGCCATCACCTGCTCGTGAACCTCGGGAGGGAACGCGAAGCCGAACCAGACTTGGCCGGAATGTTTGTTGAAGCCCTCCGGGTTGACCAGTGTCACCGAGGAAACCAAGCGTTCGCTGGTCCATTGCCGCTCGTTCTCCATGAGCAGCTTGATATTCTGCATCTCTTCGAGTTGCTTTTTCAGGTATTGCACATCCTTGCTGTCATAGGCCGCATCACGCGCGAGATCAGACAGCGGGATCCAGAAATACTTCTTCGCCGCTGGCGTGTCTATAGGAGCATTGCGCCCAGGTTCCTTCATCTCTTGGGCGTGATACATCATCACGTTGAATACTTTGCGCGACAGCAGTGAGAGATTCCCCTCAACGACCCGCAAGCCAATGGCCTCGTTGGTCTTGCGAAACTCCCGAAGCTCACTCGACTCGAGAGCCGCAATGTCCCCTGCCCTCCCCCTGCCCTTCGTCGCCATCAGTGTCACCCCTTCTGCGTTCTGGTCAGCCGCACAGCACGCGCCGTGCGCCTCCAACGGTGAATTCTCAACTATATTTTCTCACCTTTCGATGAGCGGGTCGAATTTTCACCTTTGATCCGACAAGCAAACAACGGCACAGTTCGGGACATGTCCTCGACACGGCTTGGATTTGCTCAGAACACCATGGCCCAAATAGGGAATGGAAGGAGGTTGATTGGGCACAGAGAAAAAGTTATCCACAAAAGATGGACAGCCGAGAGTTGCCCACACCCCGTAGAAGCTCACCTTTGGTGTTTTCTCACCCTGAATCCACTCACTTTTGTTCCCTGAAAAGGCTCACCCAAAATGACTTCCCTCCCTGTGCGCCCTCACCTGTGTCCCCGTAGAAGCTCACCGCGCTCCCCGCTAAGGCTCACCTCGATGCCCGCTAGCCCGCGCCAAGCCTAGGTTTCCTGATCTTTAATTTGTATTTAAGGTATTCCAAGAATGTTTATCAACAAACACTCAAACGCGCACACAAGAGTTTTAGGAAAATCTAAGAGCCCAAAAAAGGAGCACCCGACATTCATCAATCGAAAACAGTCTAGATATGAACCGTAGCATGCGACTGGTTCGCAGCTTTACGAAACACCAGTTGAAGGCCAAGAAAGCAATCCTCTCTTCTTGGCCGTAGCGCATCCTCATCAATCAAGTGACATCTCCCGTTGGGACGATCGATCACAATGGCACCCAATAGAGCGCCAGAATGGCGCTTCCTGACCCAACAGAAGGGCTGGCAATGGGTGCCGTAGCCACAGGCTGCCAAAACCAACCTTGATCGCCCTGGCACGAAAGTGTCTCACCGCCACCTGGAAAGATAAAGCGTCAACACACTCTAGGTTTTGTCCAGAACAATAAAAGTCCTCCGACCAATTCATTCGCTTGAGCATTGCCATCTATAAGCCGAAGACATCGACCTATTTGGGTCTAAACATGGTTCGTCCCTTCAGCTGTCGACCACTGGTCGGTGCTACAACGCTTTTTTGACACATCAGGCCCAACATGATGACTGGCCCCAGGTGAGTCCCCGCAAAAGCTCACCTTAAAGCAGCTATGAGCATTTAACGTTAGTTTTTTTGAGTTTCCAACACACGCAGTCGCCCAGTACCGACATTCACGTCAATAAGGCTTTTTGGTCCCTGTAGCGGCTCACCTTTAGTTCTCTAAGCCTTATGGCGGGCCAGCCAACATGGCGAAGGCGACGCAGCGTACGCTGTTCATTTGGCTTAATGCAGCAGCGACAAATGGAAGGGTCCACTTGAACTGGCTGGTCTCCATCAGTAAGCGGGCGCTTGCTAACAAATATACAAGGATCCGTTTTGGATTGATTGACATGAGTCCCTGTAAAAGCTCACCATTTGGCTTTTCAGAAAACGGTCTGCCGCCCCCTTTGCGCTCAGAACGCGCTGAACTGCCTACTAGGCTCATAGTCCAGCACATGCCCACACCTAAGCTGAAGGCGTTCGCTATTGTGTCCATTCTCGAAGAGTTTTCTGTCCCTGTGAAAGCTCACCTTTCAAGGTGTCAGGTGCCTCGCACATGACTTCAAATACGTTGCTGGCTGCGCTTGTGCCCAAGGGAGTGCCATGCTTTTACGAGTCTGACGCCTGACACGCATGCGAAAGGTTTGCCGTCTCTCGAAGAAACAGGGGTCCCTGTGGAAGCTCACCATTCTTGGCTGGGGTCACTTCAGGAAGACTACTTTGAAAAAGAGACATCCGTTTTCACTGTCTGACTACTCTGCCAGGAGTCGCAACGATACCTGCCGCGACTCATTTAAATAGGGTCCCTGGAGCGGCTCACCTTTGGCCCTAGCCGAGAGGACAAGTTCGATCAGTATGTATCGGCGCTAAGCAATGACAGCCGTTTCGGTCCCTGTAGAGCCTCACCATGAGTCCGCGGGACTGATCTTCCTCAGGTACAAGGCTGGCCAAATCCGGGAACAATTCTGGGCGCTTAGCCGAGCCAAGCGGATACATTGGTGATGCTCCAGCCCTCACCGAGCTCACCTTTGTTTACTCCCCGTAGAAGCTCACCTTTGCAAGAATAAAACGGGCTCTAAGGCGTATTTATCCCGTCAAGGCACCTTCTAGCCATGACCGGGCGGCGATCGGTGCGTCTACACCACGCTGATCCCCTACTCTGATCCATGAAAGATGCGGAGACATTGATGAGGTCCCCGATAGGCCTCACCTTTGGCGAATATTTCTATCTTTAATCCGTAAGCTCACCCACCAAGTAGACAACTGAAATCAGAGAATGCGGCCCAACCCGAAAGGAAGAGGCCCATGAGGAAGAGCAAATTCACGGAGAGCCAGATCGTGGCGATCCTCAAGGAAGGCGAGGCAGGCATGCCTGTGGCGGAGGTGTGCCGTAAGCACGCCATCAGCGCGCCGACGTATTACGCGTGGAAAAGCAAGTACGCGGGCGCGACAGTGTCGGACCTGACGCGTATGCGCGAACTGGAGACAGAGAACGCGCGGCTCAAGCGCATGTACGCGGACCTGGCCTTGGAGAACACGGCCATCAAGGACGTACTGTCAAAAAAATTCTGACGCCGTCCGTGAAACGGCAGGCGGTGGCGGTCATGGTGACCGAGCACCGCTTGTCGATCACGCGAGCCTGCCGCGCCGCGGGCTTGTCACGGGCGGCGTACTACAAGGTGCCACCGTTGCCACAGGAGAAGGATGCCGAGGTCATTGATGTGCTCAACGGCATCGTCGAGCGCAACGGCCGATGGGGATTCTGGAAGTGCTTTGACCGGCTGCGCCTGGATGGTCGGCCATGGAACCACAAGCGGGTCTGGCGGGTGTATTGCGACTTGGGTCTGAACATTCCTCGTCGCACCAAGCGCCGTATCCCTAAGCGAGAACCCGTGCCTCTCGCTGCGGGATCGTTCGTCAATCAGGGGTGGGCCTTGGATTTCATGCATGACGTGCTCTACGACGGCCGCCGATTCCGAACCCTCAACGTCATCGACGAAGCCAATCGCGAGGCCCTGGCGATCCAGGTAGCCCAATCACTGCCGGCTTCGATGTTGATTCGAACGATGGACCGTCTGGTGGATTGGTACGGTGCGCCTGAGTCGATTCGCATGGACAACGGCCCCGAGATGACCAGTCATGACTTCGTTGAATGGGCCCAGCGCAAAGGTATTGCCTTGAACTACATCGAGCCTGGCGAGCCCAACCAGAACGCCTACATCGAACGTTTCAACCGGACGTTCCGAACGGAGGTGCTCGATGCCTACCTGTTCAGCTCCATCGAGCAAGTCCAAGCCATCGCCGACGATTGGCTGACCCAATACAACGAGTACCGACCGCATGACGCACTTGGGGGCGTCCCGCCCAAGCAGTTCATGCCCAGACTGATCACTACAACTGCTGCAGACTCTAGAAATCAACTGTCTTCTTGACAGGTGAGCTTACGAATCCACCAAGCCAAAGCGGGTTCGCAGCTCGGCCACCAAGGCCGCGCGCTCCTTTGGGTCGGCCATGACAACCTCAAGGGCTACCTTGCCCGAGTCCCATTCCTTGAGCGATCCGATCTGTTGGCCTGAACGTTGTATCTTGTACTGTCGCGAGGTCTCTTTGCGCTTGCGCTTATCGCCGGTCTCGAGCTTGGCCCGAATTGCGGCGACCTCGCGGGACGAAAGATCCTCGGCGACGATACGGTCAACCAAACTAACCAACTCCGGCTCGTTGAGCTTTTTAGCAGCCAACGTGAGTTCGTAGCCAGCAAAGACACCGAATTTTTCCGGGCGCTCGCGCATCTTGTCTAGCGCTGCAGACGGCAACCCAAGCAAGGCGAGCGTCTTGTTAACAGTCGATAGTGACACGCCAAGCAGTTCAGCGATCTGTCCTTCGCTCTGGACCAGTCCTTTGTTGATCAGCTTGCGCCAAGCAAAAGCATTGTCCAACGGGCTTTGGGCGTTGCGCTCTTCGTTGAGCAGCCAGCTCATGCGGTAGAGCTCAATGTCACCCTCGTGCGGGCGGATCACCAAGTCCATGACGTGGTGACCAGCGGCCACTAGCGCTTTTTTGCGGTAGTGGCCATCGATCAACAGGAATTCATTGGGAATCGTCGGATGGATGATTGCCGAAGCGGGCACCATTTGGCCGCGCGTTGCGATAGAGGCCGCCAACTCCTTGACCACGTCAGGATTGTAGATATGGCGTGCGTTAAGAGGGTTCTCGTGAACTTTGTCCAACGGCGCACTGATGATCAGGCGGTTGCCGGCTGGAGAACTTTCAGCGCTTAAAGTGCTTGTGGCGACCGGGTTTGGTATGGGTGGTGCCACCGCCACGGCAAAGCCCGAAGGACGCTCGGCCAGCACTGCGTCAGCGGCGGCAAAACGGGCGTTGACATCTTTCTTTTCTGCGGACAAGGTGGCGCGCATTGCGGACTTGCGGTCGACTTTTGCGCTCATTTTGGACCTCCAACAGTTTTGCGCAAAGGTAGTTTGAGGAGGCCTAAAACTTCGTCGGTCATGGCTTCAACTTCTTCGATCGCTGCAGTGGCGCGAGGAACCTGGTGCACGGTGGATCCCAGGATCTGTGCTTCACGGAAGGCTGCACGGGAGCCAAGAAATGATTTCATCAATGGGAAATCCTTGTCCTCCTCCAACAATTCCATGAGCTCCTTCGCCAGCGAGGTCGAGCGTTGCACCATGTTTGCAACCACGCGCGCCACCAAGTCTTCATTGTTGGCTTGAGCTGCCTCGGCGAGTTTCTTGGCCGACTCCGCTGCCCAAATGTCGGCGGGGCTCGGAACGACAGGGATCAGGGTCAAGTCGGAGACCAACATTGCCGAGGTTGGTGCTGCCGAGCTCATGGCAGGTGGGCAATCGATAAAGATTGCGTCAAATTTTTCAATGTGGTTCCTGACTTCCCTATGCATCTTGCCCTCCATCGGGGCAAGGCTCATTACCGATGCAGGAAAAGGGCGTTCCTCCGGGGCTGCGCTCGACCAGCGGCTTGCCGTGCCTTGTGGATCCATGTCAACAACCAAGGTGGTGTATCCACGCAACCCAAAAGAGCCGGCCAAACTCATGGCGATTGTGGTCTTGCCACACCCCCCCTTTTGGTTGAAAACCGTGATCACTTTTGCCGTCATCGCGCCTACTCCTAGTTGAATCGCCACTTTCAGCGCTGAAAGTCGACGACGAGATACCTGTTTTGATTTATACATTCTAATCACAAAGCTAAATTTAATTTATAAAAGTAGCAGTTGTTTTTTTATTGGAAACACCTGACTTTCAGCGCTGAAAGTCGTTCGATGCGCCCGCAGCGTAGGGACTCCAATCGAAAGTTTCGTCAAAAATACCTATGGTTGTTTTGCAAAATTCAACGCGGCCGTGCGGTCAGACGCTTTTGGCTATTCGCAGCCTTAAGTCGTTCTAACTCGATTGCTGCTTCCTGCCCCCCAATGGGTACCTCGGTCACTACAGCTAGGCGAGTGCAAGTGGATTGGTATCTGAAAGTTTGGACAGGTGTAGCAGACTTGTAGTTTCTCGATGTTGACGACCGATCGACTCATGCGACGCTAGGCGCGGGCACATGGCCATTTGCCTGTGCTGTGCCTGAGTGGGCTGCAGCAGTTGCCGGCAGGCGCACTGAAGAGCCACACAAATGAATCTTTAGCGACTGCTGAGCGAATACATCAATGTTGCCGGAATTGCCGCAGAAATTACCTCGAACCTTTCCCTGGGTGGTGCTCGCTCCAAAAGCAGTTGATTGAACTCAACTTCCCGGGCTTTTGGGGTTCAATGACGTATCTTCTGCAATCAGATCCCGCTGCGCTTGCACGTGCAGTGTCGCCCTAGCTTTGTCGTACAGGCCGGGCTTCCGGGCGAGACCTCTGTCCACTTCATAACGGCTATGCCTGGGCGTTGACGTTTGAAACAATGGGCATTGCGAGGGTTTTTGAGCGAGCGCCAGTGGCATAGCTTCTCAGGACGAATCTGTTGATGGCACCTTCTCAAGAAATCAGGAACGGACTGCGCACGCATTCAGTGTCGGCGCCAACATTTGGACTCGCCTGAGCAAAAACTTTCCGATGCGGGTCATAGGCGGTTTTTTGTGCGGTATAGCTAGCTAGGTTCAGTTGCGGCTTCAGCCGGCGGCGGTCCATGAACGGCTCCTTGATTCCCGGCAGGATCCAATCTGGCGTACATAGCCGGGACTGTAATTTGTCGAAATTTGTACTCTGCATGATCCTTCAGTCACAAAGGACGGAAAGATCCGGATCATTCCAAGAGCGTAAACGGCCGCAGCCCTTTGGGAGCACGCATCCTTGCAGTGACTGTTTCGTGGCAGCCGAATAGCAGTGATTGGCTGCTGTGTCCCAGTTGGTGCAAAGCATCGACCTATGTACAACTTTCAGCGCTGAAAGTGGACCGGAGTCAAGCACGACAACATCAAACTATGGACTCCCGTTGCGTCAATAGATAAGAATTTTTCTAACGAACGGCAGTCAAGCTTGAAGGATGGAGCAAAGGAATTTGAGCATGCACGATGTATGCGAGCAGTCGGGTAACGGCATCTGGCAGTCGCGCAGTAAGAAGCCCTCATGCCCTCTCAGTAGGAAATTAGTCACTGCGAACCGAGCGAATCAAAAAAGGTATTTTTTATTTTTTTATGTACTAACCATATTTAACCAACTGGGTTATCCACATTTTCTGTGGGTAACTTGCATTCAAGTGCCCGCCGAATAACTTTGGATCTAGCTCTGGCGCGGGCTACAGACAGGGTGCTGAATAATGCAGCTAAAGCCGCTGAACCAGGGGCAGAGAAGAAATTGACCCACTCTGACTGTGTTCTGCCTAGCCCCGCCGCCTCATCTTGCTCATCTCACTGACCACCAAACGCCTCTCGGTGCGCAAATAGATCGACGTGGTCTGCAAACTGGAATGGCCCATTGCCGCCATCAATGCTGCCGGCATCACGTTGTCAGCCGCTGCACTGTTAGCAAAAAAGTGACGCAGCCAATGCGTCGACGCCCGCCCCAAGGCCTCGTGATCGATCTCTTTACCGGCGGCTTCAGCTAGCTCACAGCAAGTACCCAAAAACCGCTTGAGGGACTGATAAAGCGCTGTTGGATCCAGTGAGCCGTAGCGGTCAGCGTTGCCCCCTGCGCTGCGATCCATCATGGCGACGCCATTGGCGTCCAACGCCCATTTCGGCGGGGCCTTGCGTAGAGCGCCGATCAGCGGCAACAGAGTTGGGTCCGAAGCGACTTCACCGCTCGCATCTGCCCGGCCGTCGTTAGAGGGGGCAGGGAAGGGCAGGGGGAGTGGGCTCTGGCAATCGCGTAGATTGCTTTCAAGTCGCGCATCAGGATTCAACAAGTCCCGTACTCTAGGATTCTTCGCATCAAAGTCGGTGCCGGCCGTGGCCATGTCATGGTGGTGCTGGTCAATCAAGGCCTTGATGTCGTCGTAGACCAGGACCTCACGTGGCTTGAAGCCCTTGCCAACAACTTTCAAAATCCAGACCGCTTGGCCATCGACTACCTCGCGCTTGAGTGCCCCGCGCCTGGTGGTCACCAGCTCGATCAATCGCAGACCGGTGGTGGCTCCGAGTTCCAGAATCAAGCGAGTCCTGCGTAGTCCTGCCGCTCGCAAGAAGGATTTGTCCGCCGTGGATTCAGCCCTGGCACCCGGGCCGCATTTGTCGTACAAGGACTGCCAGCAGTGCATTACCCATGACCACTGCGCATCATCAAACGTGCGGTCAATATTGAGCCCAAAGTGCTGCAACTTCATCGCCGGCAGCACCCCAGCCGCCGCATTCGCCCGTATGTATCCCGCCGAAATCAGTCCCGACAGCAACGCCGATATCACGCTGAAATTCAACTTCTGACTGCTCTGACTCAGCGCCCCCTTGAACGGCCGCCACTCCGCCATCTCGCGTCCCGCGCGCTGCGTCTGCACCCAATCCGCAGGCGGTTTAGACAGGAAGCGCCGGTACTCATGAAAATCATCCTCCACCAGCGAAGACAACGCCTTCTTCTGCACCCACAGGCACCACAGATAGAAGCGTTCGACGATGCGCCCATAGGAGGCGCTGGTGCGAGGCGATTCCTGGTGGCGCCGCAGCCAGGCAAAGATGGCCTCAAGGTCGGTGTTCACCCCGAGCGTGTTGTCACCGGGAATCCTGAAAAGCCCGTGGCGTCCGTCGATCTCTGGCGGCACGGCCAGTCGGTCCAGCGGCACGATGCCAAATCGCTTTTGACTGGCGGGATCCAGGCGGGCGAGGGTGCTTGCGCGCGCCAGGGTCAGCTGCATCAGGGGCTTGCAAGCGACTTCCTTGAGCGGGAGCTGCAACTCTTCGGCCAGCGGCTTCAACCAGGCGAGGATGCGATCGCCGCGGGCTTGGCCCAGGCGGGGCACCTGGGTCCACCAGCGGTGGTGGTGCAAATTGATGAAGCCGATCAGCTGCTGCAAGGTGAGGGCGCCGACCTGGTTGAGGCGCCTGGTGAGATCGGCCGACAGCCAGCTGCTCAGGGGGTCGCTCAGGGCGGGGCCTCGGGCGAGGGTGGAGGCCAGTGCGTTGAGTGAGGCGAGCTGCTCCTGAAGAGCGGGTAGGGCAGGGTAGGCAAGGGTAGGGCGCTCCAACTCGGCCAAGGCCCGGCTGGCGGATTGAGGCGGCGCGGGCTGGTCTAGCCCGAAGGCGGCCTCGTAGTCTGTGAGCCAGTCGGCTTGGGTTTGGTAGTCCCAGTCGATGCCGAGTTCGGCGCATCGCTGGTTGACCCATTCGTCAAGGTTTGGGATGACGGGGATGGCCTGGGCAACTTGGATAGCGGGGCCAGGTGTCGTGGTTGCCTCAAGCTCGACCGTTGAGAATCTGGCCAAGGCCCGCTGTGCTTGTGCGCCGAGACCACGGTCGCTGGCGGCCTGATGGATGAGGGTTTGCAATTTCCCCAGCCTCGCGGCGAAGTGGCGCTCGTCGTCCGGGCCCCCTTCGAAGGCCAGGTAGTTTTGCCAGGCCCGGCGCAATGGCACGCCCTCGATGGCTGCTCTCACGAAAGTGAAGTGATGCCTGCGCAGTTGCTCGGCGGCGACCTTGGCCTGCTTTCCAGGCGGGCGGCCGCGGCGGGGTTTTGAAGGCGTGGCTTCTGGGGCGGCTACGGTGCCCTGACTGCTTGCTGAGGGCGCGCCGCCGTCTTCTCTGTCTGCAAGGGTGTTGTTCATGGCAGCAGGCTCTTGGCCGTTGGTCGGCGTTCATGCCGGTGAGGAGGGGCAGGGCGGTTGGGCTTCAGGCCGGGCTTGGGGGCTTGCGGCCCACGTCCTAAGTGCTTGTCAGACCTTGGTTTCTTGCTTGTTTTCGCCTTGCATGATTTGGGGTGTTGGGCTTTATCGTGATTTTAACTGTACATGAATTAGAGGAATAATCCATGTGCTGTTTTGAGTGAAAAATTTTTTTACCCCTCAAGACCGCTCGTCGTTCACACAACAGAAGTTGTACTCAAGCTGCAAGAGAAGTTGTGTTCTTTGCGCGCCTTGCTTCAACCGCCTTCAAGCTGTAAATTTTCTAGCATTTTCTTAGCAAGTGAGAGACACTATTCAAACTAATAGACCGCACCACTGACTTTATGAGCACCATCGATCACCACACCCTGCAGCGCCTCGTGAGCGCCGGCGCCTCAGTTGGTGCCGAAGTCAACGGATGTGCCGGAGGCTGGGAGGTCGTTATCAATTACGGTTCTGCCAAACAGCCGCTCGTGGCCACGCGAGGTAAACCGCGCAAGTTCCGCAACTTCACAACGCTGGCTACCTACCTGCGTACCTTGAGCATCACCGAGTTCAAAGTCAACTCAGCCGAGTTCGACCCCGAAGCTAAAGACGACAAAGATCCGCGCCGCTTGGTCGCAGCCGAGCGGCTAAAGGCTGCCCATGCGGCGGCAGACTACGACAAGTGGTTTCGCGCCCAGGTCCAGGCCAGCATCGACGATCCGCGACCCAACATCAGCGCCGAGGATGCCCGCAAGCAAATGTCAAACCAACGTGAAGAGTTGCTCAAGCGCATCAAGACGAGTTCGCATTGATGCGGCTCGAATGGCGGCCTATGGCGCTGGAGGATCGGGCGGCCATCATGACCTATATCGGCCACGACAACCCGGCTGCGGCGCTCCAACTTGATGAGGATTTCGAGGATCAAGCCGAGAAGGCCCGGCAGTCACCGAAGCTCTACAAGGCCGGGCGGATGAAGGGCACTCACGAGATGGTTGTGCGTCCATCCTACGTGATGGTCTACCAAGTCGAGGCCGAAGCCGTCGTCATCGTGCGCGTGCTGCATGCTGCCCAAAAGTGGCCACCCACCTGAGACAGGCTCTAGTTACAACTTCTCTTGCGTGAGCGGGCCGGCTTGCACAACTCAATTTGATACTTTCGGCTGACGCGCAGAGCAGACTCGCTCAGTTGCGCCATCAGTCAAGCTCAATAAGCTCGGCTCTTGCCGGTGCCCGCTCCATCACACGGGAGTTTATGCACCCAAATTCGACTTCTCGTGCGTCAAACTACCATTGAGCTCGCTGCGTGGCCTTTGTCATGCCCTTGCTGGAACCCAGCCAACAAGCGCAAAGCCCGCACGTCAAAATTTGTACAGCATATTTGACATTTTTTGAAAATATGGCCTAATCAAGCGCATGAACCTCGCGGAAATTGGCCATCTCCTGCACGCGCGTCGAACCGCCCTGGGACTTTCGCAAGCCCGCTTGGCTGCGATGAGCGGTCTGTCGCGCGCCACCATCATCCAGCTTGAAACCGGCTCACTCGTGGACCTGGGTGCGGCCAAACTGATTGCACTCTTGGACCTCGTGGGTATCTGCTTGGATGCCGGTACACGCAAGGGTCAGGCAAATGCACTGCAGTCGGTCAGCCAGACGGCCAGCGTGAGTTACAAGTCCGTGCTGGATCCCGATGCTTTTGCCGCAGCATTGGTGGACGGCGCATTGCCCGATCACCTCACAGCCCAGGTTGCTACCTTGTTGGATGAAGCCCCCCTGTCGCTGATCGTGTCAGCCGTTGAGGAGGTTGCTGCCAACTCCAACTCGGCGCCCAAACAGCTTTGGAAACATCTCATTGCCTGGGCTCATGCGCTGCATTCGCCCAGAGGGGTGTGGGTCTGATGCGCACGGTTCTGAGCACGCCTGGCGATCTGCCAGGCGGGGTGTGGCAGATATTGTTACAGCAGGCCTATGCGCTGGTGGATGAAATCGCAGCCCATGGCATCAACGATCCGTTCTGGACATTTGGTGGCGGCACGGTCTTGATGCTGCGCTACCGGCACCGCCTAAGCAAGGACATTGACATTTTTGTGCCCGACCCCCAGTACCTGGGCTTTGTTTCTCCGCGCCTGAGTGACGTGGCTGAAGGCGTCACCGACAAGTATGTGGAAGGGCCAGGCTACATCAAGCTTTTGCGTGCAGAAGGGGAGATCGATTTTGTCGCATCGCCCAATCTGACCAGCGCGCCCTATGAGATGTGGGAGCTGCTCGGCCGCGAGATCAAGGTCGAAACTTCTGCGGAGATCGTGGCCAAAAAGCTCTGGCACCGAGGCGACCGGGCCACCGCGCGAGACCTCTTTGACCTGGCGCTCGTCATTGCACGAGAGCCTCAGGCGCTAGCAACGGCGCGTCCCTATTTGTTACGGCACCGGGAAGCGTTCTTGCAACAAGTGGATCAGCGCAAGCCAGTCTTGAAAGCACAATTCGAGGCTATTGATGTACTGGATTACCAGCCCAGCTATGAGCAGGCGGCTGAGTCAGCGCTAGAGTTCTTGATGTCCTTGTGACATTGTGAAGCTCGGCAGATCAGGCGCCGAAGTGGCCGCCCAAATTTTTATTGCAAACCCCCATCGATGAATGCACCTAAACCGCCCGCACATTCTGGTGCGGCACTCGATGAAGAAGTCCAAGATGTCCTGGCGCGGTATCGCTGCCCAACACCATTGCACGCCTTGCGAACGCTGATGCTGGGTCACATCGCCAGCCCTGGCCTGGAGGTCTCGCCCATGGCGCCTTTGATGCAAGCTTGGGGAGGTGAATTGCCTGTGTTCGGCTCTGCGGAAGAGATGGATGAAGTGATGAACGTGCTGATGTACGGTTTGTGGAATCGGCTCTCTGAGCATCAGAGCTCCCGCAAGCCGTTCAAGCTGACACGCTTCGAAGTGACCGCCTCACGACAAGCCCTGCATGGCTTGGCAGAAATGCGGGCCCAGGAACTCAAGGCTTTCGTGGATGGCCTTCTTGGACCCGACGATGAGATGGTGCTGCCGCAAAAGGCACACGATGCCGTGGTGGCATTGGCTCAGTTGTACGAGATGTTCGTCGGCGCAACCGAACTGCTGGCAGACTCGGCGCAGCCAGCGCCTGATCAAGAGCTCAAGGCCTTGCTGCAGAACTTTCAGCGGATGACCATACTTGCCGATGAGCAGATCAACAAGGCGGTGCAATCCTGCAAACGCGCAAGGCTGTCTAGCGGCCAACACGCGGAGAAGATGGCAGCGACGATGTCCAAAAAGGTTGCTTCTGCGGCGGCACCCTTCGACGATATGCCGGGTACAAGCGAAGGCGACGCGGAATCAGAACCCGACTTCACGAACTCGCCGCTCAGTCAGACCGTTACTCGAAACGGTGTGACGGTGGATGTAGAGATTTACGGCGATGGGCATGGGGGGTGGATCCTAGAGATCGTTGACGCAGAAAATGCCTCCCATGTCTGGGATGAGCCTTTTGAGACGGAGCAACAAGCTTTGACCGAGGCGTTTCGTGCACTGGACGCGGAACCGCTCGAGTTCCTGGGTCGCGCCGCAGATCAGCCCTTGAATTGAGCTTATCGGCGCCGACCGCTTACTACATTTCACGATTTCAGGAGCCATCCTTGCCCATCAACATTGATCAGCTGAGTGAGCCCGAACTGGTCGATCTCAACCACCGCATCGTGGCGCGACTGAAATTCCTTCAGCACGTGCGCGCGCACTCCGCCATGCTTGAATTCAACCTCGGCCAACGCGTGGCTTTCGAACCCCCTGGCCACCCTGTCCTCTTCGGCGTGATCACCAAATACAACCGAAAATCCGTCACCGTTATCACCGAAGGCGGGCAAAGCTGGACCGTCGCACCCAGCCTATTGCGCAGGATAAAACCGGTGGACCAGGACGCGCAGTCGACCTCGAACGTGAGCAAGCTGTCCGGGCCTTAGTGTTTGCGTGATCTCGAACTTGCTGCCGGCTTCGGGGGTCAACCGGGCCATCGCAGCGACAACTAAGTCAGCCACTCCTGGGGTGACAATCGGCACGTCGCTCAAGCTTGTTGCTCAGACAGCCTTCGTGTAGGTCCAAATCCACCGACCAGGTGGTAGTAAATTTACTCATGGCTCGGCATCTTGCGAATTTGCAATGCCCCGTGAGACGATCTTCCGAATGCCCTGGCGGAGCTTTGACGGCACCGTACTTCTGGTCCCCCTGCGCAAGAGACCGGCCCGTTTGAGTTCGCAAATTCGTTTTGTCTAGCCCGCAAAGAGAATGACTCATGATCGCTCTACTTGCAATTGTCGAGGTCCCGCCTGACGAGCGCGTTCGGTGCCAGGCGGTCGGATGCAATCATCCAGTTTTTAAACGCATACACGTCGTTCGGGAGAACGCCGCCATTCACTTGTATGGCTCAGCTTGTTTCAAGCAACTCTTCCATGGCCAAGCAATCGCCGCTTCAACACCTCACTACACCTCATCGGATGGGCGTCACCTGTCGGACGAAGAGCGCCAACTTTTGCTTGAGAATACTGAGCGGCTCATTCAGCAGTTTGAAGAGGAATATCAAGCCAAGCTCGCTCACACTGCCCCCTTGCACCCAGTGCCACCACCGCCACCACCGCTACGAGGGCAAGCCATTCAACCAGTCCCCTCGACAGAGCTCAGGCGAAGACCAAGCTCGGCTGAACGCGCTGTGGCTGAGTTACAGGCAAAAGCGCTGTTGAGGGAGAAATTTTGCGTTGATCCCGACTTGCCCGGGTGGCGTGGGTTGGTGCTGGTTGAAACTGAGCGAATTCTCCAAAAAAATACCGCCTAACCGAGCCAAATGCATCTAACCTCTTGGCAGTTCCATAGGGTTGAGCTTACTCTGCTTATTGACGTCAACCACTCCGCCCCGCCACGGGTGCGTTCTCATAGCTGATCCAGCGGGCTGCGCACGGCTCCGCCGCCCATGTGCAAGACATGGGTGTAGATCATGGTCGTAGACACGTCAGCATGGCCCAGCAGCTCCTGCACGGTGCGGATATCGCTGCCGTTTTGCAGCAGATGGGTGGCGAAACAATGCCTGAGCGTGTGAGGCGTGGCCGGCTTGGAGATCCCCACGGCCGTCACCGCTCGTTTGAAGGCTCGCTGAAATGTTTCCTCATAGAGGTGATGCCGGCGGATCACGCCACTGCGTGGGTCGGTCGAGAGGTGATCTTGCGGGAACACCCAAAACCAGCCCCAGCTGAGCGCCGCTCGGGGGTACTTGCGTTCCAAGGCGTAGGGCACCTCCACGCCGGCGCGCCCGGTCTCGACATCGGTCCACCAAACCTGCCGGCCACAGCCCAGTTGCCCGCGCAAGTCCATCAGCAGTGATGCAGGCAGCATGACGACGCGGTCCTTGCCGCCCTTGCCCTGGCGCACGTAAATTGCGCGCTGAGCAAAGTCGATGTCCTTCACGCGCAGGCCTACGGCCTCAGAGATGCGCAAACCGGTGCCATACAGCAGTCGCGCCAGCAATCGGTGGACGCCGACCGACGGCGCCAAACAGCGGTCGGCGGCCAGGTAAGTCAAAAAAGCCTCGACCTCAGGGCCACCCATCGTCGAGGGGTGCCTCAAGCCATGAAAGCGAATGAAGGCTCGGCACCAATACTTGTAGGCCTGCTCGGTGCTGGGGCTGTAGTGCAGCATCCGAATGCGTTCGCGGAGTTGGTCGAGCAACCGAGTCGACTGGAATTGCGGCAAAGGCTCAAAAGAAACCTGCCGCTGCCGCAACTGAGCCGGCATAACGCCTGTAATTGATGGCAACATACGCACCTGCCTTGGTCCTGGTTGTGCCGCGCGACCACCAGGGAGTTTGTAACAGGCGCGGCTTTTGTGCCTTAATTTAATACTGTATGGATAACCAGTCAAGCCCTGATATAACTGCCTGGTATCAACGACTTGCGGTCTTTTGTGGCGAGACTGTTATTGCGCGGGTTTCGGCGTTATTCCGCACGACCCTGCGGTATACAACACGTTAGGGCTCGAAGACATGTCAAGCGCGATTGAACCTGCGGTCAAAGACAAGGAGTCGACCGGTGTAGCTCATCGCGATGCTGCGACACCCGTCGCCTTGTTCAAAGAGCTAGGTCCGACCGCCTACGCGCTCTTGGCAGCGTCCCTGTATGTTTGCGGCTTTCTCGTTCTCAATGCGAACCTAGCGAAGCATGGGATCGTCGACTTCGAGTTTGTCGACGCACGCTACATTCTTGCTGGATCAAGCTTCGCATTCTTTCTGGTTTGCTTCTACCTATTCGCAGGAAGAGCGGTCCTCCATACGCCGAAGTGGCTGCAGGAGGAGATCGATCACTATCAGAAACTAGGCTTGAAGCCAAAGTGGAACGTTGTCGTTTTCGCGAACTCGCTCGTCTTCGCGACATTCGCTTGCTGCCTCTCAGCGGGTCTATTTAGCCTTACAGCCTTTGGTGACGTTGAGACCGCATTCTTCTATGCCGTACTCGCTGGAGCCTTCTTCGTTCTCTACACGCTCGATGTTACCAACCTCGATCTTCGCATTCCACGAACGCATCTCGTAATCTCACTAGTCGTAAGGCTTGCCGCAACTATTGCGTTCTTCGCCAATCCAGAGTCGGGCATGCTGGTCACAGTTTTTATGCTCTACCTGGCGATGTTCTTCTTCGTCAATCTCGCCCTTGATTCGATCAAGCGCCACGGCGCAACACCTGACCGTCTCTCGTACTCGGCAATCTACGCACTAGTCCTACTGCTCACGGTTGCAGTCGCCTTCGGGGCTACTGTCTTTGGCAGCGTCAGCACCAAGATTGGTGGAGCTCGTCCTCAAACCATCGTAGCCGCACTTTCAGAAGACGCAGCCAAGTCCATTCCGACCGAGGTTCTGTCAGGTGCGCCCCACTTGGTGACCGGAAAGTTGATTCACCAGACCGATCGATTTTCCTACGTCGAGGTGTCACAGAAGACGATACGTCTGCGCTCGCCCGACATAGTCGCACTTGTCGTAACCCCGGAGAGGCCACAATCGTTCTGGTCGAACTACATTCGTAGTGCGGCATCCGCACCAAGTACGTCATCGTCGGGCGCATCTAGCCCTAACCCTTCGCTCGAGCGGACCGCCACCGGCAACCCACTTGGCCCGCTATCCGGTGCGGTGAATCATCCGTCTAGCGGGCCAAGCGGCTTGCCGGCGTCGGCCCCTCAGCTCAAACGTTAGGCACCATGAATAGACGGATCTTCATCGTTGCATTGGGAGCAGCCCTGGCCAGCCCAGGCGCGATGTGCGGGGAGTCGGTCTACCTCGAATCAATTCAATGTGTCGGTGGCCGGTACGGACTTGTCTTGCCCAACGACCTAAGACGGCTGAAGTCTCTTAGCAAACTACTCCGCGAGAGCGTCTCGGAAGTCGAGCAGTGGGACGGCTACACCGCTACACGCAAGACACTTTTCTTTGATGGGCTTGAACTTGGGATCGCTGAGTTCTCGAATGATCCTGCGCGCGTGATGGTCACACACGCGGAAGTTTCAAAGCCAAGTTGGAATCGCCTTAGTCCCTTCAAGCTAGGGCGGCCTGCCGCTGAAGCGCAGGCGCTCATAGGTGAAAGCGCCAAAGGCGATGATGAGCTTAAGAACTCGTATGGCAGCGACAGCGACACCGTGGATTTTCAAGCCGTTTCAGGAGTTGTAATCCGTGTCTCATACAGTTGCTACTCGGGATAAGGGCGGCCTGGTGCCTAACCGGTCGCTCGAGTGGACCTCCGCCAGCTGGCCGCGCTATGCTGCCTGTATATTTTCAGCTCCGCGCGGCCAGCTGGCTGCGGCCGCTCAGCTTAAACGTTAGGCAGCAATACCGTGCGACGATCCTTCGCAGTCATCTTTGCCGCTTTGTCGCTGTGTGCGGCCGCGACGGCGGCAACTGACATCGTCGCTGATTTGAAGTCCCGCCTAGCAAACGATGGACTGGAGGCGGTCAACGCATACCTTAGCGGCCACTGGGAGTCCGCGATGGCCCCGCTAAGTCGAAAGGTTGAGCGGTGCGATATACAGGCAATGCAGTTGGCTCTTGAGTTGCACCGCGGCACCAACGCTGAGACGGCTCAAGCACTCGGAGAATCGCTATCTCTCGCTGTGTCACGATGCCCGGCCAAGCTACTGCCTCTCATTCCATCTTCGGAAGTGCAGCAGTTTTGCAACGTAGGCGGCGCCGTTCCCGAGAGTCGGCTCAAGCGTGAAATTGACCGTCGTGTTCATCGCATAAGCCTCAATGCGCCACTAAGTCGGTCCCAGAATGGGCTTGCTTGCATTACGGCGTACAACGAGGAAGCAAGACGTGCCGCACTCGGACCTTGGCAAACCGACAGCTTCAATGGCAGACCGACAAAATAGTCCCGTGCTGCCTAACCTGTCGCTCGAGTGGACCTCCGCCAGCTGGCCGCGCTATGCTGGCTCTGTATTTTCAGCTCCGCGCGGCCAGCTGGCTGCGGCCCCTCAGCTCGAACGTTAGATGCCACCAATACCCAAAACCACCATCGGGCGAGCACTTGCGCTGTTCTGGCTGCTCATGTGCGTCAGTCTGCTGGTATTCGGATACGTACAGCGCGATATCCACGATATGCCTGTGGCATTCACCTGGCTACTAATCGGACTGGCCTTCCCCGTTGGCTTGCCGGTTGCGGCGATTGTTGGAATGATCACATCTAGTCTTTCTGAAAAGCTTGGGCTCCCGTATTCGCCATTTCTAGATTTGCTTCCGTCTTGGGTAGCCGTGGTGTCAATCGGCTACTTCCAATGGTTCGTTTTCGTGCCGAGCATTTGTCGGTGGTTGCTGCGGAGAAAGCGTGGCATCTAACGAGTCGCTCGAGTGGACCTCCGCCAGCTGGCCGCGATGCGCTGCCTGTATATTTTCAGCTCCGCGCGGCCAGCTGGCTCCGGCCACTCAGCTTCAACGTTAGACCTCAGATGCAATTCGAGACGGAATGCGAGTGCAACGATCGCCTGATTTCCCTCGTGCGCGAGTCGCAGTGGATGATGGACGCGCTGATCGCCGTGCGCAGCTTGGGCCTCGTCTCATGGTGCATCGGTGCTGGTGCTGTCCGGAACCTCGTATGGGATGCTATTCACGAAAAACTTGAGCCGTCTGAGTTGGCAGACGTTGACGTTGCCTACTTTGATGCCGAATGCCTTGTGTCGGCGCAAGACAAAGATTTGCAGGCCAAACTGTCAGCAGCTCTACCCGGCGTTCCGTGGGAAGTCACGAATCAGGCTGCGGTTCATCTCTGGTTTGAGCAACACTTTGGACATCCTGTTCCGCCACTAAATTCGCTCATGGACGCTGTAGCTTCCTGGCCAGAATACGCAACTTCGGTGGGTATTCGATTGGAACTGGACGAGTCCATTACCGTCATTGCGCCACATGGGCTTGAAGATCTCTTCGCTTGTGTTGTGCGGCGTAATCCGGTTCGGGTCAGCGTCAATACATATCGCCAGCGGGTGGAACAAAAGCGTTACTCTGCTCGCTGGCCGAGAGTGCAGGTCGTGCCATGTTGAGCCAGAGGTCTAACCGGTCTACAAGGACTTCCTAGCATTTCAAGCTCCAATAGCAAGACCTGACCCTTCGGGGTCTTTTTCATTTCTAGACCATTGTTCTGAGCAGCAGCAACGCAACGAGGAACAGACTGAACATCTACAAACGGGCTTGGTGCGGACAGTGCCGCTGCCCCAGATACGAACCGCTCAGCAGGACCCCATTCGTTCGGCGTTGTTGGCTCAGCGTGCCGAGCTTGCAACGGACGGGTTATCGGGCTCACCTGCTGCCGGTCTGACCTGTGCTTTGCCTCTACGAATGTGGGTCTGCGATGTGAACTGGATTCAATGAATGACTGTGCTCAAGCTGGCTGCGGCTCCTTGAGCGCCGGCAGCTTGCATTGAGGAATTGGCGGCACATGATCGGGATCAAAGTCGATCTCCCGCGTCAGCACCGCTCAAAGAATGCGGGCGTTCTTGTTGGCCAGTGCCACCAAGGCCTTCTGCCACCCGACTCGGTCTCGCAGCTGCAACAGCCACTGTGAGATGCGGTCACTGCGCTTGGTGGCCGCCAGCAGCGCGGATTTGGCGCCCTGGATCAGCAGGGTTCGCAAATAGTTATCGCCGCGCTTGGTGATGCGACCCAGCCGGTTCTTGCCGCCGCTGGAGTTCTGGCTCGGCACCAGCCCCACCCAGGCGCTGAACTGGCGGGCGCTCTTGAACTGGCGCATATCGCCAACGGCCGCTACCAGGGCCGACGCGGTGAGTCGTTGGGCGTCGCAATGCAGCGCGGGCTACAGGCGTCCGTACTTGGGGAAGCGAGAAGAAAAAGCCAATTTTGTAACCATTTTGTAGTTACACTACTGTTCCTGATGACCTAGACTCGCATGTCAAAACACCAGAAGGCCCTACACAGGCTATGCGCCAATCCTCCTGCCTCAGACATTAAGTGGCAGGAACTCAAAGGAGTGCTTGAGCACTTAGGGTACGACATGCTCAAGGGCAGTGGCTCCCGCCGAAAGTTTTTCCATGCAGGGAAGAAAGCCTTGATCATTTGTCATCAGCCTCACCCTTCTCCGACGGTCGATAAGGGTTGCATATCAGACGTGATTGAGCATCTCACGGTCTACGGATTTATCTAGGAACCAAAGTGGATATCCTTAAGTACAAAGACTACGAAGGTACGGCAGAGTTGGACATGACTCGGAATACATGCCGGGGCAAGGTCTTGTTTATTGATGATCTTGTTACTTACGAGTCATCCTCCCCTGCCAATCTTCAGAAGGAATTCGAGGAGGCAGTTGACGATTACTTGGATACGTGCGCTCAACTCGAAAAGGAGGCGCAGCGCCCCTTCCGTGGGCAATTCAATGTACGAGTGTCACCAACTCTTCATAGAGCAGCCGCAATACGAGCTGCTGCTGACGCGGTGTCGTTGAATGACGTAGTCGTCCGCGCCTTAGATGCATTTCTCAACTGCCGTGCCGACGTCAATCACAACATTCGCGTAACGCTGGAATCGTCGGAAGGCTCGCTTAGTACGCTTACAGCCGTTGCGAATGAGAATCCTAAGTGGGGAGTAGCTCATGTCCACTGACAGCAAAGTGTTAGGGCTGCAAACACCTCCGGTTGCTGCTCCTTTATCACTAAGGGATCTTGCAATCCTTCTGGTTAAGCATTACGACCTGAACGACGGAATGTATGACCTAATGGTTGGCTATCACGTTGGAACGGGAGGCGTGGGCCCAACAAAGGAGCAGGCTGTTCCTGGTGTGATGATCGGGGTATCAGAGGTCGGTCTCGTTCCAAGCTCGAACGTTGGCCCAAACACTGTAGACGCTTCAGAAGTTAATCCTAAGAAGAAGCCCCGCAAAAAAACCGACTGATGACCTGCCCCCTTTCTCCGTATCAATGATTCGGCAGGGGTCCTGGGTTGAAGGTTAATGGATTTCTGTGGGGATCAGATGTCGCGCAGCGTCTCCAGTACTTCGGCGATGCTGCTCAGCGAACTGAGCGGGTGGCATTCGACCAATGCTGCTGTGCGGTCTGACCTCGTTGTAGTCACGCCGCCAAGCGGCAATCTCAGTCCTGGCTTGAGGCAAGGTTTGGAACCAGTGTTCGTTCAAGCACTCGTCCCTGAACTTGCCGTTG